>JAHQWL010000001.1 GCA_029856155.1 Promethearchaeia archaeon
AATTTGTACAATCTAAAACTGGATATGGCCAACCAGTAGAAGTTGGAAATATTATGCCTTTAAAAAAGATACCTTTGGGGACATTGGTATTTAACGTCGAGGCCACTCCACAGGACGGAGGCAAATTCGCACGAGCTTCAGGCGTTGCTGCAATTGTGAGAAACAGATCTGGCAATAAGGTCGAACTACTTTTTCGATCCAAAAAAACGAAATGGATAAACGAGAAATGTTTAGCTACCATAGGTGTTGTTGCCGGTGGGGGAAGAACTGATAAGCCTTTCCTTAAAGCCGGAAATAAATTCCATTACGTGAAATCTAAAGCGAAAAAGTGGCCTGTGGTTAGAGGGGTCGCTATGGTTGCAGCAAGTCATCCCTACGGAGGAGGCGCTAAACAATCTCCTCACAAATCTACAACAACTAGCAGAAATGCTCCCCCAGGTAGAAAAGTTGGTCAGATTGCGGCAAGAAGAACAGGACATCAAAACTAAATTCATAAAATTAATCTGGTTAAAAAACTTAGTCCCAATGGTAATAAACAAACATAAACCAATTATATCTTTCTTCTGATACTTGATTTTTTAAATCTTTAAGGTTTACTGGGAATTTGTAATCTTTCCCAAATAAATTTGAATTTACATAAATTCTATTATCCCTTATATCAATTTTAATATCTGCAATATAATTCCTTAGCTTATAATCAGAAAAAAAATAATCATAGTTTTTAGTCAAATCAATGAGGATTTGAAGGAATGTCGTCAACCGTTGAAGAGCATTAATTGACCATGAATCATATTCATTCAAGATAAAATCTAAAAGATCTGAAAATCTTCTTTGTAATTGTTGAAAAAGTTCCATTTCTGGTTTATCTCTAAATATATTGAGAAAATTTAATATAACTAAGAACTCATTTATCAAAGGGTAAACATTAGATTCATTTTTCATTCTATTATAAATCTTGACAAAATCCTCCTCACTACTTAATTGAAAAAAGTCTGAATAGTTTCGAACTAGCTCTAGGATATCTCTAACTAACTCACCTTCTTCAATTTTTCCACTTATTTTTTTTTCAACATGATTTTGAGATTTTTTTAATTCTTCACTTGAAATGATATTTCCGAATAAACTTAATTGCTTTAAATTTTTAGGAGGTTTTTTTTCTAATTTTAGACTTTCTGCTTTTTCTTCCAACCTTCTTCTTAGAATTGATTTTTCATAGAGTAAAGAATGCGATCGTAGATAAGGATATTTATTACTAATTTGAGTTTTTATAGGAGATATGATTTCTAGAGGTTTAAGAAGTTCATTTAGCTCTTTAAACAACCAATCAAAATATTCAAATTCATTTTGAATCCGAATTTCCCTATTTTCTGTAATTTCTAAAGTAGGGATTAACATACGATAACATTCTTCTTTACTCCTCTCTCCAACGGGGGTATCTTTAATCATGCTAAATGAATCGCCAATATAGTGATAAAGTTTTTCGAGATCTTTAAAAAATGAGTAAAATAAATTTATGAGATATCCTGATTTACTATTAAAATCTTTTTTAAATATCAATTCTAAATAAACCTTGACAAATTCCTCACTTAAAATGTTTTCAAGCAAAAAATTATCATGTATCAAACTACTTAGAAGAGATGATAATTGTTGTGTTAATAATAATAATTTATTTAACTCACTCTTTTTAATGGCTTGTTCTAATATCTTTCTCATATCTTGTGTAAGATATGAGTATCTAGGGTCCAATCCAAACAAGTAATTAAATGATATTAAAATGTCTTCTTTCTCTAAATTAACTTCGAATCTCATAACCTAGATTTTCTCTTCATATTAGGTAATTATAGATTATAATATTTTTATCTCTTATATATAATTTCATGCCTCCTCCATATGGGTGTGAGGAATTTTAATAAGGATTTTAAAACCATTATTTTAATAAAAAGAAGTTAAGAGATTGAGCCCCCTCAATCCTTAACATTAAAAAAAAAATGGAAAAGAAAAATTTAGCTTAATTAAGATTTACATTAAAATTAAAGGTAATATTTTGTAAAAATTCCTTGTACCTAGAGCGAAGAGTTACCTCTGTGACCCCAATTACTCTTGAAATGTCTTTTTGACTTATTTTGTGATTTTTTAGCTTTGATACTAAATATATCGATCCCGCGCATAGTCCTTTTGGATCTTTGCCACATATGGATGTGTTTTCAATGAAATTCTTTAAAATTTTTATCGCTTCCTTCTCAACATTAATGTCCAAACCTAAATCCGCACAATAGCGTGGTATAAGGGATACAGGATCAATATGAGGTGATTTTAAGTTCAATTCTCTAACTAAGATCTTATAGCATTTTTTCACGATATTATCGTTTATCGATGCTTCTTCTAATATTTCTTGAAGAGTTATCGGAACTCTCTCTTGTTTACATACATAATATGCACATGCTGCAATCATACCATTTATAGATCTGCCCCTTAAGAGATTTTTTTTAAATACTTCTTTATAAAGACGAACAGCTGATTTCTTTACCCTCTCCGGAAAATTTAAATTGCCCCCGATTCTTTTTAATTCAGTTATAGCAATAAGCATATTTCGCTTTTCCCATGATAAATGAGTATTCCATTTTGCTGCTCTTCTTAAATCAGGATTTTTAATTTTTGTCCTATCAATAATTGTACTTAAGCCTATATCAGGCATCAAAATTGAAATTGGACAACCTGTTCTTTCTTTTTTATCTTTCTCTTGCTTTGAATAAGCCCTTATACCACTGTGACTTACATCAACTGCCTTTTCGGAAATAACCAAACCACAGTGCTGACAGACAATCTCCCCTCTTTGATGACTATCAATTGTGGAACCGCCACATTCGGGACAAAAACCTGTTTGCGTTGATACTTCTACAACCATGAATCATAACCCTTATAAAAAATGACTAATATTTGTGTTATTAGAAGTTTTTTACACACAATTTTTGTAACAATAGTTTATTTGTTGTAAAAAACATTTTTTTTTTGTTATAATAATAGATGACATTTGCATATTTAAATCTTTTCGTTGTAAAATTTTCTTTATAAATGCGTACCTTTTGTATAAAAAGGTGTTTAAGTAATGCACACAAAAAACTTTGTTAGTAAAAAGTATTAATTAATTATTATAAAGTATGTATAATATTCAGATTATATTTCTTTTGTTATAATAGATACAAAACTCGTTTTTGGTTTTTTAATATTAATCTTTAAAATATTACACACAAATAGATCTTGACTCGAACTAAAAAAAAATAAAAAAACGTTAAATAATAGTTCTTTTATTATGGTTTCAAGCCAAAATTAGTTTGAAATTAGTGGTACAAAAATTAACGACCTTAAGAAAAACGAGGAGCAAGACAACAAAGATAATGATGATGAGTTAAATATGAGTAACAATAATAATTCTATTGATAAAACTGATGAGATGAAAAAATATGAAAAGGAAACTGGTAGATATGCTATTTGGCGCGGAAATGTTACTGAAGGATTTAAAAAGTGGCAAAAAGGAGAAAAAGTGTATCAAAGAGATAAAGAAAGAATATCTCTATACGTATCTGACGATACTAAAAATAAGTGGAAGGCATATATTGAAAGTAATGGCGAATTAACAATTTCTAAGTTAATTAGAGAAGCAGTGGCAGCATTCATTGAAAGTAAATCAAATAGTCCAAGTCATAAATTATCAAAATTAAATCCTCAAACAATTTCAAATATTTCCCATACATTAAAAGAACCATTAACTTCAATCAAAGGGTATTCACAGTTATTACTTGAAAATTATAGGGAGAAATTGAATGATCAGGTTTTAGAAACTGTAAAAAATATCTTCGAGCAGAGTATTCTTCTTGAAAAAAAAATTATAAATATTCTCGACAATATAAAAGTTGAATCAAAATATGATGTTCTATTGGTTGAAGATGATCTCGCGACCATTCGATTAATAACAAGTTACTTCGACAGTAAAGGGTTTAAATGTAAAGGTGTTGTTAGCGGTTCAAAAGGGTTAGAGGAATTAGGAAATACAATTCCTAAAATGATATTGTTGGATATTATTTTACCTGATTTAAGTGGATATGATATATGTAAAACTATAAAATCAGATAAGGAGTGGGCGAATATTCCAGTATTTTTCTTAACTGCAATATCGGGATCGGAAGTCGAAAAGAATTTAGACGATACAAAAGCCGATGGTTATATTTTAAAGCCATTTAATTTTTCTGATTTCGAAATAATTTTCGATATTTTGAAGAAAAACTAAATCTATAACTTAATTTTTTAGATCACTTTTTTATTTAAAAATTAATTTAGTAAAATTTCAAATATTTGGGCATAATCTTGATAATACAATAATTTTATAATAAAAAACATTTATAAATGGATAAAAAACTAAACATTATTGTAAATAATAGAAATTTTTTGAGAGTTTTTTATTAAAAAAGATGGTGGAATAAATTTTAGAAGGTTCAGTTCTCAATTTTAATATAATTTTTTATAACGAGAATGCTCCAGATATCTAAATTTTTACAAAATAATAAGTATTAGATAAAAAAAGAGGGATTAAAATTTCTAATAAAAATAAGAATAACGAAAATGAAGAGAATCAAAAGGAAATGGCCGATGAATCTGAAAAAAGAAGTATGACTGATGAAGAGATCGCTAAGCTCGATTTGAATAGTAAAAAAATAAAAGAATTAATGAAGGAATATGAAAGCGAAACGGATAAATATGCAAAATGGCGTGGTTCTATTACTGAAGGATTTAAAAAGTGGTTAAAAGGTGAAAAAATCTATGATAGAGACAAAGAAAGAATCTCTTTATATGTATCTGAAGATACAAAGCACCAATGGCAGGAATTTAAAGATTCACATGATTATTCGACAATTTCTGCTCTGATTCGGGATAGTGTTGATTACTATATTGAACAAAAATCGGATACAATAGGTGAGAGTCTCCGTAGAATGGATGAGAAGACTATTTCTAACATTTCTCACGCATTGAAAGAACCTCTCACTTCTATAAAAGGCTTTAGCCAACTACTTCTGGAAAATTATAATGAAGAGTTGAATGAAGAAGTTCTCGTGACAATAAAAAATATCTTTGATCAGAGTTTACTCCTTGAAAATAAAATTATTAACATCTTAGATAATATTGCTACTGAAGAACCTCACCCTCAGTATGATATTCTCTTGATTGAGGATGATTTAGCAACAATCCGCTTACTTACTAGCTATTTTGAAAGTAAGGGTTATAAGTGTAAGGGAGTAGTAAGCGGAACAAAGGGTTTAGAGGAATTAAGAGGAGGTATTCCTAAGCTTATCCTATTAGACATCATCTTACCAGATATTTCAGGCTATGAAATTTGTAAAATGATTAAAGATCATAAAGTATACCGTGAAATTCCTATATACTTGTTAACTGCGATACCGGGAAGTGAAGTAGAAAAAAAAATGGATGAAACTAAAGCAGATGGTTACATATTAAAACCATTTGATTTTTCAGATTTTGAGATAATTTTCCAATATTTATAAATGCTTTTTGATCAATAATAGTAGGTTTTTAATAATCTTTGAAAAAAAACGGGCTATGAGGGATTTGAACCCCCGACCTGCCGGTTAAGAGCCGGTTGCGCTACCTGCCTGCGCCAATAGCCCATTCAATTAACCTTACCCTAGTGATTGAGACCTTTAAGACGCAGATGGAGGGACTCGAACCCCCGAGCGCTCACGCGCACCGGCTCACTTGATTATTAATCATTCTCAAGGCCGGCGTCTTACCAGCTAGGCTACATCTGCAAATTTTAGATATTATGTAAAATATTAATATTAAATAATTATTGGCTATTAATTTAGAGAATATGCTATAAAATAAATTTTTTTGCATTTTTTATTGCCTTTCTTATTATTTTCAACTTGTATATAGAGAAAACTATAAATTTTATGTTATATTTTAGATGGTGTAGAAATGAGCGGAGCAAAGGATTTTCGTTATTTAATACCAGAAAGTTTGTTCAAGGAGATTACCCAAAAAGCCGCAGAAGAATATCCGCAGATAATACACGGTTGGTTATTTGCTGACAGAAAAGAAAATTTCGGGATCTGTACAAAGTTTATAATGAATCCAGATCTACGTAAAAGCAAAGTTCATGTTAAACCAAGAAGCTGGATGCGGTATAAAAAATCAAAAATCTATAATATGCGTAAATTTAAAGCCGAAGTGGGAGTGGATATAGTTTGGATGTGGCATAGCCACCCTTCTGGAAATGAAAAGCTCCATACTATTGATAAGAGAATCCTGAAATATTTATCAAATGGTGTTATGATAATTGTAGTTCCTCCAGTACCTAATAAAACCCCGGAACAAAAAGCCCATCTTGTGGGATGGTATTATGATAAAAGATATACAAAAAAACCAATTATCGAAAAAATGCTTTTCGAGATAATATCTGAATAAATTGTATTTATTCTTCTTTTTCTCCTATTATTTGGATTTTTTAAAATATAATAGTTAATTCAAGTAAAATTTATTATAACTCTAGAAATTTGGTAGATATTAGTTTATTTTCTAACGAAAAAATTTATAGAAATTAGGTTCAAAAATATGAAAGAAGATAATTTATTAAATCAAGAATTAGATGTAGTGGAAATAAACAATCACCACTATTTTCAAGTAGATCTTTTGAAAGCTGTGATGATTTTATTAGTTATATTTGATCACACATATCCTTGGGATTTAAAAGATTTCCTGGGTGTTGCTTTATGGGAAAGAATCTCAATCCCTATGTTTTTGATAATTATGGGTTTTAATATGGGGCTTTCGTTTAAACAAACTGGTGAAACTTCATTAAAAAACCTATATTCATGGAACTATTTCAAAAAGAAATTTTGGCGTTATATCTTTCCATTTTTTGTATTATATCTATTTTCAACTTTAATAGGATTAGCTATTAACGGTTTCGATCTTGATGCTCTTAATCAATATCAATATAGGTTTGATTTTGCACATCTTTTTATCGGAATCATGCCTTTCTACGGTCCAGGAAATTGGTTTTTACCCGTTATTTTTTGGTCGATATTGATAATGCCTTTAATATACAAGGGATTTTCAGGAAAATTAAAGTGGAGAATTACAACTTTAATCCTATGTTATGCTGTAGAATTATCAATTCATCTGGCAGTCTTGTTTATTCTTATTCCTAATGTTACATCTGCACCTGAATTTTATTTTTATTATAGTTTTATCTCTACTACACCCTTCTTCATGTTATCTGCTATTGGATTAGGAATGTGGTTTTCTAGGAATCCTGATATCTTTGCAAAACAAAATCTGTTCATGTGGATTCTATTTCCTTTAAGTTTTGTCTATCTTATCGCGTATCAGTTCTTTAGGGTCGATCTTATCTTCATGTTTGGTGATTACCACTTATTTGTTTTTCCCTATTCTGCGTTCTTAATCTTAATTGTATTAAAGTTATTTCCAAAAGAAGTAAACAATAAGAATTTATTCTTTAAGGGAATCAGAATAATTAGTAAATCGACATATCATATTCTATTGACACAGATATTATACTTCGCAATTACTATAAGTTTATGGGGAGATCATTATGGTGCAAGCATTGTTGGAATTAACTCTGGATATGAACCTCTTACAGTTTTTCTATATCTCTTAGTAAATTGGGTGATATGCATTCCTCTCGGTGCCTTATGGTACTATGGTGAATCTAAATTACGAGATTATCGATTAAGGAGGAGAAGATCCGATATCAAATAATTATCAAAAAAGAAATTGAAAACTTAAAACTAAAATTTTTTATATTTTTCTTTATTGTTTAAAAGCCTATATTTTATAATAAAATATTAAAATTTTAAATCGTTATATTGAAAATGTAGTATTTAAAATCTTAATTAAATCAGCAATCGTCGCTTAGCCTGGTAGAGCGCCGGTCTGCTAAACCGGTGTCCAACGGACTCGTGGGTTCGAATCCCACCGATTGCGCTCAATCAAGGGCCAGTGGTCTAGACTGGTATGACGTCTCGCTTACACCGAGAAAATCGGGAGTTCAAGTCTCTCCTGGCCCACCATTTACTTATCTGTTTCAAATAGTTTTTTAATTTTTTTCGGACGTAAAGCACTTAATTTACAATTTTTAAGTTTGTTACCTATATGTGCAATTATTCCAGGGGCATCAGATCCCTCTTTTAATAAGACTAGATTTTCTAAAAATCCGAATCTTTTGACAGTAATAATATCCCTGAAGTGCCCTTTTTGAGTTAGGATTTTTTTGAATTGACCCTTAGTTTCTCCACTTAAAAACACACCTTCAATATTCTCCTCTAAAATTTTTTTAAAGAAATTTAAAGTTCTTGGTGTTAACTCACCTAAAAGTTTATTTTTGATTGAATCTATTTCAGTTATTTTAATATATACTGGAAAATGATCGATAAAATTATAAGCGTCAATAATTTCTGTTAATGATCTTTCTTTTCCTTTACATAATTGTTTTCTTAGAGTGTGTAGATTTATAAGTACATCCATACTTGGATTCATAATAGCACAATCAACAAATAATCCGAATCCAACTTTTCCTACATCCACAAGAGAGCCTTTGTATTCCCTATCAACTTTAATATCATTAAATTCATTAATAGATCCTATATCTTTTTTTAGGATGTTAAAAACAAATTGTTCTTCGGGACCCGAGATGATTATCTCAAACCTTTTGTCAAATTTTCTTAATTTTTTTATATTAATCGAAGTATCAGGAAAACCCTTGATGTGCTCTTTTAAATATTTAAAATATCGAAGGTAAATATCTTCTTTTTGTCCTCTATTTGCTACATTATAAATCTTGTCGCATAAAACTAAATTTTGCACCATATAAAAACACTTAAGTGTTAGTATCTATCAAAATTTAAGTACTTTAACATCATTAAATTTGTTTTTTTTCTCAAATTTTAAAATGGAGAATCTATTATTCTAAAAAGATTTAAATTTCAAAATTTTTATCTTTCTATAAAAATAAAAACAGATTGATACATAAGATGGAGAATTATGGAAGAACAAAGATTTAATCATCTAGTTAACGCACTAAATGAATTTGAAGGAGTAGAAGAAGTTTTTCTATTAAATAATGAGGGAAATATCGTTTTCAAATCCGAAGATTTTCCTCTAACGAATGAAGAAGCTAAAGGGATACTAAATGCTTGGAAAACAAAAGAAGCTGCTCTTATATTTCAGAATTATCGATTTGCAATTTTAAAGAATGATGAAATACAATTAGCTGCAAAAAATATTGGTGCTGGGAAAGGCAATATTATTGGGTCAATTACAAAGGAAGGAGATTATCTTGTTGCTCATACCAGAGATGAAGGTATGATATTATTGGAATGGTCAATATTTATAAATAAAGTTGCATGGTCATAAAAGAGTCATAAACAGAGAAGATTGAAATACACCAGTTCTATTTTAATTTTTATACTCTCTTTTTAAAATATTTAAAAAAAATATAAATTCACTCATTTATTAATTCTTTTTAAGATATTAAAAAAAAAATAACCTATAAAAGAAATAGTATAAATAAGAAAAATTAAAATCTTAATTTTAGTTGATTTAACTAAAAAATAAAGGATTTTAATATTTTTAAAATAAATAAAAAGGAGGATGATTAAATATTTTTCAAGGTCAAGGTCGTGGCTATGATATGGCCATAACGCAATTCTCGCCAGAGGGGCGGCTTTTTCAAGTAGAATATGCTATTGAAGCTGTCCGAAGAGGGACAACCGCAATTGTATGTAGAAACAAAAATTCTGTAGTGTTTGCAGTTGAAAAGAAAGGTTCTGAGCTTCAAGAACAAAGTATAGGTTCAGAAAAAATTTTTAAGATTGATGATCATATTGGAGTAGCCATTGCTGGTTTAACCGCTGATGCAAGAGTGCTTATTGATCGTGCACGGGTTCAAGCTCAAGTTAATATATTGAATTATGATGAACGAATTTCTGTTAAGGATAGTACGCTAAATATTTGCGAATATAAGCAAGTATTTACTCAAAATTAAATGGAATTTATCCATTAATGAGATATGCTGGCGTACGTCCTTTTGGAGTTTCATTTCTGATCGCTGGAATAGATAATGACGGCAATACCTCCTTATATTTAACTGACCCAAGTGGAGCAATGTGGGGTTATAAAGCTTTTGCTATAGGCTCACAAGCAACTGAAGCAAGAACTTACCTTGAGGAACATTATAAAGAGGATATAAGTGATGAAGAATTGAAATTATTACCATTAAGAACATTAAAAGAATTGATGGGAGATAATTTAAATAAAAATACGTGTGATGTTGCTTATATTTTAAAAGAAGATAGAACTTTCAAGTTATTAAATTTGGGAGAAAAGGAAGAATTATTAAATAAATTGACTTCCTAAAAATTTTATTAAAAATCAAGGTAAAACCCCTTTATATTTATCTTTTAACGGAAAGACAAAAGAAATAGGAAAAAAAAACGAGATAATTCAATCATTTAAATTGTGAACGTATAACATGATTGATAGAGCAAGAATTGATTTAGGCGGATATATCATAGGACGTATTGAGAACTCAGGCAGAATTTTTGAGATGTTAATGGATCCCGAGAAAGCATGGGAAGCAAAAAAAATTATTCGGGAAGAAATCAACGAGAGATTAAAAGCAGGGAAAGAAAAATCACGATTTACTGTAGAAGAGATAATAAAAAATCAGAAAATTGATTTAGAATTAATTTTTGAGAGTTTTTCGGTATTTGAAGATTTAAGAAGAGGAAAAAGAGCAACAGATGGAGATATGGAAGTGGTATTCAATACTACAGATGGAATGACTATCGCTGGTAGGATTCTATTAGAAGGAGAAATACATTGGACAAAAGCCCAAAGAGAAGAAGAAAGACAAAAAAAATTAAAACAAATTATAACAATTATTAGTAAAAATGCTATTAATCCACAGAATAAAAAACCTCATCCAATCCAACGAATAGAAAAGGCAATTGAAGAAGCAAATGTTAAAGTTGATTTAATGAGAAGTGCTGAAGAACAAGTTGATGATATTGTTAAAAGTATTCGAGCTATAATTCCTATTAGAATTGAACAAGTTGAAATGGCTATCAAGATTCCAACAGCTTTTACAGCAAAGGGTTATAATATTGTCGCCCAATATGTACAAATTAAAAAAGAAGAATGGCAATCTGATGGATCTTGGGTTGCTGTTGTAAGTTTGCCTGCAGGATTGCAAATGGAGTTAATTGATAAATTAAATAAATTAACACATGGGAGAGTTCAGACAAAAATATTAAAATCCTAACCTAAAATGGGTTAATTAATTCTTATTTATATTTATTTTTTAGGCATAGGTTAGGAGTATAGGAAAATTTTAGAAGAATGTGAGTAGTATTATGGAAGAGAATGAAGAACATATAGATGATGATTTCGAAGATTTTGAAGAGGATGATGCTTCTAGAGCTGTAGTTGTACCTGGAGAAGTGTTAACTGAAGATGTTAATAACTTTTTACCCGGGAGAGGAACTATTTTAAATAAAGAGAAGAATAAAATTATTTCTTTGAATATTGGGTTAAAACAAATAAAAAAGAATTATATCAATGTAATTCCTCTTAGGGGATTTTATACACCTCGCCCTGGAGATAAGGTAATCGCATTAGTAGTTGATAAAAATCCAGTTAAATATAAATGTGATATTAATTCTAAAGATTTTGGTCAACTTAAACCAAAGAATACAATTAAAAGAGGTAGAACAAGAGGATTCAGAGGCGGTGATGTTGATCGGGAAGATAGTAGCACCGAAAGATTTGATATAGGAGAAATTTTAATTGTGAAAGTTCTCTCTGCTGATCGTTTAAATAAACCTGAATTGACAACTGTTGGAAAATATTTAGGTAAAAAAAGTGGTGGTATTGTTATTACGATAGATCCACCTAAAATTCCAAGAGTTATAGGAAGAAATGGTTCAATGATTAAAATGTTGAAGTCCTTAACCGGTTGTAATATCTTTGTAACACAGAATGGCCGTATATGGCTGAAAGGTGAAGGTATTGCTCATGAAAGGTTATTAATCGAATCTATCCATAAAATTGCTTCTGAAGCCCATACTGTGGGGTTAACAGATAGAATGCAAGAATTTATAATAAATGAAAAAAAGAAGAGAGGTATTGAATGATGCCGTTAATAATTAAAGATGAGTATCCTGAGAAGTTATTTCGTGAAGATGGAAAAAGACTCGATGGTCGCAGTGAAAAAGAGCTAAGACCTATAAAAATGGAAGTTGGTGTTATACAAAATGCAGATGGATCTGCATATCTTGAATGGGGTAACAATAAAATTTATGCTGCTGTATATGGCCCTCGAGAAGTACACCCTCATCACTTAGCTAAACCAGATAGGGGAGTTCTAAGAGTTTTTTATAGAATGGCTACTTTTTCTGTTTTTGATAGAAAAAGACCCGCCCCTGGACGTCGTGAAAAAGAAATTTCTATGATTGTAGCAGACTGTATCGAACCTGTACTTTTTCTTGAACTTTATCCTGGTACTAGTTTTGAAGTCTTTATTGAAGTTATGGATGCAGATGGCGGAACTAGATGCGCAAGTACTACAGTAGCAGCATTAGCTTTAGCTGATGCGGGAATTCCTATGAAAAGTCTTGTATCTGCGGTTGCTGTAGGAAAAATTGATGGAAAGAAAGTTGTCGATCTCTCTGGTATTGAAGATAAAGCTGGAGAAGCAGATTTGCCAATTGCTATAACGTGGTATAATGAGGAAGTCTCATTATTACAATTTGATGGAGATATGGATTTGAGTGAGATGAATGAATTCCTGATTGATGCAAAAGAAGCATTAGAAAAAATTCATAAAATTCAATTAGATGTTTTAAAAAGGAAATACTTAAAATTACAAGAAGAAACTAAAAATGAAGAGGAGAAAGAAGGTAAAAAAGGTGATGATTAAAAATGATGGACATAAAACGAATTATTTCAAAAATTGAAAGAGACTATATAATATCAAATTTGAAAAAAGAAGAAAGAATCGATGGTAGAGGTCTCTGGGAATATCGTAAATTTCAAATTGAGTCTGATATTATAGCTTCAGCAGAAGGCTCTGCGGATGTTTCTTTAGGTGACACAAAGATAATAACAGGTTTAAAATACGAAGTTGGTGAACCCTTCCCAGATTTACCTAATGAAGGAGTATGTACAGTAATGGCCGAACTGCTTCCATTAGCATCTCCATTATTTGAAAGAGGACCTCCTGATGAGCAATCAATTGAATTAGCCCGTGTTGTAGATCGAGGTATTAGACACGCAGATTGTGTTCAAACCAAGAAACTTTGTATTAAAGAAAGAGAAGCAGTTTATATACTTTTTGTTGACATGTACGTAATAAATTATTCTGGGAATTTAATTGATGCTGGTGGTGTAAGTGCTTTAACTACATTAATTTCAGCACATATCCCTGAAGGAGTTTGGAATGAAGATAAAGGTGAGACGGATTGGACTGGGAAATATATAACAGGCGAAACTCTTGTAAAAGAATTACCTTTTGTAATTACTTATGGGAAAATTGATGATATAATCTTCTTAGATCCTAGTTTACCAGAAGAATTAGTTTGTGATGGTAAAATTTCTATTTCAGTTACAGAAGAAAAAATTACTTCAATTCAAAAAAGTGGTGCCGCTACATTTTCAATTGATGAGATTAAAACTTTAGGCGAAAAATCTTTAGAAATTGGTAAAAAACTTAGAAAGGATTTAAACTTTTTACAATATTTAAGCAAAATCGATTAATTTCTTAAATAATTTTTTTCTTATTTTATTTAACTTTTTATATTTTTTTTATAGATATACAATACATACTACAATTGCATTAATGTTAGATAAAAAGTATTGAATTAATGATTTTTAACTCTTCTAAGTGTTTCGAAGGAACCGTAACCTCCCGCTTTACCGTCCAATTCAAAAGTACCCATTGATTGAACTAAAATTGATCGATTACCTTCATTATCTTTAAATGGAACGGGAATAATTGGACCAACATTAGCTTTTAATGTATGTTTATCACCTAAACTATCAATAAGTTCTAGTTCTGAACTTATAGGTAGTACTCCATCTTCTCGAAATTGTTGATCGACTATACGTATATTTTTTAGTGGAATATTTTTTCCGTTTTTAAATAGGAAACCGCCCGTAGATAAACTTCCATCATTAATAATAATAGCCGCTGGATTTATTGCCAAGTTTTTATTGAACCAAACTACATAATATAACCAATTTCCAATACCTGTCCAATCACGAACTCCAAAAGTATGGTCTCTCTGACCTAAAGCATTAATTATATAATTTTGATCACCTAATTGGATATTCCCAGACAGAGTAGCAATTTGCTCCCAGTGTTTATCTCCTGCTCTTTTTCCAATTTCTAGGGATTCAGGAGTCATATATTCACTATACTCGTAGGTCTGATTGATTGGTTTAAAAGTAATATTCATATAAACTTTTTGAGTTTCTGAAATTAATTTAGGGTGGTCACGTACTTCAGGTAAATCTTCGGGATTTTTGACAATAATCATATTTCCTTTAAATAAATAATTCCATTTTGATTGAGAATAATAATTATGATTAACTCCTCCGACTTTCAGAGATTTCGTATAATCTTTAACTTTTTGATCTCTATAATATCCTGCAGCTGAACCATCTGGGAGAAATAAAAAGAAAAATGCCATTCCTTCCTGTTTATTGGGCTTAAAACCTAATCGAGTCATCCCTCCAAGATTGAGTTTTTTATCATAAAACACAAAATAATATGATTCATTCCATTCAAGATGATCTGTACAAAGTTGTGGATGTCTTAAGGGTTCCAACTTAGTTTCACCTCAGGCTTTTTTTGTGGTCTAGCAATACCACTAAAACCATTTAATTCAATAATTTGACCTGTTTTAAAGATTTCACACGCGTTTGTAATGTTTGTAACGGCGGGGATTCCATACTCTCTCGAAACTACAGCACCATGAGAAAGAATTCCACCAGTTTCAGTAATTAAACCCCCAATTTTAGAAAAAACTGGAGTCCAGCCAGGATCTGTTCTTGGTACAACTAGAATTTCTCCTGCTCGGACTGTAGCGATAAGTTCAATATCATGAATAACACGTATAGGCGCTGTTATAGTTCCTTGACTTACGGGTATACCATGGAATATTTTACTTTTTTTATTGTGCTTTGACATATCATCAAATTCTCGAGAACCCAAAAGGAATTTTGGAGGTATCTTGTTTTCATATCTTTTAAAATCTTCATAACGTTTTGTAACTTCAGTTGAAATTTTTTGAATTTCTTGATGATTATATTTATTAAATGCTAAGTTTTTAATTTCGTGTTTATATAGAAAAAAAATCTTATTCTCATCCGATATAATTCCTTCTTTCACAAAAATTTTTCCAAGTTCTAAATATAAGTTTCTATTCCTTGTTATCCATCTATCAAGGTTAAATCGTTGATCTTCCCTAAATTTAATATATTTCCTACTATTTTTTAAAATTGCTGAGAAAAATTTCCATATCATTAATCCAAATCGTTGTGATTTAATCTTAGTTTCCACAATTTTTTCATTTAAATCTCGTTTTCGCAAATTTTTACTTTTTAATTTTTCCAGTTCATGCAACTGGTCTGTCACTAGGGATTTTAAGATATCAAATACATTTGTCATTGGAGGCTCTCTCCATCGTGGATAATACGCTTCCCTCGTAAAGCCGCGATCTCCATAATCATCTAAAAATTTCTCAAATTCAATAAGAAAATTCTTAATTGAGAGATTATTTTCTGTCGAAAGAATATTATAAATCTCTGGAGATACTTGGTTAATGAATATTGACTTTAATTCAGGAATTTTATTTATAAGGGATGCTAAATAATGAATACGATCATTAGTTTCTGTTAACCTATGTTTAAGTCCAGAAACTAGAATTGGATAAAATCGCGGGCATTCTTCTTTACTCAGAAACCGATTAAGAAGATATTGTACTAAAAGATTCATCCCTATATTATGTACGGGAATCCCATAGCGAATAAGTCGAAAGTGAGCAATCATTATTTTATCCAATTCCTCCGCTAAGTTAATAAAATCCGATAGTTCACCAGATTCGATAATCTCATGTAATTTTATATCAAATTTTTTACAATAGGGATTAAATGTCTTTTGATCCCAATTTTCATAAGCTTCAGCAGTCTTGGACATTGAACCATTAGGATCATGAAGCATTATTCTAAGTTCAGCAACTATCCGCTTAATAAGATGAAAAGGGAGTTCTTTCATAGTGATTTTGCCATAAGATCCCGAACCTCTCGGGAAATAATTTAATACATCCTCATTCCTCATGAAAGTAGGAATTTCATTTTCTATCTTTCTTTTTATAACTTTGAGGTTGAAATAAGCATGGGCTTTATATAATTTTAATAATTGAGTATCCATTTCTGTATAGCCCATTATACTGTTTAATTCTATATTTACAATTTTTGTTATTTGATCTCCTAAAAGTTCAAAATAAAGTGGTGTAACATTATCATTCCAATAATCATCTGAATACCCTCTACTCCATAAAATCTCTGTTGGTTTAATTTCAGTTTTTAGGGCTGTAATTGGTCGAGTTTGTAAAATATGAATATCATTGTTATGATCTATAGCCCATTCAATATCTTGAGGAATTCTATTAAAATTTTTTTCTACATGTAATCCTATTTCTGCAAGTTTTATTATTTCTTTATCTGTTAATGATGGTTGTTCATTTAACTCTTCTGATAATTTCACGTATTCAATCCCTTCATCAATTGGTTTTGCTACGATATTCTTCTTTCCTATTCGTTTACTAAGAATCTTTATTGATTTTTTCTTTAATTTTTGAACAAAAAATTGATCTGGACTACTTTTTCCTGAGACAATAGATTCTCCTAACCCAAAATTAGATTCAACTAACATTTCTGCTCTGTTAGAAGTTACTGGATTTATAGTAAATAATACACCTGCAGATTTAGCAAATACCATTTTTTGAATAATTACTGCTATTTTTACCTTATCATGTGGTATTTCATTTTTATGACGATATATTATTGCTCGATTCGTCCATAATGATGCATAACATTTCTTAATATGGTGAGTTACTTGCTCGAAAGATTTCAAATTCAAATAAGTATCATATTGACCTGCAAAAGATGCTGATGGTAAATCCTCTGCTGTAGCCGAAGATCTAACTGCTAATCCAAAGCTAAAATACTGCAAATATTTTGACTTTATTTCATCAATTAATATATTCGGTATTGAACTATTCTCAATAGATTTGCGGATTGTGAGTGCCCAATGATCAACTGAATCCATATTACTATAATCAATAGATGCTAATGATCTTTGTATAAATTCCATGAGATCATTACTCGAAAGAAAGAGACGATAAGCATTTGTCTTTATAACAAAACCTTCTGGAACAAGAAAATTACTATGGATCAATTTGCCAAGGTTTGCGGCTTTATTCCCCACTTCTAAGTTCTTAGGGTGTATTTCGGTTAGTTCTATAGTTAGAGATTCTTCTTTCGTCATAATTTCCATATAAAATTGTTAGTACTGTTTTTTATGTTTTATAATTAAACTTTTCAATTTTAATAAATTTAAAAATTCGCTTATTGGTCATAAATTCTAAAATTTTGTTAGGAGAAATGAATAAACGCAATATGTTTATATTTAGAAAAATTTATAGTTTATCCTATTTTTAATAATAACATATATTATTCAATACTAATTTTGAAGTAACATGACAAAGAAGGTTGGTATAACAGGAAAATACGGCGCAAGATATGGAAGTACACTAAGAAAAAGGACTCGTCTTATTCTGGAAAAGATGAAAGGAGATATAAAATGCCCCAGATGTATTACTAAGGGTTCTATCTATAGAGTTTCAACGGGTATTTGGCATTGTAAAAAATGTGATGCACGATTTACAGGTGGAGCTTATTACATAGAAACTCCTAGAGGTGCCGAATCTTTCAGAATAGCAAAACGAAAGCAGCGCGAGTTAGAAATTATAGAGGAATAATGAGTATTAATAACTACTTTTCAATAGAATCTACAATCGAATTAAAATTTGATTCATCTCAAATGCGAGATATTTCTTACAAATCCTTTTTACCAGAGTTTAATAAAACACAAACTAAACGATCTCATATTTCGATGGAAAAAAAAAATGATAATAGTATTTTATTTGTGATAAAAAGTAATGATATTACTGCTTTTCGCGCATCAGTTAATGAAATTATTAGTTTTGGGAAAGTAATTACAAACACAATGAAAATAATCGATAATTCATAGAAAAAAATATATTCTTTACAATATAAAATAAATTATTAAATAAATACATCAAAATGACATGAAATGAGTTTAGATCTCGAAAATTTGAACGAAGAACAAAAAAAGAAGATATTAAATCTTAATAATTTACAACAATCTTTTGAATTTATTACATCTCAAAGAATACAACTTGAGAGTAATTTAAGAGAATCTGAGTTGGCCATTGAGGAATTAGAAAAGATAAACACAAATGATGCTGTCTATAAAGCAATTGGAGGACTTTTAGTTAAAAGTGAAAAAAATAAGTTATTGGATGAGAAAAAAAGTCTAAAAGTCACATTAGAAATGCGGTTAAAAACTTTAAAACAAAAAGAAGATAGGGTAAAAAACCAAATTGAAACTATGAGAAAATCTCTTCAAGCTGATTTTCAAAAATAAAATTCAAAAAAATTTTTATGTTGAAATCCAGATTTGATAATTTTATAGCCTTTATTCAAAATAAAAATATCAAAATTCTAACTCATGATTTAGTAGATATTGATGCGTTAGCCTCTTGTTTAACTTTAAAATATTTTTTAACTCAGTACTTTAAAGAACAAGAGATATCAATATATTTTTCAGAATTTGCTAAACCAACGATAAATTATCTTAGAAATATCACCGAAAAGTTTCCCTCATTTGATTTTTCATACAGCAAAAAATTCAACGCTTCAACTTCTGATGTCGTTTTAATAGTAGATACAAATAATTTAAACCAAATTGAATTAAATAGTAATTTAGATCTCGTGAATTTAGGCATTCCTCTTATATTTATAGATCATCATTATCTCGGGGAAAAACCAAAAAATAATACTCTAGAAATTTCACATTTAATATTTGAAAATTATTCTTCAACAGCAGAAATTATCTTAAAATTCTTCGAATTTTATAATATTCCGTTAACCATTCCTTTGAAAATACTTATTATTACAGCAATAATAACTGATTCGGGCTTTTTTAAACATGGAAACAACAATACAATTCAAAATGTAAGTAACTTAATAGGTGAAGATATCGACATTCAAGACATTTTTTTATTATTGAAAAAAAATGAAACTGACATCTCAGAAAAAATCGCGAAAATCAAAGGTATGCAGAGAGTTAAATTGATTCGAGAAGGGGATTTTTTAATTGGAATTACAAAAGTTAGCAGTTATGGGGCAAGTATTGCCACAAAATTAATTAATTTAGGTTTTGATATTGCCATTGTTCTCTCAAAAGAAGAAAATCAATACAGAGTTAATACACGTGCTAAAAAAGTGGTATGTATAAAAACGGGATTACATTTAGGAAAAATTTTAGAAGAAATCTCAATAAAATACAAAGGGAGCGGTGGGGGACATGATGGTGCAGCATCCTTAACTATTAGCATAGAATCAGATACAATTACCACTCAAATTATTGAAAAAATTAAAAACTATTTATAATCTAAGTTTTAAATAATTATAAATTATAAGAGAATAAGATCGGTATTGGATTAGTTCTTATCATGGATTTAATACGATTTGAGAGTTTTTATTATCGATATAAAGGAAATGAAGAATATACTCTAAATAATATTAATTTAAAAATTGAAGGTAATAACTCTAAATTCATTTTGTTAGCAGGTGAAACTGGTTCTGGGAAAACTTCATTAATTAGATGCATGAATGGTTTAATCCCACAATTTTATGCTGGTTTTTATAGAGGAAAAGTAGAGATACAAGGAAAAAACACAATTGAAACATCAATAGCAGATTTATCTACTGAAGTAGGAATTGTTTTTCAAAATCCAGAAAATCAGTTAATATCTATGAATGTCGAACATGAAATTGCTTTTGGTTTAGAGAATTTAGGAGTTTCACCAAAAGAGATTTTGAGCCGAATAAAGCAAACTGCTTCAATAACTGAAATTGAAGATATTTTAGATAAAGCACCTTTCGAATTGAGTGGTGGGGAACAACAACGAGTTGCTATAGCATCGATCCTGGTATTGGAACCGAAAATTTTGATTTTAGATGAACCTACTGCTTTACTAGACCCTTATATGGCTAATAAAATAATTAATTTATTACAAGAGATAAGAAGAGATAAAAATATTACAATTTTAATTAGTGAACACCGTCTTGATCTAATTTTACCATTTACAGAACAAATAATTTTGATGAAGAAAGGCAGTATTGTTGAACATGATTCTTGTGAAAAAGTCATAAATGGAGATAATTTTCAAAGATTAAGATTAAATAAACCCGTAATTTTCTCAATTTTTAATCAGCTCAAAAAAGAAGATGTATATAATAAAAATATCCCTATTTCCATTTCAGAAGCCATAAAAACTTTAAGATCCTAATTACTAAATTTATTGATGATAAAAATGATTAGAGAGATACCTTTGATTATGATGAAAGAAATTGGATACACCTATCCAAATGGAGCTAGGGCTTTAAAAAATATAAATTTAAATATTTTTTCAGGGGAATTAATTGGAATCATGGGAAAAAATGGAGCGGGTAAAACTAGTCTTATTCGAACCTTAAATGGCTTAATTCGACCAACTTATGGTAATATATATATTAAAAATGAAAATATTAATTCTAAAAGTATTGCAAGTTTATCTAAGATTGTAGGAATTATTTTTCAAAACCCCTTCCATCAACTTTTTGCTAATTCTGTTGAAGAAGAAATTAACTTTTCTTTGAGAAGTTTAAATCTAAGTAAAGAAGAAGTCCAAAAAAGAACTGGGCAAATATTAAGTGAATTTGATCTTGAGAAGTATAGAAAGCGCTCTCCCCTCAATTTATCTGGAGGAGAATCTAAAAAGCTTGCAGCTGCTTCAATTATTTGTAGAGATCCTGAAATTCTAGCCTTCGATGAACCAACCTTAGGTCAAGATGCGAAAGAAATTGAATATTTTATTAACCTAATTAATAATGAAAGGAAAAAAAGAAAGACAATAATTATAATTACTCATAATATTGAATTTGCTTATGAATACATACCTAGGACGATACTAATGACTGATGGACATATTATTGCTGATGGACCAACAAAAGAAGTATTGAATAATGAGTTTTTAATAGAAAAAACATCCTTAATTTTACCACAAATTTGCCAATTTTCTTTAGCATTAAAACAGTTAGGTCTGCAAGAAATAAACAAAATATCTTCAAAGAATGATATGATAAATTATTTAAGGAATTTTCTAAAAAATAAATCTTCAAAAACATAGGAGGAATACTAATACATGTCTTTAGAATTTCTAAATGCTTTTAAATTTATGAAAAAACAATCTTTTTTACATAATTTGGATCCACGTGCAAAACTAATATTCTCGATTATATATACGATAAGTGCTTTATTATTTACTCAAATTATACCTTTAATCTTCATTTTTTTGAGTTTAATTCCTTTAATTCTTCTAGGAAAAATATTTAGACAATGGGTTAAAAGCATTCGTGGTCTATCATTCTTGATTCTCTTCATAGTAATTCTAAATACATTGTTCATTTCCTTGTCATTCGCACTAGCTATGATATTAAGAATTTCTATTATGGTGTCTGCTTTTTCAATCTTTTTTTTAACTGTTGATCCAAATGATTTAGCACTATCTTTGATTTCAATGAAATTACCATATGAATTTGCATTCTCATTCTCATTAGCTTTTAGATTCGTTCCAACTATTGCAATTGAAGCACAAAACATATTAGATGCTCAACAAAGTAGAGGATATGAAATGCAAAAAAAAGGACTTATTAATCAAATAAAAAATCTTTTTCCCCTCTTAGTTCCTTTAATAATTAGTTCAATCAAAAGAGCCTTTAATGTTGCAGAAGCTCTTGAATCACGAGCTTTTGGTAGCAGAAAAGAGCGTACGTATTATTACAGTATAAAATATTCTTTTAAAGATTATGTATTTACTCTTTATTTATTAGTGTTTTTAGCATTTGTAATTTTTATTAGAGTTCAATTTAATTCGATGCCTGATTTTCTAATGTGGAGTTTACCGGTTTGATCATAAAAGAATTTAATATTAAAGATTTAAATTTGCACTTTTTTGTTGGGATTAATCAAATTAAAATAAATTTAGACGAGTTTTTAGATTTTAATAAAATTAATGATGAAGAAAATGCTTTGAATCAATTTTTTAAAATGGTTGCAGAACTCCAAGATAAAAATGAAAATTCTATGCTACAATTTGTTAAGAATGAGTATATCTTGAACTATAATCATATATTTATGGCATGCTACAATTTGCAGAAAGCATTTCAACAAAATATTAATATTTCAAGCAAAAAAAAGATCGAGTTGTTATTATATTTAGCAACTAATAGGCAAATTAGCAAGAGTATTGAAGCTTTTGGAATTGATTATTCTGATTTAAATAAAGAGATTTGTACTTTTTGCATTATCTCTCCGATTGACAATTTAAATAGTATTAACGGCGAGTTGCTACAAATCCTCAATGCAGTTGAGACTTTAATAACTCTAAATAATCAAACACTAAATAAATTTAATAAAATAAAAGAATTTTTTAAAATATCTGAAGACCAAATTAAAATAATCTTAAATTCTTATGGGATAGAAAATAACAAAACAGAAATTAATTTAAATTCTAAATATTCTGCGTTAAATGACTTAATTTGTGAAAAAATGGCTTTATTGAGTTTGGAACAAGTTAAATTCAAGAAAGACTAATTTTTTTCATTTTTAACCTTAATTATCTCACTTTCTTTCAAAAAAGATATTCCCGTAATATTTCCTAAAATTTCAACCCTAATTATTTTATCTGGATTTTCAAGATCGACTTTGTAATCAATAACACTAGCTATAGCTTCAATAAAATGATCCCTTTCAATTTTTTTATGATGTCTTCGTTTTAATATTATTTTAAAAGACTCACCTTCATTAAGAAAATCTTTATGATGTTCTTGTATAAGGTGTTTAATTGTTTTTGTATCTGTTTCGCAAGTAAAATCAATTGGTACAATTTTTAGAATAAATTGGAAACAATTAGGATTTTTTTTCTGTAATTTTTTTATTTTAGAAAGAACGTGTTTTGAATTCAAATTGGTTAAAGCAGTAATTAATCCAGGAAACTGAATTCCTGAAATGATTGGGTAAGTATCACCACACATTAATAAAATAAACCATAATTCCGATTTTGCATTTGTTTCATTGTATCGAGAAGTTGAGACTAATAGATTGAAATTTTTCATTTATATCACTTCTTTCATTCTGATAAATACTCTGCTACCTCTTCCTCAGAAATCTCCCCAATTCGTAAAAACTTTATCTTTTGAGTGGTGCAATCAACGATAGTAGTAGGGAGTTTCGATTTTGACTTACCTCCATCAATAATAAAGTCTATAGGACTTAATATTTTTTTTGTTACTTCTTCTCCACTAATTGAGGGAGGTTCTCCAGAATAATTAGCAGAAGTCCCTATAATTCCACCGAAATGCCCTTCTGCTTTTAATAGATGTAGAATACTTAAAATTATTTCATTTTCGGGGACTCGTAAGCCTATTGTATTTTGAAAGGCAGTAACTTCTGGAGGAATAATACAAGGCTCTTTTTTTTTAAGTATCATTGTTAATTGACCTGGCCAATATTTGATTGCGAGTTTTCTTGCGATGTCATTGAATTCAGCAATTCTAGTAGCCTCTTCATAATCTGAAACTAATAATAATAATCCTTTTGATCTATCTCGAAATTTAATATCATAAATTCTATTTATAACATCTAAATTTTGAGGGTCTCCTCCAATTCCATAAACAGAATCGGTAGGAAAAGCAATAATTTTGCCTTCAATTATATTCTCGACTGTTATTTTTAGATAAAACTCAATCTCCTTTAATTCCTTCCCAGCTAGTTTTATTAAAAATCCCATGTGAGCCCTTTAAAAATTTAAAACTTATACTAACAATTCAGATAATATAAAATATAAAGATTATTTTGGATATTGTTCTTGACAACTTAAATCCGCTTCTAGCCGTTTCCAAGTGTGATCTAAATATTCTTGGAGTTCGATTAAATCCTTTTCTGATATATTGGCAAATCTTTTTTGTTTTGAAAGATAATCCATAAGTGATGTTCTCTTAGACGGATCTAATAGTGGTTTACTTGCTTTTGATAACGTCATGATTCCATTTTCTACTTCATAAAGAATCCATGAACCAGTTTTTACTGCTAATCTAGCGATTTCTATGGTATCTTCTGAATTAAATCCCCATCCTGTACAACAAGGAGCCATAATATGGATATATCTACATCCTTTAATCGATTTAGCTTTTTTAAATTTATCATATAAATCAAGTGGTTCACTAATAGAACAAGTAGCTACATAAGGCATATCATGAGCGGCCATAATTGCGGGAAGATTCTTTTTAAATCGATCCTTTCCTTTTGTTGTTGTGGTTGTCCATGCACCATGTGGTGTACTTGAAGATCTTTGAATTCCTGTGTTCATATATGCTTCATTATCGTAGCATACATAAATCTGATCAGAATTTCTTTCTGCCGCTCCACTTAAACCTTGAATTCCAATATCAGCAGTACCACCATCTCCAGCAAAGGTAATTGTGGTCATCTCATCCCAAACTTTACCGGGAAATCTATATGCTTTCGCTTTAAAAGCGGCAGACATACCCGTTGCAGCAGCTGCACCTGCTGCAAAAGCCATATTAATAAATGGAAAATTTGGCGCAGTTTTAGGCCACAATCCTACTACAACATTTAAACAGGAAGCGGGCGTTACAAGAGCTGTATTAGGTCCTAACGCTTTTATTGCCCATCTAATGGCGATTTCTAAACCACATCCCGCACAACAAGAATTTCCCGGAAGGAAATATTCTTCTTGGCAAGATTGTAAAGCTTCTTTTAATTTAACCATTCCTTTATTCAACCTCCAATAAACCATCCCAGAGAGTTCCATGAATCATATCTTTCGGAAATTCTCCAGTTTCATTATATTTAACTAACTTTATTAATTGGTTTTTCTGTTGTTCAAGTGAAACTTCTCTTCCTCCCAATCCATTAATTATTGGCAATATCTTTGCAGTTCCTTTAGTTTCATGTAGAGCAGCTTTCACTTCACAACTTATAGGACCTCCAGTTTGACATCCAAATGCTGTAGCTCTATCTATCACTCCAAAAACTTTCACCTTTTTTGCAACTTCAATAATATCTTCCGTTGGAAAAGGTCTAAAATGACGAAGCTTTACCATCCCAACTTTATATCCTTCATCTCTCAAATCATCTACAGCTTGTTCCATTTGTAAAGCTAGATCTCCATATATAATTACTCCAACATCTGCATTATCCATTTTATATTCTTGAATTAATCCATTACCATAATTTCTCCCAAAAATTTTCTCAAATTCTTTAGCAACGTTTTTAATTTTCTCTTTTGCTCTTATATTTGCATCATGAATTTTTAGTCTAAATTCGTAATAAAAACTGGAGGGCATGATAAGATTGCCAAACATCATTGGTCTTTTTGGATCAATCCAGATATGTGGCCAACCTTCCTCACTTGGTAATGGTGGTAAAAATTTATCCACAAGATCTTGGTCTTCTAAAATAACTGGTTTTGATGTATGTGACAGAATAAACCCTCCATAAGATACAAACTTAGGTAAAAGAATATCTTGATCTTCACAAACCTTATATGACATTAAAATTTCATCATAAATTTCTTGATGTTCTGCGCAGAAACAACTCATCCACCCTGTATCTCGTTGGCTTATCACATCAGTGAAATCTGCCCATATGTTCCAAGGAGGAGCAGGTCCTCGAGATGCTATAGCGACAACGATGGGAAGTCTAGCTCCCGCAGCCCAATGAATCATTTCATGGGCATAAAATATCCCTTGACCTGATGTAGCTGTAAACGTTCTAGTTCCTGCTGTACTAGCACCAATAACAGCGGCAAAAACACTGTGTTCTGACTCCATTTTTATATATTCAGTTCCTGGCATTAGCCCATTATCTACAAATTCAGATAATTTTTCAACTACTGTAGTTTGCGGAGTTATAGGATAGGCGCTAATTACCTGAACTCGTGCTGATTTTGCTGCATACGCAGCTGCTACATTTCCTTTTATAATGATAGATTCTCTCTTTTGGACAAAATCTTTCTGAGCTTCAGTCATCTTTTATATCACTCTCTCTGATCATTTCTATATTTTTTGTTGGGCATTCTTTAGCACATATACCACAACCTTTACAGTAACGCAAGTCAATTTCAAATGTACCATCTTCTTTCCTTTTAATTACACCCTCTGGACAATACATCCAGCATATTCCGCATTTATTACAACCTTCTTTAATAATTGGTCTAAAAGTTCTCCAATCACCAGTCGTTCCTATATTTCCATCAATGGGTAATGAAATTGGAATTGGGGATAATTCCTTCCAATTCTTATATTCTTGAACCTTAGGACGTTCTTTTACTGATTTATTAATTTTCTTCCATTTTTCAGATTCTGACATCATTATATCTCTCTTACTGATTCGTAAGCGTCATTTGCAACACTCATATTTTTTTCTAATCTACTTTCTCCAAATTCTTTTTTAATTACTTTTTCCATCGTTTCAAGGTTATAATAACCAGTAATCTTTCCAAAAGCCCCTAACATAGGAATATTCAGAATTGGTCCACTAGCATGCATAAAATTTCTCTTGATGCAAATTCCTGTGGCATCCACAATAAAGATCTTTATGTTATTAGGGAGATCACTTTTATTTATAGGATCTGGACTATTAATTATTAGATTTACACCTTCCTTTATAGAGGCTTTTATCTTTGGTATGTCTAATAATGAGGTATCAAACATAAATATATAATCTGGATTTACTACACTGTCATATGTTTTAATTTGCATACTCTTAGAAACTTTTGTGAATGCCTGTATTGGAGCACCCCTTCTTTCAGCACCTATTATTGGGATCGCGATTGTATCTTTAAAACCTTCTTCAAATGCCATTTCGGCTAATAACTGACTTGCAGTGATACAAGTTTGACCACCTCTACAATGCATTGATATTTCTACAATCTTTTTATTGCTTGACAATTCATTCAACTGACTTTTTTATTTCTATTGAGTGCAATATGTCCAATAAAGGCACAATGAATAAAAGTTCTATTGATTTTCCTTATATAACTGCAATATGAAACAATAATATAGAATTTATAATTATAATTGTTATAAATATTAATTTAATTTAAAAAAGGTGCCTTCGGACATCGATCTTACGAAATAATGTAAAAAATTCATCCAAATTTAAAAAAATTGAATCTAGGAAATAATTATATGGATAATGAGAAAAGAAATAATGAGATTATATATTCCTTCAAATGTCCCTCATGTCAAGAAGGCACAATCGATATAGTTAAGAGCATTTATGATCTTCCTGATGGTGACAAAATGCTCATATTAAAATTTGAATGTAATACATGCAATTTTCATAAAAATGATGTTATCCCTCTAACTACGAATATTGAACCTGGAATTATGACTTTACAAATTTTAGACGAAATTGACCTTAATTCTAAGATTTACCGTTCACCAACAGGTAAATTGGAGATTCCTGAACTAGAATTAATAGTAGAACCAGGTCCAAGAGCTGATTTCTATTATACTAACGTACAAGGGATCTTATTCAGATTTGAAAATGCAGTTTCAATTTATAGAAATAATCTTGAAGAAAACGATCCAGAAAGAAGCGAAATTGACGCAATTATGTGTAATTTAAGACAAGCTATAGATGGGAAATTTAAGTTTACTTTAAAAATCACCGACCTACAAGGAGGAAGTTATATTCTTCCCCAAGATAAATCAAAATTCATTTTTGAAAAAATTGAGAAAAAAGATTTAGAATAAATCTAAAATACGAAATATTCATAAAAAATTATTATAATTATTTTATAAACCTCACAAAATCATAAGTGTGAAACAAAATGGGAAATCAAATTAAAAAAGTTGGAATTCTAACTGGAGGAGGAGATTGCCCTGGTTTAAATTCTGTAATCTATGGAATAATGCTAAAAGCATATGATGCGAGTATTGAGTGTGTGGGAATTCTTAAGGGGTGGAAAGGATTTTTAAAAAACCAAACAATTCCACTTGATATTGCAGAACACGATGATTTACATACTGTTGGTGGAACCATCCTGTATACAAGCAGGACTAATCCATTTAGGGAAGTAAGTTCAAAAGAAGAAAGAGCGAAAGAATTAGCTAAAAAATTCGAGGAATTAGGAATTGATGCTTTAATAGCCATTGGGGGAGACGATACTCTTGGAGTGGCCGATAATCTTTACAAACTTGCTAATGCAAAAGTAGTTGGCGTTCCAAAAACAATTGACAATGATTTAGCTGGAACTCATTATACATTTGGCTTTTGGAGTGCTGTACAATTAGCTTCAAACACAATAGACAATTTAACTACTACAGCACATTCTCATCAAAGAGTATTTGTAGTCGAAATTATGGGAAGAGATGCAGGTTTTTTAACAATGTATAGTGGGATTTCCGCAGGAGCAGATATAATTTTAATTCCAGAAACTCCTTTTGATTTAGAAAGAGATGTAATAGAAGTTTTGAAAAAAAGAGTAAATGCTGGCTACAAGTATCATATACTTGTTACATCAGAGGGAGCATATCCAAGTTTAGAATCTCTAAATCAAGATTTTAAGACAATATCAAAGGAAAATATAGAAAAGCTTCCTAAAGATACATTTGGTAATCCATTACTTTCAACATTAAAAATATCTCAAATAATTGTTGATGAATTAAATTTAAGAGATGATTTAAAAGAGGAATTTCAAAAAAATGATGTAGATTTTGAATGTCGCAGTGTTGTACTTGGACACACTATGCGTGCTGGAACTCCTAACTCTTTTGATAGAATCCTTGGTTTAAGATTTGGTTTAGCAGCAATGAAACTGGTTTTAGAAGGCACATTTGGAAATATGGTATCACTACAAGGAAATAAAATTAAAACGGTTCCTTTATCAGAAGGAGTTAAAAAGAAATATATCACTCCTGAGAATGATAAAATGGAGCTTCGAGATTTACTCGTGAAGATTCGCTATTTATCAAAACAAAAATAAATATTTTTATGGACTTAATGTATGAATGAAATTAGAGGAATTCTCTTTACTATAATAAAAGGAAAGGGGACACGATCGGAAGGACCTGAATATTTCATTAAACCATTAGATGATTATAAAAAAAGATGGTCGGAAATTCTCGTCAGGAAAAAAACTCACTTATGGGAAAAAGATCCTGAATTGCATAAATTTCTTGATAAAGAAGTCTTGATAATTGGAGAAATAATCGAGACAAAGCATACGATTACTGTTGACTATTCGAAAATTAAGGAACTAAAATAGTTATTGAGTTATTTTCAGTCAATTAAATCTTATAATAAAGATTAAGATTTTTTTACTATTTTAGAAGATATTCTCGGTCTATCTTATCCATAATTCTTTTCCTCTTCTCGCTCTGCATCGAGTGCATCCATCTCAATATCACGACCTAGCCATTTATCACTTAAAATTTCTTTATAATATTCATGTTGGATAATTAAATTCATAATCTCTGTTGTTCCCGTCCAAATCTCACCTATTCTAGCATCTCGCAATAATCTTTCAATTGGATAGACAGTTGTATAACCAATTCCTCCTAAAATTTGCATTGAATTATTAATAACTTTCCAGCACGATTTTGTTGAAAACTTCTTTGATTCGGATACTAATCTTCTTTGAAGTGCTGGTGGTGCTCCAGCATCAATACTTTTAGCAGTATTATAAACAATAGCTCTTACTGCGTCTAAAAGTGTGATACTATCAGCAATTAAAAAGCTAACTGCTTGAAAATTTCTAATAGGTTGTCCAAATGCTTTTCTTTTGGTACTATATTTTGTAGCAATTCTTAAACAAGCACGAGCCAAACCTATGAACCCCGATGCAGTAGTTAATCGCTCTGGAACCATCATTTGATAAAATATCTTTCCACCAGCACCCTCCTCTATAATTATATTTTCCTTTGGAACTTTAACATTATTAAATTTTATTCTACCCGCACCACCACCTCTAGTTCCAAGTATACCATAAATATATTCAGTATTAACACCTTCAGTTCTATCCACTATGAATAAACTTAACGTTTTATGAGGATCTGCTTTTGGATCTAAATTTGTTTTCGCATAAACTAAAAAGAAATCTGCACCCTCTGCTCCGACTACAAAACGTTTTTCTCCATTTAAAACATAATAATCCCCTTCTCTAACAGCGGTAGAAGTAGCTCCGAAGAAATCTGAACCCCCTCTTGGTTCAGTTAAAGCTTCAGCCGTAAATTTTTTCCCCTCACACATAGGTTTAAGATATTTTTGTTTTTGTTCTTCAGTGCCAAACATATTTAGTGCTTCCCCACATATACTCGGTAACGAAAATAAACACGCAAGTGAACTTCCCAATACCCCTATTTCTTCTTGAGCAATGATTTCACATTCCCAATTCAATCCCCGTCCTCCATATTCTTTTGGGAATCTTATTCCTATTAGATTTTGGTTAGCTAAAGCATTTAACCATTCAGAGGGATATTGGATTTCATCCTTATCCATTTTTTTTAATAATGAAGGGGGAACAGCACTTTTTACGAATGTTTGAACTTCTTCTCTAAACTTTTTGTTTTCTTCAGTTAGTAAATAATTATACATTTTTAATACTCACTTATTGATACATAATGCGTTTAAATAATGATAGGTTCAATAAAAATAATGATTTAATTCAACTCATATTGGTTTACTTTTTTAGTTTAAATTTAAAGTTCCATTGTAGTTCAACAGTTTAAACTATATATATTTTAAATTACTTATCTTATACACTGAGTAGCAATTTTATGGTAATTTAAAAATCATAAATCTCTACCTTAATCACTTGAACTCTTAATAGATGACTTCCTATGTTCACTAAAATTAAAAATACATATAAGGAATATCCCAAAGCATTTAAAGTGCTGACTCTCGCCACTTTTATTGACATGCTAGGAAGCTTCTTGTTATATCCTTTTTATGCACTGTATATAACCGAACATTTTGGTGTTGGGATGGTTGAAGTAGGGTATCTATTTTCGATCTTATCGGTAGGAAATATAATTGGCGGTGTGATTGGAGGAGCCTTAGCTGATAAATATGGCCGTCGTGCTATGGTTTTAATTGGTTTAGTTGTAAGCGGGATAGGGAGTATCTTGATGGGATTAGTTAATAATCTGAATATTTTTTATCTACTCGCAGCATTTTTAGGTTTGATAGGAAATTTTGGAGGTCCCGCACGACAAGCAATGGTGGCGGATTTACTTCCAAAAGAGAAACAAGCAGAAGGATTTGGGATTCTACGAGTGGCATTTAATCTTTCAGCAGTGATTGGTCCTCTTCTTGGTGCACTTATAGCAACCCAATCCTATATGTTATTATTTATTTCGGATGCTGTTAGCAGCATTATTACTGCTGTTATTGTATATCTTGTCATTCCGGAGACTAAACCTCAAAAGCATGATGATAAACCAGAAGAAACAGTAATAAAAACACTTATAGGATACAAAGAAGTCTTAAAGGATTCGGTATATGTATTGTTTCTATCTGTGTCTGCATTAACGGTGTTAGTATATATGCAAATGAATAGTACACTTTCAGTATTCTTACGGGATGAATATGGATTCCCCAAGCAAGCCTTTGGTTTGTTGTTAAGTATGAATGCGGCAATGGTAGTGCTCTTTCAATTATGGATAACAAGGAAGATCTCAAAGTTTGCTCCCATGAAGGTGATGGCTTTTGGCAGTATATTTCTTATGATTGGTTTTGGGATGTATGGTTTTGTTTCTGAGTCATACCTGTTTTTTATTGCTATGGCTATAATTACAGTGGGGGAAATGATTGTATTCCCCATTGGACAAAGTGCAGCTGCATCATTTGCTCCTGAAGATAAACGAGGACGGTATATGGCAGTATATTCTTTTCAATGGGCGATCCCAAATCTGTTTGGGGTTTTAGTCGCGGGATTAATTATGGTTTATATTGGACCAAACTGGGTATGGTATATAGGAGGGATTCTGTCTTTGATTTCAATGATTGGATTTTGGCTACTTCATGGGGTTACGAAAGAACGTTTTTCTAAAGAGAAAAAATCTGCGAATGAAGAATTACTTGAATTTACCGTTTCTTCAATTGAATGAGAGATTTCTATCTTCTTCTCTCAATAATAAACAAGCATTTAATATCTCGTCAAGATCAAAAATTTAACAGTAAAGATCGTGAAACGCATCTTTCACGATATATTATACATTTTAATATATTACATAATAATAATAATAATAAGTGAAATTAGACTTCAAAAATTTCTTTTGCTTTCTCTTCTATTATTTTATTGGTAACTAAATTCCATATCTCTGAATAATAAAAATCTTTATCGTCTTTCACGATTAATGGTATTCCTTCAACACACGCACTCATATCGCAATAAAGTGCATTGAAAGTCTGATTCTTCATGATTGGATCATCGAAATCTTTAGGATCTTGTAATCTAAAATTTTAAAATCAACATCTTTACCAGCAAGCCATTCCAGAAGCTTATTACAGAAGAAGCAGTCTCGTTTAGTTATTATTTTAAATTTTGCCATAAAAAAATTTATTTTTAGCGATTTTTAAATATTTTATCTATAAAATATATGCGATAATTAGGATTCAAATAGGATTAACTGATTAAGATTCAATTTCAAATATAATTTTAAGATATTCATATTTGGAATTGAGTAATTTCAAGACCCTTTTAGCAAAATCTTTAAGATTTTTTGCATGAATCAGCTTTTCGTCTTTCTGTTCAATTAAAAATTCATATATCATATTTCTAGTACTATCAGGACCGTTTTCCTCTAAAAATTTCATCCAATGTATTGACATCCTACATATTTTTTTTAATTTTTCGTTTGTATACTCCTCTTTATCAAGAATTTTCTTATTATATTTAATTATAGCATTACTAACCCTCTCTAAATAATCAGCAGTACCCAATGAATATCGACATAAACTTATAAGATTTGAAGTAATTCTAGAATTTCTTGTATTAGTCGCTGCTTCAAAAGAAATCCATTTTTCATCCCATTCCTCCTTATTTCGACCTACTAGACCATCATTATGTAAAGCTACGTTCATTATATCACTGAGATCGACATCGTGCCCTCTTTTTAATTTTTTATTAAAAATCTCTGCAAGCTTAGTTCCTTCAAGATAACTTCCTGCACCAAAATCAAGCAATTGATTTAAATTATTTGCAGCACAAAGTGCTTCATGTCTTATTTCACCTGTATCTGGATTAGTCCACTGAATAGTTTTTTCGAATTCTCCCGTTTCTTTATTTTTTACCCAACCCAATTCTCTTAAGACATGGTCTAATAAATGAACTTTAAACACCCAGAAATCCAAATCATCTGTGAAGCGTTTTCTCCTCCAATCTCTTGAGGTATACTTACCTAAATATAGTTTTAACGTTCCTCGAATTAAGGAAAACTTTCCCTCTTTAATAGCATCGCAAGCATCCTTAAAATATATATGCCTAGGATCTTTTGATATATCGACGATTCTATTTATGATTTCTCTTGCTTCTCCAGCAACTACATCACAGGGTATCTGTCCATCAGAAGGATATGCCCTAGATCCTCCATCTAAGAATTTTTTAAACAAATCCAATTCATCGGCAGGAATTTTATACCATGGATTATTAAACATAATCTTTGAGAATACATAATGAGTAAAACCATTTTCATCTACTGTAGTTTTTTGTATCAATGGAGAGACATCTCTTAGATTATCTCCTTTATTGACAGCATCTGCTCTTGTATCCCAAACTAAAGTCATACGAGATATTATATTGAATGTAATTTTTAAAAATTGCTAATTTAAAATATAAAATTAATTTTTAAACATAGACTCTATTGATAATATATGAGTATTTTTTTTAGTATCTTCACTTTAACTCCCTGGGATTCACTTAATCTAAAGACTTTAACTGAAGTGAAATTATATTCATTGAAAAATATATTTAAGACTTTTCCCGTAATTGAACCTGAATTTTTCGATGATCTACTTTCAAATTTATATAAATTCAATCATTATTCCTTGATTGAAAGCATCAAACGGATTGTTGGTCCTAAGAATGAGGATTATGATATAAAACTATGGAATTTTGTGTGGGGAATGGATAATGAAAGAAGAATTTTTCAATTTTTATTTCAAAAAGTTACAAATGAATTAAAAGGTTCTCAAGCAACATTAGTAGCTCTAGCACCTCCAGAATTAAGTAAATTATTTAATCAATATAAAAAAGAAGCTATACTAAGGACTTTATCTTTACTAAATAATCCAAAAAAAATGAAATTTGTAATGGTTTTGGCACCTAAAGGAAAATCTATCATCGAAGAACAGCAGTTGCTTCAAGTAAATAAGAAAGATTTAGAAAAATTAAAATTCAAAAATATACTCAAGCAAATACCGAATATCAAAGGGCAATGGTTTATTGCTAATTCACCATGTTGTCCCAGTTGTAAAAAGGAGATTACAGAGATAAAGGGTTTGAATGTCGAGTTTCTTAAATTTAAATGTCCTTACTGTGGGTTTCAAAAAAAATAAGTAAAAAATACTTTTTTTATAAATCTTTGATAATGATTTTTATAAAATAATTCGATATATAACTTATATTTAAAAATAATAATAATAGGAAGAATTTCTATAATGTTTGTAGCTGCTTTAGATTTAGGAACAACTGGTTGTAGAACTTTTATTTTTGATTTAGCTGGGACAATTATTGCTAGTGATTATCAAGAATGGCAGAGTTTTTATCCTTCTCCCTCATATGTTGAACAAGATGCCAATACATGGTGGAATTCAATTAAAATAACAATAGAGAAAGCAATAAAAAAAAGTGGAATTGATAAAACTGAGATTGTAAGTCTTTCAGTAACTAATCAGAGGGAAACAATTGTACCCGTAGATGTAAGTGGAAATCCACTTCATAATGCATTAGTTTGGCAGGATAGAAGGACGATAGATCAAGTAGAGTACATTAAAACTAAAATTGGCATTGATAAAATCTATGAAACAACAGGATTAACAATTGATCCTTATTTTTCTGCGACGAAAATTCTTTGGTTTAAAGATAACAAACCAGAGATATATCAAAAAACTCACAAATTTTTACTTGTTTCAGATTTTATTATTCATAAATTGACGGGTAGTTACTACACAGATTTTTCAAATGCTTCACGAACCATGTTATTCGATATTAATAAATTAGAATATTCAGAAGAAATTGCCTCTGAATTGGAAATTGATTTAGATAAAATGCCAGAAGCTTTAGAAAGTGGAGTTGATATAGGAGAAATTGTTACTGAGGAAACTCTATTTGATAAAAAGACATTAGTAGTAACTGGTGCTGGAGATCAGCAATCTGCAGCCCTAGGCGTAGGAGTTGTTTCTCCTGGAGAAATTAAATGCACCACGGGAACGGGAAGTTTCATTTTAGCCTTTTTATCTCAACCTAAATTCGATCCTGAAAAAAGAGTCTTATGTAGTTGTCATGCAGTTCCCGGTGCTTGGGTCCAAGAAGCAAGTATTTTTACGACCGGAGCAGTATTAAGGTGGTTTAGAGATCAAGTAGGGTATGCAGAGTGTGCAGCGGCTCAAGAAGGTCAAGATCCTTATGATTTAATGACCGCAGAAGCAGAAAAATCACCTATTGGAGCAAATGGAATACTTCTTATTCCCCATTTCGTAGGTTCTGGAGCACCTCATTGGAATCCGCTTGCGAAGGGGATAGTTTTTGGATTATCTTTGGGACATGAACGCAAGGATCTTTATAGAGCGGTACTTGAGGGTGTAGCCTTCGAAATACGAAAAAATATTGAAATATTTAAACAATTGGGAATTGAGCCAAAAGAATTAATGTTGACTGGAGGAGGTTCTCGCTCTGATTTTTGGAATCAAATCTGCACTGATGTATTAGGAATCACATGTGTTAGGAATATTATTGAAGAATCCACTTCACTAGGAGCTGCAATATTAGCCGCTTCAGGAGCAGGGATTTTTCAAGATATTTCAAAAGCAGCCGAGAATTTATGTAAAGTTGATAAAAAATGGATTCCCAATGATGAACGTCATATATTTTATGAAAAATTATATAATTTTTCATATGATCTATATAAACTTATTAACAGCAAAAATTTATATCAAAAATTCAATGATATAAATTTAAAATAAAGATTTTAAATGAGGACAAGACTTTCCTCAGAATAAACAATTTTATATATGTTAAATGTTATCTTTTAGATAATCAAAACTTCTTGGTATTATATGGAGTAAAAGTTCTTCTATAATACTGATAGAATTAGAGAACAAAAAGCATATAGTGTGAAAAAAATGGAATATAATTCTTCAAGTGTAGTTAAAGAATTTACAAAGAATCAGAAAATAGTAGCTTTAATTTTTTACATCTTAATAGTTAGTGCGAGTCTAGTTACTATAGGAGGAGTAGTATGGACATTAGCAGATATCTTCATCGGAACATCTGGTAAATGGGAGTCATTTTTAACACTTAATTTAGGATATAAAATCGCCATTATTGGAGGTCTTTTAGCAGGTTTGTTTTTCCTTTTGATTTTCTTTTTTGGGTTATTTAAGAAGACTTCAAAATCATTAATACAATTTATTTATAGAAAGAGAGAACTTGAGCAAAAGTATAAAGATCGTATTGATGTAAAAATTGCAGCTGGTGGATTAATAATCAGTCTAATAGCTATTATTATTGGAGTTATTTTTGCAGTTATCTTAGACGTATTAAATGTTTCTTCTGAGGGATCCTCCTCACTGCTGGCATTTTTAGGAAGTACAGGACCTTGGGTTTTATTTATTGGCATTGGGCTCTTTACCATTGTCGGGGTTGCTCTCTTTATGATATATTTTTGGAAGAATGGACATTATCTTATTCTTCGCCTTATTGGTGCCATAGAAAAAGAACAGAAGCAATAATATCTCTTATTTTTTTGATTAAATCAGAAATTTTGTGCTCTTATATTTTTTTTATTTAATTGTATTATCTAATAATTTCAAACCATTATGTTTATCGATTTTATATAGTCTTCTTGATAATATGGCAATTAAAGTTGGAACTGTATTTAATTACTTACAACTACCCAATGTATCTAAATTCCCCTTTGTTATAAATAAAAGACAAGATGGAATACTTATTCAAAAGGGGTTATTTGTGTATACAAAATCTAATGAGGGATTTTTAATCGGTTTAATTGAAGAAATTATCTTATTAAATGAATATTTTACTGATGCGTTAACGATTAAAGCCTATAATAATAGTTATAATCCTAACATCATAAAAGGACTTTTTCCAAGTAAGGATTTTGAATTTGCAATAGCGATTGTAAAATGCTTAGGTTTAATTAAGTTCAAGGATGAAAACTCTAAAGAAATCGATAGAGTTCAACGGATGACCTATCCTGCGAGTCCTGGAGATGGTGTTTTTATTGTGGAGGAAGAAATACTTTTTAAATTTCTTGGTTTTAATTCTGAATATGGTTTAGATATAGGTCACGTAAAAATTATAAATTCCAGTGCAAAAATAAGTATGAATAGGTTGTTAAATAAGCATTTTGCTATTCTCTCAATCTCAGGTGGAGGAAAAAGTTATCTTACCTCTATTCTTATAGAAGAACTACTATCTAGAAAAGAGAACTTTGGTACGCCCGCAATAATACTTTTTGATGTTCATGGAGAATATATTTATTTAAAAGATATCCCTGAATTAAAAGATAAAATTAAAATCCAAGATATTTCATATTTTCAAATTGGAGTACCGGAATTATCAGCTTATTCCTTTAAGAAATATCAAGAACAGATTTCACATGTTCAAGTAAGAGAACTTTCAAAGTATATAAAAAAATTAAAAAGAGATAAAGACAAAAAGAATCAATATTCATTAAAGGATATAATTGAACAGATCGAAAATGAATCTGATGGAAATCGAAGTACAAAACAAGCATTATTAGGCTGGTTGTCAGAATTAGAACGATTGACTCTCTTTGGAAGCCAAGAAAATCCAATACTAGAGAAGGTTTTGAATAAACAAGAAATTACAATCTTTAACTTTCAAAAAGAAATAAGTATTAGGAAAAAGCAAATTATTGTTGATTATATTTGCAATAGGTTATTTTATCTCCGAAGAATAAATAGAATTCCTCCTTTTCTACTAATAGTAGAAGAAGCGCATCAATTTTGTCCTGAAGCTGCCCATTCAAAAGCAATTTCAAAACCCATTATTGAGACGATTGCTAGAGAAGGGAGAAAATTTATGGCTTGCTTATGCTTGATTAGTCAGAGACCAAAAAAATTGAGTACTACCGCTTTATCTCAATGTAATTCTAAATTAGTTTTAAGTATAAAAAATCCATATGATTTAAAACATTTAATGGACAGTTCAGAAGCAATTACAAAAGAATATGCTAGTATGATTTCTAGTTTAGGAGTAGGAGAAATGTTATTAATGGGAAATGCCGTCAATTATCCAGTATTTATCGATGTAAGGCAGAGAAAATTTAAATCAAGGAGCGAGGAGATTACTTTAGCTCAATTTTGTTTAAACTGGCAAAAAAAAGAATTAAACTAGACCAGAATATAATTCTTATATTAATTATAAGTTGAAATTATTAAAAATTACGTAAATATCTCGATATTGTTCAAATCATAGTTGATCAAGAATATCTTCTCTTATAGCTTTGCCTCTTTTATTTAGAACAATCATTTTCTTATTCTTGGAAACACGGAACACGTTTATTATAGCCATACTTTCCAACTTCAAAAAGATTTCTTCTAACATTAATGAATTCACAAAGGGAAATTCCTTTTTTAGAAGTTCTTCAAGTCTTTTATCTAAAATTTCTCCCTTATTTTTAATTAATATATCAATAATAGAATTTAATATTGGTTTTTGGTTCCAACGATAAGATTCAATAATAATTCACCTTTATAAAAAATTAAGTAATAGAGATTTATAGTATAAAATAATTATTCTCTAATTAATTTTATTAGTCCTAAACAAACAGTCGATCTTCTTTGGATTCTTCTATTCTTCTGCTTTTTAATTTTTCACCGAATTTTTCATACCATGCTAATATTTCTGTAGATAATGTAGGATTAGTAAATTCTCTTGCTTCTTTAAAATGTTCTAATGACACCTTTCTTGCTCTAATATTCTCTCTTAAGGCAATCATAGCAGCTTCACGACACCATGTTTCAATATCTGCTCCAGAAAAACCATCAATTAAACGATTCAAATCTTCTACTTTTACATTGCTAGTTAAAGGCATATCTTTAGTGAATATTTTTAAAATTTCCAATCTTCCCTTTTCATCTGGAGCAGGAACAAGCAATATTCTATCAATTCTCCCAGGGCGAATTAATGCTGGATCTAAAATATCAGGACGATTAGTAGCTGCAATTACAACAATATCTTTCATTACTTCCAAACCATCTAACTCTGTTAAAAATTGAGATAAAACTTTCTCTGATACACCAGAATCTGAGGTATGTCTTCCTCTACTTGGAGCTATCGAATCGAACTCATCAAAAAAGATAATACACGGAGAAGCCATTTTTGCTTTACGAAAGACTTCTCTTATTGCCTTCTCAGATTCACCTACCCATTTTGATAAGAGTTCTGGACCCTTTATTGATATGAAATTTGCGTTACTTTCGGTTGCTACTGCTCTTGCTAACAAAGTTTTACCACAACCTGGTGGACCATAAAGAAGAATTCCCTTAGGAGGTGTAATTCCCATACGTTTAAATATATTAGGATGTGATAGTGGCCATTCTACAGCTTCATTTAATTTTTGTTTTAAAAGATCTAATCCTCCAACTTGATCCCATGGAACATTTGGGACTTCTACAAATACCTCTCTTATTGCAGATGGGAGAATTTCTTTTAAAGCTTCTTCAAAATCCTCTTTGGTAACTTCTATTTGTTCTAATAATTCTGGATCAATTACTTCTGATTCCAAATCAATTTTAGGTAAATATCGACGTAATGCTGACATAGCAGCCTCTCGACAAACAGCAGAAATATCAGCTCCTACGAATCCATGAGTTATTTGTGAAAATTCTTTTAATGAAATCTTTTTATCAAGGGGCATATTTCTCGTGTGTATTTGAAATACTTCTCTCCTGCCTTTTTCATTTGGTACTTTTATCTCAATTTCACGATCAAATCGTCCTGGGCGTCTTAAGGCAGGATCTAAGCTATTCGGTCTATTTGTTGCTCCTATAACAATAACTTTACCTCTTCCATGCAGTCCATCCATCAAGGCGAGTAATTGTGCTACAACTCTACGTTCTACTTCTCCTGTAACAGTTTCTCGTTTTGGAGCAATAGCATCAATTTCATCTATAAAAATAATAGACGGGCTCTTTTCTTCCGCTTCAATAAAGAGTTTTCGCAGCTTTTTTTCCGATTCTCCATAAAACTTACTCATAATTTCTGGACCATTTATTGAAATGAAATGTGCTTCACTTTCATTAGCCACTGCTCTAGCTAATAAAGTTTTTCCACAACCAGGTGGGCCTCTTAGAAGAACTCCCTTAGGAGGATCAATTCCTAAACGTTTAAACAACGAAGGATGTCGTAATGGCAATTCTACCATTTCTCTAACTCTCTGAATCTCTTTATCTAATCCACCAACATCTTCATAAGTTATATAGTGAAGCCCTCTTTCTGCTTCTTCCGTAATTTTATCGCTAATATTAAGTATGGTGTCTTGTTTAATAATACAAACTCCACTAGGTCGCATGCTTAAAACTTTAAATGTGATCTCTCTACTAATACCAATAGAGATAAATATAAAATCGTCTACTGTTATTGGGTAATTATTTAATTTTCTTTTTACAAAGCTTTCAAATCTAGGATTATTTTTTATCGGAAAATTTGATGGAGCCAAAACAACATTTTGAGCAACTTCAGCTTTCACTTTTCGAATTTCAACGGTATCATCAATCCTAGACCCAGTGTTTTTCTGAAGTCTAGAATCTACGCGCACAATTCCCAGTCCATTATCTTGTGGATAACTAGGCCATGCAATTCCGGCGCTTTCCTTCTTACCATTAACAGATATAACATCACCAGTCTGAATTTTTAACTTTTCCATTGTTTTTGGATCAATTCTTATGATATTACGTCCTATGTCTCTTTTTTTGGCCTTCTGAACCCGTAAAGACACATTAGGTATATCTTTATCTTTTTTATCATCTTCTTCTTTACCATTATTGCCACTTGATGACATGATATATCGACATTAACAAAGTTTTATTTAGATAATTTAAAGAAATCTTAATTTCGTAAAAATTTTTGTATTTATATTTTAAAATAAAAATTTAAAATCTCATTTAAAAAAATCATCTAAGGAGACCTGAACTTTAGCGTCATTTAATTTTCTTAGCCTGTCAAACGCATTCTCAACTCTTTGTTTTGAAAAATTATGTTTTTCAATAAGTAAATCTTCTAATTTTTCAAAATCGATCTTCTTTGGTTTTGGAATCTTATAATCTTTTTTTAAATCAGGATCAAGAAATATTTTTCTAATCTGAGTAACTAATTCCATATCTAATAAAATCTCTTTTCCTCCTATCATAACATTATTTTTCAGAATGGACTCTATCGTATCGTATTTTTTAATCAAGTCTAATGCTGTTTTCTGACCAATCCCTTTAATTCCCGGGAAAAAATCTGTACCAATCAATATTCCCATATCAATCAATTGTTCTCTGGTTATTCCAAGATTATTTAAAAATTTATTTAATGAAACATATTCAATATCTAAAGTAACTGTTGTATCTCTTACTTTTTTAGTTCGACTTATAGCAAAATTTCGAAGTAATCGTTCCCCTCCAAATAATAAGGTATCATAATCTTGGGAAGCACATGCCCATGCATCATTATTTTCAACTAAATATGCAGATTGAGCTTCTCCTTCAGAACTGGCTTGCACTATCGGAATTCCCATATACTCAATCAATTTTTTACTCTCTTCAATCATCCCAGAATCAAGTTTAGAAGTTAATTGAGCAAATTTTTTAGCTTCTTTAAAATCTTCATCATCTTGTGCTTTAATCATTTTCTCCCTAGCTTCTTCTTTAATTTTTTTCCTTTCTTTTACAGTTTCTATTTTCAATTCAGAAGGAATACCGTCAAAAACATAAATTGGTTTAATATTGTGCTCTAAAAAGTTAATTGTTCTATAGAAAAGTCCTGAAAGATGTGATGTTACATTTCCTTGAAAATCTTTTAAAGGAGTTCCATCTTTCTGACGTATTATAGCTAGGAATTGATAAATGGTATTAAATGCATCAATGGCTATACTTTTCTTAAAGAGATTTTCAAATGTAATTGTTCTTTTAACTTCATTTACTAATTCATTTATTTTTACGCCCATATCTAATTTATTCCCTATCTTCTACATCTTCGATAAATATTTGTGATACAACTTATATAATTTCCACTAATATATTATATTACTTTTTGGACGCCTTTTCAATGTTGATCCACACATTTCACATGTTTTATTTAAATCTTCAGCTTCATGAATACTTTTGCAATATGGACAATAAACTTCCCAGTTTATTTTAGATTCAATCCCATCTTTATATAAAGAAGAAAAAGGAATATTTAACTCAGAACATACATTTTCAATGGAATAATCATTAGAGTACATTTTCACGTTTTGATTTGATTTTTCCTTCAATTCTAAAGCCAATGCTATTAATTCCTTATCTGCATCTGATAAATATTTGAAATCTCCGGTTTTTTTTGATATCTCCCTTATCTTTTCAATGAATTTACTTTCAGGATTTATTACCGTTAACTTTTTAGTTTCAATTGCAGCATTTACCTTATTTAAAATATTTCTATTTTTTTCCGTGTATCTATAATCTTTTATTTCCTCAATTATAGAAAGAGTTGTATAAATCTCAAATTCAATTAGATTAATATCAATTCCCGTAAGGAAAATATTAGTATCAAAAATATAAATTGAAGCTTTTTCTTTCATAGCACTTATCTTCAGTAATGAGTAATGAAAAATAATTTTTAGTCATATTATTAAATGAAGTTATTCTTCAGGAGAATCATCAATAGGGACTCTTCTTATAGTACCAATTATTTTCTTTCTCAAACGAGTATAGTAACTTCCTTTAAACCGAATAAATTTATTTTGAGAATTTGCTTTACGAATTCGAATTTTAGTATTAGGTGCAATTCTTTTAATGATTTGCTGTCCATCTATTACAATTTTAGCATCCAATCGAGGTCTTAAAAGTTGAATCTCAATTTCAGAATCAATAGGTACAATTAAAGGTTTTAAACCAGATCTTGCAAAGCTGTTTAACGGAGTTATCTGCATAATTGACATATTAGGATTTACTATTGCTCCACCGGCACTTAAATTATAAGCAGTAGATCCGGTAGGGGTTGATATTATCACTCCGTCTAAATAACTACGATTAAGAAAAATTTTATCAATTTTAATAGATATCTGTAAAACTTTTGAACTTTTAGAAGATATTATTAAAACCTCATTTAATGCATTACTCAGCTTAATCTCTCCTGAATTTTTCACAATATAAGCTGTTATTTTGGAACAAACTTCTAAACTGTATTGACCATTTAAAACTCTGGATAAATCTTTGAAAATTATTCTTTCATTAGACTCATCTAAAAAACCTATAGATCCAACATTTACTCCCAGAATGGGAGGTGGACTTTTTTGAGATAATCCATTAGCAACTCTTAATATTGAGCCATCTCCACCTATAATTATTATGAATTTAATATTCTCTTCATTCATTTCACCGAGATCCATACCATTATGCGGAAAAATTTTTGGAGCTATTCTTGTCTCTAAATATACAATTTCACCTTTTTGAACTAAGAATTCGAAAATTCTCCGTGATAATTTAATTGCTCTTTCGGAATCCAATCTACATGCTAAAGCAATCGGTTTTTTTTCCATGACCCTCGGTTTTTCTATTCAAATGCTCCAAAAAAATAATGGATAATAAAAATAATACTTAGTTTTAATATTTACTTAAATACCGAAAACTCTATTTATAAGTGTTTTACCTGCTAATTGCCAATACTCTACTTGAGTAGTTGAAATTTTGCTAGGACTTGCTTGAAGCTCCCTTAATTTATTCTTTAAATCTTCATCTTGAGGCCAATCAACATCAAATGATTCGTATGATTCTAAATTCATAATGTTAATCGAGATATCCTCTATAAAGTTAATTTGAGCGTTCCCCTTCATAATTTCCGGAACTTCAACCATATGACCACTTGGAATGGTGAGTGAACGTTTATTATTATCAAATATTCCAACACATACAACTCTAACTTTAGCATGACCATGTTTTCCACTTTTTGATCGCTCAATACTCTTAATAATACATGGTTCTTCCTCCACCATTATATATTGTCCCGTTTTTAATTTTTGTATCTCTGTTCTTCTAATAGACAATTACTTTTACACCTTTCTTTAATTATTTTTATCCAAAATATTTTTAATTTTGACATTTCTTTTAATTTATAATATAATATATTTTTTCAAAAAAAAATATTAGTTTTTAAGAACTAATTCAAGTACAGAAAAAAAAATTAAAACTGGGATGTAATGGTATTAGAGAAATTAGGAAGATCGCTAGACACTGCCATCAGAAAGATCAGACGACTTCCATCAGTAGATAAAGATGCAATTAATGCCCTTATCCAAGAATTGCAGAGAGCCTTGCTTAGTGCTGATGTAAAAGTAGAGTTAGTATTTGAAATGACCGAAAATATCAGAAAGGAGGCCATGAACACCAAACTCCAGAAGGCAAGACGGAGGGATTTCGTGATTAAATTAGTACATGATGAACTTATTAAACTTTTAGGTGGAAAGCCCGCTCCAATACGAATAAAACCTGGAAAAAAGAATGTAATATTGCTTGTTGGTATCCAAGGTTCAGGAAAAACAACTACAATTGCTAAAATAGCGAAATTTTATAAAAGTAAAGGCTATAAGGTTGGAGCATTAACAACTGATACTTGGCGACCAGGAGCTTATGAACAATTAGTACAATTATCAGAACAGGTGGGTATAAAATGTTATGGAAACCCAAATGAAAAAAATGCCATAAAAATTGCCATTCAAGAAACAAAAAGAGCAATAAATGATGGAAATGAAATAATAATCGCAGATACTGCTGGTAGACATAAAGAAGAAAAAGAATTGATGAAAGAAATGGCAATTCTAGAACAAAAATTAAAACCAAATGAGATAATTCTAGTAATTGATGGTACTCTGGGTCAACAAGCATTTAACCAAGCTGAAGCGTTTGCGCAGACAACTAATTTGGGTTCAATTATAGTCACAAAATTAGATGGGACCGCTAAAGGGGGTGGAGCTTTATCAGCGTGCACAGCATCAAATGTGGGTATTCGTTTCATTGGAGTAGGCGAAAAAATCGACGATTTTGAAGAATTTGATCCATCTAAATTTGTTGGAACTTTACTTGGTATTCCAGATATCGAATCGTTAGTTCAAAAAGTACAAGAAGCTGAAGTAGATATTGAACCAGAAATGGTTAAAAGAATGGTTCACGGAAAATTTACTCTTGATGATTTATACCTACAATTAAAAAGTATAAAGAAAGTTGGAAAATTCAAACAAATATTATCCATGATGGGTGGCGGAAATATTCCAGATGCTTTAAAGGAGGATGCTGAAGCAAATCTAGCAAAATGGGAAGTTGTTCTTAATTCTATGACACAAGAAGAAAAAGAGAACCCAAAAGTCATTAAAAAGACTAGAAAAAGACGGATTGCTATAGGGAGTGGAACTAATTACTCAATAATTAATAAAATGTTGGATCAATTTTCACAAATGAAAAAATTCATGAAAAAATTTCTTCAAATGCAAAAAAAAGGGAAAGGGATGCCCGGGATGCCTGGTCTTCCAGGTGGAAAAGCTGGATCTGACTTTATGAAGAAACTAGGTAAATTTTAAAATTTAATGATAACCCTCATATTTGATTAATTTGGTTAATTTCTTATTACTAATAGAAAATATTTCAAACTATTCTAAAAAAGATATTGATATAGGAAGAACCCCATTTGATATATATAGACTCAGTTCTTATATAAGAGAAACATTCTGTTTATCATATAATCTTAGAAAAGATAATAATCTTTTTTTATATATCCAAAAAGACCATCATCTAATTGAATTTAAAGGAAAAAAATTAAAATATTTAGGTCCCGATGAAAGATCTGAAACATTACTTTTAGAGAAAGTGTTAAATAAAATAAAGGGATCTATTATTTATGAAGATGGGTGGAGGAAATCAACGCCGGGAATTTTCATCAGAAGTTTTTTTGATAATATTTCGTTCATTAATTATTATCGATTAATCGCAAACCATCTGAGTTTTCTTATCATAGATACTTTACATGAGGTTAATAAAAAAGTAGAATTTTTCAAATTAAATCAAAATCCTATAGAGATTTTAGACGAAGACTTCTTTATAATTCCGACTTATACTTTGCGAAGTGAGAGTTCTATTTTTATTGAATTATTTAAAGAATTGAAAAACACAAAACTTATCTCTCTTTCAAAAATTAAAGGTGTAGAAAATAAAATTTTATATATTAATTTTATAAAAGATCAACAAAGAACTCATAAAAACCTAGTTAAATGATATTAAAGAATGCTAAGATTTATAATGACGGTTTGATACATAAGGGAGTTATACATATTGATAATGGAATAATTAGAAATGTAATATTTGAGCCAAAAGACCAAGAATTTAAGAAATTAGTCAAAAAGAATCAAGATGGTAAAGAAATCGATTGTCAAAATAAATTAATTCTACCAGGAATAATTGATATTCATTCCCATTTACGAGATTTAGGTCAGAGCGAAAAAGAAACATTTTTAACTGGAACTAAAGCAGCAGCATTCTCTGGAATAACAACTGTTTTCAATATGCCGAATACAGAACCTCCTGCTATTTCTTCAGAACAAATTAAGATTTGGATGAAAAAAGCAGAGAAAAATATTTATGTGGACGTGGGATTCATAGCTGGAGTCCCAAAAGGAATAGATGAAGATGAGATAAAACGTATCATTAATTTAGGAGTTATAGGATTTAAGATTTATTCTCTTAATTCTATTAATGAAATAGATTGGAAAGACTCAAAAAACTTTCAAATTATTCTTGATATATCATCTAGATACCAAATTCCATTATTTATACATGCATCTTATCCTTTATCTGATGATGAAAAAAAGCCTATTCACCAAGAATTCAAAGTAACAAATAAAAATCCTTTAATTTATCATAATAGATTGGATCCAATTAAAGCAGAAGAGAAATATGTTAAATTTGTTATTGAGAATTATAAAGAATATATTGATGTGAATCACTTAAATCCTAAAAATTATCCAGTAATTCATTTTTGTCATATAAGCTGTATTGAAAGTTATCTAATAATTAAGAAAGCACAGAATTCAAATAAAGATTTAAAAATAACCTTTGAGGTTACACCACATCATCTACTTTTGTCTAATAGGATTATATTAACCAATGAGAATTTTGGAAAAGTTTTACCTCCCTTAAGAGAAGAAAAACACCCTAAATTTTTGTTTAATGAGCTAAAAAAAGGAGCTATAAAATTAATAGGAACAGATCATGCCCCACACACATTAGAAGAAAAATCTAAGAATTACTTTGATGCACCTTCTGGATTCCCCGGGTTTGAAACGTATCCTTTATTAATTATCAACAAGATATTTAATTATCAACTATCTTTAGAAAAATTTGTTGAAGCAGCTTCAGAAAATCCAGCAAAAATCTTCCATTTAAACAACAAAGGTTTTATTAAAGAAGGATATTGTGCTGATTTACTAATTGTTGATAAAATTCCAGAATACACGATTAATCCTCAACATTTTAAAACCAAAGCAAAATTTTCTCCATATGAGAACTTTATTACAAATGTTCAAATTTGGAAAGTCTTTCTACGGGGGATAGAAATCAATATTGAAAATAATATTCCAAGTGGAAAAATTATTAAACGTATGCTATAAAATATATATGTCTGAACAGTATAATTATACTTAAATTAAATGATTATGGGAATACTAAAATGCCTGATAATGATGAATTTAGTCAAGAAGATGGTAAAATGTTAATAAAATTTGCACGAGACAACATTGAATTTTTTTTAAAAAATAATAGAAAGATTCCCATTACAGATACAATAAAAGAGAAATTTTCTGATAAATATGGTGCTTTCGTAACATTAAATAAATACAATGTAATTGGTAATCCTCTAAGGGGATGTATCGGCTATATTGAACCTACTTATTCTTTATATGACGTAATCCACCGTGTGTCAATAAGTTCAGCAATTGAAGATCCACGATTTTCTTCTGTATCTCTGGATGAGATGGATGAGATAATAATTGAATTATCAATTTTAACTCCACCAAAATTGCTTGAAGTAAATGATCCAAAAGAATATCTCGATAAAATTGTTATTGGAAGAGATGGGCTTATAGTAGAGAAAGGAATGAGAAGAGGTCTACTTCTTCCTCAAGTTCCTATAGATCATGGAAGAAATTGGGATGTTGAAACTTTTCTTTCTCAAACATGTTCAAAAGCTTGGCTTGAAAGTAATGCTTGGAAAAAAAAAAGTACTAATATATACTCTTTTCAAGCTATTCTTTTTGAGGAGAAAGAACCACGTGGTGAAGTAGTAAGAAAATATCTTAATTAGGAAATTATGTTTATTTAAAGATCTTACTTATTTTTTCTATGAAAAATGAAGCTTAAAAATGGTTTATTGAGATAATTGCTTATGGAAAACTCAGATAAAATACTTTCAGTTGATATTTCTTCTAAGAAAGTTAAAGTCGGTATAATTTCTGATAAATTGGAATTAGAAACTGTTTCAGTTCAAGAATATGATACTATTGATGAGGATATTAATGGTTTTGCTAAGAGATTTAATATGAAGGATATTTGGAAAAAAGTTAAATTAGGTATAAGAAATGTTATAAAAGAAAATAAACCGGAAAATATCATTGGGATTTCTTCATGTGGACAGAGAATGGCCACAGTTTTCTTAGATAAAAAAGGAAATGAGATTTATGGAGGTCCTAACACTGATATGAGAGGCATCGATTCTGCCTATCTCATTGAAGATGAATTTTCAGAAGAAGGATTATTCAATATAACAGCGCATAGTCCATTCTTTATGTTCACGCTAGCTCGCTTATTATGGTTTAAAGAAGAGAAGGAATTAGAATATGAAAATATTAATAAAATCTTAATGTTAGATGATTGGATTGTCTATAAACTTACTGGGGAGTTTTATACAGATTACACCTCTATCGGAGAATCTCTCCTTTTTAACATAACTAAGAAAAGATGGAGTTCGGAAATTATTGAAGCTTTTGATATAAATCCTGGAATACTCCCAGAAATTATTGAACCAAGCACAATTATTGGAGACATAAAATTAGATTTAATAAAGGAAATTGGCATAAATCAACAAAAACTCCCTGTTTTAAAAGGATGTGGAGATACACAGGCTAATTTATTAGGTATGGGTGTGATTGAGAATGGAAATATCGGAATTAGTTTAGGAACAACTGCCCCTGTACATTTAGTAGTAGATAAACCTATTATTGATCCTGACTTAAATTTTTGGACAGAATGTCATGTGATTCAAGATAAATGGTTGATTGAAGCTAGTACTGGAGGTACAGGTAGGGCTTATGATTGGTTTAAAAATGCGTTTATTTCAGATTCCAAAAGAGATGCAGATGAGATTATGAATGAATTTTTAAGTAAAAATAGTCCTGGAGCAGGTTCTACTTATGCATTTCTTGGGCCAGAGCTCATGGCAATTAAAAATCAAACTTCGATCAAGCGAGGTGTATTTATTTTTCCACCACCTAGTATGATAGGGGAGGAATTACCAAAATTAGACAATTTTGCACAAAGTGCTATGGAGGGTATTTGTTTTGGAATTCTTGAAAACTTTAAAGCTTTACGTCAATTTGTCTCATCAGAAATCAAAACATTTTGTTCTGGAGGAATGGCTAAATCTTATGAATTCTGTAAAATGTTAGTAAATGTTCTAGATCAAGAGATAAATGTTCCTCAATTTAAAGATTCAGCTTTTATTGGATGTGCAATAAATGCATTATTCGGTCTAAAATTATATCAAGATTATCAAAGCATAATAGATAATCTGATTAAATTCGAGAAATATTCAATTGATTCCCAGATCTCAAGTGATTATAGGAAAATCTTTCGGGAATGGAAAAATTTAAAAGACAAAATAAGTAAATTATAGATATTTGATTTAAATCTTCATAAATTTCCCTTCTTTATGATAGAATTGATATTAGTGCCTTTATTCCAATACCAGTCAAACAAATCTTTTGACCACTGTATAAAATTCTCATTATCATCATATAAACATTCACTATAATCTATTTTTCCTTCGCTACTTAAAAATAATATAGCTCCTTTATCAGTAACTAAGAGAGAGAAAAGAATTTGCATTAGCATACGAATATTCTTTAAAATGTTTATCTTTTGATAAAATGCATGACGGTCTTCTAGTTTTTCATATCCTTTTGATGTTAACACATTTTTATCTACTAGAGCTTTTATCTTAATAGACATATTATTAATTTTTCGTTCAACTGCAGGTAATATTGAATCCTGAAATTGATCTGAGATTGCTAAAATAAAATTTTCTGATTTTTTAATCATTTCTGACCAAAGCTCTATATTTTGCATTGTTCCACTGTTAATTCTAATACTTTTTAAATTTCCTAGCTGTAAGATTAAATTTAAGGGAAAAATATCAATATCATGATTGTTAAAAAATTTCTCATATTTTAATGACACTTCAAAAAGCTCTAGTACATCCAAAAACATTTTTCCTATATTTGTAATTGTATATTTATTATCTATTGTTTTTTTAACTAAATTTTTCTTTATAAGTCTTTTTAAATGACGAGATATTTCAGATCCTCGAATACTCAATTCTTTTTCTAATTGGTTGTGTCGTTTTCTTCCCTTATATAAACTTTTAAAAACGTCAAATCGACTTTCATTTGAAAATTCAAAAAATAAATCGTTAATTCTCAATATCACTCAGTAAATTTTCTATTCTTAATACTTAAATATTAATTCTTAATAGTAAATGAATTTAGATCAATTTAAAATTGTTTTTATCATTCAAATTTTTTTTCTATTAGTGAAATTGTTTTTATAGATATTATAGGGATTGTTTATTACATCTTTATGTCTTTTTATAATTAGAAACAAAATAATAAATTCTAGTATATAATTAAAATGTGAAAAAAATGACAGAGTACAATGCAATTGAAGATTGTTTAGAAGAAATAAAGAATAGATATAATAATAATGAAAAAGTAAGAAAAAAATTAGCTAAATATAATGCTTCTATCCAAATGAAATTTCTAGATACTGACAGGAAAGTATTACTTTTGATTAATAATGATCAGGGCATAGAAGTAAAAGATAAAAGTGGAGATGATTCAGCACCTGTAAAAATTGATTTTGCAGGAGAATATGTAATAATTGATTTATTTAATAAAGAATTAGGTGCTGTTAAAGCATATTCTGATGGGAAAATAAAGATCGTTGAAGGAAATATAAGAAGTTTAATGAAACTTCGAAGTTTAATGTTTTAACTAAGTTTATTTTATTTAAAATTTATTTTTAATATATTGTTTATAATGGTTGATTTATTTATAAAAAAGAGAATATATTATGAAAGCTTTAATAACAGCTAAAATTACAGACTTTTGCTTAAAAGAATTAGAAAAATTAATGGAAATAACATATGAACCATGGAGAGAAACGGGGATTATATATTTTGACGTAAGAGAACTTGTTGAAAAACTAAAGGATTATGATATTTTTATAACTGAAGCGGATGATTTGAAGAAAGAAGATCTATTTGAGAATACTAATCTGAAACTTATTATATCATGTAGAGGCGATCCATTTAATGTTAATTTAGTATCAGCAACTAAAAATAACATTCCTGTTCTATTTACTCCTCTTAGAAATGTCGATGCTGTAGCAGAATTAACAATAGGCTTGATGTTGATGCTAGCTCGCAAATTACATAACGTTGATCGAATCATTCATTCTGATGACTTTGAAATAATTGAATTTGAAGATTTTGTTGAATATTTAAATAAATTTCAAGGTATTGAATTAAAAGGTAAAACAATTGGTATAATAGGGTTAGGGCAAATTGGTAGAAGAGTAGCAGATAGACTAAAGCCCTTTGGAGTTGATTTTCTAATATATGACCCATATTTAGATGAAGAGACTTCTAGGCAATATGGCAAAAGAGTTGAAATTGATGATTTAATGAAAACTTCTGATTTCATCACTATACACGCAATAGCATCTGATGAAAATGAGAATCTTATCAATGAAGACCGAATTTCTATGATGAAAAAAACAGCCTTTCTAATTAATACGTCAAAAGGGAGTATAGTTGACTATGATTCTTTACAAAAGGCACTAGAAGAGGAGAAGATAGGAGGTGTAGCACTAGATGTATTTCCTCTTGAACCTATTGATGAGGATAATGAATTCATCGCATTGAAAAATGCTATAATCACACCCCACATTGGTGGAGATACCGAGGAGGTAGTAAAAAGACAATCAGAAATTTTACTAAATGATGTTAAAAGGTGGTTAAATGGGGAAAAACCTCAATATCTTATGAATCCAGAAGTAATTAAAGAAGGAGAAACAAAGAGACCACTAAATGATAATAAGGTTAACACAATAAAAAAGGCAATAGTAGATTTATGTAAAGAATTATTAAAAGAAAAACACGTTATTGGCTCTGCTGGTAATGTTAGCGTAAGGATAAAAGATGAAGATAAAGAATGTGTATTAATAACACCTAGCAATGTTCGTTACGATGAAATGGTGCCTGAAGACATCCTTACAATTGATATGGGGGGTAAAGTTATAGAAGGAGAAAGGAATCCCTCTGTTGAGAAAAAAATGCACATAAGAATATACAAAGAAAGAGACGATGTAAATGCAATTATTCATGCTCACAGTATTTATTCTACTGTTCTTAGTGCGTTAAAACTAAGTATCCCTCCAATTTTTGAAGAATTTGTACCATATATAGGTGGTGAAGTTTTATGCGCTGAGTATGGAGAAGCAGGTACTGAAGAATTAGCAGATGGAGTATTAGCAGTATTAGAAGAGAGAAATGCAGTTTTACTTGCAAATCATGGAAATTTATGTTGTGGTAGTCATCTAGACGGAGCTTATACTGTATTACAATATCTTGAGAGAGGAGCTAAGATATATTATTTAGGTAAGCTTATTAAGGATCCAAATTTATTACCAGAAGATACAATAGACTATGAAATGGATATATTTGATATTTTTAAAGAATCTAAAAAAATCTAGAATATTATTTTATTTTGTTTGGATCCATTTTTATATGCCATTAAATGAGTTTAGGGCTAATATTGTTGATTCCTCTGCTTGTTGCTGAGTAACCATCCCAATTGTTACAGCACAAATATTATGATTAGTTATGTATTGAAAAGCATAGTCTGGTTTTATCTGACCTGCTGCAAGTGTTTTCATACCAATGAAATAGAAATTTTTTGTGTTATCTACAAGTTCTTCTAAATCTTTTTTATTTCCCATCAAAAATCCATTCGCATTAAAGGGTATTAAAAACACTCTCACATTTAGAGAATTTTCTAAACAATATCGAATAGTTGGAATTGGATCATGAGTTGCTATCCCTGGAATAATTCCATTTCTAGAAATATCATCTAAAAGACTCAATAATTCATGTCCTCTATTATCAGAAATCATTCCATGTACAAATATCAATTTTGCCCCAATTTTAATTAATGCATCAATACCAGGATCTTTTCCAGGATAAGTTGATCCTGTTATCACATAATCGCTATATAAGTCACTCATCATATTTGCAGCTTCTAAAATTCTTCCACTTGGTATGGCTTCAATTCCTCGCGCTCCTTTTGCATAACTGATCTCTAAAATTTCTAAAATTGCCTTTGGGTTGTTCAAAAATTTCTTACGCCATTCATATGCTTTAAATCCGAATTGTCCAGCCCCTATAAATGGAGAAGTTCCCGTGGAAACTAACGGTATATCTATATCATCTATTTTACAAAAAATTTTAAACTCCTCATTTCCAATACTATAAAATTTATCATAATTTGACATGTGATTATTGTTAAGAGAATTATAAAATTTTAAGTCTATTCCTATTGAAATTAATCTACAAAAATCATATTAAATCATAAAGATTATTATTCATTAAAAGCAAATTAAATACAATTTTGCTTCTGATTTATAAAAGAGGAGACTAGAATTCCACAAATTAATGGCGTTATATGTAATGCTCTAACGTTTTATAATAAAGATCTTGAAATGATCGAAAGTCTGAATTCTCTTCTTCTTCGACATATTCTTACAAATGATGCAAATTCTCTGCTTCTTTTTGGAAACACTGGTGATGGTGTGTTATTTTCAATGACAGAAAAAATTAAATTTATCGAAATTGCGAAAGAGATTACAGAGAAAAAAGTACCTATGCTTGTTGGAATTTATGGTAATCAAGTAGATAATATTATTGATCAGATTGAAAATATAGGTAAAAAATTTATAGATCTTAATTTTATGATCTCTCCTCCTATTTCAGAAAAAAAATCTACAGATTCTATAAGATCTTATTTTGAAAATATCTTAGGTTCAGTCAACCCTAAAAATCAGATTTATTTGATAAATGATCCCCTCCAATTTGCTGGAAATGAGATAGAATCAGAGTTGCTGCAAAATTTAATGGAATTCACTAATTTGAAGGGTTTAAATGATTCATTTTATAATATTAAAAAATGCAGATCTTATATTCAACTTTTAAACAAAAATTTTTCTGTAATTTGTGCATTAGAAGAAAATTTTCAAACTTTTTTTCAACTAATACCCTTGAATCAGAGAAAATATAGTGGAATTGTTTCTAGTATTAGTAATCTTGGCAATATGTGCTCAAAATTATATAGGTATGCATTAGAAGATAATATCTTAGAACTTTTAAAAATACAAGAACACATAAATGACATTAGAAGTAAAATTTATGAAATTAAAAGCAATGAAATTAGGGAAAAAATTGGTTTGAAGTATGCTTTTTTACATTTATATAAGGATTTAATATCAAACATTAAAAATGATATATATCATATTGATGAAATATTAGAAACTCAAATTGATCCAATTAGCAAAGAAAGAATTGAAGCCACTGTTAATTATTTATTAAACCAGAAACAAATTTATCAATTGTATTTTGTAAGTAAAAAGGATCTTTACCGATTTGATGAGATCATAAATATGTTTTCAAAAATCGACGTTTTAGTTAAACAAGGCAAAGTTAAAAAAATTAAAGGGCCTTATATTGTTGATATCAATACACTCTATAGAGTAAAATTTGAAAACAACCAACTAGTCTTCAGATTTCGCACAAGTCAATCTTATCAATTTGAAAATTCAATTAAAGAAAAGCTATTATATCCCTTTTTAGATAAAACATTAAATCCAAATGATATTGAATTAAGACAGAAAGTAAAAGAGGTTTTAAATAGAAGATCAGGTACTTATCTCTTCACTAAAGAAAACCCTCCTATAATTCCCGTATGTAATCTTATATATTATGATGAAACTAAGGAAATTATTCCTTATATGTTCTCAGTACAAGATTATATACGAGGAAAACCTCTCTTTCAGCTTATAAACCAATATATAAATGACGGAAAAAATTTATCTACAAAAAAATTTCTTGATTTATTTAGTAATTTAGGCGATCATTTAGGACATCTTCATGAAATAAAATTTAATTGTTTCTATAAAAAAATTGATAATATTGGAAAAAAGATGAAGATATCCTATATAGATCTCCTCGAAAATGAATTTGAAGAAAAACTTCAGATGGCAAAGAAAAATAAAATTGATTTCACTGACGAAATTAAGGCTTTCTTTAAAGATAATAAGGTATTAATTGAAGATGAAACAGAATATGTTCTTTTACATAATAATTTTAAAAGCCAGAATATTATTGTGAAGGAAGAACTCGGTACTATTAAAATTAATGGTATTGTAGATTTTGATAAATGGTATATTGGCAGTAGAGCTCAAGAGTTCATTAAAATTGATTATTGGATTTTAAAACCTTTAAATAATCCTTCATTTTATAGCTCATTTTACGGTACATATTCTAAATTTTATACTATAGATAGTGATTTTAAAAAAAAAATTGAATTATATAAATTATTTTGGCTTTTGGACGAATATAATTTTGAATCAGAATTAATAAGAAAGTCCGATCAAATGAATATTATAAGAACACCCTCAACAGTATTAGAAAATTATTTGTTTGAAATCAAAGCAATAATTCGATGACTTTTAGTTATATTATCCATAAAACTATTTAGAAATTCTGATTTATTATATTTGTCTATACTTATTAAAAAAGAGATTTTATGAAATAAATAAAGTAAAACATGTCGAGATTTAAAAAAGAATTAAAGTTTGCAGTTAAATTGGTCAGTAAAGCAACAGAGATTACAGAATGGTTTAGAAAACATGGATTTGAATCATTCTTAAAGTCAGATCAATCACCTGTTACATTAGCAGATTTTGCATCTCAAATATATATTATATCAAAGTTAAAGCAATTCTTCCCAAATGATGAAATAATAGCAGAAGAAGGAGATATTGAATTTATAGATTTAAAGGCAGAAAATCTGATAAAACGGTGTTTTAATGAACTAAATTTCGAAAAATTAAAGGTTATAAAAGAAATTATTGGCTTTAGAGGTAAATCTTCAGCACGACAATGGACAATAGATCCCATTGATGGCACAAAGGGGTACCAAAAGGGGTTGTCTTATGCTGTAGGTATTGGATTTATGGTAAAATCTAAACCTAGAGTATGTGCTATTGCAGTACCAAATTATAATGAAAAATTATTAGCTATTTTTGCGGCTGAAGAAAATCAAGGTGCGCAAGCTAAATATGATGACAATGATTTTAAGCAGATAAGAGTCAATCAAAATGAAGATATACAAAATATTCGTTTATGCCACTCATTACATTATGATCAACCCTGGGTTCTTAATTTTGCAAAGAAAATTGGTATAAAACGCTTCATTCAAATTGATAGTATGGCAAAATTCTGTATGGTAGCTGAAGGAACTGCTGACCTTTATATTAAACCATTAGATGAGGACCATTCATTTACATGGGATTTCATGCCAGGAGATTTAATTGTAAAAGAAGCAGGCGGTGAAGTAACAGATTTAAATGGTGCCCCTTTAAAATTTAATAATGAAAGGTGCCTATGGACAGCGCCCGGTATAATTACGTCAAATAGTATTCTACAAAAGAAAATCTTAGAGCTATATAAAATTAATCAAATAAGTGCATAATTTAACAAATTTGTCTGTCGAGCTTTTTGATTTCTTTCTAAATTTGATAATTTTATACCTACAAGCCTAACTTTTTTTGTATTATTTGAAAACTCTTTAAATAAATCTAAAATTATATTTAATACAAATTTCTGATTCTGAATATGAAAAGAAAGAGTTTTTGAACGAGTATATGTGTGAAAGCCTTCAAATCTTATCTTTAGTGAAATTGTCTTATAAGTAATCTGGTGCTTTAACACGGATTTATGTATTCTTTCATTAATATCTTCAAATCTTGATACAATTTCACTAAAATTATCGGTATCAGAATAAAAAGTTCTTTCTGCGCTAATTGATTTCCTATCTTCATTAAACTCCTTTACTTTACGATTATCTAATCCATTCGCAACTTTCCAGATCCATTTCCCATGTTTTCCAAATAACTCCATCATTTTGGATAAAGGAGTAGAAATGATATCTCCGATTTTTTTTATCCCATTTTTATAATAATAGACTTTAGATTTCTTACCAATACCAGGGATACGTGTAATATCCATATCTTTTAGAAAGCTACGTATACATTCAGGTCTTACCATCGTAATACCATTAGGTTTGTGTTCATCAGAAGCAATTTTAGCTAAAGATTTAGTTGGTGCAATACCTATTGATATTGTTATACCGACCTTATTTCTAACTTCCTTTTGAATTTCTTTTGCAATTCTTTCTGCTTCAACATAATCATTCGTGATATTTGTTAATTCTAAATATGCTTCATCTATTCCTACTCTCTGGAATTCATCACTATATGTTTCAAGGATATACATCACTTCTTTAGAAACTTTATAATATTTTTCACCATTTGGTCTTAAATAAATGCCATGAGGACATCTTTTGTAAGCTTGAGATATTGGCATGGCTGAACGCAGTCCGTATTTTCTTGCTTTATAATTACAAGTTGCTATTACTCCTCTTCCCTGACCTTCTTTTGGATCTGCTCCTATTATAACAGGTTTATCTTTATATTGTGGGTTGTCTCTAATTTCTACAGCAGCAAAAAAACAATCAAGATCACAGTGTAAAATAAGACGATTCATTATTTAACAAATGAGAGTTATTTGATTTTAAATTGTAGTTAACAAATGTGATATTTATAATTACTATTTAAAAAAACAGACTTTCAAGATTTATTGGAAATAAAAAATTTTTAACGTTTAAAGGTAAATCACGGAATTTAATTTTCAAAATAGATTTTTAATTGAAATTTAATTATTAAATTTATGACCTTAAATAAAGAAGATCAACTTCGCATGGAAGTTGTTAAAGGAGCAAAAGCAATTTTCTCAAAGGGATTAGTGGAAGCTGGAGAAGGTAATGTAAGTGTGAGAAATGGTAAAAAAGAAGAATTATTTATCACACCTTCATTTAATCAATATGATACTCTCAAAAAAGACGAAATCGTCCATCTAAATTTTGAAGGGACACCTTTAAGTGCTGGAAAATTACCCTCAACTGAAGCAAAGATGCATACTGCAATATATAAATCTAGACCAAAAGTTCAAGCAGTAATTCATACACATTCCCCTTTTGCAACTATGCTCTCACTTGTACGAAAAAATATTCCAATAATAATGGAAGAGATGTTTATCTTTTTAGGTGGTTCTGTTGATGTTTCTGAATTTGGAGAAGCCCATACAATAGAGATTGGTGAAGTAGCTTTAAATGCATTAGGTATAAAAAATGCTGCCCTATTAGCAAATCATGGTGTTATTGTTTGTGGAAAATCATTAGATCATGCTGTTAAGTTTGCTGAATTAGTTGAAAAGCTCGCCAAAATGTATTGGGGTGCCTTGCAAATAGGGAAACCCAATATAATTTCTCAAGAACATCTAGAACGATTTCAAAAACTTTTTGAAAGCCTTTTCGCCAATTATCCTCGAAGCATGCGGAAAAAACAGGAATAAATCATAATAACTGAGTGAATTTTATGAAGTTAGGTATAAGTGCCTTAGGACATATAATTGATTTAGCCCTTACTCGGAAAATTAAAGATCTTAAAGAATTACAACTTAAAGCTTCAGTAGCATGTCTCAATTTCGCTGAAGACCAAGGAATAGAATATGTAGAGTTAGTGATAGATCCCCCTGAGGTCTTTGATAATGAAAGTGAACAGGAATTTATTGAACTAGTGAATTCTTATAACTTAAAAAAACAAATTCATGGACCTTATGTTGATTTGAGTTTATGTTCTTTTAATAACCATATATCAGAAGCATCAATAGAATCATATAAAGCGACTGCAAAGATATGTTATCAAATTGATGCTAGAATAATGACAATTCATCCAGGTTATGCAAACTTTTTGTTGTCTTCAATTCGAGAATTTAATAAGAAGCAATTAATCCATGCTATTCATGCATTACTAGATTCTATAAATAATCAGAAATTAAAAATTTGCTTAGAAAATATGCCTCAAGATGCTTATATTATGACTGATAACAATAATATCGAAGAAATATTTGAGATAATTGATCGTGATGATCTATTTATCACTTATGACACTAGCCATTTCTACACGTGTGATGGAGATGTGAAACATTTATGGGAAAAATTCCATAGAATAATAAGAAATGTTCATATTGTAGAAAACTTTAGCAAGAAATCAGATACACATCCACCATTAGGGACAGGAAAAATCAATTTTAAAGACATTTTTGATGTCATTAAAGGTTGGAATTATGACGGGCCATTAATTATTGAATTGTCTTCAGCAACATCATTAAATCAAAGTATTAATTTTATAAACAAGTTTTTATAAGTAATTTATAAGTAAAAAAAAAATTCCAATTTTAATGATTTAAAATGCCAATAATCTCCTTGCAAGTAAGTGATGATTTGTTAGAAAGATTTGAGAAAGTTCGGAATCTTAGTGGATTTAGTTCTAAAAGTGAAGCTTTAAGGGACTCTATTGTCAGTTTCATTGAAAAATATGAGAAATTTGAAAATCTAGAAGGATACAAATTAATGACCGTTAGTTTAGTTTATCCCTTTAAAGAAATTATCATTGATCAAATAACCGAACTCTATTCTCGATACCACCAAACTATAAAAACAGTAACAGATTGGCGTATTGCAGAAAAAAAGATTGAAATGCTATTGTTAGTGGGTGAATTTGGAACTATTAAAGATCTTTATAAAGAGTTAGCTAAAATTAAAGATGTAATCTGTTCCATCCGTGAAATAGTAATTGATTGAGAATTAGTTTTAATCAAAACGAAGCGAAAAATCCACTTGTTCAGAAGGAAATTGAGTTATCAAACCAGAACTTATCACATCAGGTTCCGAGAGTAAATAATCCATAAAATTTTCTTGAGTTATTCCACCAGAAACTTCCACTATAACATTATCTCTAAGCCTATGTTTCTTTAATAAATTAATGGCATCTTGCACCTGATCTGGGCTCATATTATCTAACATTATAATATCTGCTCCATTTTTTGCAGCTATTAACACATCATCCAATTTCTCGATTTCTATCTCAATTTTTTTCGAAAAACTATTCCTCCTCTTAGCTTCTTTTAACAGTTTTTCAATATCTCCGTTGTAGTATCTTAAATGAGTATCTTTTAATAATACCATGTCATCAAGAGAGAATCTATGTACATCTGCTTGTCCTAGTTCTGCTGCTTTCTTTTCAAAAATACGAATTCCGGGAGTTGTTTTTCTAGTACAAGCGATTTTAACTTTCTTGCCAGAATTTTTAATTAATTTAACATATCTTCTCGCAGTAGTTGTGATTGCACTCATGTGAGTAATTAAATTTAATCCTACTCTTTCTCCTAGCAGTATATCTCTTGTATTTCCCTTCAATTCTACAATAATATCTCCTTTACTAACTTCCGCTCCATCTTCGATTTTAAAAGTCGTGGAAATGTTAAGAAAACTATAAAGTAGTTTTAATTCTTCTAATCCTGAAACATAACCAGCACTTTTTGTTAAAATCTTTGCTGAAGAGTTTGCATTCTCTGGAATAACTTTAGAACTCACATCAATAAACATGCAATCTTCCTGCAAAAACTCTCTAATTTTCTGCTCAATCACAATCTTGTTATAGCTCATATTTCGCACTTTCTTGTATAGTATTATTATTATAATTTAAAAATTAATTAAAATTATGGTAGAAAAAGAAAAATTATTCATTAATAATAATGGACTAATACTTGAAGCTGAATATTTTGAATCAAAATATAACCAAAAGAATCCAGTAGTTCTAATTTGTCACCCTCATCCCCAATATGGTGGCAATATGTATAATAATGTCGTATCTGGAGTGTTTGATAAATTAACTAAAAACACTATTCCTTGTTTACGATTTAACTTTAGAGGTGTTGGAAGATCAACTGGAAATCATTCCCATGGAACCGGTGAATTGAGTGATGTTAAAGCTTGTATTGATTTTTTAGTAAAGGATAAAAATTCTGAGAGAATAATTATATGCGGTTATTCTTATGGCGCAGCAATAGGGTGTTCAGTAATCAATTACTCAGGAAAGATTATTAGTTATATAGCTATATCATTCCCTTTTGATTTTATGGGATTAAAATATAGAGAACTCTCTCAGTCTAACAAACCAAAATTATTTATTCAAGGTAATCAAGATACAGTTGCCTTTTATGAAAAATTTGAGGAGAATTATAGCTTTTATCATGATCCTAAGAGAAAAAAAATTATTAATGGAGCAGATCATTTTTATTGGAATTATGAAGAACAAGTAGCTGATGAGGTATTAAAATTTTATAATGATTTCATTTAAGAAATCGCTACTAGAACCTTACCAGACTTTTTTTCATTACTTAAATACCTTTCAGCATCCTTAATTTCTTTAAAGAAATGATCAGAAATAAAAGCTACTGTCTTACAGAATATTAGTTTCCAGTAAGTTTTAGAATTTACTACTTATATTTTAAAAATGATATCGAAGAAATTAATAAAAAAGAAAAAGTAAGGAAAAAAGAATTATAAACTTGAAAGTTTTTCTAAATCTGCTTGCGAATTTTCAACTGCCCAATCAAGGAGTTGATCAAGATAACGCTCTACATCATCACTTTCGGGAGATTTTGTTAAAACTGCTAGAAGAAACTGATTTTTATTATCAGGCATAATGATATTTCTCATAATAATATAATCATTTTTATATTTAATTCTCATACTTTGAATTTCAGATAGTTCTAGTTCCTCTGCCGCTTTATAGGCAGAATCACTCAATAGTGAACCCATAGCAGCTATTACGCGTTCATCGATCTTTTCTTCTTTTTGGGATGCTAAAACTAACCCTGTTGATGTTGCAAAAAGTGATGCTCGAAAATTACCATTTTCATTAAGTTCCTTAAGTACTAAATCAAGTCTACTTACCAAATCTACACACTCTCTATAAAGATTATTATGATGTTATCTTCAATAAAAATGAATTGTATTGTTTTAACTTATGAATAGTATTAATATGAGTTAATTAATATTTAAAATTATTCAATGTGGATTTTAAATCATTAGTAAATATTTTGCAGATACTTTAAAATGATTATCTAAGTATTTAATCCTAATAGAATCAATTTAAACTTCAAAATATCTATCAGAGTTTACAGTTTAAGGTTGATAATAAAGGTTGATAAAATATCATTCTCATCAATATTTAATGTAATTACGCTTGGTCTTGCTATAGGTTTCATAAAACCAGGTCTTTCTATAGGTGCTTTTGGCATCGTTGGGGAACCTGGGTTTAAAAGAAGCACATTGAAGTTTGTTCCTTTAATTAGAGGTTGATGAGTATGCCCAAAAATTAGTATTTGTATATCCTGCTTTTTAACAAAATCTTCAACATTATCAGGTAAGATATGGATTACTCCAATATTGTAAGAGCCTATAGAAAATTTAATAAAAAGATCTAAATTCTCGATGTTATCAAAATTCCCTTTTACACATCTTGTGGGTGCAATCTCCTTTATCATATTTAAAAAAAAAAACTCACATATATCTCCCGCATGGATTATCTCATCGACATCTTTAAACGCTAGTTTAAATTGATTAATCAAAGCACTAACTTTATCTTTTTCATAATTAGCGGTAATATGTGTATCAGAGATAATACCCAACTTCAATAAATAACGCCTCTCTATATCGCGATTATAAAACCCATTATAAAAATAATTATTCCAAGGATGATATCAAAAAATATGCGAAAAACTACATCTCCCTTGGTTTTTTCAATCGATTGGTCTTGTTTAAAATATGTTCCTAACATTTTAAATCCTATTAATAGACTATCTTTAATCAAAGCATAATACCATACAAATAGAAAAACCCCGATAATAAGTAAAGGATAATATACATAAAGAGCTACTAGTGTAAAGCTACTTCCTTTCCAATAACTCCAAACTACATGCGCAGAGATTATATTATTTATAGTATGAGCCATTATAACGGGAAAGAGCCATTTTCGTCTTAATACTATTAAGGAAAGTATTATCCCAATTACAAAGGCTTGTAAAAACCAAATAAATGGGTACCAAATAGGATATGATCTACTTATTGGATCGAGGAAATAGGCAAAATGTCCTAATCCCCAATAAAGCGCTGATATTATCACTGCAGATAGACTAAAAAAATGTTCACTTCCTCTTTTTGTTAATAGACCTCTAGAGATACTTTCTTCAGCAATAGCTATTGAAAACTGAATTATGATTACAGAAATTAAAAACACAAAATAACTGTTAGATACCAAATATGTATTTGTTGTAGTAAAAGCAAGGGAAACTGCTTGATATTCGATCATTCTAGGTATTAGAAGATAAGTAAAAAAATCAATTGGCAAGAAAACTAGAAAGAAAATCAAGATCCCATAGAGAATCTGATATTTATAGTTCTTTTTTGTTATTTTATATAATTTTAGGTGTCCCCTTGCTGGTGAAATATCTTCTGTAATTATTATATTTCTTTTTTGAGATTCGAATACTAAATTAGAAAGAGGAAATATTAGTGGTATACCAATAAATACCAATAGTGCTCTTATTGAATAGAAAAGTATGCCATAAAGGGGAGATCCTTTACCTACTATTAAAGGAATTAAGAAAAGCGGTATTAGTAAAAATACAAATATTATAATAAAAGCCCAAACAATTTCTTGATAAAAAAATCGAAATCTTTTTAGAGCTATTTCTTTCTTTCTACTTTTATCCAATCTTACCATTCATAATCACCTAAATTCTATGGATAAAAAATTATTGAATCTAGAAATTATAAATTTTGTTATTTAACAATTTTATTACTAATTCCTCAGCAGTAGGAATACCGTTTCTAGCTCCTAATTCTTGGATACATTTTCCAGCTATAAAATTTCCTACCATTACATCAGATTTGAGATCTTCAAACTTAAAACTAGGTTTTCTAATAAATCCATATATGAATCCTGCGGAAAAAGCATCTCCCGCTCCTGTAGTATCAATAACTTGAGTAGTATGCATAGGTTTAATTAATTCAGATTTTTCAGAATTTAAAATTGTGGCTCCTTTTTTTCCTCTTGTCACTATTATTATTTTAATTCCTAATTTGAAGAGTGATTTTGCTTTATCTTCAATTATTTGTTCATTTAATTTACTATCTCCTAAATGAAAAAGGCTCTGAAATTCCCTTCTTGAAATTATTAAAATATCAGTATTGAAAAATATTTCTTTTATTTTATCAAAACTTTGTTCAATTATTAACATTCCAGGATTAAATATAATTGGTATATTATGATTCTTAGCAATTTTAGCCGCTTTTTTAAATGGGTCTAAATTTCTTAAACTACTCAAGAAAATTGTTTTTGCTTTAACTAGATCATCCGGATTTATATCGTCAGCTGAAAGAACATTAGCAGCTCCGCTATATGCATAAATTCTTCGATCCCCTTTTTCATTTATCGCCACATATGCTGACCCTGTTACTTTTTCTTTCGAATATTTCATTAAAGTTGTATCTAGTGACACTTCCTTAAAATCCTTCATAATTTTATGCCCAAATTCATCATTATGTCCTAGTTTACCTATAAATGCAGTTTTTAACCCCAATTTTGAGCAAGCATAAGCAGTATTGGCAGCAGCCCCTCCGGATAATAATTGCAAATCTGAAACAAAAACTTCATCATCATCTAAAGGGTGTCTTTCAATTTTAGCGATTATATCAACAAGGGCGGCACCAATACAAATTACATCTAATTCTTTTAACATTTACTTAAACTCCTAATCGTAAGTAAAAGAACCAAACTCTGATTTAATTTCTAGTATGTTTTTACCTTGTATTGGAGAATTCTCACAATATCCAATTATCTTGGAATCAATTTTATATTTTTTCGCAATATTAATTATTTCTGGTGCTAGATCTTTTTTACACAATAATTCCATTCTATGACCCATATTGAAAACACTAAACATCTCTTTCCATTGAGTTTCAGACGATCTTTTAATTAATTCAAATATTTTAGGAATTGTAAAAAGATTATTTTTAATATATTTTATATTTTTACCAAATTTTAGAATTTTAGTTTGTCCTCCACCCGTATTATGTATAATTCCATGAATTTCTTTCCTATACTCTTTTAAAATATCTCTTACGACTGGAGCATCGGTTCTTGTTGGTGAT
>JAHQWL010000003.1 GCA_029856155.1 Promethearchaeia archaeon
TAATTAGAGAATTAATGAAATATGTAAAAACCACTTTAAAAATAAACAAGATATATATTCATTGCCGTGATTCTGATAGTGCATTAAGGTCTTTATTATTAAAATTAGGTATCAAGAAATCTAAAGAAGTTTTATATGAAATCGAATTATAGTTATTAATATTATTATCAAAAAGTAGATTATCAGATAACGTTTTTTAGCAAGAGAATTTGTAGTTCTTGGTCCAACTCTTAATGATGATGGAATTGAAATTCTAAAATCACTTTAATTTATCCTTTTTAAATCCAGAATATACGGAATTCAGCTAATAAATTTATATATAAAAGAATAATTTTGTCCTAATTATTTATTTTTATCCATTTGAAAAAATCAGCTTAAAAAAGACCATTTGGATGATTAAGAGGATATTAGTCTTCTATTGTAAAATCTTTTATCATTGTAATATTGTTATCAATATAAATAGTAATGGCAATAAGCTTTAATTCTTCATCATCTACGGTTTCTGGATCCATCATCACAAAATAAAATTTATTCCCCTCTGTATCAAAACCAACTTCCATTTCACCACAATCCTCTGGTATTATCTCCGCAATGTTTTCTGGTGCATTTTTTTTCAAGATCTCGTAGATATCATCTTCAAGCTTTTTCTGACTCGCTCTGATTGTTTTAATATTTGAGAAATCAAATTGTCCCATTGACTCCTGAGCCTTAGAATTTAAATCATTCCATTCTTCGAACATTTCTTTTAAATTTTCTTTTGAAGACATAAAATAGCATTATTATTAATTAAATTAAAATTTCTTATTTTCAGAAAAATAACTAATAAGTAATGAATCTGTACTATATTATAACTATTTAATTTAAATTAGATGAGATCATGGATCTTCAACTTCCAAAGCCGATATTAAAAGGTAGTAAAAGTCTGGAAGAATGTATCTACGAACGGGAAAGTGTTAGAAGTTATAAAGAGAAAGTAATTGAGATAGAAGAGATTTCACAGATTTTATGGGCAATCCAAGGGAAAAAAGGGATTAAAAGAACAGTTCCGAGCGCAGGGGCCACTTATCCTTTAGAAATTTATGTTACTATAAAAAATGAGGGTTATTTTTATTATAATTACAGTAAGCATGTTTTAGAATGTATTACAGATAAAGATTTAAGTAATAAGCTTGTTGAAGCTTCATGGAATCAACATTTTATTGCTGAGGCATATCTTAATGTAATAATTTGTGCTATTTTCGAAAGGACAATTGAAAGATATGGTCAACGGGGAGTTAGATATGTTTATATTGAAGTAGGTCATTGTGCTCAAAATGTTCATTTAGAAGCTGTAGCCTTAGGTCTATGCTCAGTTCCTATAGGAGCATTTGAAGACGATAAAGTTAAGGAAGTACTAAAACTCAAAAAACAAATTGAACCTCTATATATTATTCCAATTGGACATCCAAAATGAAGTAAACGTTTTAATACTCTCCTTGAGCTTCAAATTCAGCTCTCTCTATAGAAAAATACATAGTTTTAGATGGAATATCTTTAATTGGCACATGACCCATATATTTCATTCCTACTCTTTCAGCTACTTTCCACGCTCGTGAGTTTGTAGAACGGATAAATGCGATAATTCCTGTTAAAGTTGGTTCTTCAAACGCATATTCTATAAGTTTTTTCATCGCTTCTATAGCAAAACCATGACCTCTATACTCAGGTCGCACCAAGTAGAAACACTGTGCCTTCTTACCATTTTCTGAAGATAACAACCCACACAATCCAATATAATTTCCACTTTCTTTATTTATGACTATTAATACGATTACAGGGTTGATTGAGTTATAAGAATCTATAATAGAATTGAATATTTGCTGTGAGTTATTATCTAATTTCATCTTCAAAATGAATTTCAAGTTATTATCAGCAGTAGCATCTTTTATAATATCCGAAAAAACCTCAAAATCATCTCGGTTCATTAGCCTTAGAATAAGTCTTTTACTCACAATTTTTTTAGGAAGATTCATCTGACTATTGTGACTTATAAGATATACGTTATTAAGTTTTAAAGTTGTATTATTATATATAATTTCCATTAAATCACGAACAATCAAAATTACATTAATGTCATACGACGAGAATCTTGTAAAAAACAGGATAAAAAACAGTTTAATATATAATTCCATAATTTTCTTGATTTTTGTATTTTGGTTTTTTTACTCTTCGTTTGATAACATTTTAATTTTATTTCTGATATGTCTACTAATTTTTTTAGTAGTTTTTGTTAAATTTATTACAGAAGTAAGATCTGGATTTACCGTAGAACAAAAAATTTTATACATACTGCTTTTTTTAATACCATTTGCTTTATTTGGGGATGCTATCTTATTTTATAACACTTCAATTACATTCTTTATCCCATTTAGTAATTTAGTAGGTATAAAGCATAATCATAATATTATTCTATTTTTATTCTATTTCTCGATAATCTTGTTAAAATTAGTCGGGATTAAGGTTTATTTCTCAAAAAATGTTAAATTCCTTCAAGAAGGAAGAGGAGATGAAATATTTCAATTTTTTACGAAGAATATTACATATAAAAAAGTAATACTTTTAGTGATTCTCTTTCCACTGGTAGCTTTTATTGAGGAATTGATTTATAGAACACTTCTCATTAGTATTTTAACGTATTATCTTAATTTGGACTATATACTAAGTATCATTTTAATTTCAATTATTTTTGGATTAGTACATTATTCAACTTCGCAAAATTGGGGGCATGTAATTTCCACACTTATATCTTCTATAATCTATTCCCTTGCTTTAATTCAATTAGGTATTATATATCCATGGATATTCCATTTATCAACTAATTTATTTGTATTATTGTTTTATTATCAAGGAAGAAAAAAATATTATTCAGAAATGAAATGATAATTAATTGAAATAATATGATTAGATCTTGAATAACCTAACAAATTTTTTAAACTAATTATCAGAAGTGATATTATGACTAAAAAAATACTAATTTTGACTGGCGATTTTGTTGATGATTATGAATTAATGGTACCTTATTCTGTTCTTACTATGTTTGGATGTGAAGTTAAAATAATTTGTCCTGGCAGGGGAAAGGGTGAATTTGTTAAAACTGCTATTCATTACATTTCTATAGAAGATTGGGAGTTAGCTTTAAAGAGAAAACCTATCACATATTCAGAATCACTTGGACATCCTTTTAGATTAAATGATGATTTCGATTGGGAAAATGTAGAAAAAGAAGTAGTTAATTATGATGGGTTAATTATTCCAGGTGGGAGAGCTCCAGAATATCTATCTCTAGTTCCTGAGGTTCAAAAACTAGTTTCCCATTTTATGGAGAATAATAAGCCTATTGGAGCAATTTGCCATGGTCCTCAAGTTCTAGCCTATAGTGATGCTGCTTTAACAAAAATAGACTATTTAAAAGATAAAAAAATATATCCATATCCGTCTGTTGCTCTGGAGTGTTCTTTACAAGGAGCAATAATAGAGGATGATTACCCTGCCAACATTGCTTATACCCATGACAATCTAGTAACAGCTCCATCTTGGGACGCATTGCCGGAATTTATGAAACAATTTCTTAATCTTCTGAATTTAAAAACATTACCCTAATGAATAGTAAAGATTAAAAAAATGAAAATAGACTTTCGAGAAGCTAAGAGTATTATAACAAAGAGTAATATTCCATCAATCGATTATGTAATAAATCCATATACTGGGTGTCAACATGGTTGCATTTATTGTTATGCTGAATTTATGATAAGATTTACAGGTCATAAAGGAGATAAATGGGGTCAGTTTTTAGATATAAAAACTTTTAATTTGAATAAAGTAAAACCTCAGAAATACAATGGAAAAACAATTCTGTTAAGTTCAGTAACAGATCCATACTTACCCTTAGAAAAGAAGTATCAAAATACAAGGAAGATATTGGAAAAGCTAGTTGGAACTGAAGCTGAAATCTCAATTCTCACAAAATCGAAATTAGTTGTTCGAGATATTGACCTATTTAAAAAGTTTAAAAATGTTAATGTTGGTATCTCAATTAGTACTTTAGATGAGAATTTTGCAAAGATTATTGAACGAGCGGCATCAAAACCTTTAGATCGATTAGACGCTATTAAACAAATTTCTGAAGCGGGTATTGAAACATATACATTTATATCACCCTTTTTTCCAGAAATTACGAATTTTAAAGCAATTATTGAAGAGAGTAGAGAATATTCAAATCGTTTCATGTTTGAAAATTTGAATTTTAGACCTCATAACGTGCCTAGAATAATAAAAGTAATAAAAGAATATTATCCAGAATTGGTTTCTAAATATAAAGAAATCCAAAAAGATCAAGGTTATTGGGATATTCTTGAGAGTGAGATTGAGAATTATTGCGAAAAAAAGAATCTTATTTATGATATTGAATTTCACCATGGAGGATTTTCAAAAAGCTAAAATTATTCTTTATACTATATTTAATTAAGAATCATATATCTCTAAGATAGATATAATCCAAAAATGCCCGAAGATTACCAGATTGCTTTAAACAAATTAAAAAGAATTTTACCCTTTGTTAATTCAGTTGCATTAGTGGATGGAAGAGGCGAATTAGTTTATTCAACAGATAATTGGAATATAAAAGAAGATATAGTTGATCTAATATCTCTCTGGTCGTCTATGAAACGTCAACCTATTATGATTTCTGGAAAAAAATATTTAATACGTACTTGTACAAGTGATAGATTTGTAGCAAGCTCACCTAAAGGAGAAGGCCATATTGTAGGTGCTAATGACGATGAAAGGACAATTATAACTCTTATTGAACCAGATGGGATTATTCCTTTTACTACTATGGAGATAACTAGAATTTTAGCTTCATTAAAAGAAAAAGAACCTTACTTGGATGAGAGTATACAATTAGGAAAGAACATCAAATTAATGAAAGATGGATCCTCTCATAGTGAAAAAGTAAAGCAAAATAAACTTGATAAAGATATATTGCCAAACCAAAAACAAAAAGAGCCAAAGCTAGATCTACCTTTCACAGCTCGCCTTATGGCTTATTATCGAGCTCAAGAGTCTAAACGTGATGATGCTCTTATAATAGATCCTTTCGCAGAGCGCCTTGCGGGTAATTTGGGTTCATACTTGAGTGATCATATACGTTTCTCTGAAATGGATTATCCGCTCGTGCGTTCATATTACATTGAAAAAAATTTGTTAACGCCTTGGTGTAATAAACAAAAAGATTCACAAATAGTTCTTTTAGGAGCAGGATTAGACACACGTGCATACCGATTCAAACCCGAACATAAAAATAAACACACTCTCTTCGAGATCGATTTTCCAGAAGTGATTCAATATAAAAATGAAATTTTAAAAAATGAAAAACCTTTTTGTAATCTTGTGCGCTTATCTGCTGACCTTTCCAAACATAATTGGTTACCCTTTTTAATAAATAGCAAATTTTCTACAAAGACCCCTACTTTTTGGGTATTAGAAGGCATTGCTTATTATATTGAAAAACAAGATTTTACCTCTTTACTCTTTAAAATAGCCGAGATAAGTACTAAACACAGTCAAATTTTCATTGATATCATGCAATTATCAAGATGGTACTCTTTTCCTTATACTTCAGATGGAATTGTAGGAGACCCCTTCTCAAAGCATTTTAAATGGGGTATTGATATTAACTCTGCTCAATCGCTTTTTGCTGAATTTGGTTGGAATGTGACCTGTTCTTTCGCTGATGATCATGATCAAGGTAGAAATGTAGGGCAGAAAGGGATGATTTTTGTTCATGGAGAGAGGGCTTCCACTATGTTTTTTTAAGCACTTTATGGATTTATTTTAAAATAAAACAATAAGATATAATTTACTTAGACTATTAAATTAAAATCATAAAACTAAAAGGAAAAGTTTATTCAGATGCCAAGCGGCGTAATTTCTCACCAAGCACCAGGATTAGCATTAAAAATTAAATATCCAAGTAGGTTTGATGGAACAGCTCTATGTCTCAGTACCTTAGTTCCTGATTTAAATGTGCTGGTTGATCCCTTTATACCATTTTCATTCAGAGATTTTACTCATAGTTTATTAGGATTAATAATTTATACTATACCTTTAACGATAATATTAACAATTATTTTTTGTAGAAATATTAGTCCATTTGTGGCTAAGATTGCGAAAAGAGAAAATGTAATATATAAACCCTTGAAATATTTTGGCGTAGATGAATGGGATAACTTTAAGAAAAAAAAATACAATAAGAGATATTTTATTGTTGCGTCTTATTCAGCTCTTATTGGGGGTTTAACACATCTTTTACTCGATCTTCCTGCACATGAATATGTACAGTTGTTTTTTCCAATAATATTACAAAATCCCGATTTTTTATTATACTCTATTATAGATTTTGGCCCTATTACTATTGGTTCGATGCAAATTGAACGTAATTTAACAGTCTATCAACTTATATGGATGGTTGAAACCTTAATTACATTTGTCATAGCTCTTTATCTTCTTAGATATATTAAGAAACGCAATTTAATAAGCAAATGGTATACAGAAACATGAAAAAAACTTAATAAGGATTTATTAAATCATCAAAGCAAATAAAATAAACAATTTTATACTCAACGATAAAAAAAAAAGGCTCTAATGAGCCATTAATATTCAAATGTAAATGTTCTATTGAGGACAAGTTCAGTATACATATCATAATTATAGAATCCAAGTATCCACTGATAAAAATGGTCTCCTTCTGGAAGTCCCGCATTACGTAAGTAATCAGGTGGTAATATTATATAGAAGTATTCGATATAACCAGGCTCATCATATGCTACTTCATCAAAGTACCAAAAATTGCCTTGACAGGAATAATCTACTCCATAAAACCTAAATATTGCTGTATAAGGAGGACAAAATTCACGGTATGTTCTTTCTGAAAATAATTGTTTCATTCCTATCATAATATAACATGTCTCATCAGAGCGTATCGTAGCGAATCCTCTTAACCAATTAGAATCGGGATCTAAAGTTACTTCTATTAATTCTTGTTCTAAAGCATTTAGAATTTCCCAACCGCTCTTTTCCATGAATGGATAAGCATCATATCCTATGAAAGGCCATGGAGAATCTCCTAAACCGTCTTCATTATCATCTGTACCAGTGTAATCTGACCAGTAATTTCCTTCAAGCATGTAGGGATTGTACCATTCATTCATCCAATATTGCGCGTCCCATGCTTGTAGATCGTTGCTAATAAGATTATTATGATAGATACGATTATAATCACAATCTACATCAAGCCCAATGCCATAAGTATTGTGTTTGATTGTATTTCTAACAATCTCATTATTATCAACATTAGCCAAATAAATTCCATTAACATTTCTTGCAATTGTATTTCCGTAAATAAGGTTGTCTTCCGCACCAAAGTAATACCAATCGACAATTGCAATACCCGTTAGATCATTTCTTCTACAAAAATTCTCAAATATACTATTACCAAAGGATGAACCTACCACAATCCCTGTATCAGAGTTTCTTGTACAAAGATTCTTGGATACCATATTATAGTTGGAATCAAGCCAAACCATTATCCCCCATGTATTATCTCTGCAAGAATTTCTAGTTATAATATTGTCACTGGATCCTTCAAGATATATTCCTGGTCCTGCATTTCCATTACAGAGATTTTGTTTTATTTCATTATTGTATGAATACATTAATGCTATACCAGAACCCTGTCCCGAGTCTGGCCACCCATTATTAAGAAATTTATTATTAAGAATGACGCCATTGGATGTGCTGACTAATATAAGTCCTGCATTTCTCACCCCCGGCGGGGGTCTAGTATTATATAAAATGCAATTCTTTATTTCAAAGGATACATAGGAGTTCATGATCATTATACAAAAAAATGACTCCTCGCCATTAATTGCTACATTCTTTATTATATAAGGATCTTCTTCCGTACCAGACCCTTTACACCAAGGTTCTAAAGCTGCTTCCTCCCAAGTGTAATCTCCAGAATTCCAATCATCTATAATTATAGGATCAAGAGTCCAACGTTTCGGTCTACATCCAACTACAGCTACCACTGGAAGAGTAAATGTAATTGTAAGCATAATTGCCAAAAGACTTATCTTAATAGTTTTTTTTTGCGTTTTTTCTCACCATTATTTTTTTTAAGATTTCTTGATCAATATTGATCAAAGTTTGGATATTTCAATTTGTATAAAAAGAATATGTTGAATATAAGCAGTAAGTTCAGGAAAAATATTAGTAAAACATATATTTTAGTTGTAAAAATTTACGAATTACTAGCAAAATTAGAATAACTAATCATTTTTAATATAATCGATTCATAAGAAATAATTATTAGTTTTTTGCAGTTCTAATTAGCAAATTTAACTATTTTCTTTTTATTTTACAAAATAGGGTTAAAGCTTATAGAAAAATTTCATACATGCGCTTTTCCTTCTGATATGTACCATTTTTTCTTCTTTTTCTAAAATATTTTAGGTCAATGAAGATTTTAAACACATGAAGTAAAAGTGAACGATATGTCAAATATTAATAAAAAGCAGGAAATAATTGCCTATATCTTATTAATCTTAACTATGGTTATTTGGGGAGGTACTTGGCCAATAGGGCGGTGGTTAGTATCTGAAAAAGTAGGAGGTGCAACAATCCCACCATTCATGATAGCAGTCATCCGTTATTTTTTAGCGATAATTTGTTTCTTTTTCATTCTTAAATTTAAAGAAGGAAGTTTAAATTGGCAATTTGCTAAGGAAAATTGGAAGATCTTAGTGATAATGGGTTTTTTATCTGTTACAATTTATCAAGCAGGTTATCTTTTAGGTGAAATTTTCACTGCTGCAAGTGATGCCAGTATAATGGTCGCAACAAATGCTATTTGGGTTGTAATTCTTTCCAGCATTTTCTTAAAAACAGAATTCTTTAGTTGGAAAAAAGCTGGTGGAACTTTTTTAGCATTCATAGCGGTCATCCTTGTTGTAGGGTTTTCTCCAAATGTAGATGTTTTGAATCGATTTCTTGGAGATATTTTAATATTGGCAGCCGCGCTTGCTTATGCTACATATACTGTCATTTCACGCTATTTTTTGAACAAGACTAAAAGCGAAACTGAATCATATCAACCAAGCTCCATATGGATAATGACATGGGTATCTTTTTTTGGATTTTTAATAACCACACCAATAGCCTTAATTATCAGCCCAGAATATTTTAACCCTCTTAGTTACCTTTCAATTCCTCCCCGAGTATGGTTAGGAATTGCATATTTAGCATTTTTATCAACAATAGGAGCATATACATTTTATTTAGAGGGTGTAAAACGTTTGGATGCTAGCAGAGCGGCAATTTTTCAAACATTAGTTCCTTTATTTGGTGTATTGTTTTCTGCGATATTCCTTCACGAAAATTTTGATGTTTTCATTTACCCTATTTCTTTATTACTAGTTATATTGGGAATAACTCTTGTAAATCTAAGAAAAAATAAGAAAGTGGATTAATTTTCGATCCTAGAGACAAATTCTATAATTAGCTCATAATTTCAATAAAATATCAACTATATGTTTTTATATCCGAATTTTATTCTATTAAGTAGAAGATGAATGAGAATAAGGATTATTATGAGCTTTTAGGGATTGAAAAAGATTCTACAGAAGAGGAAATTAAATTAGCATATAGAAAATTAGCTAAAAAATATCATCCTGATGTTAATAAAACAGATCCTAAAGCTAAAGAGAAATTTATTGAAATAAAGGAAGCTTATGAAACCTTAATTGATCCTATAAAACGTGGAATCTATGATCAGCCTATATATAATCCTCAGAACCCAGATTGGAGTGATCTGTTTAGAACTTCTGATTTTAGAACTTTTATAGAAATAATGAGACGAATATATAGAAATTCAAATCCGTCTTATAAACCTCCTCCTGAAGGAATGTATGTATAATAGTTTCAATTCTCCTTTTATTTGGTTAATATCTAAAAGAATTGTTTGGATTAATTTAGATTATAAATTATATAAATTTAAGACTTCATTATTTCATATAAATATTAAGTCTGATAATTATGATTTCATTTTAGATCAGGTTATATTATGGTTGATTCCTCAAAATCCAACTCAGCTAATATGATAAAATCTGAATATAATAAGAGATTAAAGGAATTAGAATCCAAATTAGCATTAAAACATAAAGAATTGAAACAAATTGAAAATGCATTTATTCATGACACAAAGAAGATTGATCATTCAAATGTTGGTAAATTAAAATCTAAAAAAGCACAAGTTAATTCAGAAATATTACTGTTAATAAAACAGATTAAAAAAGTCAGTAAGGAAAAGCTTAGAAAACTTAAAAAATTATAAAAATACTTTTATAGGATTTAAGTTAATACATTCTAATTATTGAAATCTCCTATAATTTTAATAAATCTTATTAAAAAATAGAAAAAAAAAGTTAAATTATTATCTAATCTGTTAGGGCTCGTTTTTTCATAAATATATAGATTACTGCTATTACTGCAACACCTGCGACTATAGACACTACAACAATAACTACAATCACTGTTGGATCTACTCCACCAGAGGGAATACTTTTAGTTATTGTTATTTCTTCAAATGAAAGGTTTCCTAAAGTATCATTAGCATAGAATGTAATTGTGATTGAGCCTTCAGGCAAAGATGCCCATGTAGTATGATCAATAGTTGCATTTAAAGTAATTGTAAAATTGTTTACACCGCCATCAAGGGAATACCAGATTGAATCTAAATGATCGTCTGTGACTATAATTATGAATCCAGGTGCATTGACTCCAAACTCACTTCCGGAAGAAGGTGATTCAATTACGATAATTGGTCCAGTAGCATCTTTTTCAATACTAACTTCAGCAGATCCAATATTTCCTGGTTTATCAGAAGCATAAAATGTTAATGTAATTATGCCATCAGTCATTGCATTCCATACAGATTGATCTATAATTCCAGTAAATTTTGTAAATGTGTAATTGTTTAATCCACCATCAAGTGTATACCACATCTCAAATAGATATGTCTCAGTTATGGTTAAACTGAAAGCTGGAGCATTTTTAACAAATAAATCATTATTACTAGGTGAATTAATTGTGACTAATGGTTCTTCATCATCAGCTATAGGAAAATGATCTATGCTTCCTGCAGAACCTCCTATATATGTATATGGAGTATCCACGATTCCATATGGGGCGTCGTTATCTGGACCTGTGTGATTGTCCCAGTAATTACCAATTGTTGTACGATTCCATTGGTTGTTCCATCATCAATCGCATGTTTCGCATTTTTTCGAAAGAAATTTAAATAAAATGAGTTATAACTCCCCGAGTTTACTTCTATACCAATAGTATTATTATCTAAGACATTTTCAGTAAAATAATTATAATCACAACCTTCTACAAAATTTATCCCAGTATCTCCGTTATTTTGTATTTTATTTCCTAAAATTGTGTTATTTTCGCATCCTGATTCTAATTCTATACCATGATAAACATTATTGTTAATTGTATTTCCCAAAATTGTGTTATTATAACAATTCAAGAAAAGAAAAATCCCATATTCATTATTATTTATAGTATTTTCTGAGATTGTATTGAAACTAGAACCTTCTTCTATTTGTATTCCTTCATAGTTATAATTAACAACATTTTCTGAGATAGTATTATCATTGGATTCATCACCTAACACCATTCCATATTCGTTATTATCGATATTATTTCTTGAAATCGTATTATTATTACAAAACAAATTGAAATCTATTCCATAATCGCCATTATTATTTACATCATTTTCTGAGATTATATTATAGTCACAATCCTCCAAATATATTCCATCAATTTCATTATTGTTTATTATGTTTTCGGTGATAATATTATAGTCACAATCAAAATATATCCACATCCCATCGTGATTACCGCTTATGTTGTTTTCTGCGATAATGTTGTTCTCACAATCAGTGTCAAAA
>JAHQWL010000004.1 GCA_029856155.1 Promethearchaeia archaeon
TAGTGTCAAGATTTAAAACATCTACAATTTGTTGAGTACCTTTAGAAGGAAGTGCTGCTGTAGATAAAACTACTAAATCCGCATCAATTATTACAATTTTATCTGTCAAGGATGAATAGACTCGAACTTTCACATTTTTAGTTTCAGGATCTTCAGAGATTTCACCTACTTTTCCTCGAATCATTTTAATACCCGCTTCTTTGGCTCGTTCATAATACTCTTCAAATCCTTTTTCAGGAGTTCTTATGTCAATATAACAGATTGTTATGTTCGCATCAGGAAATTCTTCGAGTAATAACCTTCCATTTTTTAGAGCAAGCATGCAACACACACCACTACAATAAGTTCGTTCATTTTCCCGACTTCCAACGCATTGTATAAAAACAATTTCTTTAGGTTTCTTACTATCTGAAATTCGGTGCACATGGCCTTCAAGTGGACCATTTGGGGCAAGTATTCGTTCTAACTGAACTTGAGTTACGACATTCTCATATTCTCCATATCCATATTCACCAAAAGGTTCATATATATCCCAACCCGTTGCTATAATGATTGTACCAACTTCAACATCAACTTCTGTAGGCACTTGACTAAAATCAATAGCATCTAATTCACAAGCATCTACACATGAAAAACACTCAATACACGCGTCTCTGTCAATATCATATAGAAACGGTACTGCTTGACCAAAAGGAATATCAATTGCTTTTCGCGCCCCCAAATGTTCATCAAAATAATTTGATACATAAACGGGACAAACTTCTGTACATGCTCCACATCCATTACATTCATCTGTAGTATAACGCGGTTTCTTTTCAATTGTTATCTTATAATTCCCGACGTGTCCTTCTACTTTCTTAACTTCACTATAAGTTAATAATTCAATATTCTCATTTCTATTGACTTCTAACATTTTTGGACCACAAATTCATATAGCACAGTCATCTGTAGGAAAAGTTCTGTCTAACTGAGACATTCTCCCACCTATCGTAGTTTTTTGATCAACTAAATATATCTTAATGCCTTGATTTGCAAGATCGAGAGCTGCATTCATACCGCAAATCCCACCTCCAATAACCAATGTAGCTTTAGTGACCGGAACTGTCTTAATTGGGACTGGCTCTAATCTTTTAGCTCTTTCAATTCCGCTTTTCACTAGGATTTTTGCTTTTTCTGTAGCCTCTTCTCTACTATCTGTGCACCAAGAGCACTGTTCACGTACGTTTACCATTTGAAAGTAATAAGGATTTAAATCTGCTTTAGCAATTGTTCCTCGATAAATAACCTCATGTGTACGTGGAGTTCAAGCAGAGGCTACAATTCTATTTAAATTCTTTTCCTTAATATCCGCTATTATTTCATTTTGAGCATTATCTGTTCATAGAAAAGCATTTTTCTTAGCAATTACCACATCATCAAAAGTATTACTTACATATTCTACAAGCTCATCGCAATCTACTTTAGCCCTTATATTTACGCCTCATTGACAAGCATAGTATCCAATCCGATGATTTTCAGTATTACTCATCTCTTTTTACACATCCACCTCTAGCTTTTACATAATTGTATATTCATAAATTTCTTAGATTTTTATTGGATGTTTTTTAAGTTCCAATATAAATCTCTTTTTAACGATCGATATTAAATATTTTTTTTAATTGTATTTACATTTTCAATATTTTTAATAGTTTTTGTTTCCCTATATAAGCAAATATTTGTAAAATCGTCACAATATCAGAATATTTTTAAGAGATAGTCAAAGAAAGAGGAATTTATGATCGATCTTAAACATTTGCATTTAAGAAATTTTTAATTTTTAGAGTTAAGAATGGGGGAATCACACTTTAGAGGAGATACTTTATATTTTTTATATTTCTGTAGTGGGAAATTGTTCACTTATAAAAAATGAAAAAAAAAGTTTAAATTCTATTTTTTCTGTGTGAATTACTCAGATCCTTCGAGATTTTCAATAATTTTCCAGCTGATAGTATAAGAAGTTATGCTAGAGATTCATCCTCAGTATTATACTTTGGAATTATACTTTCGAAGATTCTTTTTAATATGAAAATTATCAATAAAAATATTTATACGTTATAGTTCAAATTCTAATTATATTATTTATTACGGCTATATAGAATATTACTTATTCGAGATTATTTAATCGCATTTGAGGGAGTAATCAAAGGATGATGGAAAGTGATCAGGTAAGGTTAATCCTAGAACGAGCCGAAAGGGAAGAGAGATCGTACAATTGGGCTTTAGTAACAACTTTGTATGAAGATGCATTAAAACTTTTCCATAAGGAGAATAATGCAGAGAAAAAAGCGCAAGTTAATAAAAGGCTTGGTTATTCGTACGTGAAAGCAGCTAACCAAGTAGAAACTTCAGATAAATATAAAGAATTCGTGAATCTTGCGAAAGATGCTTATGAAAGAGCTGCAGGTTTTTTTTATGAAATAGGAGATAAAGCGCAAGAATTGGAGTGCCGAGCTGAAGCCTTTCACGATGCAGGATTGATTGCGATGAGTAAAAAGAAAGCACGAGAGGAATTTAAAAATTCCATTGAATTTTTCATAAAGTCAAGCGAAATTTTCTCTAATGATAATGACCGATTGAGTAATGCAAGAGTTTTAACTCGAGCTGCGAAAACCTCATGGCTTTTAGTAACAAATTGCAATCAACGGGATGAACTATTACAATTTAAAAAATCGGGAATAGAAATTTCAGAAAAAGCCTTGAAAATTGCAATGGAAGCTAATCATCTTGAAGCCATTGGAGAATCTCTGCTTGCTTTCGGTTTTATTAAGTTTGCTTTTGAATTGTGGATTGGTCCGTTTAGTTTTAATGGGCATACGAAGTATGAAACAGAAAAGTTTCTATCAAGTTTGGATGAAGCGATTTTACTTACTAAGGAATGTCAAAATGATGATATCTTAGCAAGAATTTATTTTATGTATGGCAATGCGCAATTTCATTTCGCAATTAGGTTTATTGAGGATGATTGGGAACAAACACAATATTTTAACAAAGGCCTGGATTTTTGTGAAAGATCTTTAGAGTTCGTCAGGAACTCGAAAGATAAGCTCTTATTAGTAAGGATTCTCTTTTGGTTAAATTATTTTACTACAATAGCGGGAAGATATAAGGTAATTCAGAAAAGAATTGTGGGAGATGTCAAAGAAGTGGAAAAAGCTGGCGTAATTTTTGACTTTTCAAATACTCTTGGTTACTATTATTCTTATAGCATACCTGCTATGTACTATGGTACTTTTGCACGTAGGAGCTTTATAAGCTTGGAACAAAGACAATTGTTTACTAAAAAAGCTATTGAATATGATAAGAATTTATTAGATCACACTTCATTTGCTCCATTTTTAGTATTTACCTATCAATTTTTAACGGTTTTATACTCTCAGTTAGTATTATTCAGTTCAGAAAAGGAGGAATGTTATAAATTTTCGCAAGAAATGCTTAATTCTGCTAAAAAAGCTAAAGATATGGGTGAAAAATACGAAGGGGGTATGGTACGATCAGCAGGATATTCTTCCCTTTATAGAGCTTATAAAACATTAGCAGATATTAGTGAGGATAAGGAAAAGAAAATTGAAATGCTAAGTGCTGCAATAATTGAAGCCGAGAATAATCTTAGATTTATCGTAGAATCTCGAAGATTCATAATAACATTCCGTATCCGACTGGGATTACTTTATGAGGAATTAAGCATACTTACAGTTGAAAACGATATATTAAACAAAGCAAAAGATCTATTTCTTGATTTAATCAGAGAAACTTCAAAATGGGGATTTTCTTATCATACAGCGACTATTTATGAGTATCTTGCCCGCATTGAAGATCGATTAGGTAATTATTCAATTTCTGCACAGCATTATGAAAATAGTGAAAAAGCACATGAAGTTTCATTAGAAAATATAAAATACAAACCCTTGAAACATAAAATTAATGAGAGAAGAGAATACTTAAATGCGTGGAATTTAATTGAACTAGCAAAACTATCTCATAAAAGGGAAGATCATTTGAACGCCAAGAATTATTATGAGCAGGCAAGTCAAAAACTAACAGAATTAAAGTCATTTAGATATGAAGCCAAATACTATACAGCATGGTCTATACTAGAGGAAGCCGAACTTTTTAGTAAAAAGGAAGAACATGAAGGAGCAATTAATTTTTATGAAAAATCTATAAATAATTTTACCGAGGCTGGAGAAGATCTTAAATTAAATATGGAGAAATCTAAAGATAATGCTCAATTAGAGAGGATTGCTGATTTAATAAAAATTTCAGACCTGAGAATTCATTATTGTTCTGCCCGTAAGAATCTTGAGGAGGGGAGGTTATTAGCTAAGACAGGAGAGAATTTAATAGCAGCTGAAAAATTTTCATCAGCAGCTTCACAATTTGCATCGATCTGTGAATCTTTTAAAAATGAGAGGGAAAAAGCGGAATTAGAAGCAGTTTTTTACTTATGTAAGGCTTGGGAAAATATGGAATTGGCTGAAAGTTATCAAGATGCTAAAAGATTTTCCAATTCAGCTAATCTCTTCAAGAAGGCAGGTGAATTATATACCGAAAGTAAATTGAAACTTTTAGCATCGGGTAATGCTAATATATGTTTAGCTTTAGAAATTGGCTGCAATTTCGATCAAATTATAGAACAGTCCCTTAAAGCCCGTTTGTATCCTCAAATTAAACTAATGCTTCGAAATGCTACAGAATCCTATAGAAAGGGAGGCTTTGATAAAGCTGCTGATTGGGCTTTTGCCACTTCCTCTTATTTTGATGCGGCTTGGAATATTATACAAGCTGACATAGAGACTAATCTGCAAAAGAAAACTCAATTATTAGATTTAGGTTCAAAACTATTGAAATCTACTGCTGAATTATTTGGTAAAGCAGGATATGAAAGCAGAGAGAAGGAAGTTCTAGCACATTTTGATATGGTTAATAAGGAAGCAAAAATCATTATTTCCGCCTTAAACATGATTAGTGAGCCTGATATCGCAAGAAGTACCACCGGTATCATAGCTCCTGCGTGTCCATTAGAAACCAGTTCATTGCCAAATCTTGGAGATGTCCGACAAATTAGCGAGGACTTAGAGAAAAGCAAGGAAGAAATTATGAACAGAACCAAGAAATATCAACTAATAAACAAAGACCTTTTAATTGAACATCCTGAGCTTCAAAAAAATCAATTTAAGGTTGGAATTGCTCAAATAGGACTTTTTAAATCAGGAAATATCATGACCGAACTTTTCGAAGTGAAAAAATCAGGATTATTAGGAATTAAAAGTGGAAACATTAAAGATATAAAGGAAAAAGTGAAAGATTTAATACAACAAGCAAAAGACGTAGGAATAAGCCTTTTAATATTTCCTGAAATGACTATTGATCTTAATTACAGAGATGTTCTCGATGAACTCTTAGAAGTATCAAAAATTAATGAAATATACATAGTTCCCGGGTCGTATCATGATGAACAGACAAAAAAGAATATAAGTGTGGTAATAGGTCCAAATGGTATTCTTTGGGGTCAAGAGAAATATATTCCTGCAACGATACATTTCGGCAAGGAAAGATTTAAAGAAGCTATTCAAACTGGTTCTCTACCTAGAAAAACCACAGTATGTAATACTGAATTTGGACGGATAGCGATTACAATTTGTCGTGATTTTCTTGACATGGATCTTAGAGTAGAGCTGAAAAATCACGAACCTCACGTAGATATTATTATCAACCCTGCTTTCACACCAGTCACAGCAGATTTTAAAGCAGCACACTTCGATGCGAGAAGATCCATTTTTGCCTATTGTTTCTTTGCTAATGTAGCGGAATTTGGTGAGTCCTTTATCCATACTCCTGAAAAAGATCGAACTGAAAGAAGCATTCCCTCTCAACAAGAAGGATTGATTTACAAAGATATTGACCTCTTCAAGTTAAGATCTGAACGTAAAAAATGGGAAAAAGAACAATTAAAAGAAAGAGGGTTCATCCAAAGTACAAGAACGTGAGTCTTTGAAATATCTCTCTTGAAAGGTTTTTGAACGGTCTTTATAATATTGAAATTTCTAAGGAGCTTTTTCATTTAAATATTCTTTATAATAATGAGATTTATTTAGTAAATATTTTTGTGCGATTGGTTTGAACATCATGGTAAAGAATCGTGAAATAGCAACCTTTTTCCTTACTGCATTGAAATAATCGTCGAGATTATACCGTTGATAATTCAGAAGTGCTTGACTTTTATCAGTTGTCATAAATCCACAATGAAATCCCCTATCTCGTCTGAAAGCTTCCTCAGGCAATTCATCAAAACCAATACCAAAAATATCTAGCATTTCCTTAAGATATTCTCGATAGGAAATTTGGCATCGTTCACCTCCAGCGATATGCAATATTTGGCCCCAAATCTCTTTACTTTCCACAGCATTAGTAAGAGCAAGACCAACGTCTTTAGTATCACAAATTTCAATACATGTATCAAGAGGCATTTCAAACATTAAAGGATCAATTTGCAATTTATTCAATGAAACGATGTATGTTAACCGAAATATCGCCCAGTCTAAACTCGAATTCTTAATTAATTCCTCACACATTATTTTTTGTTTTGCATATTCATCATCATCATTAGGATTTGGTGTATCATTAGGTTTTATTAAGGGATTTTCAAGTCGATCACCATATACTGCCACTGAAGATGTAAAAATAAGTTTTCGTTTATTAGGTTGACTTTCCATTGCCTTAATAATATTAACAGTTCCTCCCACATTCACCGATTCTGCAAATTTTGGTTTTTTATCAGCAAGAGGAGGAATAATCGCTGCTACATGAACGACAACATCCATATCAGATACTGCTTTTTCCACATCTTTATAATTTCTTAAATCTCCCCAAAATATTTCTGCAATTTTCTTATATTTAGTTGCTAATCGTTTATTCCTTTTAGTTTTAATATCGAAGATTCTAATATTATAATTTTTTTTAAGCAATTCATTCAATGTACTTAATCCTACATTGCCAAATGCTCCTGTTAATAAAACTTTCATGATATATAACCGCTTTTCTTAAGCAGATCTTAAATTTAGCTTAAATTCTGCAATTTAAATATATTCTATTTTTAGATATGTCTTAATCTGATATATCCTATTATAAATAAAAAATAGTTTTCAAATATATAAATATATCGGAATCGAATATATCATGTTTCAATATATAAAAAAATTAAAAAAAGTGGTATGATTAAACGAGATTATTTACTTAAAGATCTTTCAGAATAATATTTATTTATTCTCTTCTTTTAAACTTTCAATTCTTTGGTTAATCTCGTTAACAAAATTTTCTAATTTGTTAACTATTTTTGATAAGACAAGCTTTCTTTTTGTAAGAATTTTAAGCTTCTCATCATCAGTTTTTCCGATTAAACTTGCATCATCAATCAAGTCTGGACCAAATAAATCTTCGAAATCATTAGGGAGGGAGAAATTTGTGAGTCCTATGGTTGACATAATCATTGAAAGAAGAGATTTTCGCATATTTTGCTGTCTCTCAAGGAGTTTCTTTAAAGTTTTTCTACCTTTCTCAGTGATTTCATAAACCTTTTTCTCTCTCTTTCCATCCATCTCAGTTTTAAATTCAATTAAACCTTTTTCTGTAAGTGATGAAAGATGTGGATATAAAGAAGAAGCTGTTGGATTCCATACTTCATATGTATCCTCTTTTATAGTGTGCATCAAGCTGTAACCATGAGAAGGTCCTTTTTCTAAAGCTAATAATATTAATGTGCTAATGTGCCCTTTTTTCATAGATTGTTCAATTGCGTCAGCAATAACATCAATTTTTTCATTGTTTTTCCTACTCATAACACCGCAACACTAATTAATTCAAAAAAGTAAATATCAATTATAGATATATCAAATTCCGTAATAAATATTAATTTTTAGAGTTTTTATAAAAATTTTTTGAATAGAATTGTTAATGAAACATGATGTTTTTGAATTTAGAAGCTAAAATAATAAATAAGTTTTTTAAGATTAGTGAAGATAATACTTAGTAAAGATAATGTAAACTTTAGAATGGTCTGATAGATAACATGGTTTCTCAAATTGAAAAGTATAAAGAAAAAATTTTAGCGAAATTAAAAGAGCATGAGGTTAAAAGAGCCTCCTTATTTGGATCTATTGTAAGAGAAGAAATGACTGATGAGAGCGATATAGATATATTAATAGAATTTAAAGGAACTAAAAGTCTATTAGATTTGGCAAGGTTAAAAATTGAGCTTGAGGATTTGTTAAAATGCAAAGTAGATGTATTAACCTATAATTCTCTACACCCATTATTAAAAAATCAAATTCTAGCTGAACAGGTTAAGATTCTATGAAAAAAAATATGAAAATATTTTTAGAGCATATTCTAGAAGCAATTAATTTAATTGAAGAATATGTTAAAGATAAGGAGAGATCAGATTTTTTGAAATCTATACAACTACAAGACTCTGTAATTAGAAGGATAGAAATTATAGGGGAGGCTATTAAAAACATTTCTAGTGAGTTTAAAAGCAGTTATGAGGATATTCCTTGGAAAGAATTTACAGATATGAGAGATATTCTAATCCATCAATACTTCGGTGTGGATTTAGAACTTACATGGGAAGTTATTAAATTAGACTTGCCGAAATTGAAGAAATCAATTATTTCTATAATCAATGAATCTTAAAATTTTAGAGGGTTTTCTTCTTCAATTTTTTTTTCAGGAAAATTATTAGTTCTTAGCTTATAACATAATGGTCTCTTATAAATAAATTCCGTATTCGTATTTAAATAATCTTTAATTCTTGATTTCTTTCTGATGTTTAGATTATATTCATAAAATTATAAAAAATAAGATAAAAAATAAAATGAAGAATTTAACAATTTTATCTTTGCATTAACTCCGGTTTCATTAACACAATAAGTGAAAGAGGGATTATCCAGATTAGTATTGAGAAGAGTAACATCCATTCTAAATTATAAGATCATAGGTAAGACTGATGTTGATAAGTGAGATAAATTTGATAATACTTTATGTAGATCTGCAATGCCATTCCCAGAATTTACAATACATCAAAAAGAAATAACTTCATATGCTGCAAAACATAGTTATTTTAATTCACCAAAAAGAATTAGTACAAATAAAATAGCAGAGCATTTTGAAATTTCAGTTTCAGCCGTTAATAAGCTATTATAGAAAGTAGAAAATATAGCAATGGAATTTTTCTTTGGAAAATATCACATTGAATAACACGAATTTAGAAGTTTTAAAAATAGTAGAAAAATTTCAGATATAATGCTTATAATTTACCATCTATAACCCAACAGAAATAACGTTCTTTATTATCTTTAAAGTGGTAATGCGATAATTCCTAATATTATAAGATAGAATATTACCGAAATAACAATAAAAGCTGCTAGCCAATTATGAATCCTATCTAACCGTTTATTGATTTTCATTAATTCATTTACAATATTATCCTTCGAATCTTGAATTTCACTCACGTCATTGCCTCCTATTAATTTAATTAATAATAATTATATTTTAGGAAACACACTCTTAAAAATCTTCTTTTAAAATGTTAACACAGAAATAATAAAAAAAGTTGTATTATTAAGATTTCAAACGCACATTTCAAAAAAAAATAATATTTTATATTTAGATTTCTTTCTTCATTTTATTTTATCTTGGAATCAACTCATTTTTCATTAGCACAATGAGGGTAATTGGGATTATCCAGACTAATATTGAGAAGAGCAACATCCATTCTAACAAGGGAGTGCTATCAATTAAATTCAGAATAGTGACAATTAATGGCCCAAATATTCCATAGATTCCCAAAATTTTTGGTATCTTAGTATTATATAATACAATTAACCATCCCATGAAGAAAGCACCAAAAGTAAAGCCCCCAAAAGCGAGATAAGACATAATACCGTGCGGTCCTTGTCCTAAGACTCTTAATGCATCATAATCACGATCTGCACTGAATATTCCTACCCCAATATAACCAAAATTCCCTATAAGGCTAAAAAAAAAAGCAAAACTGCTTAAGCGAAAACGTAATCTAGAGTAATGATGTTCTTTCAATTCATTTCTTTTAGGTAATGGAGCAAGTAATTTTTCCATATAGTACGTAAGTGGAATAGTCATCGATCCCGCTATGATACAAGCAATATCATATAAAAATGGAGCGGGAGTGTGATTACTTGATCCTAAATCAGAAATCCAATTATCCCAAATAGTATATCCATCTGGATCAAGAACCGCTGCTATGATAACGCCTATTATTAGCAATAAAATATATCCCACCATAACGATCATAGCACTGAGTTTCACAACATTGAACTTTGTCGCAAAATTGTATAATTTTGCTCTTATTTCATTAATTGATTCGCGTACTGTCATAATAGTGTTCATTTTCTATTTTTATTAATTATAGTTGACTTAAGCGAATATAAATGTAATTATATTTTAGAGATTTTTAATATTCAGCGTAAAAGAAGTTTTTAAAAAAAAAAGTATTTTTTATTTTGGTCTTAATTCTGATTTTTGCATTATCATAAATACAAGTGGTATTATCCATAGAAGAATCGAGAATAATAATATCCATTCCCATAATGCTTCCATCGTATAAAGAAAAGCAAATAGCATACTTGGTGGTCCTATTATTCCATAAATTCCAAATAATTTTGGTATTTTAGTATCATAAAGTACAATAATCCATCCAATAAAGAAGGCTCCTAATGCAAATCCAGTGAATGAGAAAAAGGAGAATACATCATGATAACTTGCGAAATCTAATAAAGGATAATTCCGATCTTCGCTAAAAATCCCCACAAAAATATAACCTATATTTCCCATCAAACTAAAGAAAAATGCATTACTCCCTAGTCTAAATCTTAGGCGTGAAAAGTGCTGTTCTCGTAAATTCTTCCTTTCTGGTAATGGAGCAAATAAATTTTCAATGTAAAATGTTAATGGGATAGTCATAATTCCCGCGAATATACATGCGATATCAAAAATAATTGGTACAGGAGTATAATGACTTCCTCCCAAATCTGAAATCATACGTGTCCAAATAGTATATCCATAAAGGCCCCATATCGCTGCTATGATAACTGCAATTAGAAGAAGCGAAAGATAAATTGCTATTACGATAATCGAACTTTTCTTGATAAAGTTATAATTAGTGACTATATTGTAAAATTTAGCTCTTGTCTTATTTATAGATTGACGTATTGGCATAGTAATTTACATACTTTATGTTTTTTTAATTCTATGAAAAAATAACTTCAATTTTATTGAATAAATAGAGAATTAGATTTAAATGAAAATTTATAAAAAAAAAATCTTAAAATTTTTAAAATTACATCGTAATAGCTTTATGTGATATTATTTCTCAATTTTCTATGTATTAGAGTAAGAAATACAATTACAGAAATTCCTAAAATAACCGATAATCCGAAATAACCCGGAATTTGTGGGCCTCCATCTGTTGGACAGCCACCGACACCTATGATAAGACATACTGAAGCAGAACCACCTTGGTTACACGTAGCGGTTACCTTAACTTTGTCATTAGTGCCAGCTGTTATATTGTATGTATAATAAAAATTGTTCGCAGTTGGTTGGCTTGTATAAGTTTCAGTTATTACTATGATATCGTTAACCTCAACTACCACTTTCGATATGTAGTGAACATTTGGATCATCAACTGGATGAGAAATTCCTACAGTAATGGAACTAGGGTTCGAGTGATAACTCAAATTCATAGAATATGGTTGGTGAGCTCTTGCATTTTGAGTTCCAACCAATGTAGCGGCTATAAAAAAGATTAATAATACAAAATATAGTTTTTTTTGTGACATTTTTCTCCAATTTTAACTATTAGATTTTTATTATGAACTATTCAGACAAAATTTTATTTAAATATTCCTCTTTACGATGACGCAAATGTCAGAAATTGCCTTAGACTTCTGAAAAATAATG
>JAHQWL010000002.1 GCA_029856155.1 Promethearchaeia archaeon
CTGTTGTATAGCATGGATTTCCTAACCATATATTTACTTCCCAAATATACCAGCTAAATAAAAGGTCAATTACCGCTAAGATTATGCGTTTTTGAGTATTTGATATCAAAAGTTTTCACAACGATAAATGATATTAAGAAACCTATTTATTGAATTACTATAAGATAGAATTGGTATAGAAATAAAAATATTAATTAAATAGAAAAAATTTATGAAATTTCTTTTTGGAGCTTGTCTATTTTTTAAAATTATGTGTTATATTGATTGTTATTTTTTAGCTTTATCTGGAGGACATCCAAAATCATCTCTTACTTTGCAATCTCGTTTGCTAGAACTCCCCGGACATGGATTGCATTTTGCTTTTCGCAAAAGGGCTTCAACTTCATTTACCTCATAACCAAAAGATTCTTCTTCTGTCTCATCTACCAGCATATCGTCTTCTATTTTACTCAGATCATAGTCTATATCCTCTTCTAGGTTATCTTTCCAATCTTCCAATTCTAAAATCTCATCTCCATCCTCATCTACCTTTCCTGATGGAACTTCTAAATCTTCATCTTCAACAGGAGCACTCTTTTTTTTAGCCATGTTAATCACTTATATTAAACATACATTCTTACATTTGAATTTTTTTAATATATAATATTTACTAAAATTTAATTTTATTACATTTAAAGTAAATAGTATCAAAAATCATCTGTATTGTCTAATCTTAAATATTAAAAAACTAATGATAAGATTCCATTAGGATAAATCTTCATTTAGGATCTGATCAATTTGATCCAAGAGAAGTTTATTTTCGTGTATTATATTGAAAAAATTCTCAATGTCATTTAAAGTAGTCTTCAATTCTTCTATTGAATAAGTTTTATATTTATTTATCTGATATCGAGGCAGGAGATATTTAAATTGAATACGAACCAAATCTACTTTTAAGTATAAGAATTCTCTTATACTATTGAAATTCTTATTGGATTCTAAATAAAACTCATCTAAATAAAGTAGGTTTACTAAAGCATTACTTAAATTTAAAAAAAATCGCAAAAATTTTTCAATTTCTATTTGATAGTTCTTTTTTAAATACTCTAGCTCTGAGTTTTTATAGATAAAGTCAGAATTTAGATCATAATACAATTGAGACAAAATTTGTATAATTTTTCCACATTTTGATATAGTAGGAGGAAATTTTTGTGGTACTGGCAATCTTTTTACAAAACTACCGTTAAATCTTAAGTAACCCCCCGCCATGTGCAGAGAACTAAATAATGTTTTAAAGACGGTATCTAATAATTTAGAGTTTAATAATGTTAAGAGACAATATAGTTTCTCAGTATCAATCGAAGGAATTCTCACGAGATATAAGCCAGTTATATTAGTAAAGATTCCTGGATCATAGACACATGTTAGATCTTTAGCAATTTCTCTAAAAATTATTTTTTCATTTTTAAAATCTTGCCAAATGAGTTTAAAAGTAGGATTATAATTAAAATATGCGATTTTAAGATCTCTCTTAGCAATCTTTATTCTTTTATTAAATTTTACATAATATTTTTCTACGTTTCCCGTTCCAATTAATAACAAATCATTATCAGATCGCCGTTCATCACTGACATTATCAAAATGTTTGCTATATTTTAAAAAACCAAACGGTCGATATATAATTTTTAAATCTTTAAATGATTCAGCTAAGGTTTTAAAGTTTCTAAATAAATATGTTATTAATTCAATATTTCCTGAGATTGGTATTACTTTAGAAGGTAATTTTTTAATTAATTTTTGATGAAATTTTATAGTCTTAATTCTATTATTTTCAATTAAATCATTCATATTATTGAAAATTTTAATTTTTACCTCTTGTTCCTCACTATACTTAGCTTTTTTTAGTGATAAAATAATAGGATATGTAGCTGTATTTTGAAATATAGGTAGAGACGATATATTTACAATTTCTTTAATTTCTGATTCATTTAATAATAATAATCTTACTTTGATACCATAATCAGCAGATAAGAATTTATTAGGTAATATAAATGAGATATAACCGTCATCTGCCAATAATTCTAAAGATCTTTCAATAAAAATTATAGAAAGATCAAATAAACGATAAGCTGATTTAAATCTCTTGGTTAATTTTTTCTTAAATTCAACATCCTTTATCTTTTTATTTTCCACATAAGGTGGATTACCAATTATTATATCGAATTTATCAGAGCTAAATTCTAAAAGAAAATCTAGGTTAAATAAATTGAAATGTAAATCTAATTTCTCAACGATTTGGTCAATATTTTTGAGATTTATACTCTTTAAGTTAGATTTGTTAAATACAACCTTGTTTTCATTAAAAGATAGAAACCATTTAATTAACCTCAGTTTTGAGATAATAATAGCAGAGTGTTCAATTTCAATACCATAAAGATTTCTTTCAATTATTACTTTTTTTATATCAAAATCAGAGAGATTTGGCTCTAATATTCTGTATAATTGATATAGTTTTTCAGCTACTGATATTAAAAATCTCCCAGAGCCACAAGACGGATCTAGTATCCTTAAATTTTTAATTATTTTAATTAAATTCTGTTTAGTCTTCTGATTTTTAATTGCTGATAAAAAAATTTCTTTTACATTTGGTTCATCTTTAGTTTCTTTATTAAAAGATATATATCTTTCAAAATAGATTCTAAAGATATTAGATACTATGTAATCTACAACTTGGTTTGGAGTATAGATTATTCCAAGATTCCGACTCTTATTTTTTTCAAGAAATTTTTCATTTTCAAAACTCTCAATGTATCTCTCAATATAATTTACTAACTTTTGAATTAATGAATCTTCCATTGAAATTTAACTATATATTTTAAATTCCTTTATTTATAAAAATAAAAGAAACTATAATAAAAATAATAGAGTTATTAAAAAGATAATTAAAGGAAAACAATTAGATCAATTTTGAATTTAATTGAAAATTCAGTTTTATATGATTTAATAAGCCACCCGCAGAAAATCTCTACTCTAAAATTTGAGATTATTTCAAATATCTTAAAAACAGTTAAAAATATTTTAGAACAAGAAAATTTACTCTTAGAGTTTAGTTCTAAAGAAATTGCTGAAGATGTTTATGTAATAGGGGATATTCATGGAAATTTGGAGACATTAACGAGATTAATTGAAATAATTAATCATAATAACCCGAAAAAAGTCATTTTTTTAGGAGATATTGTCGATCGTGGACCCAAGCAATTTGAATGTTTATTAATCGTTTTAGCGTTGAAGATTCTTTACCCATCAAAATATTATTTATTAAGAGGAAATCATGAAACTTTAGAAATAAATGAATCCTATGGTTTCTTTCAAGATTTCATTTCAAGATTCGATGATCACAGCAAATTTAGTGAAATTTTAAGTATTTATAATGTATTACCAATATGTGCATTAATTAATAGAGAAATCTTATGTTTACATGGAGGGATTCCTGAAGATGATGGTATTTTAAAGAAACTAAAAGGTCAAAAATGCAAGAATTTTAGGAAAATATACAATTCAAATGGACAAGGGATTTATCAAATTATGTGGAATGATCCTAAATCTGGATTAGAAGGTTTTTCCGACAGCTTTAGAGGTCCAGGGATTAAATTTTTTGGAGATGATGTTTTTGAGAATTTTATGAAATATAACGATCTTAAATTCATAATTAGAGCACATGAATGCTTTCCTGAGGGATATCGATGGTTCTTTAATAATAGATTGTTATCTATATTTTCATCAGCAAATTATCGAGGATCTTATGCTCCAAATCCAGCATCCTATGCAATAGTAAGAAATAATGATGTAATTCCTAAATTATTGAGTTTATAAAGCAATTCTAGATCACAAATTCACTAGTTTAGGAAATCTAATGTGAAATATAAGGGGTAGCTAACAAAATTTTCCTATAATCTCTATGTAATTTGAGAAGCGTCTGGTTTAATAAATAAGAGATTATTACCGCGTATAAATATCTCGTTATATTTAGCCACAGGCGTCCCTTCTAAAAGTTCGGTTGCGTCTTCTAAAATCATGTTCATATATGCGTCAATTTCCTTTAATAGTCCCCTATATTCAGTTCCATCTTTTAATCTGAGCAAAATTATAGAACCTTGACTATTTTGTAATATTTGTAAAGGATTTTTAGATCTCTGTTGATTATTATTTTTACTTGACATTTTTAGTCCTTATATCAAAACAATTATTATAATATTTATTAAAAAGATAATTTAAAGATAGAATTTTTTGAATTAAAACCTTACGACATTAAAAACAAGCGCTAAAATTTAATTGGTTATCATTGTGGAAGAACACTCTAAAAATCAAAATAAAAAGAAAAGCATAATCGAAAAATACAATTCATCATCACGTTTTTATGACAAAAGATATAAGGCAATACAAGAAGAAAAATATGGAATTGTATTAAAAAACTTCAGAGCAAATGATAAAATTATTTTAGATCTGGGGTGTGGTACTGGTTTATTTTTTGAATATATTACAAAATCAATAAAGGAGCAAGGAGAAAGAAAGTGTAATTACGTAGCATTAGATATCTCTTGGAATATGTTATTAAGATTCAAAGCTAAGGTTATTAATTATAATCATAATAAAAATATTTTAAATTTGATACTTTCAGATATGGAATATTTACCGTTCAGAGAGAATATCTTCTATTCAATTTTTTCAATTACATCTTTCCAAAATTTGCCTCATATTCAAATTGGAATCACAGAATCATTTAGGGTAAGTAAAAATAATGCTGATTATAAATTTTCAATATTAAAGAAAAAATTAGATTTAGAATGGTTATTAAAAATATTAAAACCTAAGATTGAAGAAATAGAAGTAATAGAAAAAGAAAATCTAGAAGATATTATAATTCAAGGAAATGTATTAAAAAATTAGTTAAATTGAATTCATTTTTTATAAAAAGAACTAATAATCTCGTTTAAATTGCTTTCGATGCTAAATTTTTTTTGAAAATAGTTACATATATTTTCGATATCCCTTTTTAACAGTGAATTAGCATTTGGATGATCTGTTGACACCCACTGCAACCAATCAATTATTAGAATGTTTCCTTCTTCATCCAAAACAATATTAAATTCCCCTAAATCTCCATGTATCATTTTTGCTTTTTTATAGATTATTTTAAGTTGTTTTATAATTCTTTTGAAAATTTTCAAAGGATTTTGAATATTTTTTATATAAATTAATTCTTTTCCTCTCAAATATGACATTATAATTATATGTCTGTTATATCCTATTGGCTTTGGAGTATTCAATTTGAGTTCATATATTCTCTCAAGAGCTTCATACTCTTTTTTGGCAGCAAGTCTATTTACATAAAGCCAAGAGAGGTGTCCTCTTTCTCCAATAATATCCCTTAATTGTTTGATATTTTTAAAGCTGGTTCTCCCCATACGATAAAATTTAGCAGCATAAACGTTTTCATTGTCATCCATGCACCCATATACATCTGATTCTTTACCTTTACCTATTAGAGGTCCCAATTGACTAATTATATTTTTTTCAACTAAGGCATGTAAAGCAAGTAAATCATATGCCTTAGAATTAAGTTTGTAAGCAATTTCATGCCTGGAGGAATCTCTAATTATTAAACCCAGTTTATGAACCTTTTTCAGCCGAAAAAGAGTCTCTTCTATCTTATATCTTGAATAGAATTTAATATTATTTACTGTTACATAATCTGATCTCTTCATTCCAATTTCAATTGCCATAAGTATTCTGAGATCTTCCTTATCCATTTTAGTAAGAAGCTTTGCTACTTCCACACTTTTTTCAGCTAAAAAATGAATTTTCTATAGGTTTTGAAAAAAGATATTAGTTTATATATGTTTGGAATTTCAAAAATCAGTATTGCACTCAAATTTAGTAGTAAGAAGATAATAAGATCTTTTTGTGATATTATAAAATTAGTTAAGGTTGATCCTGCTTGAAATAAAAATAAAAAAATCCCTTGGTTTAAATATAATATTAATCCAGCAGAAATAATTACACCAATTAAAGAAAATATAATAACTTGACTTTCATTCTCAACTATTCCTAATACTATATTAATAGAAAAGAAAATGAGTGAAATAGTTGTTAAAATTTTCGAATTGTTAATCCAACTATTATATATAGTATTAGTTACGTGATAATTTTCATTAGATACTGTCCAAAATAAAGATGTAATTAAATTTAAAAAAGATAAAATTGGCAAAATTATGATAGCAATTATTGAAATGCTGTAAATACGTATTGTTGTAAATCTACTAAATTTAAGATTTTGATCCTTTCCCGTTTTTATAGATTCTATTACTAATTCAAGTTTATTTTGTATTTCAACCGGAAAATTCTTTTTTGTCATAATAAACTGGATGTTTAAATCGGGAAAAGTGGATACCAATTCTTTAATTTGACTAAAACCTTTCCGAAATTTTGCTTTATTACTTTTTGGACCACTCCAAAAATAAATGATTTCTTTTTCTTCATCCAAAATTGCACAGATGTCATATGATAATATGCGATGTTCTTCTTCAATCCATTTAGATTTAAACTCATTATATATGAATGTTCTTAGCATTAATTATCTTATTATCATATCTAAAATAAGTTTTTATTTTTTCTAAAAATAGTTTAAACAAGAACTCAGAAAAATATAGAATTAGTTATGAGGCTTTTTTTAGGTTTAAGTGGTTTCAAGTCTTTTTTGTATTTCTTTCCACATATTAGAAATATATGTTTCATATATTTTTACCGTTTTTTCATCAATAGATTTAAACCTTTTTTGGACTTTCAAATATTCCGAGATTGGTTTCCGCTTTGATGAGTCTAGAAATCTTTTACTTGATTTTGATAATTCAAATGTTCCATTTACAACTTCATAAAGAGGCCAAAATCCAGTTTCATTTGCTAATCGACCAACTATAATTGTATCTTTTGGTTCATATCCCCAACCAGGAGGACAGGGTGATAAAATATGAATATATTTTGGACCTTTTATATCTTTTGCCTTTTTGAATTTTTCAAATAAATCAAGAGGGTATGAAGCATTACCTGTTGCCACATAGGGAATTCCATGAGCTTCTAAAATTTTTGGCATATTTTTTTTATGACCTAATTTTCCTTCGGGAGTCGTTGTTGTTCGAACCCCTAATGGTGTTGATCCACTTCTTTGGACCCCTGTGTTCATATAGGCTTCATTATCATAACACGCATAAATAAAATTGGTACCTCTTTCTGCTGCACCACTTAGAGCTTGTATTCCTATGTCGGTTGTCCCTCCATCTCCAGCAAAAGCAAGAACAGTAATTTCATCTGCCAAACCTTTATCTTCTAATGAAGCTAAGATTCCAGATGCAGAAGCGCCTGTTGTAGCAAAAGGTGTATGATACACAGATATTTTCGTTGAACAAAAACCTTGCATCCCATGTAATACCGTTAAGCAAGATGCAGGTACAGTTGTAATTGTTTTAGATCCTAAAGCTTTAAGCGCCATTCTATATATCAATGCCATCCCACATCCCGCGCAAGCGCGAGTGCCTGGATAAATAAATTCCTCTTCCGGGAGATCCATAACATTTACCATATCATCTCAACCTCCTCTAAAGTATGTCGATTCGTCATAATCTTTTAATTCTTCTAATCTTAATCCTAAAAATTCGGTTTTATTAGTAAAGACTCCTTTCTTAAATTGATCCAATGCTTTATGGATCCCAGAAATGATATGTTCTGTTGTTACATCTCTACCACCTAAGCCTACAATGAATCCCTTGATTCTTGGAGGCTTTTTTATACCATATAGCGCAGATTTTAATTCATAAGATAAAACACCCTCATATCCATACCCAATATCTCTATCAAAAACAACAATATTTTCTTTATCTTTGAAAAATTCCCTCAATTCCTCCCATGGATATGGTCTAAATAGTTTAAGACTTACTAATCCAATCTTTATTCCCTCAGACCTCAGTTTTTTTATAGCAACACGAGCTTGAGATGCAACAGATCCCATTGCAAAAATAATTGTATCAGCATCTTCAGTTTGTACTGTTTTATAAATTCCATTCCCATAAGATCTCCCAAATATTTTAGCAAATTCATCATGAACTTCTATAATGATATCGATTGAATTTTCTAATGATTTTTGAAGAGCATATCTATATTCATAATAACCTGGGGCTGTTCCTTCTGCTCTCTTAACAATATGAGGGGTAGTTACTGGATCGATTCCCTTTACTTGTGATATGTCTGACAGGTTAATATGATGTTTAAGAGGTGGTAAAAATCCATCAATTAACTCTTGGTTTTCTAATTTAACTGGCATCATTGTATGACTTAGTATATATCCATCATAGGCAACTATTGTAGGTAGAAATACACGAGGATCCTCAGCAATTTTAAATGCTTGAAGATTCGTATCATAGATTTCTTGATTATTTTCACACATAAATTGAATCCAACCAACATCTCTGATTGTTATGAAATCAGAATGGTCTGTCCATACTGACCATGGAGCCCCAAGTGATCTAGTTGCGAGATTAATTATTATTGGTAATCTATTTCCTGCTGCCCAAGGTAACATCTCATACATTAATTCTAGCCCATGAGATGATGTTGCTGTGCCTACTCTTGAACCCGTAACAGAAGCAGCACAACACACTGCCAATGCTGAATGTTCTGATTCGACTTTTACAAAATTCGCTTTTAGTTTTCCTTCATATATAAATTCAGCAATTTTTTCAACTACAGGACTTTGAGGTGTTATTGGATATGCTGAAATAACACCAACTCGAGCTTGTCTAAAAGCATGTGCTGCAGCATGATTTCCAGTTAAAATTTCTATATTATCATTAATATGATTCTTTTTTTCATCAATCACGGTCATTCAGATTTAACCTCCTCCATTGTAATAGCTTTAACTGGGCATTCTTCCATACATATTCCACAACCCTTACAATATACTAAATCAATACGAGGGGGAATGGTTCTCGTTACAACAGCCTCTGGGCAATAAAGCCAACAATTAAAGCAGCTAGGTTTTCCAGATTTAGCTGGAATGCATTTAGTTAAATCGATTATAGGCTTTTTTGAACTCCAAGTTCCAGTTTCACCAGCTTCCCCAATTACCGGTTTTTGAACTGAACCTAATATTTTTTGATAATCTTTTTTTGAGTCAGTCATTTATACATCAAAAACAGTAATAAATCAGATTCTGTATGAAATCAAACGCATATAAGTTTTTAATTCTTATTATTTATAAAAATAAAAGTTACAGGCAAATTTCACCTAATCTATTACCAATCGTATTATTAACATCAAGTTAATTAACGAATATTAAATAAAAGATAATATTTGCTTTTAAATAAAAAATAAATACCTAATGTTTCATTAATCTCATAAAAAAAAATTAAATTCTAAGATTTTTAAAACATCTTCTGAAAAGTAGTATTTTTTAAGAATTTTAAAGAACTAGCGGGTTAAGAAAAAAGTGGAGTTTTCTAAAAATAAATTTGTTCAAGTAATTGGGAGCATTAAGGAATGCTATTTTGCTGTTGATTTAAAAGGAAATTTATTGTATTTTAACGAATCATTATGCAAAATTACTGGATATTCGAGGGAAGAATTATTAGGATTAAATTATAAATTTATTACGGATGAAAAAAATAGAAAAAAAGTGTTTGATGGTTTTAATACTGTGTACAAAACGGGTGAACCTTTAACTGATTTTCAGTATCAATTTATGAATAAAACAGGAGAAAGTATTATTGGTGAAACTTCTGTATATTTAAAATATGATTCTAAAGGAAATAAAGTCGGATTTTATGGGATATTTCGCGACATCACTAAAAGAAAAGAAGAGGAAGAAAAATTTAGACACGAATTAGGAAAACTAGTAGATCTAAGGACTCAGGAATTAAGAGAGTCTGAAGAGAAGTATCGTTTTATATCTGAAAATGCTATGGATTTAATTGCGATCATTAATATGAATATGAATTTTGAATATGTCAACGAAAAAGTGCATCATAAAATAATGGGATATAAAAAGGAAGAACTTTTAGGAAAAAATGCTATCAATTTTATTCATCCAGATGATCGTGAAAAAGTACTTCAAACATTTAAAGAGGCTACAGAAAAGGGTGAATCTTTTGCCGAGGTGAGAATTAGACATAAAGATGGGAGTTATAAATGGACAGGAAATAATGGATCAATTTATAAAGATAAAGATGGAAAACCAAAATTTTTAATTATAGCAAGAGATATAACAAAACGTAAAAAAGCGGAAAAAAAATTAATGGAATCTAAAGAAAAGTATAGTGTCCTCTTCCATTATTTGAATGATGCAATTTTTCTTCATGATTTAGAGGGAAATATCATTGATGTTAATCATAGAGCTTTAGAACAATTTGGGTATACAAGATCAGAGATATTAAAATTAAAAATTCCTGAACTTCATCCAATAGGTGAACTCGAAAAGTCAAAAAAAGCTTTTGAAGAAATTTCAAAAAAAGGAGTTATAAGATTTGAAATTAGTTTTAAAAAGAAAAATGGGAAAATATTTCTGGCTGAAGTATCATCAAGTTTAATTGACGTGGGTGGGAAACAATTGATTCAAGGTATTGTTCGTGATATTACTGTTCGTGTTTTGACAGATAAAATGTTAAAAGAATCAGAACAAAAATATCATCAATTATTTAATAAAGCTCCTTACCCTATTGGATTATTCGATCTAGAAGGTAATCTATTAGATTGCAATAGTGCTACGAGTAATTTACTTTCAACCCATACATTAGAAGATTATATTGGTAAAAATTATAAAGAATTTTGGTCTTATCATGAGAAAGATAAACCTCTAATTACTTTATTTAACCAAAAATTTACTGAAATTATTAGCACTGGAAACACTTTAAATTTTGAATTTCCAATTCATCGAACAATAGGTAAGATAATATGGTGTTATGCTACAGCTTCAAAGATTAGAATTGGCAAAAATGAGTTTATACAACTTATATTAATGGATATATCAGCACAAGAAGAAGCGCAGCAGAGATTAAAAAAATCTGAAGAAAAGTATAGGAATTTTGTGGAGAATGCTCAAGAAGGTGTGTGGGCTGTGGATGATAATGATCTTACAATTTTCGTTAATCCAAAAATATGTGAAATGCTTGGTTATACTAGAGACGAGATAATGAGAAAAAGTTTATATTTATTTTTAGAAGATTCAGGGATAGAATTGATTAAAAGTTATCGAGAACGTAGGGAAAAGGGTCTTACAGATACTTATGAAGTTGACTTTGTAAAAAAAGATGGTACTTTGGTAAGCACAAGTATAAATGCTGCTCCAATTTTGAATCAAAATGGAGAATTTAAGGGTTCATTTGCATTTATTAATGATATTACTAATAGAAAAATAGCAGAGAGAAAATTAAAAGAATCTGAAGAAAGATATCGGAATTTAATTGAATCTGTACCATTTTCAATTGTCTTAATAGACCAAAATGGAAAACTTATTTATTGTAATCCCGCACTTGAGAAGTTAATTGATTATAGTAGAGACGATTTAATTGGCATTGAATTTAAAAATTTGCCTGCGATTAATCCAGAATATGTGCCAATATTGCTTAAACGATTCCAAAAAGTGTTAAAAGGTGAAATTTTATCGCCATTAGAGATGGAGTTATATAAGAAAGATGGAAGTTCGATATGGATTGAATATCAATCTACTTTAGTAAAATTAGGCGATAATATCTTACTGCAAACAATTATAAATGATATTAGTGAGCAGAGAAAGGCAGATCTTCTTATAGAAGAAGAAATGGTAAAATTAAAAGATTTAGATCAGATCAGAAAGGATCTAATATCAAGAGTTTCGCATGAACTTAAAACCCCCCTAGTCTCTGTTTGTGGTGGTGCTGAACTTCTTTTAGATTTATATGGAGAAGAATTTAAGGGTGATTCAAAAGAGCTTCTTGAAATGATCGAAAAAGGAGGGAAAAGATTAAAACACTTAGTTGAGAATTTGGTTGATATTACAAGAATAGAATACAAAAAATTCGAATTAAATAAAGATATAAGTGACTTCAGCCAAGTGATAAGAGATTGCACGAAAGAGTTGATGTACCTCATAAAAAAGAGAAAATTAAATTTAGAACTTGATCTTATGGATAATCTATTTTTAGAATTTGATAAAATAAGAATTGAACAAGTAATAATAAATCTTTTGTCAAATGCAATAAAAAATACACCCCCTAACGGAAAAATTACTGTCAAGACCCTAAGAAGAGATGATTCTGTAGAATTATTAATAAGTGATTCTGGAATTGGTCTAACTATAGAAGAAATGGAGAAATTATTTACTAGATTTGGTAAGATAGAGAGGTATGGAAATGGTCAAGAATATATTGATATTCAGGGAACTGGACTTGGACTATACATTTCAAAGGAAATAATAGATCTTCACGAAGGCCAGATTTGGGCAAAATCTGCTGGGAGGGATAAAGGTAGTACATTTACAATAAAATTGCCAATAAAAATATAAAAAAAATATAAATAAAAGTAGAGTCTTAAATGACGTATAATAGGGATGAGATACAAGGAACCTATAAGGATTTGTTTCAACATTCTTTAGATCTAATTTATGTGAATGATTTAAATGGGAATTTTTTGGATGCTAATGATCTTACATTATTAACTCTAGGTTATGAACGAGAAGATATACCAAATGTTAAATTTTTAGAGATTCTTGAAGAAAATGATATAAAAAAAGCAAATAGAGTTTTGAAAGAATTAATAAAAACAGGAAGACAATCAAAACGCGAGGAATATAAAGTAAAAGTAAAAAATGGTAATTTTGTATATATTGAAACTTATAGTATTCCATTAAAAAGAAATGGTATAATTTATGCGATTTTGGGAATTGGTAAAAATATTACTGAACGGAAGAAAGCAGAATTAAAACTAAGAGATTCAGAAGAATTATTTAGAGCAGTCTATAATGAGGGCCCAATTGCTACTTACATATGGAAAAAAATAGAGAATGATTTTGTGTTCATTGATTTTAATAAAACTGCTGAAATATTTACTAATGGTAATGTTGTGAGTGTCCTTGGTTATAAAGCTTCTGAGCGGTATAAAGACAGACCGGATATTCTAAATGACTTAAACAAATGCTTTGATCATAAAACGAGGATCATGAGAGAGATGAATTATCGATTTGAATTTACCAACATGGAAAAATATCTTTTAGTAAACTATGGCTATGTTAAACCAGATTTAGTTATTGTTCAAACCGAAGATGTTACTGATAGAAAAGTATTTGAAGAAAAATTAAAAGAATCTGAGTTAAAATATCGTAATCTAATTGATAATCTAGATATAGGATTTTATCAAGTTACTATAGATGGTCAAATGCTTAATCATAATCAAGCACATAATATAATTATGGGATATGATCCATTAGAAGATTTGAGAGGGAAAAACGTTAGAGAATTTTGGGAAGATCCAACACAACGGGATGTTTATTTAAAACATATCCTTAAAAATGATATTGCGAAAAATTATGTATGTCATGCCATAACTAAAGATGGAAGAAAAATTGTAGTTGAATTAAACTCTCATTTAATTCGAGATAAAAAGGGAAATCCAATTAGAATTGATGGTACTTTTATTGATGTTACTGAAAAATTCATTTTAGAACGTGAGTTAAAAGAGTCTGAAGAAAAATTCAGAAATATTGCTGAACAATCACTGTGTGGCATTGCAATTTTACAAGATGGAAAGTTTAAATATGTTAATAATAGATTTGCTGCTATTGGAGGGAGATCTGTTGAAGAACTAAGAGATTGGGGTCCGGGAGAATTTATTAACACAGTACATCCAGAAGATAGACAACTGATTGCTGATCAGGCAAGAAAAAAACAACTTGGAGAGAAAGAAGTTTTAAACCGATATCAGTTTAGAGCCTATAAAAAATCAGGAGATTTAATTTATGGAGAAATTTTTTCCAAAACTATTAAATATCAAGGAAGAACCGCGGATTTTATTACTTTACTTGATATTTCTGATCAAATAGAGGCAGAAAGGAAATTTTTAGAATCTGAAAAGAAATATCGTTATCTATATGAAAACACACCTTTTTCTATTATTCTTATAAACTCTAAAGGGAAAATTGTGGAATGTAATCCACGAACAGAAACCTTATTTGGGTATACAATGGCAGATTTAGAGGGTAAAAAATTTCACAAGATTTCAGTAATCCACCCAGATTATTTACCGACTATTATGACACTTTTTAATAAATTCATAAAAGGAGAAAGAGTACATCGAATTGATCTGCAAATTTATAAAAAAGATAGAAGTTTAATCTGGGTAAATTTACAAGCATCTTTAATTCGCGTAAAAAATGAATATTTTGTTCAAGCATTATTCACTGATATCACAAAACGAAAGCAAGCAGAATTCCTAATTAATGAAGAAATTACTAAATTAAAGGAGCTTGACCAGATTAGAAAGAATTTAATATCTAGAGTTGCTCATGAATTAAAAACCCCCCTTGCGACTGTTTGTGGGGGGGCAGAACTCTTCTCAGCCCTATATCAAGATAAACTAAAAAATGAGCAGTCAGAAATACTCAGATTAATCGAGAAAGGAGGAGAGAGATTAAAATATCTAGTAGATAATTTAATTGATATTTCGAGGATAGAATATAATAAATTCAAATTACAAAAACAAAAGTCAAATTTATCTGAACTACTTAAAGAATCTTCTAAGGAAATGGAATATTTTGGAAAAGAGAAGAAAATTGCCCTTAAATTAAATATTCTAGATAATTTTATCCTAAATATCGATAAAATTAGAATTGAGCAAGTAATAATGAATTTATTATCAAATGCTATAAAAAATACCCCTCCTAAGGGAAAGATCAAGGTTAATTTGGAAAAAAGAGATAATTGGGCAATTATAAATATAATAGATACAGGTGTTGGATTAACCAGAGACGAAATGGAGATCCTTTTTACTAGATTTGGTAAAATTGAAAGGTATGGAAATGAATTAGAATATCTTGATATTCGAGGTTCTGGACTTGGATTATTCATATCAAAAGAAATAGTAGATTTACATGGAGGGAATATTAGAGCAGAATCAGAAGGCAGAAATAGGGGTAGTACCTTTACTGTAAAATTACCAATTACTTAATAATATACTAATTAAATAAATCACAAAATTTTAGCTAAATTATAGCCTTGTTCAATTAATTCAAAGTTAAGGTTTCCCAATTTTTCTCCCATACGTTTAACAACAACAGTTTTTAGATTGCCTAATTTTAGATCAGGTATCGCTTTTGAAAGTAAACCAAGGATAGGAGTATTTATTACCGGATTTCCATCAATCGTGAGATTTTTTTCTATCGCTAGTTTACTAATATCCGCGGCAACTATTTTAATATCACCTCTTAAGCCAAACTCCTTCACAAAAAATTCAGGATCCTTTTCAGAATTAATAATAAAAAATCCATCCTCCCTAAGAGAGGCCGCAATTTCATGATTTAACACTGTCTCGTCAAATATTATTAACACATTTGGGTTCTCTATTTGAGCTCTATCCCATATAGTACCCGTTTTAGAGAGTTTAGCATAGGCTTGAACGGGAGCGCCTCTTCTTTCAGCTCCAAATGAAGGATATGCATGTACATCAATATAATTACCACTTAAATAAGCAGCTTCTGCAATTATTTCGCACGCGGTCACAGCACCCTGTCCTCCTCGCCCATGGATAATGATTTCAATATTTTCTGTTTCACTCAAAATATAAAACCCAAGAAATTTGAATAGATATTATTTATTATGAAGTTTACCCAATAGTATAAAAATTTTTTTAAATTTGTATTATGAGCATTACTTTTAAATGGAAATTTAATTATCAATTCATTAAAGCAATAATATTAAGAAGATATGGATATTATAAATTATCATTAACCCAAAAAATACTCATTTTAACGTCTAAGTGATATAAATATGAAAAATGAAACAGGATATTTTGAAGGAAGGGAATTGAAGAAATTATTCTATCAATATTGGTTACCCGATTCTGAAGATATTAAAGCTTATATCATAGCAATCCATGGATGGGGAACTCATTCTGATAGATTAAAAATTCTGGCAGAATATTTCACAGATAAGGGATATGCTATTTATGCATTTGATTTACGAGGGCATTGGAGAAATGCAGGAGATAATCCCGGAGATATGGATAGTATGGATCACATCCAAAAGGATACACTTCTTTTTATGGATATGATCGGTGAAATTAGTACAGATAAAAAAATATTTTTAATGGGACATTCTTTTGGGGGTTTAGTTAGTTTAATATTTGCAATCAATCATCCTGCATTAGCAGGAGTATTAATTTCCTCACCATTATTAGGAATGTTTTTAAAATTATCAATGGGTAAAAAAGTAATAAAATCACTATCTAAAACTCTCGTTAAATTGGCTCCTAATAAAATACTAGATAATATTATTGATCAGAATCAATTGACAAGCGATTTAAAGATTTTACGACAACATATCGCAGATAAGCACAAAATTGAAGTAATTACAGCCAAATCGGCTATAGAAATTGATAAATCTTCAAAATGGGCAATGGATAATGCATCAAATTTATTATGTCCCGTATTAATAATGCAAGCCGGTGAAGATAAAATTATAGATAAACAAAAAACAAAAGAGTACTTCGTACAAGTCAGAAGTAAAGATAAAACTTATCGAGAATATGATGGGTTTCTACATGAATTATGGAATGAAAAGGGTAGAGCTCAAGTTTATCAAGATATGTTTGTATGGCTTGAAAAACATTTATAATACATTAACAAAAAATGTTATTTAGAACTATTTATTATTAATTGCTAACTTAAATTAATTTTACATGATAGTTATGTCAAAATCTAACAGAAAAATCTCAAAAATATTAGTAATAAGTTTGGTAGTATTAGTGGCTAGCAATATTCTCGTATTCTTTTTAATAAAACCTTCTTTCGGACAAGCTAGTAATGTAAAAAACATATTACTAGTTAGTAAAGGAAACGATGATTTGTTTGTGCAAAGCTTGGGAATTGATCAAGATAATTTTAATATATCCCAAGTTTCTGACAGTGAACCTTTATTATCTATTGGTGCTTGGATTGATATTGTTATTTTATTTGATTCGCAGTTAAATAGTGTAGAACAACAAATTGTTTCAAATTTTACTGATGTTGGAGGAGGAGTTATTATTTTTATGGGCCAAAATTTACACAACAACGCTAGTTTGTTAGAAGAATTAGAATTGATTGATAACACAATATTTGAATCAGACAAGTCATTAAACCCAGAGATAATGCTTTCTATTGTTAATAACGCCAGTCATCTAATTTCCAAGAATATAGACTGGAACTCTGCTCCCGAGATGAAGACTGAAAATATGACAATTTTTCCAATAGCAAGTTTAAATCCCTCAATTGAAAGAATAGTGGATGTTTATCCTGCATCGAAAAATTTGCAGATTAACTTATATCGACAACCTTTGATATTAGAAAGGGTAAAAGGAAGTGGAAAAATCATCTTATTTACGGGATGGTTGGAAAAAGGTGCAAATCTAGATTTTAAAGTATGGCCTTATTTCAATTATCTCTTATATGGATTATTATTTGGGTGTCTAAATTTATCTTTTCACTCATATCCCACTTGGCCTTATTCGCCAGTTCCTCATTTTTTAGATCAAATTATTATTGGGATAATTATACTTATACTCGTTATTTTAGCTATTGCTCTATTTATTGTTGTTAAAAGAAAATCTAGAGGTGCTATGGACCAACAAGCAATTGAAGTTTTAAAAATTAGAGCTGAAGAGGAAGAAAGAAAAAAATTAGAGGAAGCGAAGGCTTTAGAGAAAAAAATAGAAGATCAAGTAGATTTAAAAGATGAGTGGGAGGTTATTGGAGTTCATAGGCAACTAGGAGGCTTTCTGTTTACACTTTTCCTTGGATTGATTTTAGTTCTACCACAATTATTGGTCTCTAATTTTATAATGCCTCAGTTCATACAACCTTATCCACAGGCTGCGGGGTGGTATAATTACGCTTATAATTTCTTTCAAATCATATGGATTTTATTTGATTTCGGAACTAGCTTTGCATTAGCTAAATATTTCTCCCAATATAGAGTTAAAAATCCGGGAAAGGCTATTCATTATATTCAAATTTATGTTTGGTGGCAAATTTTTACGGGAATTATTCAAATATCGATAATAGGATTTATTGGTTCATTTATTTTCCCCTATACTAATCTCGCTCACATGAGCTGGATTTTTATTGTCTACTCTTTTATTCAATATCCAGGAGTGTTTTTAGTATTTATGTATGCTTTTCAAGGAATGCAACGCTCAGATTATTATTTAATTCTGTATATTGCATGGGAAATCGTATTTTTACTGATAGGGCAAGTTGTTTTCTGTTATATTGGTCGTATATGGGGGGCTGCTAATCCGATTTTCGGGGAAGCCTTAGGAGCAGGAATTGGATACGCTATTGCTCGATGTTTTGATTTTTGGATGACATTTTTTATTTCCATTTTTGCCTTTAAGAAACAAGGATTTTCACCAAAAACATGTTTTAGAATTGATTTTTCAAAAGATGAGATAAAAGAATCATTACGTTATGGTTCAAAGTTAGGTATTGGAGAAGGTTTTGTACAATTAGGCTGGTTTCTACAAGTTATAATAACATCGATTTTTGTAGCCAACTATTCCAATAACTTGGGTTGGTTCAATTTAGTATGGACTTTGGGGATGGTTATTCAAATTGTATCTCTCTATTCAAATACGCTATTAGGGGCATATAGTGAATCAAGTTCTCATAATAAAAAAACATTAACAAAACTATATATATATCAAGCATTTAGATGGGGTAATTATTTTGCTTTCTTCTTAATATCCGTTCTTTTTGCTACAGGAGCTAAATTTTTGATAGGAGCTGCTGGTGAAGAATATGGTGCTCCCGCGGTCAAATTCTTAATACCATTATTATTTTTTCATATTGGGGGTATTTATTCTTGGTTGGTTGATCCTGTATTCCAAGGTACGGGGCATACTGGTTATGCGATGTTAACATGGATTATTGAACAAGTAATTCGGGCATTACTTATGTATGTATTTATAATAATTTTCAGAGATATGGTTTATGTAATTTTAGCTTATATTCCCGCTGTATTTATGAAGGATATCATTGCATGGTTGATCGTTCGGAAAAAAATTATTAAATTTAAAATATATCCATTTAAAACATTCATTACCCCTGCTATTTCAGCAATTTTAAATTATATTGTCTTATTTTTAGTAAGTGAACTAATCTGGTCAATACCTTTGGGAGATAAAATTATTAATACTGCGATAATCTTTTTAATAGGGATTTTTATATTTATATTCTTCTATGCTTTCTTAGATGGCTTTTTAGGCGGTTATGACGATAATACTTTGCAAGAATTTCAAAGAGCAACATCAATGGTAACTACTCGAGGAATTAGGATCTTTCCAAAAACAATGTGTAAAGCTGCAGAACTAGGGAGCAAGATAAGTCCATTCCATAATAAGTTCAAAATAGATATATATGAAGAAGCCATGAAAGAGGCATATGATTTAACATTAGAAAAGCGGATTCTAAAGATTTAAATTCCTTTTTTTTTATTTTAACCAATCTATCCGTTTAAAGAAATGAATAAATATACTCTCGTAAAATTCATTGAGACAGCGATATTAAAAAATTGGCTCTACTTATTAGTTTCTTAGTATTTTGGAAGTCTCTTAAAAATAATAAAAAACCCAACTAACTTCTATATAATTGTTATTAAAAAATTAACAAATGCAATTAATATTAAATTACTGTTATAATAGATTATACTGACTATTAATTTTATTTAACTTTCTGTGAGTGGATTATGGAGGAAATAGACCCAAAGAAACTGACTCCTATGTTGAAACATTGGTATTCTATTCGTAAAAGGTTTCCTCCAGAGAATCTCATTGCATATCGAATGGGTGATTTCTATGAATTCTTCTATAATGACGCAGAAAGAATTTCAAAACTTTTAGGAATAACTCTTACGAAAAGAGGAGAGGTTCCTTTAGCAGGAATTCCACACCATTCGGGTCATAATTATTTTAACAATCTTATGAATCTTGGTGAAACTTTAGTAATAGTCGATCAATTAGAAGATCCTGCTACGGTTAAAGGAAGAATTGTAAAACGAGGAATAACTCGAATAATTTCACCGGGTACAATAATGGACCCAAATTTATTAAAATCGAATAAGAATAACTATATTGCTTCTATCGTAAAGGAAAGAGATGGATTTGGTGTTGCGTTCGCAGATATATCTACTGGAGAATTCGTAACAACTGAATTTTCATACAAAGAACAAGATCCACAGGAACAATTATTAAGTTTATTTTCTCAATATGATCCCGTAGAATTAATAATCCCCCCTGAATTGAAAAAAGATGATAGACTTTTTATAATTTTGACAGATCTAACAAAAGCAATCATTAAATCTTATGAAGAGCATGCTTTTTTATATGATGAGGCTTATACCTTAATTTCTCGTCATTTTAAAATTACAAATTTAAAAAGTTTTAATCTTGAAGATAAAGAAATGGCGGTTCAGGCGTCGGGGGGACTTTTAGCATTTTTGAAAGAGACTCAAAGGGATACAATTCCAAACATTTATAAAATTAATCTTATCTTGGAAAAAAATGTACTCCATTTGGATTATATAACTCAGAGAAATTTAGAGTTAATTAATTCTTTATGGGAGAGAGGAAAAGATGTTACATTATATTCCATTTTTAACCATACTCATACTCCCATGGGTGCGCGGTTATTAAAAAAATTTATTCTCCAACCTTTAACCGACGTTGAAGAAATAAATCAAAGACATAATATTGTTCAGAAATTTAAGGATGATATTTTTCTAAGATCGGATTTAAGGGAGAATTTGAGAGTTATCGGTGATCTTGAAAGATTTATTAATAGAATTAATTATAGTGGGCGTGCAAATGCTCGAGATCTAATAAATATCAAGGTTTCATTAGAGAAAATTCCAAAAATCAAAGAATTGTTAGAAAAAGCAGAGATTCCCGAAATTTCCAAATTTGTTACAAATATTCGAGCTTTTAATAATGTAAAAAACTTGATTGATGTCTCAATAAAAGATAATCCCCCAACGACAATTAGAGAGGGGAATATTATCAGAGATGGGTTTAATATTGAAGTAGATGAGCTTAGGGACATAATTCATAATGGGAAGAAATATGTTTTAGAATATGAAAAAGAACAGAAGAAAAGGTGGAATTTAACAACAGGATTAAAAGTTGGATATAATAATATCCTTGGGTATTATATTGAAATAACTTTAAGAACTCTTAATAATATTAAAACAATTCCTGAAGATTATATAGAAAGAGCAACTCTCAAAAATGCAAAAAGATATACAACTAAAAGACTAAAAGAACTTGAAGAAAAAATAGTCAATGCTGAAGAAAAAATCAATGACTTAGAATATGAAATTTTTAATTCTATTCGAGAAGATGTTGAAAAAGAAACTAAAAATATCCTAAAAACTGCACAAAATATTGCTGTCATTGATGTTTTAGCATGTTTTGCCGAAATTTCAGAACATTATAATTATAGTCGTCCTAAGGTAAATAAAGAAGATAAAATTGTAATTAAAGCTGGCAGGCACCCTGTAGTAGAACAAATTAACTTGGATGAACAATTTATAGCTAATGATTGTTATTTAGATAATGGAAATGACCAATTATTAATTATTACTGGTCCTAATATGGCAGGTAAAAGCACGTATCTTAGACAAGTTGCATTAATATGTATAATCGCACAGATGGGATGTTTTGTTCCAGCTACATCTGCCACAATAGGAATTATTGATCAAATATTCACACGTATTGGAGCTTCAGATGATCTTGCGAGAAAATTAAGCACTTTTATGATTGAAATGACAGAAACTGCTAAAATATTAAATTATGCTACACCAAAAAGCCTTATAATAATAGATGAATTAGGAAGAGGAACAAGCACTAGTGATGGTCAAAGTATCGCAATGGCAACTCTTGAAAAACTCCATAAATTAAAAATAAAGACTTTATTTAGTACCCATTATCATCAATTAACTGAGATTAATTTACCCGGGGTGAAAAATTATCATTTAGATATTATTGAAAATGATGATGGGAGTATAAATTTTGTAAGAACATTGAAACCGGGAAGTACAGATAAATCCTATGGTATTCATGTAGCTAAATTAGCAGGGATTCCAGATGATGTGATAATAAGAGCATTTGAAATTCTTGAGAAAATAGAAGAAAAGGATCCATTTAGGACAGCAATAAGAGAAAATGGAGATGTAGCATCATCAGATAAATATTATAATAAAGTCATTAATGGAAAAACAGTTAAACTTGAAAAATTAAACTCTGAATTAATAAATCTTAAAAATTTATTAAGAGAATGCAATGATGATCTAATTAGAACAGAAAAAGATCTTGAAAAAAGAAAGAGAGTACTTGAAGAATTGGAATTGAATATTGAATCTAAAAAAGGTAAAATTCCGAAAAAGAAAAAATATGTACAAACAAGTTTATTTGAACCTCTTACTAATAAAGATAAAATTACAGATTTACTCAATTTTATTAATAAAATAGAATTGAAATCAGATGTTCCAGAAAAAGTAAAAGCCCAATTAACTGAACTTAAAAATAAAATAGAAAAACTTAACTAACGAAGAACTACTGGAATAATAAAAACTATCGTTGTTAGGTAAATATAATAAATAGATATTATTGAAACAATAATAATTCTGTACAAATTTTTTCGATCCTCATTCTTAAGATTCTCTAAAAATATAAGCAATAATAAGCCGATAAACATTAAATGTGAGGGCTGTAAAGCTTTCCAAATAATTGAATCCAGGATTAAGAGCCCCTGTATTTCTTCATCACTATGAAACCAATTGTGAAACATTTGTAAGAAATAATTAGGGAATATTATATAAGGAATACAAATAATAAAAAAAGGGACTAAGTAGTAGAGAAGATCCTTCCATTTTATTTTTCTAGCTATAAGTAAAACGGGAAGGAATAATAGTGCTGTAACTTTAAACGTAGCAAGGGTAAATAATATCCCGGCAACCCATTTTTTATCTCTTTCGAAATACACATATGAATAAAATAATAAGAATAATATTAAAAAATTAACATTATTATAATAACCATCGATGCTGAAGCCGATAATGCACATTAAATAAAAAATAAGCAAATCTTTTTTATTCTTAAATATTTTTGGTGATTCTTTTACGACTATAATCGTTAAAACCAATCTAAAAACATCCCAAATATAAATCCCTATTATTGTATTGTAAGGTATTATATATATTGGATAAAATATGAAATACCAAAAATAGAGATAATATGGAGGCCAATGTGTAATTCCAATAGTATTATAGAAATCAACCAAACCATTATCCATACCTTCTATAAGTATGTAAAAATCAATATCTTTTGTGTCTTGAATCCACTCAGAAATTACAAAGAAATGTAAGAATATTCTTAATATAATAAGAGTAATTGTGATAATAGTGAACAAACCTATAAAATACAAATGAAGTGGATATTTTTCCTCCTCGTTCACTGTATCTTGATTGCTCATAATTTAGACTCGATAGAATTATAATAAAGTATTAAAAGAAATTTAAAAGACTTACCTTCAATTTAATGGTAATATTAAAAACACTCTTAGATCTAAATTTTATTTAAACTTTAATAGTGTTCTATTTTAAATTTGATTGTAATGAGAAATATATTAGCTTAATAATCTTATCATATTATTAAAAAAAATTCGGAAAACCGTTAGAAAATAATGAATGTAAGTAAGATTGAAAAAATTATTGATGCAGAGAAAATTGCTGCGGGAGAAGTTGTTGATAGACCTGTTAATATCGTAAAAGAGTTTATTGAAAATAGTATCGACGCAGAAGCATCAGAAATAAGGATAATTGTGAAGAGGGCTGGAAAATCGTTAATCCAGGTCATAGATAATGGTATTGGTATCCCTTCAGAAGATATTATTATGGCTTTTGAAAGACATACAAGTAGTAAAATTAGATGTATAGAGGATTTGCAGAACCTTTCTACTTTAGGTTTTAGAGGAGAAGCACTTGCTAGTATCTCAGCTGTAAGCAAAGTCGATATAATTTCTAGAGTTGAGTATGAAGAGAAAGGTGTAGAGTTACATATTGAAGGAGGTAAAATCATAGATAATAAAAAAGTCTCTTGTCCTATTGGAACAAATATTCAGGTAAAAAATTTATTTTATAATCTGCCCGCAAGACAAAAGTTTCTTAAAACAGATGCTACAGAATTGAGTCATATTACAGATATTGTACAGAGATATTCTTTAGCATACCCAAAACTTCGCATAATATATCGCCATAATGATTTAGACATCCTCAACTGTCCTGCTTTAAATGATTTAAAAACAACTGTATTTCATATCTATGGTAAAAAAATTGCAAAATATATGGAACAATTTGATTACTCAGAGCATGATATAAAATTTCGGGTTTATGGTTTATTAGGTCATCCCCAAATTGCTAAAAAGAACAGGTCCTATTCCAGTGTATTTATTAACAACCGCTATATTATTAGTGACGTACTTTTTAGGGCTATCAACGAAGCTTATGAAGGAACACTAATGGTAAGTAAATATCCTTTCTTTATTATATTTCTTGAGCTTGATCCTTCTGTGATTGATTTCAATGTTCACCCAAAGAAGCTTCATGTAAGATTTGAAAGAGAGGAATCTATATATAATAAAATTTATAACGTCATTCATAGTATTGTAGAAGACAAATTTATAACCAAGGAGGCAAAATATATATCTACAGAATTAAAAGATTATATTCCCAAAGAAGAGAAAGAATCAATCGATATCTCAAAAGAATTAAGTGAAGCACGAGAGAAAATAAGTAAAAATGAAGAAGTATTTCTAAAAGAACATAAAATACCCGAAGAAAGCGTCCAATTAATTTTAAGTGAACAGATAATCGATGAGGACACTCAAAAAAAAATACAACCTGAAACATATCTACGAGGAAAATATATAATTTCCAAGAATTTTCCAAAATTACGCTTAATCTCTCAAACAGGTCAGCTTAATAATAAAATATATGTTGTTTTAGAAGGAATTAACGAAAATAATGAAGAAGGATTATTTATTTTAGATCAACATGCCGCTTCAGAAAGGATAAATAAGGAAAAATTCTTAGAAGCCTATGAAACTTCAAAAATGAGTAAACAAAGATTAATCTCAGCTCTAAAAATTGATGTTTCTCCTAGTGAGAAGATATTCTTGGAAGCCAATCTACCTGAAATTAGGAAGTTAGGATTCAATTTTGATCATTTTGGAGGAAACACGTTTATTCTAAGAGAAATACCAACTATCATGGGAAAGGTTCCAAATATTGATATCGTTAAAGATATAATCAGCGATATCACGAAAATTGGAAAAGAAAAAAGTTTTACCGAAGTTAAAGAAGATATTATCAATTATTTATCTTGTCATAAAAGTATTAGAGGGGGTGATGATCTCTCCTTAAAAGATATAAGAAATCTGTTGATTGAATTAGCAAATTGTAAAGATTCTTATCATTGTGCTCATGGAAGACCAACTTTAAGATTTTTCTCTTACAAAGAATTAGATAAATTATTTAAAAGGATAGTATAATAAATATTAGAAATAGTCATTCCTATGCTTTTGAAAATGCGATACCTTCAATACCTTGTATACCGTCGACTTGTTTAAATAAATCTTCAAGTTTATCTGTTCCACCCCATTCTTCGGGGTATCTTACTCGTACTCTAGCTTTTTTCAAACCAAAAGCTACAGGCATAACCTCATAATTTTCTATAACACATGTGTCAGGCAGAACATCTTTTAATTTATTAACAAATACCTCGAAGTTTATATCGACATCTTCTGGAATAACATCAATTAATGCAACGAATTCCCCCATTTTAACCTAACCGTTTAATAATTATTTTAAGGTCCTAAAAAGTCACATTTCAAACAACGATATTCCTTCCCCATCTCTCTACACCGTTCACATCGCCAGATTGTTACATCTCCACACGAAGGACAAGGAAAATGAACCGCAGCTTCATATGGTGCGATTGGTCTCCCGCATCCAAAGCAAATGTTTTTTTTAAATGTGCTCATCGATATATCATAACTACATTATTAGAATTTAAACTTAGATTTTAAAAGATATTATAACTTTAATTATTTTTGCTTTTCAGTATTAAACTAAATAGAAATAAATTAAGCAGTTTTGAATGGTTAACTGGTTGATTTAAATTGATTTATTCATTATAGAAAAAACAAGGAAATTAAATTTTAAATTAAAAAACATCTTAATTTGTATATAATATAATTTAATAAATTAGTAAATCAACTTTAAATGGAACTACAATGCCAGAAAATAAAGTGAGGAAATACTTTTCATTAATAGAAGCATGGGCTTGGTGTGATATATGTGACGATATGGTAGCACTCAATATCGACAAGCAAGAGATTATCAATGGGTTAAAGATGAGTATCTATACTAAGGAGTATAAACATTCTAATCCTCATCCGGACGTTGAAGATCCAGATGATTTGTCCGGACAAGAGCATACTATCTATATTTATATAAATGAGGATTATGACATTACTGGAGTAAAAGCTTTTTTTGGTGAATCACCAACTACCGAAGAAATTGGTGCTAAAACCATTGAAGCAGGAGGAGAGGTAAGAATTCCAATAGTAGTAAAAGAAATTCCACCTATGGCAGTACAATTTGGGATGCTTAATAAAGATCAATTTAAAGTTTTAAAGATATGCGATGGTATGAATACCATTGAACAAGTAGCTAGTATTGCCGAAATGAGTATAAAAGCAATTGAAAAAATGATGGACCAACTTAGGAAAAAAGGATTAGTAAAAGTTATTAGAAGGACATAAACAAGTCTTAATTCTAATCTGTATTTCCTAATATTATTTTTGCTATATGATCGAAAATTTCCTCAACATTATTACCTGTTTTAGCAGAACACTCAAAATACCCTTGTAGATTTAATTTTTTCGATAATTCCAATGCATCTTCAGATTCGATTGATCTTTTATCCTCAAGATCTGATTTTCCACCAACCATTAGAATGGGTATTTTCATTTTTGTTTCGGATACAAAATATTCAAAAATTGAGAGCCAATCATTAATTTCTTTTATAGATGAGTATCTAGTAATATCAAACATGAAGATACCTCCGTCTGCTCCTTTAGCAAAGCTTGGTAAAAGTACTCTAAAGCGCTCTTCACCAGCAAAATCCCATATACGCAGTGTCACTTGCTTTCCTTCTATTTCTACGTTTTTTACACTAAAATCCGCTCCAATCGTCATCTTAATATCATCTTCAAATATTTTAGTAAGAAATCTTCTTATCAAAGTTGTTTTACCGACTCCTCCAGCACCAAAGATACAAACCTTAAAGGCAAGCTTCTGCACTATTTTTAACACCTGAAACGAAATCGAATAATTTTTCTTTTTCTAAATAATCTATTTAATCTTTAAAAATATTTTTATATAAGGTAATTTATGTTTTATTGCTAATCTTATATATTTTTTGTGTTCCTTAGGATGATTTAATCAGTTATTCTGGATAAATGTCAAAAGCAAGTAAGAATTATTTATTTTAATAATCCATAGATTTCATTTACTAATTCATTTTTATTGAGAAGTTTATTTAATAATACAAAGTGTTTTAAAAGAATAATAAACAGAGTTATCTATTTTTCTAATGTAATGATTAAGACTAATTATTGGATATTTGACAACCAAATGATCGAAATTAGTATTTAAATGATCTAATTTTAAAAAAAGATTAATATTTTAAATATTTTTATACCATAGAATAATTGTAAATTAAAATTATTGTCAAATTTTATAGTTTTAAATTTAATTTGAAAAACAAAATACAATTATTATTGATGATAAAATGAGTGAAAATCAATATGATTTAGCGATTATTGGTGGAGGGCCGGGGGGTTATCATGCAGCTATTAGAGCTGCCCAATATGGCGCAAAAGTCGCACTAATTGAAAAAGATAAATTGGGGGGTACTTGTCTTAACTGGGGTTGTATCCCTACCAAAGCTTTATATGCTTCTGCTCATTTAGTAGAAAAAATTAAAGATGCTCATGAATTTGGAATAGAAATACCTGAGTACAATTTAGATTTTGCTAAAGCTGTAGACCGAAAAAATCAAGTAGTAGAAGAATTAGTTGGGGGAATTGAGCAATTAGAGAAGGCTTGGAAAAATGATGTGTATAAAGGTCACGGCAAAATTATAGGGGGGGATATTAATAATGGATTTGAGGTCTCGGTTGAAGGCGAAAATAATGCAATAATTAAAGCAAAAAGAGTAATTATAGCAACTGGCTCCTCACCCGCTCTAATTCCTGCATTTAACATTGATCATGAACGGATTTTAACAAGTGATGATATTTTACATCCTGATTTTAAAACAGTACCTAAGAGACTTTTAATAATTGGTGCAGGTGTTATTGGTTGTGAATTCGCAAATATTTTTACGAGATTTGGTAGTAGAGTAATTATCCTTGAATATCTTCCCTCCGCAATTGCTACAGAAGAACCTATGATTGTGAAGGTGTTAATGAAAAAATTTGAAGAATTGGGTATTGAACTATACACTTCTCAAAATGTATTATCTGTAGAAAATACGGGTTTTGGAGTAAAAGCGACAACCTGTGATGCATCCATTCCACGAGATCAAACAGATTCTGCTGAAAAATCTATCTATGAAGCTGATTTATGTCTAGTATCCATTGGACGCGCAAAAATATCAAAACATCTTGGATTAGAAACTCTCGGTATAGAAACTGACCGTGGTGCTATAAAAGTCAATAAAGATACATTAGAGACTTCTGTGAAAGGGATCTATGCAATCGGAGATGTCACAGGAGGACTTATGCTGGCTCATGTAGCAAGTTATGAAGGTGATATCGCAGTTTCAAATTCTTTAGCCGGTATCGGAGGCTTTCCTGTTAATAATATGAAACCTGATTATACTGTAGTTCCAGCAACAATTTTTACATCCCCAAATATAGGTTCTGTAGGCTATAGAAGAAAAGTTGCTAAAGATATGGGAATTGATGTTTTGATGGGTCAATTTCCTTATCAATCGCTAGGTAAAGCTAAATGTATGGGTGAAGAAGAAGGTTTTATTATGGTGCTTGCCGATAAAAAGACATATAAAATCATTGGTGCTTCTTGTATTGGAGCTGAAGCACCTGAATTAATATCTGAAATTGCCCTAGCAATGCAGCATGGATTAACAATCCATGATGTCGCAGAGACAATCCATAGCCATCCAACAATATCTGAAATGGTTTTGGAAGGTTCTGAGTCTGTCATAGGTAAAGCAATCCATAAAAAAGGACGCCCTATTCATCATTAACTATCTTTTTTATTTTTATTTTGTTCACAAGATAATATATAGTTCTTATCAATAATTAGAGAAAGACCAATGTTTAAGGTTATAAGTAAATAAAATAGTAATATATAGGAAATTGTGGTACTCCAATTAAACATAAAATAAACTGTGCTGCTATACTTGGTAAAATACTATTTGCTTTAAAACTCAAATATGTAAATAAATAACAAGGAAAAGAAAAAAGTAATATTATAAGAATTATATAAAAATAAGAAAATAGATTTAAGGGAAAACCTGCAAAATCTAAAAATACTATATAATAGATTAACAGTAACAATGTATCTAAAAATATTGCTTTTCTTTTATTTAAATTCTCTAATAGAATTGTTAAAATAATACCATGAAAGAAAACTTCTTGCCAGATTATATTAGAAAAAAATAAACTTAAGGTGAAAATATCCCAAATTTCAAAGTAGAATACTTCATCAATTATTAAACATATCGAAGAAATAAGAAATAATAGAAAAATTAATATTGAGACACCCCAAATAAAATATTTAGTTAATTTTTTAGACCACCTAGTTTTAATGCTGACTAAATATTGACTGATTGGTTGTTTTCCATATGGTAAATTGAGAACTTTTGGAATTATGATGATGAATAATACCATAGAACTTAAATTATAAAAAATAAGTATTAATAATTTTTTAATCACAATTTCAATTTGATATGATGGGTTATAAAAATAGTAATAATGAATAGGAGGTATTGATTGATTTATATAAAATAATAGATAAATAGTCCCAAAAAACAATATCATTAGTAAAAATATAGAAATCCATGGATGCCTTAATAAATATGTATTTTTTGTTCCTTTCATAGATTTGGGTTCTGTTTTAAGAAATGGTTTTGATTCTGGAATAATTGGCAGAATTTTATTGAAGAGAAGAATTGCACAGAGAAGACCTATAATGGATATTGATAGTAAAAAAATTACTAAATTAAGGAATTCGGTGTAGGTGTAAAAAAGTCTCAAAAAAAATATTATTCCTAAGGAGATACTATACTGTATCCCTATGATTAAAATCCATTTTAAAAAGCGGTTGCCTTGGTTAATTTCTTCTATAACATAATGATGTTTAAATTTACCAAAAAAAATGATTCTTAAGTCAAATATCAAAATAATAAACATCCAACAAAAAAATAAAGAAGTTATTTCAGCTAAGAGTAAAATTATGAATTTAGGTGTAAAAATGTATAATAAAATTGGGAAAAAAACAGCAAGAGTCTGTAGAAAAATTAGTAAAATTAATTTTGCTTTTGCTTGATCACGATGGTTGATAGGTAATGAGGCAAGAACAGATTCTCCAGAAATTTCTACGTTTAATATACCATATACTAGCATACTTGAGATAACAGGGTTAAAAATTAATATACTTATTAAATTTAAAAGAAGATCTCTCTCTATTACGGTTTTTTCACCCATATTAATAAGACCAAATGAAAATGTAAAAATACATGAAAATATTATTGGGATTATCATACTCAAGAGCATTTTGAGATCTCTTGTAGCAATTGATAAATCTTTATGTAAATATGCTAAAATTGGTGAAAGTGTTTTAATATTTATTTGGATCTCATTTTTAAGCGAATTGATTCTATTTCCTTCCTTAATTTCTTTAAGATTAGAGTAAGTAATTCTTTGAAGTGATTTTGATGCTTTTAAATGGATCAACCATGTTAAAGATACAAATACTCCTAATCCAATAAAAATACTTATCAATAAGAATAAGGGTATTCCTTTATTCACAATAATAAATGATATGAAATAACTTGGATTAAATGGATATGGTAATATACTTAGAATTGTATTTATTATTGAAATATCTTTAATTATAATAATTAATTGAATAACATTATCAAATGAAAATAAAATCCACTGGACCATATAAATTCCTCCAAGAATTACAATAATATAACTAAGATTATGAAACAATTGAATTGCCAATCCTTTTTTTGAAGTAATTTTATTGAAAGCTAAGATTCGACTTAGTCTTTCTCCAAATAAAATAATAATATCAAAACATAGTATGAAATTCAAGAATGAAATACCTAAAGATACAAAAAAAATAATCATATTTTGCGTTAAAACGATCATTGTAATTGGAAATGCTAATATTAGTACTACTATTGGAATATCAAAAGTCCTAAAAATAGTTAAAGCAACTAACTTATGTAACTTATCTCTTGAAATTGGTAATGTTTCAAACCATCGAAAAACACTTCCTGATAGGATCATACTAAATTCTAATAACCCCATTAGAAAGAAATTTAAAAATTGTAAACTAAAATATAAGGTTAAGATAATACCTCCAATCAAAATTACACTTTCCACAGAAATATTAAGATCTAATAAGTTATCAATAATATTTAAATAAACTAATGAAGGTATTATAGGTAGAAAGCCAAAAATTAAAGCATAAATGATTTTGGAAATTAAGATCTTTATTTTGAGAATTCTCTGTTTTTTTTTGTATCTTTCTAAAATTTTTAACTGATAAATTCCCTTAGTTTGAAGTAAGGATTCAAGATAAAGCTCTTTATTCACTTTTTTTGCTATTGAAAACAAACTCAATTTTTTTTCAGACATACTCTATTTTGTTAAATTTTCTTTTCTAAGAGCTTTATTAAAATATTAAACTTATATTTTTAATAATTACAAATTTGTCATCTGGAATACAATATATAATCTCTTATTTAAATAATTTTGAAGAGTAATATACACTTTTTTGATATCATATAACATATTAAATTAGAATCTGTTATCTATGGAAGAAGACCTTTTCATGCGAAACAATAAATATCATAAAAAGAGGCTCTCTATTCTTCATTTGATTTGTTTTTTATTTTTATTTTTGATCAAAAATTATTATTAGTTGAATGATTTCGCAACTTTCTACCGCTTTTCGTTATTAATATTAGTGAGATTTAACATATTATTCTGTGATTTATCCATATGTGACTACTTTCAAAAATTATTAATGGTTATTATCGGCGTAGAATGATCGATCCCATTATGAGGGTAAATATTATGCGACAAACAAATTGTTCAAAATGATCACATTTATATATGATCATTTACATATACTATTTGAGGTGAGTAAGTTAAAATGCACATTTCAAAATATGAAATTAGATCGAAAGAAAAAGCCGAGAAAAATCTCGAAAATATAAAGGATGCCATAAAAGGCTTATATGAGATCTTGGATCTTACTCTTAGTAAGGATGATTTTTATTATGAAGCTGGTAAAGATAATATTACGGCAATTTATAAGAATCTGATTGAGTTATTATTGAATGATTATGGGCTCAGACATCTCTTAAAGAAAATCCAGAACTCAGAAGTAGATTTAAATATTGTGTTAAATGAATATTTAGCTAACGCATAGATTTTTCTTCTATTTTGATAAATTTTTTATATTAATTAACGCTTAATTAATTTTCCAGTTCCCTGATCTCGTCCATGAATACTCACCTCAATCAGTGTTCAACCCTTCTTCAAGGAGATATCAGGGAACTGATCCTTATCCTATTATTTTTCTTCTTGAGTGATTGATACATCATATTTATTTAAATTAAAATATTTGAATATTTTGTATAACGACATTTTTGTCATTATTGTGTATGAGATTTTTTGAAATGTTCAATATAATCATGGTTTCAGATTTCATGATTGTATGAATCAATTGGTGATTAATAGATACTATGTGGGAGATTGTTAAGGATGGTCAATATTCACTCATTAGGGAAATAGTTACCAAAAATCCGGAAATAATTCATAGAAGAAACCGTTTCGGATCTACGCTTTTGCATGCAGCTGCATACTATGGAAATATTGAAATAGCTAAATTTTTGGTCGCTTCAGGTGCGGATATTTTCGCAAAGGACAAAAATGGATATACCCCTTTGCTAGTTGCTGGTGGAATGAAGAAAAAGAATTTGGTTCAATATCTCCTTAATCTGGAACTCAATTATTCTATTAATAAAAATTCACAAAAAATAATTTCAGGGATTTCTGGTAAAAAATACGACTTTTTTATCAGTTATAAAAGCCAGAATGTTTATATCGCTAGACAGATCGTTGATCAATTAATATCAAGTGGTTATAACATCTGGTTTGCTGAATATAGGATTTTATTGAAAGATCGCGGTCAATTTCAGACCGTTATCGACGAAGGACTGGCTAATTCCGAACAAGCTATATTATTTACCAATAAAATTTACGCAGAATCTCCTTATTGCTCTGATGAAGCTGAAAAGTTGCTTCAAAATTATGGACAAGATAAAATCATCGAAATCAAAATTCCAGCAGAACCAGAAGTTCACCAAAAATTTCCTGCCCTTGCAGGATGTAAATCGGTAGAGACATTCGATGTAAATGAGATGATCAACTTTTTAAAAAAGACTGTGGCACCAGCGGTTTGTACAATCGAAATAATACCATCAAAACCTGAATTTAAATTCGAAGGAGTCTGCAAAGGAGCTCCTTTTACCCTCTATGCATCAGGATGGAAGATTACACAAAAAGGAACCTCTTATCTGGGAGATATCGGAAATGGTCTCGAAATTAGATATAAAAAGGTCAAACAGAAGTTTTATATGAATATACACTTCAGCATCGATGAATCCGAGCTGGCTAAATTCAAATCGATGGATATTGTTTCCGCAGATGATAGAAAATTATATGATGCTCTCTTAGAATATTCAAAAAAACATGTTTCACGACTAGATGCTGAAGTGTTGGGAGCTCACTTGGTTTTTCACGGTGGGGCTAGTCAACTAGCTCTTACATATTGGATGGGATACTGGACAAGAAAGTATAGCATCACTCTTATACATCCAACATTGAAAAAGCCTGTAGAATTTTTGTTTACATTCGGTTTCCAGGGTACATTTCAAGAATACTGCCGATATGTACATATTATGGATTCTGTTATAAAGTCTTTGGAATGGAAATAATAGATTTAAACTTTATTAAGTTTTGATTTTACTTTTTATTTTAATAAAATGATTCTCTTGAATTTTATAATAAATATTTCCCAATTAGATAAAAAATTCTTGTTGAGAAAGTGGGAGCCAGCCCCTAAAATCCTCACCACAATCACTGTTCAACCCTTCTTCAAGGAGATATCAGGGAGCTGACCTTTTTTGTTTTTTTATTTTTCTCAGTATGCCAGGATTTCACTATAAAATAAACTGAATGAAATAAAAAATTTTTACTCAGAACCAAATTGTCTATCTAAGTCAATCACTAAAGGAACTTCTTTTTCATCCTTCATAACAACAACTTTCAAAACACCATTCTCGATTGTAGCGCTCACAGGCTCAATCTTGGACACTTTTCCCCTTGTCCTCGAATTTAAACAAGTATGGGCCTCATCATAAAGATAGCATTTAGTACAGCAGAATCCAACTGGCATATAGCCGACAATGGAACATTGGTCATATGCATCGCAATTACAATTATTACACATTTTTTTCATCACTTCTTATAAACAATCTATTAATTTTTTATAAAATTTCTTGTTTTAATATTTATAATTTATAATTATAATAATATTATCACTTATCATATTTAAGTATTACCGTTTTTCGACATTTTCTGTTTTATTAATGATAGTTTCGCAAAGATTTGATCATGCAGTGCTGTTTTCAACACATTGATGCAGATTTTGATCATGTGATTAGGAGAATCATTAACATTTTCGGAAAGTGTACACAAAAATTGGCGATCCCGATCAAAGTGATTATTATAATAGAACGTAAAAAATTTGTTCTAAAGATAGAGAATTTTAGGGTGGTTTTTGATCAGTCTTGATCATTAGATCTATAAAACTTTTATTTTTCCGATAATATATTAAGGATTAATTTACTGAGATTAAAAGAAATACACGAGGAGCGTATTATTATGATTGTATTTGCACTATTAAAGTGTGATTTTGATAATGTAAAACAAATTTAAAGCATTTGGTTATTGAAATTTTCTAAAAAATTTATTAAATCTCTATTATTTTTCTAACCATCTAGTAGATTGATAAAAAAAACTTTTCGACATGTCTGTAATAAATTTTGAGTTTCGAAATGAGGTATTGAAACATAATGCTTCTTTAAGCTACTGCTATCAGTGTAGTACGTGTAGTGGTGGTTGCCCCGTAGCTCTGATAACTCAAGGTGGTTATAATCCTAGAAAGATTATAGAAGAAGCGATCTTAGGGTTGCAAGATAAATTGATAGAAAAGCAAGATCCTAATCCTTGGCTTTGTTCAACCTGTCAAACATGCGTTGAGCTATGTCCTCAAAAGGTTGAGCTTACTGAAATTTTTACATTAATAAAAAATAAGTGTTTCAAGACTGGCAATGTTCCTGAAGCATTTATTTCACAGGGGAGAGCTGTTTTAGAAAATGGAGTTGCACTCCCATATTCAAAAGCTATAATTACCAGACGGGAGAAATTGGGACTTCCTTCGATAAAAACAGCACCGGTTGATGAAATAAAGAAAATATTAAAAGAGACAGAATTTGAAAATAACATTCCAAAGGAGGGGGCATAAAGTATGTCTTATGATTTATTTTTAGGTTGTGTAATTCCAGCAAGGCTTCCATTCTTAGAAGCATCTTCAAGAAAAGTATTTGAAAAGCTTGGAATTAAATTAAATGATGTAGATGGATTTAGTTGTTGTCCTGATCCTACAGGTATAGAGCTTATAGATCATAAAACGTGGTTAGCTTTAGGAGCGAGAAATTTAAGTTTATCGAAAGATAATGGAGGAATAATCTCCTTTTGTTCAGGGTGTGTTGAGACTCTTAAAGGAGTCAATTATTACATCAATAAAGATACTGAAGTAAAGAATGACGTAAATAAAATTTTAAAGAGCGTTGGCAAAAAATATGAGGGTAAGACTAAAGTAAAACATTTTGCTGAGGTTCTTTATGAAAATCTTGATAAAGTAAGGGAGAATGTAGAACATCCTTTAACTGGATTTAGAGTGGCAGTTCATTATGGATGTCATTATCTAAGACCTTCAGAGATTATTAATTGGGATGATCCTTTTGAACCGACCACAATAGATGAGATTATTAGAGCATTAGGAGCGGATTCAATAGATTATGAATTGAAAATGGAATGTTGTGGAAATCCACTTGAAAAATCAGATAAAGAGTTATCTTTACAGATGATAGATAACAAATTTGAATCAATTCAAAAATCGGGTGCTAATTGTGTTACGTTAGTCTGTCCTGCGTGCTTTCAGCAATTTGATTTTAATCAACGAGAATTAAGTAAAGAAAGAGAGACTGCTTATAATTTTCCTGTTTTTTATCTTTCAGAATTAGTAGCACTCGCATTTGGGTTCAAACCTGAAGAATTAGGATTTAATTTTCATCGAGTTCGTCCTAAAGAATTATTAGAAGGATTTTAGTATTTAAAAAAAGTATAAATTAAATTTATAAACTTAAAAATAAGAATTGGTAAAACCATGGGATTAGCAGAAATAAAAACATTCGAAAATTTGAAAGATGATGTGATCTCAGTTGATAGATGTTGTGCTTGTGGTGCTTGCATAGCATATTGTGAGAATCAAGCGTTTAATGTTATTGAGATGGATAATTATACTCCAAAGTTCAAAACAGATAAAAGTGTTGAAAATTGTAAAGAATGTGGATACTGTTATTATATTTGTCCGCAAACGGAACCTTTATTAGAGAAATTAAAAGAAATGCACCTAGTTAAAGATGAACTGGGGCACATAATTGATATTTTTGCCGCTAAAACCACTAATGAGCAGATTAAAAAAGTTGGACAGGATGGTGGAATTGTATCAACCATTTTAACCTATTTATTTGATACGAATAATATTGATGCTGCGGTTGTATCAGAATATGATGAAAATTTTAAACCTATACCAAAAATAATATACCATAAAGATGATTTGATGAAATCAGCGGGTACTCGGTATTCGATTTCATCTAACATTTTACCTTTAAAAGATTTAAATCAAGTCGCAGAAGATATTATTTCTCAAAAGAAACGTATTTATGATCGCGATCAATTACGACTTGCTTTTATTGGAACACCATGCCAATGTAGAGCTATTAGTAAGATGAAGCTTTTGAATATTAAGCCGGCACATGTTATCAGTATAGTAATTAGTCTTTTTTGCTTTGAAAATTTTGATTATGATAAATTGATGGATACATTAAAGTCAAAAACGGAAATTAATCCTTCAGATATTAAAAAAACAAATATTAAGAAGAACTTCTTTGTCACCTCGAAAGATGATAATGTTAAGGAAGTAAATATTAAAGATCTTGATGGTGCTGTAAGGAGTCATTGTCATGAATGTGATGAATTTGTAGGAAGTTATTCAGATCTTAGTATTGGATCCTCTGGAGCTCCTACTGGTTATTCAATGATTCTTACTCGAACTGAAAAGGGACATAATTTAATAGATTCATTACTTGCCACAGGATATATCGAACGATATATTATTCCGGCAGATCAGATTTCAGAATGGCAACCTAAAAAAATCAATTGGTTAAAAAAAATGACTTCACTAAAGGTGAAGAAATAATAAAAGGTGAGATTATTGGCTAAAAATTCTAAAAGTGCTCTAATTATAGGAGCGGGTATCGCAGGTATTCAAGCAGCTTTAGATTTAGGAGATATGGGAATAAAAGTGTATTTAATTGAAAAAAATCCTGTGATTGGAGGAAAAATGGCACAATTGGACAAAACATTTCCTACTTTGGACTGCTCAATTTGTATTTTAGCACCCAAATTATCAGAATGTTATAGGCACCCTAATATTACTTTATATACACTTTCAGAAGTAAGGAATGTTGAAGGCACCAGTGGGAATTTTACCGTAGATATCTTTAAACGAGCACGTTATGTAAAGGAAGATGCGTGTACGAATTGTGGGGATTGTGCTACAATTTGCCCAGTAAGAGGTGTACCAAATTATTTTGATGCTAATTTAAAAAATATGGCAGCAGCATATATTCCGTTTCCTTCAGCAGTTCCTCCAGTGTATATAATTGATAAAAATACATGTGTTTACTTAAATTATGGCATTTGTGGATTATGCGCTAAAAATTGTGGAGCTGAAGCAATAGATTTCTCACAAAAAGACGAAACTATAAAGATTGATAATGTTGGTTGTATAATTGTTGCTCCCGGATATGGTTTATTGGAAGATGTCTCTCCGCTTACGAGATATGGCTATGGAAAATATAGAAATGTAGTAACCGCCTTAGAATTTGAGCGATTAATTTGTGCGTCTGGTCCATTGGAAGGGCATTTAAAAAGGCTATCTGATGGGAAAGACCCTAAAAGACTTGCTTTTCTGCAATGTATAGGATCACGTTCAGATAGAGATAAGAAGTATTGTTCTTCTATATGTTGTATGTATACTACCAAAGCCGCAATGATTGCGTATGAACACAATAATGATTTAGAATCGTACGTGTTTTACATTGATATGAGAGCAGGAGGAAAGGGGTTTCAAACTTTTCTACGTAGAGGAGCAAATGATTATGATATTAAATATATTAAAAGTAAAATATCTCATATTGAGGTTGACGAGGATGATAGTCCTATTATAACATATGAAGATTATGATACATCTAAAATAAAGCAGATGAAAGTAGATTTAGCGATATTAGCAACATGTATTATCCCGTCCCCTGGGATTGAAAAGTTGGCAGATGTATTAGGAATTGAATTAAATGATTATAAATTTATAAAAACAGATCCATTTTTACCGGTAGAAACGAGTGTGGAAGGTATCTTCACATGTGGTTGTGCTCGTGAACCGATGGATATTCCTCGTTCTGTTGCTGAGGCTAGTGGAGCAGCAGCACGAGCAGCGGAAGTAATTAAAGGAGGATAAAGTGAAAATGAGTGAAAAAGAAGAGGAAGAGGTTCGAATTGGGGTTTTCGTTTGTAGTTGTGGTACAAATATAGGAGGCTTAATAGACGTTAAAAATGTAGCAGAATATGCTAAAACCTTACCTAATGTTGTATTTACTGAAGATAATTTATATACTTGTTCAGAAACAGGATTAGCCCAAATTAAAAAGGGAGTAACAGAACATAACTTAAACCGGGTAGTTGTTGCTTCATGCACTCCAAGAACTCATGAACCTCTCTTTCGTAATTGTATCAAAGATGTGGGTCTTAACGAGTATCTTTTTCAATTTGTAAATATTCGTGATCAATGTACCTGGGTTCATATGAAATATCCTGATGAGGCTCTTGAAAAAGCTAAAGAAGTTATTCGAATGGGGGTAGCAAAAGCAGCTAGACTGGAAGCTCTTGAAAATATTGTGGTTGATGCAACTCCTACCGCTGTGGTGATTGGAGGGGGTGTTTCAGGAATAACAGCTGCTCTTAGTCTAGCCAATCAAGGATTTGAGACCCATTTAGTAGAAAAAGATAATCAATTAGGGGGAAAATTGAATGTCCTTAATAAATTATTCCCTACAGGTCAAGATGCCTCTGAACTTTTAGAAAGCTTAAAAAAAAGGGTTAAAAATAACTCGAATTTAACTGTTTATACTTCAGCAAGAGTAACCAATATTGAAGGATTTGTAGGAAATTTTGAAGTAGAAGTTCAACAAAATAGTAAAAGTATTGATTTAAAAATAGGGGTTATCATTGTTGCTGTTGGAGCCTCTTTATTTACCCCTACCGGAAAATTTAGTTATGATGGTAATAAAAGAATCACCCAGTATGAATTAGAAGAGAAACTTAAGAATAATGAAGTTAATGCTAAAAATATCGTAATGATACAATGTGTAGGAGCTCGTAATGATGAAAGAAAGTACTGTTCAAACGTTTGTTGTATGAGCGCTTTAAAAAATGCCTTATTAATTAAAGAAAAAAATCCTGATGCGAATATAACAATTTTATTTAGAGATTTATATACTCCGGGAACTTATTATGAAGAATATTATAGAAGAGCAAGGGAAGCGGGAGTTATTTTTCTAAGTTATAAGCTCGAAAAGGAACCTGTTGTAGAGGAAAATACTATAAAAGTATATAATGAATATATTGGAGAAGAAATAAGAGTACCTTATGATTTATTGGTATTATCTACCCCATTGATTGCTAATGATGATAATAAAGAGCTTGCTCAAATGCTTAAGGTACCATTAGAAGAAAATAAATTCTTTTTGGAAGCTCATGTAAAATTAAGACCTATGGACTTTGCAACTGATGGAGTTTTTATATGTGGTGCAGCAAAATGGCCAGTTGATATTACAGAATCTATAACTCAAGGGTATGCTGCTGCAGGAAGAGCGAGTACAATTATATCCCATGATACTATCGAAGTAGAGGGCGCAACATCCTTCCTTCCTGAATATAATAAGGACTTATGTACCGGATGCGAAGTGTGTATCAGTGTGTGTCCCTATAAAGCGATAAGTAAGAATGAAGACGATGAGATTGAAATAACTCAAGTTCTTTGTAAAGGTTGCGGGGTTTGCGGAGCTACATGTACCAATCACGCTATAGTCATAAGGCATTTTACGGATGAACAAATTTTATCTGAAATATATGCGTTTGGAGGTAGTTAAGATTATGGATTTTGAACCGAAAATATTAGGCTTTTTATGTAATTGGTGTTCTTATGCGGGAGCAGATTTAGCGGGAGTTAGCAGAATGCAGTATCCTCCTAATATACGAGTTATAAGGGTTATGTGTAGTGGTCGAGTAGATCCCCAATTTATTTTTGAAGCATTTCGAGTTGGTGCTGATGGTGTAATCGTTTTAGGATGTCATTTAGGTGATTGTCATTATCTTGAAGGGAATTATGAAGCCGAGAAAAAATTTGATATGGTAAAACGATTCCTTAAACTTATTAATTTTGAAGAGAGAGTAAGATTGGATTGGGTATCTGCCTCTGAAGGAGCTAGATATGCTCAAGTTATTACAGAATTTACAGATCATATTAAAACACTGGGACCCTCTCCAATTGGAGGAAATAATCCCGATAAAGAAATCATTAATAAATTAAAGGCTATTGAAGAAGCCGCTGCAGGTGATCGAATGAGAGCACTTGTAGGAAGGGAAAGAAAGATTACAGAACAAGAAAATGTATATGGAGAAAAAGTCCCCTTAGATAAATTTAATACAATTTTTGATTCAGCAATTATGGAAGAATATGAACGACAAAGAATTTTACTTTCATTAGAAGAAGATACTAAGTCTATTAAAAATTTAGCAGCTGAATTAGAAATCGATCCAAGTCTTGTATTAGAACATATTGTATGTTTAAAGAGTCGAGGTCAAGTTGACTTTGGAAAATTTATGGGAATTACTCCAATGTTTTATAAAATGTAAGGAGAGGAAAAATGGAAAAAGTAGGAGCTGTAATGGTTGTAGGCGCGGGTATTGGGGGATCCCAAGCAGCGCTTGATTTAGGTGATTCAGGCTATAAAGTATACTTGATTGAATCTACCACTAGTATTGGTGGTGTCATGGCCCAATTGGACAAAACTTTTCCCACAAATGACTGTGCAATGTGTATAGTCAGCCCTAAGTTAGTAGAAACGGGCAGGCACCAGAACATTGATTTGAGCATTAATTGCGAAGTTTTAGATGTTTCGGGAGAAGCAGGCAATTTCATAGTCAAAGTTAAAAAAAAATCTTTATATATAAATCCAGATATATGTACTGGATGTGGTGTTTGTGGTCGTAATTGTCCAGTTGAGGCAATTGATTCATTTAATGAAGGATTAGCAAAATATCATGCCACTTCTGTGAAATATCCTCAAGCAGTACCGCTAGTATATGCAATCAATAAGGATTATTGTATAGGTTGTGGAATATGTGCTGGAGTGTGTAAAGCTAAAGCGGTTGAATATGATAGAGATGATCAAATTGTCGATATCAATGTGGGTGCCATAATATTAACACCTGGGTTTGATGAGTTTGTTCCCAAAGCAGCTAATAAATATGGGTATGGGACATTTAAAAATGTAGTCACTAGTATTGAGTTTGAACGTATCCTATCTGCTTCAGGGCCCTATGCCGGAAAAGTACTCAGACCTTCTGATGGTGATATACCTGAAAAAGTTGCTTTTCTTCAATGTGTAGGGTCTCGAGACTATACAGGAGAAGGACAACCTTATTGTTCTTCAGTATGCTGCATGTATACTGCAAAAGAAGCTGTAATCGCCCATGAACATCAACATGAAGTAAAACCTACCATCTTTAGCATGGATATTAGAGCCTATGGAAAAGATTTTGATAAATATATTATTAGAGCTCAAGAAGAATATGGAATTCGTTATATTAGAAGTAGAATATCTTCGATAACCGAAGTTCCTGAGACAAAAGATTTAAGACTTCGTTATGAGACCGAGGATGGGAAAGTGATTGAAGAAATTTATAACATGGTTGTCCTTAGTGTAGGATTAAATCCTCCAAATGATGCAAAATATCTTGCTGAGAAATTTGGAATTGAATTAAACGAATTTGGTTTCGCAAAAACAGATATTTTTAATCCAGTACAAACCTCAAAAGCAGGAATTTATGCCTGTGGTGCTTTTTCTCAGCCTAAGGATATCCCTGAAACAGTAACTCAAGCAAGTGCAGCTGCGGGATGTGTAAATCAGCTTTTATATGAAAAAAGAGGAACATTAATTACAGAAAAGAGTTTACCCCCAGAAATTTTTGTTGCTGGACAACCACCACGTATAGGTGTATTTATCTGCCATTGCGGAATTAATATTGGAGGGTATGTAGATGTTCCAGAAGTAACGAGGTATGCAAAAACACTCCCCAATGTGGTTATGTCAGATCGCAATTTATATACATGCTCTGCTGATACTCAAGGGATAATAAAAGAAAAAATAGAAGAATATCATCTTAATCGAGTTATAGTTGCATCATGCACACCACGAACTCATGAACCATTATTCCAAGAAACGATTAGGGAAGCTGGATTGAATAGATATTTATTTCAAATGGCAAATATCCGCGATCAATGTAGCTGGGTTCATATGAACCAACCAAAAGAAGCTACTCAGAAAGCGAAGGACCTCGTAAGAATGGCGGTAAATAAAGCAAGGCGATTAGCTCCAATTGACAGAATAAAGCTAGCAGTAACTAAAAAAGCAATGGTGATTGGTGGGGGAATAACTGGTATGGTTGCCGCGCTTAATATTGCAAGTCAACAAATTGAAACTCACTTAGTGGAGAGAGAAGAAGAATTAGGAGGTTTTGCTAAATATATATATCACACTCTAGAAGGAGGAGATGTTCAAGCTTATTTAAAAGATCTTATTGAACAGGTTAAATCGAATAAATTCATTCATGTTTATACTAATGCTGAATTAGAAACTATAGATGGATATATTGGAAACTTTAAATCCACATTGATTCATGGTCAGAAGAACGAAAGAGCAGAATTTGATCATGGCGTTGTTATTGTAGCTACCGGTGCGAATGAATATAAACCAAAAGAATATCTCTATGGTCAAAATAAAAATGTAATTTTACAATCAGAGTTTGAAGAGATGCTAAACACAGATAGCATTATTAAGAATAAAAAATCAGTGGTTATGATTCAATGTGTTGGCTCAAGAAACGATGAACATCCTTATTGTAGTAAAATGTGTTGCGCAGAAGCTATTAAAAATGCCTTATTAGTTAAGAAATTAAATCCATCGACTGAAGTCACTATTCTATTTCGAGATATTAGGACCTATGGATTTAAGGAACAATATTATAGAAAAGCAAGAGAAGAGGGTGTTATTTTTCTTCGATATGATGAATATTCTCCTCCAGAAATAATTACGGAAAATTCTTCATTAAATATAAAAGTTAAAACTGCAAAAGCGGGAAACTTATCAATCCCCGCAGATTTATTAGTATTAAGTGCTGGAATTGTTGCATCTTACGAGGAAAATGAAGAACTTGCTAAAATGCTAAAAGTACCTTTAAATGATGATAATTTTTATTTAGAAGCCCATGTTAAGCTTCGTCCAGTAGACTTCGCTACAGAAGGAGTCTTTGTTGCGGGATTAGCTCACTGTCCAAAAACTATTGAAGACTCAATTTCACAAGCTAATGCTGCTGTTTCAAGAGCATGTACAATTCTCTCTAAAGATGAAATTGAAGCAGAAGGAAAAACTGCAGTAATTGATATAGCTCGTTGTATAGGATGCGGTATGTGTGTAGATAATTGTGCGTACAATGCAATAGAGCTACTTGAAGATAGACGTTTTGGATTAGTAGCATCAATTAATCAAGCATTATGTAAAGGATGCGGAGCTTGTAGTGGGAACTGTCGATGTAGTGCCATCGATATATTAGGCTTTACAGCCGAGCAAATATATGAAATGATTACAGGCCGCATAGGCTAAAAGAGGTTTTAAAAAAATGACTGAAACAGTTGTAGAAGATAAAAAAGTTGAAGAGAATTGGGAACCAAAGATCATCGCATTCTTATGTAACTGGTGTTCTTACGCGGGAGCTGATTTAGCAGGCGTAAGTAGAATTCAATATCCCCCTAATATAAGAATTGTTAGAGTCCCATGCAGTGGTAGGGTTAACCCCTATTTCATAATAAAGAGTCTGGTTGATGGTTGGGATGGAGTTTTGATATCGGGTTGCCATCCTGGAGATTGCCATTATATCAGTGGAAATCTCGTTGCAAGGAGACGATTTGCTATACTACATGAACTTTTAGAGTTCTTTGGAATTGAACCAGGCAGGGTACAATTTATGTGGGCCTCAGCCGCAGAAGGTGAACGTTTTGCTGTGCTTGTTCGGAAAGCAACAAAGATAGTTAAAGAATTAGGTCCAAATACAAAATTCCAAAAGGAGTGGTGTTAAGAATGGGAATAGAAGAAGATAATAAGGAAATTATAAGTTCGATAAGAGAAAATGCTAAGAAATTACTTAGCGAGAATCAAGTTGATGTAGTAATTGGCTATTCTGAAGGTACGGTACCTTTAAGTTCTACTCCAATTATTATTAGAAAAGCACAAGATGTAGACAAATTAACATGGAATAATTTATGCTATATGAATTTAGCGAGATATTTAGCCCCTTTAATGCCCCAACTTTGTGATTCAGAAGGAAAATCATTGAGAATTGGAATAGTAGCTAAAGGGTGTGTAGGTAGGGCAATAAACCTTCTAGCTGTGGAGAAACAAGTTGATCTAGATAAGATAAAAATGATAGGAATTAATTGCAATGGAATTGTAAATAGAAGTAAAATCGATATAGAAATTGGAGAAAAGGAGATTCTAGATGTTTCTATATCTGGAGATGATATTATCGTAAAAGGGATAGACTGGGAGAAAAAATTTCCCTATAATCAATACATTAATGAACTATGTAAGGTGTGTCAAGTAAAATCTCCTTCTGCTACTGACGCAAATTGTATAGGTGAATGTCAAGAACTTGAATCCATACATGACGAATTTTCAGATATCGCTGAATTTGAAGCTAAATCTGCTAGGGAAAAATGGGATTATATTAAAGATATTTTGCAAGTATGCACTCTATGTTACAGTTGTCGTCAAGCATGTCCTGTATGCTACTGTAATCTTTGTTTTGTTGATCAAAATATGCCTATATGGTTTGGTAAAACCACTGAGTACCAAGACATATTTACATTTCATTTAATTCGAGCAACACATTTAGCAGGCAGATGTGTAGCCTGTGGAGCATGCTCATCAGTATGTCCCGTTGGTATAGACTTAAATTTTATTACAAGGAAATTGGAGAAAATCGTAAAAGAACGATTTGATTATACTTCAGGACTCGATGCTGAAACTGTTCCTCCAATGATGGATTTTGATATGAAAGATGCACAAGAATTTATGTTGGAGGAAGATTGAAAAGGTGAAAGAAAAAATGGATCAAAAAATATTAAAAAAGGATCAAATTGGAAAACTATATAATGAATTTGTAGGAGAGTATGATTTTTATGCTCCTATTAATGAAAAGGGAAATATAGTATTTGAAAAGATTGAAAATCCAGAAGATATTGTTTTAGATTACTTAAATTCAAAGGTTCCACCAAAATCTGTTTTATTTCCTCAAGAGGAAGTGTTATTTGAATATTCTTTAGACGAAAAAGATGTTGAAATAACGGATAGGCAGAATCTAGATCAAAAGATCTTGATTTTTGGAATTCGACCTTGTGATGCTTATAGTTTTGAATTAATGGCTAATTTCTTTTCATTTCATGGAGATTGGGAAGATGAGATTTATCTGAAGAAAAAAGAAAATTCAACTCTTATCGGTATCGGTTGTAATACTCCAAGAAGTACATGTTTTTGTACCTCGGTGGGTGGAAATCCGTTTAAAAAAGAAGATATGGATATTTTCCTAACTGATTTAGGAGAAACGTATTTAGTTGAAGTAATCAGTGATAAAGGTAAAGAGATGGTTCAAAAGTTATCATGGCTTTCTGATGCATCTAAGAATGATTTGAAAAAAGCTGAAGAATTAGCAAAAAAAGCCGAAGAATCAATAACTACAATAATAGATATTGATACTGTTGTAAAAAATTTAGAAACAAATTTTGAACACCCTGTATGGGATGAAATCAGTGAATCATGTATAGGTTGTGGTTCATGTGTTTACTTATGCCCCACCTGTACATGTTTTGACGTTATTGATGAGACCGATCACTATAATAATCGAGGAAGAAGAATTAGAATCTGGGATACTTGTCAATCTTGTCTCTATACATTAGAAACGAGTGGTCATAATCCTCGAGATACTAAGATTCAACGCTGTCGAAACCGAATTATGCATAAATTTAGTTATTATCCAACAAATTATGATTTATTAGGATGTGTTGGCTGTGGCAGATGTGTTGCTGTTTGCCCTGCTAATAATGACCTTCGAGTAATATTAAACAAAATAAAAAATATAGAAAAAAAGGAGGATGAGAAAGTAGTTGCCTAATCCTTATATTCCTTATCTTACAAAAGTAAAATCGATAGTTTCGGAAAATAAAGTGAATGATATTAAAACTATTGAATTAGAATTTAAAAAGGAAGAAGAATACAAGAAATTTGACTATATACCAGGACAATTTGCCGAAATTAGTTTAATAGGGAGAGGGGAATGTCCAATAGGAATTGCCTCATCACCAACAGAAGAAGGAACCCTCAAATTCACCATTAAAAAGATGGGAACGGTAACTAGTAGGTTTCATAACTGTGAAATTGGAGACGTTGTAGGAGTGAGGGGCCCTTGTGGAAATGGCTGGCCAGTTGACGATATGAAAGGCAAAAATATTGTAGTCATTGGAGGAGGATTTGCATTCTCCACTCTAAGATCATTAGTAATTTATTTACTAGATGAGAAACATCGAAAAGATTATGGGGATATTACCGTAATTTATGGAAACCGTGACCCTGGAGAAGTATTATATCAAGATATATTAGAAGAATGGAAAAAACGAGACGATATAAAGGTAGTTTTAACTATTGACCGTGAAGCCGAAGGATGGACTGAAGAGGTAGGATTTGTTGCACCTATCGTTAAAAAGGTTGCTCCAAGTTCTGATAACGCTGTTGCGGTTATCTGTGGACCACCAATAATGATTAAAACAACGATCGCAGTTATGGAAGAACTAAGTTGGAAAGATGAACAAATCTTAAATAGTTTAGAAATGCGAATGAAGTGCGGAATTGGTAAATGTGGAAGGTGTAATATAGGTAATAAATTTGTTTGTGTTGATGGTCCTGTCTTTTCTCTTGCTGAACTCAAAAAAATGCCCAATGAATATTAAATTAACTCTTATAATAATTTTTTAACATAAATAGAAAATAGGTAAAAAAAATGACTGTTAAAGCAGTTTCAAAAACATTTGAAGATTTAATAATAGAGGTCCATGAAAAAGGATTATGTGGAGAATGTGGTGGATGTGTTAGTTTTTGTTCAGCCGGGGATATTAAAGCTATTGAAATGTCAGAATCAGGACCCCCTAAATATATAAACAAAGACAAGTGTCTTAAGTGTGGTATTTGTTATTTTATATGTCCTCAAACTCATGTCCTTAATGATCAGTTAAATAAAAAATTTAATTATGATCCTCCTATAGGAAATCAGCTAAAAATAGCTTCTTGTCATGCTTCATCTGAAGAAATTAGAAAAAGAGCAACTGATGGTGGAGTGGTCACAGCAATTTTAAACTATTTATTAGATAATAAGTTAATTGATGGAGCAGTAGTCTGTAAAAGGAAAGGTCCTTTTAATCGGGTTTCATTTTTAGCAACAAATAAAGAAGATTTAATTGAAGCTTCTGGTTCTCATTTTGACTTTTCTAGCCAAGTAGTTGGATTAGAAAAATATAACACATTCATAGCTGCTAATATAGAGCTGAAAAAAGTCAGGAGTTCTGACTTATTAAATCTAGCTGTTGTCGGCACTCCATGTCAAATTAATTCAATTAGAAAAATGCAAGAATTAAGTATTCTACCCGCCCATATTGTTAAGTATACATTTGGTCTGTTTTGTTATCTGAACTTCTCATTCAATGATGAAGATAGGAAAAAACTCGAAGAAAAATTCAATTTTTCATTTGAAGATGTTGAAAGTATGAACGTGCGAGAAGATCTTATATTATACTTTAAAAATGGAAATACTTTGAAAATTCCATTTTCAGATTTACATGATATTGGAAGACCAGCTTGTTATGCATGTCCTGATTTTTCCAACATATATGCTGATATTTCTTTTGGTGGCCTTGGTTCACCAGAAAAATTAACGACTGCAATAATTAGGACAAAAATTGGTGAAAAAGTCTATAATAATGCTCTAAATAAAGGATACATAAAAGAACCTATTGAGTTAAATAGACCAAATAATAAAATGGAATTGTTGGCTAAAGTAAAGGAATGGAGCAATAAGAAACTCGAAAGAGCAGAAAAAACTTTAAAGAATAAATAGAACTTTAAAACTTGACTCTGTACTTGGATTAAAGCTCTCTTCTTTTATATCTGACTTTTTTTATATTGATTTATTATCCGATTCAGATTTAGGGTTTTCTGTTTTTCTAAATAACGTTTTTTAATAGGCGCTTGTCTATATTGTCTGAAATATTCCCACACTTCACGCTTCATTTCTAATGTTTCAGTCTTCATCTTAATAAATATTTTTAATTCTTTTCTTATTGAATAAAAAATGAAGTACCAGTTATTTATTATATTTTTAGTCCAATTTTTAAGATTGATATTTAACTCTATATTTCAAAGATATTTCCAGTATTATAGATAGTACTATCCAATTCGAGAATAATTTGTCCTCCCGAAGCTATTTTGATAGCATAGTTTATACCCTCTAAGACTCTATGCATCATAAATTCATAGGCTCTAAAACAGTCATCAAGTTGCGACATACGTTTTTCAGCATAACATTGTGAGATTGCAGGAATTAATTCTGGAATGAAATCCTGACTTATCATCATTTCTTCTACATCAATCATTGCCTCAGCTGTGGTTATAAATGGTTTATAAACATCCATTTGAGCAAACATTACTCTACAAACAAAAATAGAAGCTTTAATCTCTTTCATAATAAACTTAATCCTATTTTTATCATCAAGATACTTTTTAAAAGTAATAGCGTTGATTATATCTTCATTTGTTATAATTTTAGATGTATCCATTAATTTACTCACTCTCTCTGACATTCTCTTTGAAGATAACATTAATTTAAGATTCATTATATTCTTCTCATAATAATCCTCATAAAAAGAGGAAAGAAATTTATGGGCTCCCAAATGCTCTTTATCTTCAGATATTTCCAAGTTATATTTTTTCTCTTTAAATTTGTCCATAAAATTCTTAATAATTAAGAACTTCAATTTTAAACGATGCAAAGCTAAAAATAAACATAATCTTGTTTTTGTATACGCCTCCACATTCCCCATCCTAAACCTATCGTGATGATCTCTTTCATACATAACAATTGGTTTCAGCTTACTTACAATAACATCGATAAAATATTCAATGATGTGTTCAAGTGGTTCGCAATCTATTACTCGAAATTTTTCTATTAATTTTTCGCTTGATGGTTGACTTTCTGGTAATTCCTTGATTTCATCATAATTATAATATTCCAGAAAAAGAGAAGTAAAGGCTTCCATTTCTAAGACTGTTCGACAAGGAATAAAAACCTTGTTTAAATCATATAAGATAGTTCCACTTTCGGGCATATATAAAACTCCGTTTTAATCAAATTTATGAATTATGAGAAAAAACCCTCATTATTATCAAGTAATATTTAGATCTTTCATCAATAATAAGTTTATTATAGAATTTTCAATAGAAAATTTACTATATTTTCTATTTTTGTTTTCAAAATTGTTATATCAAAATAAACTAATTGAAGTTGAACATAAAATTTGTTGTCCTAAACGACTAAAAATTGACTAAATTTGTACATATACTTAAAAGCGATTTTACATACATTTATAATGATTTTTTGTTTTGTATTCAAAAAATTTATAAAGAAGTTTCTTTATTATTATGTTAATTTTAATCTTGAAATTTATCAATTTACCGATAAATAATAAGGAAAAAATTGACAATAAATTTTTTAAAAAAATAGTTAAAATAATATAATCGAAGAAATTAACCGAATAAAAAAAAATAATTAAAATTAAGAGCTGAATTAGAAAAATGGCAGAGGAAGAAAGCTTTTTGAACGCAAAAGCCCTGGTTGTAGACAATGGTACCGGAATCTCCAAGAATGGATTTGCTGGTGAGGATCAACCAAGGTCGGTCTTTCCTACACTAATTGGTTATCCTAAGTATGAAAGCATCATGACTGATGTTGAACATTATACTCGGGAATATTATATTGGTGAAGAAGCTATGCAATTAAAAGGCGTTTTAAAGTTAATGTTCCCTGTTGAACATGGTATCATTGAAGACTGGACTGCAATGGAGAAAATCTGGCACTATACCTTTTATACTGACTTGCGTATCGATCCAAGTGAACATCCAGTACTTTTGACTGAAGCACCATTAAATCCACGGCCAAACCGTGAAAAAATGGCTGAAATTATGTTTGAGACTTTTAATACACCTGCTCTTTATGTAGCAATGCAAGCAGTATTGAGTCTTTATGCTTCTGGTCGTACTACTGGATGTGTTATAGATATTGGTGATGGAGTTTCCCACGTTGTACCAATTTTCGAGGGATTCGCCTTAAGCCACGCTATCCAAAGAATCGATCTAGCAGGCCGAGATATTACAACGTATTTACAAAGACTTCTTCGACAAAAGGGATATTCTTTCACAACATCAGCAGAAAAAGAAATAGTTCGAGACATCAAGGAAAAATTATGCTATGTAGCAATCGATCCTGAAAAAGAAATGATGCTTTCTAAGAAAGTAGCCGGGATGGAAAAGAGTTATATGCTTCCTGATGGAGAAACTATTAATGTTGGTGTCGAAAGATTCCTTGCTCCTGAATGTTTCTTTAATCCGAGCGTAATCGGTAAGGAATTAGAACCTCTTGATGATGTTATCGTAGGCGCCATTTCTGAATGTGATGTTGATTTACGCCGAGATCTCTATTCAAACATCGTTCTTTCGGGCGGAAGTACTATGTTCCCGGGAATAAAAGAAAGATTAACTAAGGAAATAAAAGAGCAAATCCCAGAGAGCGTAGACGTCAAGATAATTGCCCCACCTGAGCGTATGTATTCTGTCTGGATTGGAGGTTCAATTTTGAGTTCATTAAAGACATTTCATAGGATGTGGGTAACTCGACGCGAATATAAGGAGATGGGACCACAAGTCATCCACCGATGCTTCTAAAGCGTCATAGATTTTACCAAAAGTCAAACGGGAATAAATTTTATAAGTTTTTTATTTTTCTTTTTTTATTGTATTTTTACTGATTAGATTTAAACTAGGTCTTTCATATGTTATAAATTAATAGAGTAAAAGTTTAAGATTCATTTTTATATAAAATGGAGCTAAATCCAGATTTTATAAAAGAAAAGTTAGAGCAAATAGGAAGGAGAGAAGGTCTAGCTCTTTTAAGAGAATGGATTGACAGTTCAAGTGATACAGTCATACGACAGAAAGCTCTAAAAAACTATGGTTTAATTGAAGAGGGTAGAAATTTCAAATTTTTTGAACAATTATTTCTATCCGATGAAAATCTTCAAATTAGATTAATTGCGGGACAAATTTTAAAAGATAAGTATTCGAACAATAAGAAATTGATCTCATTGTTGGAATATACGTTAAATAAAGGTGATAACGTAGAATTGCAACTTTTTACAGTAAGAACCTTAAATTCACTAAATAGTCTAAAGGCACGAAAAGTAGTAATAGATTATCTTAAGGATTTAATTAAAAATGAATTTAGCGATAAAACTAGTAAGTTTCTTCAAAAAATCTACAACTTTAATCCTAAAGACTCCATCCCTGAAGCCTTTCTTGAAGTATGTATTAATTTAATTTTAAATGAGTTTTATACAAAAAAATGTGGATATCATGTGACTTTAAGAAAGGGAAAAATTTATGCATTAAATTGCGAGAGCTCTAATTTAAAAAAAATCTCTGATATTCTAGGATTAAATAGCTTGGTTGATTTAGAACATCTTCAATTAGAGCGAAACAAACTTGAAAGTAATGATGGTATCCAAATTTTAACAAAACTGCGGACTTTAGATTTATCTTATAATAAATTAGGAGAAATTGAAAATTTAGAGAGAATAAATAATTTAGAAGAATTAAATTTAGCGAATAATAAAATTCGTAGAATAAATAACTTAGATTCTTTACATAATTTGAAAAAATTATCTCTAAATAATAATCAAATTAAAGAAATTAACAATTTGACTAATTTAGAAAAATTAATAGAATTAAACTTCAGCCATAATTGTATTTCAGAAATTAAAAATTTAGATCGCTTAGTGGAGTTAAATAGATTAAATCTTGCTTATAATCAAATTGAGCAAATAGGGGGACTTAATAATTTAAAAAATTTAATGTGGTTATACCTTAATGATAATAGAATTACTCAAATTAGTAATTTGTCAGCTCTTTATAAATTGAAAGGGTTGTATCTCTCAAATAATTTAATAGAAAATATAAAATCTCTTGATAACTTAGTGAACTTAAAAAAAGTAGAACTTTCTAATAATTTGATTAAAAAAATTGATGGATTAATAACATTACATAATTTACAGGAATTATATTTGGATAACAATAATATAAAAGAATTAGAAGGCCTAGATGGCTTGCAAAATCTAATTATGTTACATTTAGGCCGAAATCAAATATCACAATTTAACAATGAAAACATAGAAAGCCTGAAAAACCTGAATTTCTTATTTTTAAACGAGAATCCTTTAGATAATAATAGTTGGGAACAATTCAAGAAGAGATTTAAGTATCCCTGAGTTTAAAAGCATATTGTTATTAATAAGTTTGTATATAAGAATATCTTCTTCTCATTTAGCTATGTAAGTTTGTTAAAAATCAATCTGAACGGTCTATTTATTTTTTTCGAGATAGTCGTCTATCCATAATTCCATCATAACCTCGTCGATATACTCTGACTCCATAAAAAATTGTTTTTTTCTTATACCTACAACCTCAAAGCCAATCTGCGAGAAAAGATGAAGAGCTCTCTCGTTAGTTGAGAAGGTACTAAGGATTATTTTTTCTTTATTATTTAATTTCTTTGATTCTCGGATGGCAAAATCAATAAGATTCCTTCCTATGGTTAAATCTCTATACTTATCTCTTATAATGATTCCTAGAACTCCGACATGCTCAGATGCCTCCCATTCACAATTCAGTATTTCGCACTGTCCAATAATATTATAAGGTGTTTTAAGGTCGAGGTTTTCACCGACAATACAAATTTCATTTTCTTTTTTAATATTGCGATACCATGAATCTTTCTCTAATTGAGATCTCACAGGAAAAAATACGGGTAAATAAATACCCTCTTCTATTACTTCATTAAAATTATACCAAACACCATCAACATCTAATTTAGTTAAATGTTTGATAATAATATTTTCTCCAGATTTTAATTCTAAGACCTTTTTCATTATTTAATAAAAAATTTTTTTAATTATATGCCTTATGGTAATAATATGGAAAATAAAAATGATAAACCATCTCAAAAAGAGAGCGAAGATAAAGATAAAGTTAATGACAAATCAAAAAAAACCGTAGCAAAAGATTTAGTTACATTAAAGCACGTCGAAGTGAAAAAACAAGAAATAAGCCCAGAAGCAAGAGATCTCGCACAAACTCTAAAGGAGCGCTATCTAGAGCATGATCAATTCGAAAGACTTTCAAATGATGAACTTACAATCCTTGAAACATTTATGGATAAAAGATTATTTTTAGAGCGAATCGCTATAATCGCCAACCAGTCAAGAATACCTTTAGGAATCCCTGGTTTTAAAAAAGCAGAATTAGAAGAAATTCTTGAGAATTTAATTTCAAAAGGCTATATAGAATCTCAAATGGTTGGCGAAAAAAGCGTTTACTTTTTAACTGAACGAGGAAAATATCGCATTCAATAATTTATTTAATTTTTATAGGTTTGATCTCATTAACATTTTTCTATTCATAAAAATTCTATAAAGGAAGGTCTAGGGCCGAGATATATAATACAAAAGATAAGTTTAGTCCTTTTTTAAAATCAGTTTATTTATGGCTATATCTTGATACTCTCCACTGGGATTTTCACGTCTGATCGTCAATGGTAAGATTCTTGATCTTAACTCTATCTGAGCGATTTTTATAGGATCTATTAAACCTTTTGGCTTTTCAATTAATATCGGAGCCCCAAATGAAATTTGTAGAGCCCTTGCCCCCACTATCCTTGCTTTTTCGTATCTAGTTAAAAATATCGGTCCAATCTTTACATATTTTCTGACTTTCTTATATTCTTTACGTAATTCTCGAGACTCTAAGAAACTAGACATGACCAAAACTAAAAAAGGAGTAATTTAAAACTTTAAAATATTTGATTTCATATAACTTTTTTGTTTTTTGCCTTCTTAAGACAAATTTAGAATTTTAATCGTTATCTAATTCTTCTAAAGAGAATTCTTAAGTTCCCATGAAATAATTGCGCAAGGGGGGATTTACGGACCCATCGATTTGAATAGGCGTTTCGAACCCCCGATCTACACGGTCTACTCCTAAAATTTTATTAGTGTGAGCGTGTCGTTATAGCCGCTAAACCACTCGCGCTTGTTTGTATTTAAGAATAATGAGCGATACGAATTAAACATTACTTTCTTCTTTAACTATTTTAATTTATTAAATTATTGTTAATTCAATTTAAGAGTTTAGGTATTTTTCAATGATCTTATATGGTCTGGTAGTTTAAATATTTCAATTCAATTTTTTATTCAAAAGCTAAAATATTTCTATATTTACTGGTGATTTTCATAACTCCAAACGAAGAATTTATTTCTCACCCTCTTGTTAAGCAAAATTTAATATCTCGACGGAAATACCAAGAGAATATTTTTATTAATTGTCTAAATAAGAACTGTTTAGTTGTCATTCCTACAGGTTTAGGTAAAACAGTCATAGCTTTAATGCTTACTGTACAAAGATTAACAGAATTCGAAGATTCAAAAGTAATTCTTCTAGCGCCTACTAAACCTTTAGTAGAACAACATTATAAATCATTTTTAGAATTAACTAATCTTCCTGAAGAATCACTTATCTCTCTCACGGGGTCAATTGCTCCTGAAAAAAGAAAAAGTCTTTGGGTAAACATAAAAGTTGCTTTTATGACACCTCAGGTACTTCAAAATGACCTTATTTCAGGATTATACTCGATAAAAGATGTTTCCTTAATAATTTTTGATGAGTGTCATAGAGCAATAGGAGATTATGCGTATTGTTTTATAGCGAAAAAATACATTGATATCTCAAAGAATTCTCAAATATTAGGACTTACCGCAAGTCCAGGCTCAACTGAAGGTAAAATTAATGAGATTAAACAAAATTTATTTATCACCCATATCGAAATTAGGACAGAGAAGGATTTAGATGTTAAGCCATATATTCATAAAGTAGATAATGAATGGATTAAACTTAAGCTCCCGTCTGAATTTTTAGAAGTTAAAAAGATACTCGAAGAGATGTTAAAATCTTTTTATAGAATCTTAAAAGAAAACGGTTTATTAGACTCTTATGATATATATAAAATCACTAGAAAGGATTTGTTAAAGCTAAATAATGTAATAAATCGAAAAATTTCTACAGCAAGAGATAATGATGAAAAATTCCGAATGTTTAATGCTAAAAAGGTAGCAGCTAACGCTATCCGACTATCTCATATGACTGAATTAATAGAAACTCAAGGAGTAAGCGCTCTTAAAGATTATTTTGACAAGAATGAAGAGAAGATTAAAGATAATGCCGCAAACAAATCATTAAAAGAATTATTTATTGATAGAAATTTTAAACAAGCTAAAAAATTTACAGAAGATCTCTATTCTAAAGGATTAGTCCATCCAAAAATTGAGAAGTTAAAAGAACTCTTAATTTATCAAATAAAAGAAAATCCTAATTCGAGAATTCTAGTTTTTTGTCATTTTAGGGATTCTGTTAATAATATAGTAAAGTATTTTGAAGAAGATGAGATAATCAAAATGCATAAGTTCGTAGGACAAGCAACAAGAGGAACAGATAAAGGATTGACACAAAAAGAACAAATAACGTTGCTTGATAAATTTAAGGAGGGAATATATAATACTTTAGTAGGAACAAGTGTCGCTGAAGAAGGATTAGATATTGAAGAATGTGATTTAGTAATTTTTTATGATGTTGTCCCGAGTGCGATACGTTCTATTCAACGTCGTGGTCGAACAGGTAGAAAAAAAGAAGGTAAGGTTTTTATTTTAATGGCAGAAGGTACTCGAGATGAAGGATATTATTGGGCAGAAAAAACTAAAGAAAGGAATATGAAGGAAAGTTTAGAAAAAATTAAAAATTCTGAGGTAACATCCAAATCAGAACAATCTAATCTTCTAAATTTCATAACTAATGAAAAAAAAGATGAAATTCAATCAAAAGAAATAGATAGTCCAGATCAATTTTCGATAAAGAAGATTGAAGATGCTGATAATTTTGAGATCATCTGTGATAATCGTGAAACTGCTTCTTCAGTGGTAAGAACTTTATCACTAATAGGAATAAATTTAAAATTAGAGCAATTAGCAGTTGCAGATTACGTTATTTCAGAAAGAGTCGGGGTAGAAAGAAAATCTGCTAAAGATTTTAATGATTCTATCATTGATGGAAGATTATTTACCGAATTAAGCGATCTCGGCGAACATTTTTCAAGGCCAATATTAATCTTAGAGGGCGACCCTTTTAAAGATTCAGCTATTAGTGAAAATGCTCTTTACGGAGCAATAACTGCTATAATGGTTAACTTAGGCATCTCAATCTATAGAACAGAAGATTCTATAGAGACGGCAATATTTTTATATCAATTAGCAAAAAAAGAACAATCAGTTACGAAATCATCATTAAAGCTAAGATTTGATAAAGCGCCTATTGATACATCTCGTTTATTAGAATATATTGTAGCAGGAATACCTAGTGTAAATACTCTTCGGGCAAAAAGCTTACTGAAAGAATTAAAGACATTACAAAATATTTTCTTAGCTGATATTCCAGATTTAACGAAAATTGAGAATGTTGGTAAAAAAATTGCTCAACAAATTTATAAAATTGGCAGATATAAATATAAAAATGAGTCCTAAATTCGAATAATAATAAAATCCCTAATTTATTAAAACAATAAAAAAGATTTTTTATATTTTCAATAATAATTTATAATATTATTGAATTTTATTGAATAAGGATGCATGTTCAAAAAAAGTTGAGCGAGAGAGGATATGATAAAATTTAAGGTCGTTGTTGCTGGAGCTAAAAATGTAGGAAAAACTAGTTTGCTTCGCCGCTTTGCTACTGGTAAATTCGAAAGATCTACATTATCTACGATTGGTGTTGATTTTGAAACAAAAAAAGTAGTTGTAGATGACACTGAGATCCTGCTTAATATTTGGGACTTCGCGGGTGAAAAGAAATTTCGCCTCCTCTTTCCTTCTTATGTGTCTGGCGCTTCTGGAGCTTTAATGTTATATGATATTACAAATGAAGACTCTCTAAATGATTTGTATGATTGGATCAATGTTATTTCTTCTGTGCCTAATTCTCCTAAAACAAAAATATTAATCGAAGCGAAGAGTGATTTAAAGAGAAAAGTAAAAAGAGAAAAAGCACTACAAATTTTTGATAAGTTTAAATTTCAAGGAGAAATGTTAAGCACTTCGGCAAAAACAGGCGAAAATGTTGAAAAAGCTTTTGAAATGTTAGGGAGAGAAATTCTTAAAAATTCATTAAAGAGATGTTCTAATTGTGGAAAACATTATCCATTAGAATTAAAATTCTGCCAATATTGTGGTTCTAAGGCAAATTAAATATCTTTTCTTGTTATTTTTTCATATCTCTTTTAATTGTTTCTCTATTTAGAATCATAAAATTATTACTAGTTCCTATAACTAGATCTTTTAAAACAATTTTTAGCTTAAACAAAAATTTATTTAACACAATTAATAAGAACAAATATATTAATACGTTCTAAGGTTGTAAAATTTGAATTATGATATTAACCAAGACATTCAAGAGATAATAAAAAGACTTAGAAAAGATAATATATCTTTTGAAGGAAAAACAATTTTAGTAACTGGGGGCGCAGGTTTTCTGGGCTCTTGGGTTTGTGATGTTCTAGTTGAACAGGGGGCACATTGTATCTGTTTAGATAATTTATCCTCTGGGAAACCTAAAAATATATTACATTTAATGGAGAAAGACAATTTTCGCTTTATTAATCATGATATATCATATCCAATATATTTTGGGATGAGTTATCACCCATTAGGCATATGTGTAGCAGATATTAAAAAAATTGATATAATTATGCATATGGCGAGTAGAGCATCTCCTTTTGAATTTCAGGAAGAACCTATATCTATACTCAGAAGTAATACTCTAGGAACATTGAATTCTTTAGGAATTGCTAAATTCCATAATGCAATTTTCTTTTATACAAGCACATCTGAAGTCTATGGAAATCCTCCAAAAGAAGCTATTCCAACACCAGAAAGTTATTTTGGAAATGTAAATCCTGTTGGCCCTAGAAGTTGTTATGATGAATCCAAACGAGCGGGAGAAGCTTTTATTAAAGCTTATGAACTTCAACATAAAATGAGAGCAAAAATAGTAAGGATTTTTAATACTTCAGGACCTAGGATAAGACATGGTCCGGCGTTTGGAAGAGTTGTTCCTAATTTTATACACCAAGCACTTCATGATGAAGATATAACTGTGTTTGGAGATGGTTCACAAACGAGATCTTTTACTTATGTTGTAGATGAAATTGAAGGCATACTAAAAATGGTATATAAAGATGAAGCTATAGGGGAAGTTATTAATTTAGGTAATAATAAAGAATATACCATATTAGAAATTGCTCGTATTATAAAAGAATTAGCCAACTCCAATTCAAAAATAGTTTTTAAAACATTACCTATTGATGACCCTACATATAGGTGCCCTGTTATTACAAAAGCAAAAACCATTCTCAATTGGGAACCAATAACATCACTAGAAGAAGGATTAAAGAAAACTATTGCTTGGTTTAAAGATAATGAACGAGATAACTAAGAAAAATGAAAAAAAAGACCTAAATATCTCTAATAAACATTTTGAGATAGTACTTAAAATTAGTCTGATTATTGGGATCCTTATCGTTTCAGGTTTTATTGTCTATTATTTATTAACTCCCGAACCCGGTGATATTACATTTGGAATTTTAAATGAAGATAAAAGAGCAGAAAACTACCAAACTGTAGCATCTGTTAATGAGACTATTTCATTTCATTTAACTGTTGGAAATCATTTAGATAGAAATTTTACATTCGGATTTAAAATAAAGAAAGGTAATAATAATACTATATTGAGCTCATCTGGCTCAAATGGAACATTATATCTCACACTAGGAAATTTTACTTTGAAGCCTAATCAAGGGAAAATTTATGGGAATTATTCTATATCATTTGCAGAAGCAGGAGTAAATCAGAAAATTATTGCCGAATTGTGGGAAATAAAAAATAAAACTGAAGAATATTTTGATATCTTATATCTACGGCTAAATATAACTAATTAATTTGCTCCTCCAATTACGCCCACAGATTTTATTTTTACCCATGGAGCTTGAAATGCTCCATAAATCCTATATTCTTTTGAAACAGCATCAATATTTTGGAATAAATCTATCAAATTTATTCCTATCATTGTTTCATTCAGCGATTCCTTTATCTCTCCGTCTTTTATTAGATTTCCATGAAGAATTAATCCAGAAAAGTCACCAGTTGAGATATTAGGAGAATCTCCTGTATAATTTAATATAATTCCGTTTTTTGTATCTTTAATAATTTCTTCTAAGTTTATAAGTCCTGGTTTCATAATAAAATTTGTAATCCCAATTGATGGGATTGAATTATATGAACTCCGAGAAGCATTTCCGGTACTTTCAACGTCTTCTTTTCCGGCGGTATAACTGTTATGTAATAATCCGGTTTTTAGAAAATTTCCATTCTCAAAGATCTTTTTATTTTTACAAGGGACTCCTTCATCATCAAATATCTGAGAACCAGCTGCATCATGAATCAATCCATTATCTTCTATATTTAAAAACTCTGAACCTATTTTTTCACCCCTTTTATCTACTAAGAAGCTTCTTTTATATTGAAAAGTCTCTGCGTTAATGGCTGCAGCAACAGGTCTTAAAATTAAACTAATTGTACCTTTTGGAGTTAAAATTACTGGTACTTTCATATTTTTAATTTTCTTCCTATTAAGATTTCTTTTAGCATCTTCTAACGCCAAATTTGCGACATTTATAGCGTTCAACCTACTTAGACTTCTCTCTATTTGTCTTTCATAACCAGAAGATGTTTCTTTACTTACCTTATCCTTAACTATGATATTTGAAGATATTAAACAACTTGTATCCTTTCTGGACACATTTAAACCATTGGAATTAAAAATATATGTTTTAGAGTAACCTGAGGCAAAGTTACCAGATTGCGAAATTGCCATCTCATCATCTTTACAAATTTTAATCAAATCATTGACATAATTTATGGAATCTTCTATTTGTAAATACTTTAAATTATTATCAAATAAACCCCTCACCACGGGATAGTTTTTGAATGAACCTGGTAAATTCTTAAAATCTGGATCCGGTGTTGCAACCTTCATCATTTTGATAGCTACTCGGCATATTTTCTCTATAGTAGTTTTATCTAATTTATTTGAATATGCAAAACCTAAAGATCCATTCTTACTAATAACTCTGATTGAAAAACCATTATCCTCTCCAGTTTCACTATTTTTAATTGAATTTTCTTCGATTTCAATATTGATATAAGTATTTTTCTCAAAAAAAATATCTGAACATTTTATCTCTGATTTCTCTTTTTCAATTAATTTCAAACAGAATTCTGCTAATGAATGAATGTCTGAATTATCCATTTAATTCAAACCCCCAACAGTTACATCCTCTATTCGTAAATAGGGTGCTGCATCACATACTCTAACATGTTGACCACCTTTTCCACACATTCCAACTGAATAATTAAATGATTTTTCATTACCGATTGCAGAAATTTTATTTAAAGCTTCAAGAATCATGCCACTAAGAGAAACATCTCTCATGATTTCTTTTCTTTCTCCATTTTTAATCTTATATGAAATTCTGCATTTGAATTGAAAATTCCCAGTAGTTGGATCAGTATATCCATACTGAAAATCCTTACATAAAATTCCATCTTTGGTATCTTCAATTATTTCTTCTAGATTCCAATCTTTGGGTTCTATATATGTAAAGCCCATTCGTACTTGAGGTCTCTCAGAACTTACGGATGCCCTACCATGGCCATTGGGGGGTACATTCATTCTTGAAGAAGTCTCTAAATTATGTAAATAATTTTTGAGAATACCGTTCTCAATAATTATAGTTTTTTGTGAAGGAATTCCCTCGTCATCTACAAAGTAACAACCAAATAATTCATAGGGTAAATTAAATTGTTTACCTTGACCCATCGAGGGATTATCTATTACTGTTACTTTTTCTGAAGCAACTTTTTTACCTATCATCCCCGCTAATATACTTTCATTGTTAAGCACTAAATCTGCTTCACAACTATGACCAAATGCTTCATGAATAATAGTTCCGGTCAATTTAGAATCTGCGATAACCGTTAATTTGCCTCCAACTGGAGATTTAGCATTCAATAATTCTACTGCTTCTTTAGCTGTTTTTTTGCTTAAATTCATGGCTTTTTCAGTTTCAGCAATTTCATAACCTCCAATACCCGCAACTGAGTTTACAGAACTCTGTGTAGCTCCATTTTTATTAGTAAAAACCATACAAAATAATCTTAAAAATGATAAATCTTGAATAATATTGCTTCCAAAGGAATTTAAAAATAAGGATTGAGAGTGTCCATCCATATATAGAGTATGGGTATTTTTTACATAGGATGAATAAGCTGAGGCAATTTTTTCATGATTTTTAACCAGATTAATTTTATATTCAATATCAATATCTTCTAAATTCTTTTTCCTATCGCTCTCATAGTTTTGAATCAACGAATCGCTTTGAGCAATTTTAAATTTAATTTTTGTTAATGATTCAGAAAGTAGAGCTAATTTAATGGCTTTCTGTAAGCTTATTTTAATAGACTCTCTTTTTAAGTCTTTCAAAACAGAAAAACCCCAACCACCATTTTTAAATGCTCTGATGCCACAATTAATAATTTCAAAAGATGAAATTTCCTTACTTTTTTGATTGGTAAAATCTAAACTAGTTCCATTATTTACTTCAGCCCTAATATCCCAATATTCAGCTTTATCGTTAGCTATTCGATTTAATTGATTAATTAAATTTTCATCAATTCGTTTTAATTCATCTGAAATTTCCATCTTTCTTATAGGAGGGTTTTAAAATGTCATAATATTAATTATAGCTGAGTGATCATCAGTCTATCATCAAAAAAAGAGAAGAATAGCTTAAATACCTTACTTTTTTATCTTAGTCTTAGAAGGAAAATCTTGTATAATTCGACTCTAATTTATATCTTATCCTTTAATTTCTTAACGATTGAGATTGCATCTCTAATTGAACATATTTTTGTAAATTTAGTTGAATTTTTAAACGAAAATGAATGGTTACATTTCCAACATTTTTTTGATTTTATAATTCTTTTAGTATAATACCATTCTCCACAATTATAACATCGAAAAAAATAGTATTTTTGACCATTATACATATTGCTTTAATTGATAGTAAATCAAAATATAACTCATAATAGCAATAAAAATTTCTGATTTTTACATGGTAATATTTTAAGATTAAAATCTTCAATAAAATAAGATATATCTTTTGATGTTTCATTATTTTAATTAAGACTAAATAAAAAAGAGAAGGAATCATGGATCCTAAATTTATTCATCCAATAGAAACGCGATATCGAACTGAAATGGCTAATATGTTTACAGAAGAAAAGAAATTAGAAAATTGGTTGAAAGTTGAAGCCGCATTAGCACAAGTCCATGCTGAATTAGGAACCATTCCACAAAATGCTGCAAATGAAATTACTAAAAAAGCCAATTTAGATTATGTAAAATTAAAAAGAGTTAAAGAAATTGATAAAGAAATTCATCATGATTTAATGGCAATGGTTAAGAGTTTAGCAGAACAATGTGAAGATAATGCGGGTAAATATGTTCATCTTGGCGCTACAAGCTATGATATTGAGGATACCGCTACTGCTCTACAATTAAGAGAAGCTTTAAATTATCTTTACGATTCTCTATTAGATTTATTAAAAATTTTACTACTGATAACAGATGAAAAAAAAAATCTAATTTGTATAGGTAGAACACATGGTCAACACGCAGTTCCTACCACTTATGGCATGAGATTTGGTGTATGGGCATATGAAATAAGTAGACATCTTGATAGGGTTCTTGAAATCCGAAATCGAATATCTTTCGGGAAAATGTCCGGTGCAGTTGGAACAATGGCGAGTTTTGATGAAAAAGGCATAACCATTCAAAAAAATTTAATGAATAAGCTTGATTTAAATCCGGTACTTATAGCAAATCAAGTTATACAAAGAGATAGGCATGCAGAAGTCATCTTTTTAACAGCATTAATCGGGCAAACATTAGCTAAAATCGCAACAGAAAACAGAATACTGCAAAAAACTGAAATTTCAGAGATGTTTGAACCGTTTAAGAAAACTCAAGTTGGAAGTTCGACAATGCCACATAAAAGGAACCCACATAAATCAGAAAGAATATGTAGTTTAGCGAGAATTCTAAAATCTAATGTTAATGTCGCATTGGATAATATGATATTAGAAGATGAAAGAGATATGACAAATTCCGCATCTGAAAGAGTAATTTTTGCTGAAAATTTCATACTTTTAGATTATATGATAAAACAATTAATTCAAAATTTAAAAGGACTAGAATTCAACGAAAAAAAAATTGAGGAAAACCTTAACCTTACAAAGGGTGCGTGTCTTACTGAAAAAGTTATGGTTCAATTAGTCAATCGAGGTATAGGAAGACAAGAAGGTCATGAAATATTAAGACAAGCCTCAATAAAAGCTCGGAAAGAAGAATTATACATGAAAGACATTTTAATCAAAAACCAAAAAATTAAAGAAAAGTTTTCGAAAGAAGAATTAGATAATTTATTTGATCCTCACAAATATATTGGTAACGCTGTCGAACAAATCAATAATTTAATAAAAACTCTAAAAAGTAAGTATAAGTTTTAAATTTGAAAAATGGCCGAAAATAACAATTTGTATAGAAAGTTAGGAGTTTCATCTAAAAAAGAAGATGTTCATAAGGCTTTAAAATCAATAGATAAAGGTTTATATCCAGGAGCATTTTGCAAAATAATAGAGGATATAGATAATCGAGAAAAGTATTGCTCAATTTTTCATTCTGATGGGGCGGGTACAAAAGCAAGTTTAGCTTATATGTATTATAGAGAAACAGGGGACATTTCAGTTTTTAGAGGCATTGTGAGGGATGCTATGGTTATGAATCTTGATGATTTTTTAAGTGTAGGTGCAACGGGTAATATTTTCTTTTCGAATAATCTTGGAAGGAATAGTCAATTTATAAAAGCGAACGTCATCGAAACAATTATTAAGGAGTATTACGATTATAGTGAAAAATTGAGTTCTCTGGGCTTAAATATTAAGATGTGTGGTGGTGAAACTGCTGATATGGGGGATATAGTTAAAACAATAGCAGTGGATGCTTCTGCTTTCACAACTATGAAAAGAGAAGATATTATTAATGCAAGAAATATTAAACATGATGATGTTATCATAGGTTTGGCTAGCTATGGAAGAGCTACTTATGAAGAAGAATATAATAGTGGCATTGGAAGCAATGGGTTAACCTTAGCTAGACATGGCATTCTTTCGCATGAATATTATAAAAAATATCCTGAATGTTATGATCAAAATATTGATGAGAAATTTGTATTCTTTGGTAAATATAAATTAACAGATATGATTGAAGAGCATAATTTAAATATTGGCAAAGCTCTATTATCACCAACAAGAACCTAT
>JAHQWL010000005.1 GCA_029856155.1 Promethearchaeia archaeon
ATGGAATATCAAAACATTTCAATTGTTGGAATGCTGATTTGGAAAGTTATTGATCCTGAAAAAGCGTTTAGCGCCGTCTCATGGGTTCCTAGAGATGAGAATTATGTAGAAAAGATTCTTAAAAATGCTGCAGAAGCAATTATCCGAACTACCTGCGCTAATATGCCAATTGAAAAAATAATTCGAGAACGTCGAGAAATAATAACTATTGTAAGCAAAGAAATTCATGAATTAACGGCGGATTGGGGCGTTGTAATCGAATCAATTGAAATACGAGAGGTAAATATTCTAGAACCGGAATTAAAGAAGAATATGGAAGCAGTAAAAAAAGCAGTTGAAGCGAGAAAAGCGAGGATGGCTATAGCTGATGCTGAAAGGGAATCCAGATTAAGAGAATTGGAAGTTCAAAATGAAGTTGGGATTCAAAATCAACAAGTTGAGAAAGAAATTGAATTGCGAAGAAAGGATAAGGAGATTGCTATTGCAGAACAAGAAAGAGAACGTAAGAAAATTGAAGCGGATGGTGATAGACAGAAAAAAATTATTGAAGTTGATGCTGATGCTCAACAAATAAAACGGAAATTAATTGCTCAAGCAGAAGGTGAAGCGGAGAATATCAAACAACAAATGCTTGCTCAAGCTGAAGGTTTTAAGAAACAAGTTGAAGCAATGAGTACTGCGGATGAGAGATTCTTAGCCGTTCAATTAACCAACATTTTACCCGAAATTTTTAAAAACCTGAGTCCGGACAAGATGTTTATCATGGGAGATGGAAATGAGGCATTCAGTTCACTTTCAAGAGCAATTTTGCCATTCTTACAACTTTTACCAGAATATTCTGATAAAATCAAGGAATTCTTTAATAATGGCGGAGCTAAAAAAATGAAAGAAATTTTAGTCAAGAAATAATTCCAATTTTTTTTTTAATTAATATATAATAGAGGAATTCTAAATGAACAAATAATAGGAGTGCCGTTAAATGTTAGAAGATATTGAAAAATTGTTGATTGAAGGAAATTTCCAGTTTCAAAGTCAAATTAATAAAAATCCGGAAATATACTCATTTGATCAAAGAATTCCAAAATATCCGATACTATTTCTTACTTGTATGGACCCTAGAATAGACGTCTACCAGATATTTCAATTTAATCCTGGAGATGTATTCATCTTAAGAAATGCGGGAAATATTTACACTAGAGATATGATGAGATCTATTTTAATTGCCATTTACAAATACAAAATTAAATATATTATTATTTTAGGACACTTAGATTGTGGCATGACGAAGATGAATCTAAATGAATTAAGAAAGAAACTCCCAAATAAATTTCTTAACCGTTTATCATTAAATTATTCAGATCTTCTTTCAAAATTATATGATTTTTTTAAACCTTTTGATAATGAAATACGTAATATAATAGAGCAGATAAATGATTTACAAGAACTTAAAGCTTTTTTTTCTGACATAGAAATCACAGGAATGCTATATGATACTCAGACTGGTTGGATTTTTAAAAGTGAGGATTTTAGAGATTTATTAATCAAAGAAAATCATTTTAAAATTTATGAAGGATTAATATTTGAAAAAAATCAAAAACTTTCTAAATTCCTAAAATTAAATAATAACAATATAAATGAAGCATCGAAAGAAGTAGTCGATAAAAACCAAGATGATGAATTAAATCTTAAAGAAGAAATTGATTCTCTAAAAACAGAAGAGAGATGTATTATATCTATTAGAGAGGATGAACTTCAAAAATCTGATGATAAAGAAAACATTGGATTTCAAATAAAAATGCCAAAAATTCAAGTTCCAAAAATTAATATTCCTAAATTAAAAATTTATATTCCAAATAGGGTTAAAGTTAAGGATCGTTAAAAAAACTCTCTTTTTTAAAAATTGTAAATATAATAAAAAGAAATTATTAAAAAGCTTATTTTATCCCTTGATCTTCTCACTATAATTTGTCAGGTTAGCCAGAATTCGTTTTAGATAATCTTCAAAAATATCAATATCCTCTTCAGTAAAATTTTTATAATAGAGATCTTTCATTTCATTAGATACTTGAAGAAATTTATCCTGTAGGGCTTTATTTTTTTTCGTTAACTTTATGTTAATGGTACGTTTATCATTAACATCACTTATCCGTTTTATATGGCCTGCTTTTTCAAGATTATCTAACATATAAGAAAGTGTTGCTTTACTTAACGAAGTCTTTTTTTTAAGTTCCTGGAAGGAGATGTTATCTTTTTGCCAAAGTGGAAACATTACTCTACCTTGAGCAGCACTTATTTCACTAACATTAAAATCTTGAAGAATTTTAGCAAAAATCCGTTCTGATAATTTTCGGATTTTTGTAATCAAAAATCCTCCTTCCCTTACCTTTTCCATTTATTTTTCGCCTGGTTTAAATTGCACTTGATTTAACCTATAATAAAACCTTGCGTTTTTGGGAGATAATCTGAATAAGGCATAATCTGGATCATCCAAACCTTTTGGATAATATCTTGTCCACCAATCTAACCAAATTTTTCGCTTTACATCCATATCGTCAATAAGTTCTACTTCTCCTCCAAACATAACTCCTTTAAAGTCTTCTGGATCACAGAAATACACAGAAATTTTAGGATTCCTCTTAATATGTTCCGTTTTGGATGAGGATGTATTAGTTGATATATAAATTTCAAATTTATTATTTAAACCAGCAAAAAACTCAACAAATTCTGGAAACTGTTCCTTATTTCTTAGGTTAAACATTGCTCTTGTTATAGGGTATCCCTCGGCATCAACTGTTGTTAGATACGCTGCTTTAGAGGATTCCATTAGTTCCAGACTTAATTTTTTTGCTTCTTCTATTTCCATTTTATATACCTCTCTACTTTTTTTTTATTCTATTTTACATTTCGCCTTATTTCATCTAATCTCTCCTTAGCTGAAGGAATCTTATCGAAAGTCATCTTTAAGTTATCACAGAAATAATCATCGCAATATGCACAATTTTCAAATCCTTTCTCCTGACAACAAATTCTTATTGGACACTCACTGCACCAAGCAAAATTTTTTGCTTCTGAAATACATCCATCACAATAAATATCTTCAGGTTTAAATGACATTGCTTCACTTGACCATTCTTTCGCGACTTTTTTAATTTCTTCATAATCGTCTTTTTGAGTGGCTAAATATGCAGGGCATTCTGAACAGTCAATTCCACAATAAGCAATTATTTTTTCCATAATTCTATCCCTCTATTGATACATTTTAATTATAATTTTAATTTTGATTTAAAAAAAAATTTTTATTTTTTAGGTTTATAACTTGTCCCTACTTCATATGCTTCTGCTAAATAATCCCCCATTTTCCTGTATGGACCATTTGGCATTAAAAATATAAATGAATCAAAATTTTTAACATCTGGCTCTTGATCTTTAACATATTTTTCATCTGAATAAATTTCAACGATCTCTCCAATAAATAATTCAGTATTTTTGAAATCTTTAATGTCTACAAGTTTACACTCGATGTTTACACTACATTCCTTAATCATTGGAGCAGTCTTTAGATCCCCATAAAATAGTTCGAACTCCTTAGCTTTATCAACCTTTGAACCTGTATGTAGACCACAATAATCTGTCACAACATGCATATCACTAGTCGGAATATTGATACTAAATGTTCTATTTTCCTTAAGACCGGGGCTAGTGTAATGTTTTTTTGACATTGCAACACCAATCAAGGGTGGGTCATCATGGATCATGTTAAACCACACAACAGTTTTGAAGTTTGGCTTACCATTAACATGAGCGCCTAATAAACCTATTGGAAGAGGCATTAATGGCATCTTCCATCCTGTTTTAACTTTATTTATTTTTTTTCACCTTTATCAAATTTTTTAACATGATATAACTCATGAGAAACTATTTCTTTATATATGTCATTTTTTCGGGAAACTGATTTATTATAATAAATATAGTCATCAATTCCAAAACGAAAAGACATTGTTTCCATATATAATTCCTACATTTTTAATGTTTTTTTCGATTGTTCTAAATCGAACGTTCGATATAGAACAATATAATTCTTTCATATTTAAATCTATTGTTTTATACAGTGTAAAGTGAAATCACAAATCTGTAATTATTAAACCAAAATTATATAAATTCTTTTTAATTAATAGAATATCATTAAATTACACATCTCTTTAGTGAAAAATAATGATTGAATACATCTTCTTTGTGTTATTCTTTATTTTTACTATAATTGAAGTGTTTGGTGAATATAAGGATAATGATAAAATTATCTATATTACTAAACCCCTCTTAATGCCGATGTTAATACTATTTTATATTTTTGGAGTAATTGATATATCATCAATAGCTAATGTTAATTGGTTGATTGTAGTTGCGTTAATCGGTGGTTGTGCTGGAGATATCTTTTTAATGCTTAAAGATGAAGAAAAGTGGTTTTTGTTTGGAATGGGAGCGTTTTTAATTAACCAACTTTTCTATATTCTAGCGTTCTTCTTCTCCATAACAGATTATACGACATTTAATCCATGGGGTTTGTTTTTACTAGGGCCAGCAATCTTTATTCTGATTTTCACGGTACCAAGATTCCTAAACAAATCCGGAGACATGAAAATTCCAGTATTAGTCTATATGGCAGCTATATTATTAATGCACATCGCCGCCCTAGTACGATTATCAACAGTTCAAGGATTAGCATCAATTCTGATTTATGTAGGGTCCATATCTTTCATTTTTTCAGATTCTTCAATAGCAGTAAATAAATGGGCGGGGGAATTTACCAACGCACGATTTATTATTATGACGACTTATGTTATGGCTCAATTCTACATTACTTTAGGCGCGCTGTTTCTCGCTTAATTTTAATTATTTTTTTTTTTTTTTGAATTTTTTCTTTAGATACCTATAATTGTGCTCAATTTCAAAATTATCCATTAGAAATGAAAATAATTACCTAAAGAAGGCAATAACGAACAAAAATGATCATTATTATTTTTTTAGTGATAATCAACAAGAGATAAATTTTAAATACTCACTATTAATATTTAAAAACAAGACAAGAATTAATTAAAGAATATGCATGACTCGTATTAAATCAAAACTTAAAGAATTACCAAAAACACTTGTGTTAGGAGTAATTTGCTTAATCTTAGGGATTTTAAGTTTAGTAGTAATAATAGTTTATTTACCGAACACTCTCAGTCAATTTGGCAGGTTTGGAGTCTTTCGTACAATACAGTTAGTATTAAGTGTGGTTGTGTATATTACTGTCACTTTATTTCTATTGATTATAGGGATAATTTGGATCTATAAGAACAGAGGTGTTTTCCATTTCAGAAGCTAGTGATATGACAATATTAGTTCTAAACATTTTTGTGTATCTCTTGAACTTTGGACTTACTCCGTTTATTATTCATAAAATGGCGTGTTATAAGAACGAGAGGAGAGGATATATATATCCTTATGTAATTATTAGTATTCAATACATAATTTCATTATTGATCATCTCTCGTATAAGTGCTTATATAACCTTTACTGCGTTCCCAACATATGTAGACTCATGGCTGAATTTTAGAAATATAGCTATCCAATGGTTCTTTCAGATCGTGTTTACTATCTTCTCTATATTGATCTCTACTATGCTTATCATTTATATCTACGATTTAGGATTAAAGAGAGCAATAATTATCTCTATATTAGTATATGCGGTTGGAACTCTTGGTTGTTCTTTTGTAAGCAGGATTTTAAGCATAATCTTTAGTATAATTACTACAGGAAGCATGAGTTATGGACCTATTTAGGAGGTAAATATTATGAATGGATTTATTTTTTTATTAGATATTGGGTTTTTAGTAGGTGTAATTTCTCTCAGTTCATACTTCCTTATTTGGTTGATAAGAGAAAAAAAAACTGAACTTGAGGTTGGGGATTTTATCCTAAGAATTCTATTGTGGGTAGTAATTATAATTATTGCTAAAAATATACTATATTACTCCTTCACTGTACCCCTCTTTTCTCCATTACGTCCTTTCCTTAGTCTAATCCTCCTTATTATTGATACTTGTGCTGTATTTCTAATCCTATATATTGGATGTAAATTGAAATTTTGGGATACAATAACCAATGGAATAATTCTTATCGTCTTTAGAAGATTACTGGAACTGTTTTTTTATAACGTGACATTATTTATTTCAAATAGTTATTTTGAGGGAGGATTCTATTTTTTTATTTATATTTAGATAGAACCACATAGGTTCTATATCTTTCATTTTTTCAGATTCTTCAATAGCAGTAAATAAATGGGCTGGAGAATTTACCAACGCACGATTTATCATAATGACTACATATGTAATGGCTCAATTCTACATAACTTTAGGCTCATTATTTCTGGCTTAATTATTAACAAGAAATTTATAGTCTCTCAAATCTTCTTTTTTTTTTATCTTACTAGAATTAAAGTTGGTTTAACTAAATTATAACCTCTTAAAAAATCAAATTAAAATCCTTGGAATTAAATAAAACCTAAACATGTAAGAAAATTTTTAATTTAGCAATAATTTAAAGTTAGTAGCATAGGATTTAAAAAAAAAGTGCCTCAATAGCTCAGCTGGTAGAGCGTTGCCTTGGTAAGGCAAAGGTCGGGGGATCATAATATGAGAGCATTTAGCTCGAAAAGGATAAGCCCCCTTGAGGCTCCATTAAAACAAAAGAGCCGGTGTGGCTTAGCTGGTTATAGCGCCAGACTCATAATCCTACTGAAAAAATGGGTCAGACTGGATGTATTCTGGAGGTTCGAGGGCTCAAATCCCTCCACCGGCATTCTTATTATGAAAGAATTTTCATTTAGAAAAAAGTGAGGGTATTCAAAAGCAGAATTTCCCTTTTTTAATTAAAACCTTAGTCGAATCATCTTTATAAGTGATTTTTATTGTTGGTTTATAGAATAAAAAATCTCTATGTGTTTTTGAATTGTTCTGCCCACCAATCATGTCAATATTATTGCCAAAAGCAATATGAGCTGTATCAAGAGCTTTTTCATCCTCAAGCATAATTCCATTTAATTTAGCACCAGGGTTTAGACCTATTCCCAACTCTCCAATAACTCTCGCTTCTTCATCTATATTAATTAATTTCTCAACTTCTTCAATTAGGTTTCGATCTTCACTTTCAATGTTAACAATTTTTCCGTTTTTCACATTTATTTCTAGGGGTTTCTTTACTTTACCGATATCACCAATTGAACCATCACATACAATAATGCCATCACCCTTAGATTCAATGGGTCCACACCATATTTCACCACATGGTAGATTCGCAAGATAAGGATCCTTGGTAATTTTAACATCCATAGAAAATCCTCGATCTTCGATATACAACACAATATCTGTTCCTCCTGGTGCTGAGACATGTGCTCTTTTAGCATTCTCTAAATTTTTAATCATTTTATCTGCTATATCTTCCATTTTTTTATAATCAATATTCATAGGACCTTTAGTCATCATAGATTTAGTAATACCTGGACCATGACCTAATCGAATTGATTTAGTAGCAATTATTTCTTTTATCCATTTAACTCGAAATGGAGTTTCATCACTCAATCCTTTAAAAGCATTTATAACTATTGTTTTCCCCTTAGCTAACGCACTCATTTGATTTGGTATTTCTGATAATGGTCGTTCTTTTTCTGGTAAGATAAATAATTGTGCTGACGAACCGTACTCGATAGCTGCATTATAAAACGCTTGGCCTATTCTTTTAGTAGAAATGTCAGTCACAACCAAAACATCATCTTCTTTATTCAAATTCATTACGTGAATCATAGCATTTTGGGCGGAAGTTGTCATCTTTTGAAATTTGCTCATAATAATTTATTCACTGATAGTAGTATGAATTTTAGTAAAAATATACTCTTTAATATTGGTGAAAATAATGGATTTAACTTAATCTTTTCTAATTAAAACTGACACAATTTAGAATATTTGGAAAAGGATTTGATTTTTTTACCAAATTGTAAAAGCATATATTTCTAGTTATTTAACTATTAATTATCTTCAAATCCAATAAAAATTAAGTGAAATAGAAAAAGAGGGTTGTAAGTATGGTATTAATTATGACAACAAGCTGGATTCCTTTTGGTAAGGAAAAAGAGGTCGGACAAAAATATCTAGAAGTAACTAAGAAATATCCTATGGATAGATCTTTAGAAAAAAACCTTGTACCAATGGGAGTGAAAGCTACTAAAAAGGGAATTAAAGTTTTTAGTGTCGCAGAAGTAAAACAAGGAAAATATGAAGAATTGCTTAAACGAATTACAGAAATGCAATTAATCTATTCTGAAATTGAAGGATTTAAATATAAGGTGGAAACATTTCTAACGGGAGTAGATGCTATGCCACTGGTTGGTCTAAGGATGCCTGATCTATAATTTCCTGAATTTCAAATCTTGAATTATATTATATCTTTTTTTTCTCATTACTTGTTTTCTTTAACAATTGTGCCTCCAGCTCTTTGTTTTGCTCTTTTCTCAAATTTACTTTGGAATCCTGGGTTATAATTCATATATTTAGGAATAGGATATCTCAAACCTGCTTTATGTGTTGCTTCTAATCCATCTAAGACAATTTCCAATTTGCTTTTTGGAATTGAGAACATAACCTCTGAATCTTCTGCCCCTCCCCAAACTCTATCACCATTTCCTAAGATTACTAGTTGAGGTTCATTAGTTTTAATAGTTTTGATTACACCTTCATGACAAGATCCAACTCTTCCAGCAGATGTGAAATCAAGTACTCCCCCCTTCATATAAAGGTAAGCTTGTACTAGCCTTGTAGCTTGTGCAGGATTACAATAAATTTGAACCACATCAGGCTCAACTCTCGTTCTTGTTAAGGGAGAGATAACAAGACCAAAACATTTTTTCTTCAGAATGTAAAGGTGTTTTTGAAATTTTTTGGAGGTTTCAATGTCTTTTGCATAAAGACCAATATTGAACTGATTACCAAAATTTATTGTTTCTTCTGTCATTGAATCCCATCCATATACCGTTCTTGCTAATTTACAAATACAATCTTCTTCTGTTACAACCATAGTCCAGCCATAATTACGAACCATTTTAAATGTTTGACATAGGAAAGTTTGAATTTGTAAATCAGATTTGGGTTTTTTATAATTGCTAGGAATCTCTGATTCCTCTTGTATAAGCTTAATTGCAATTGGATATGTTGATGGTCTTAGAAATTCCTCTATTTTTTTACCCTGTTCTTGGTATATTTTTAGATTTTCACTCATTTTCTTAATTTTCTTTTAATTCAAAATTACTGTTTTAATTAAGTAATCTTTGAATAATGAATAATTTTTTCAATTAAAAATTGGTTTGAAACTAAAAGGTTTTTTATATCAAAATCTTAAATAAAAATATTATGAAACTGTTAAATTCTGAAAAGATTAGTTCTGAAGAGATGGCAATTTTAGATAATAACTCAGAATGGCTAGGAATACCTAAAAGTCACTTAATGGAATGTGCGGGTTATTCTGTCGCAGCTAAAATTATGAATCGTAATTATTTAGGGATAAACCAGAAAGCAGTAATTTTTTGTGGAACAGGAAACAACGGAGGAGATGGATTTGTTGTTGCTAGGCATTTAAGTTCTTATGGAGTTAAAGTTTTCGTTATTTTAGTTGGTAATCCAGATAAAATTCGAACAAAAGAAGCTCAATTAAATTGGAATATAATATTAAACAACCTTAATTATTCTATTGAGGTAGAAATAGTAAAAGATTCCACAGATTTAATTAAAATAGGAAATATTATTAAAGAAAATAAAGATTATGGGGTAATTGTTGATGCATTGTTAGGAACGGGAATAGAAGGAAAGATCAGAGAACCTATAAATTCTGCAATAGATTTAATAAACGAGATTAAAAAAGTAGAAAATGAAAGGATTACAGTAATTTCCATTGATATACCATCAGGATTAGATCCCAATACAGGAGCTGTCTCTGATAAGGCGGTTAAATCAGATCTAGTAATTACGTTTCATAGAAGAAAAAAAGGATTGTCCTGCAGTAGTGAATATATAAAAGAAATAATTGAAAAATCAATTGGAATTCCGCCAGAGGCGAGGCTATTCGTAGGCAAAGGCAATTTTATACAAACCTTAAAAAAAAGGAGAATTGATGTTCATAAAGGGGAGTTTGGGAAAATATTAATTGTAGGAGGATCTAAGAATTACTCTGGTGCTCCAGCGTATGCTTCTTTAACCGGAATTAATTTCGGGATAGATTTAGTTATTACATATGTACCAGAAGTAATAGGCAACGTACTTAGAAATTATTCTCCCAATATGATCATAAGAACTAATAAAGGTAACTGGTTGAATATAGAAGCTTTAGATGAACTTACTGAATTGATAAAATGGGCAGATTCAATAGTTATCGGCCCCGGCTTGGGAACAGAAAAAGAAACTGAAAAATTGTTTGTAGAATTGTTGAAAATTTTAAAAAATCAAAAGAAACCAATGGTTCTTGATGCAGATGCGTTAAAATTGGTAAAGGATCATCTTGATTTGATTAAAGGTTTACCCATTATTTTAACTCCACATAAAGGAGAGCTAAAAATAATGACAGGTTTAGAATTACCTGTTTTTACTAATATTAAGGATCTAAGTAAAATTACTCTCGATTTAGCTAAAAAATTAGACTTAACTCTATTGATAAAAGGGCCATTTGATTACATCTCTAATGGAAAGCAAATTAAAATTAATAAAACAGGTTGTCCAGAGATGTCTATAGGTGGTACTGGTGATGTATTAGCTGGGTTATGTGCATGTTTTTTAGCAACGGATAATCCTCCTTTTGAGTCCGCATGCTCAGCAGCTTTTTTTAATGGTATCTTAGGGGAATATTGCAAAAAGAATCTCGGAGATCGTTTTACTACATTAGACATGGTTAATAATATTAATAATGCGATAAAAAGCGTTTTTACTATTTAATATTTTGCAAAACGATATCTGCTTATTAAACAGAAGTCAGAATGTGAATAAAGAACAAGATAAAGATTTATTAATTTTTAATATTATTATATTATTAACTTAGTTATTGTGAAAACTTAAGTTGAGGTTTTAGAATTCTTTTAATATTAAATTTCAACAAAAAAAAGGAGATTGATTAAATTTGTCGCCACAATTATTTCTTATCAACCCAGACGGCACCACCACTGAAATGACTAGTGAGGGTCCAATTAAAAACGTATTAGAAACGGGTGAATGTTATGTTCTAGTTTCTAATGATGCTAGAAAAGTATATCTATGGAAAGGAGTTAAAAGCAGTGTTAGATCAAAATTTATTGGTGCTAAAAGATCTCAAGAAATCAGAGGTCAAGTCGGAATGCACTATGCTGTCGTTCCACTCGATGAGGGTGAAGAGGATCCCGAATTTATTAAGCTAATTGGGGGGCATACAGAAGCAGGTATTGCAAAAGAAATAAAGGCTGCAGAAGTAGCCCGTCCAAATGTGCATCCATTACGAGAAAAGAATATTTTTGGCACTCCAGAACCTGCTGAAGGAATGAATATAGCAGGGAGCAAGGACAGAGCAGCTCAAAATATTGGTCCGTTGTATAGGGGTGAAGAGTCTATGGCTGACTTCGTACAGGACCAAACTCATGTAGACTTTCAACAAGTAATGCAAAAATTAGAAGAAATTCAAATACCACCTGGTTTTGAAAGAGAGCTGATTATTATTGGTAATCATGCGTACTCAATTGTTGAAAAAGTACAACAATTCCTTGGTGAAAAACAGGTTACTAAAGAAATCTCGAAGGTTGGAGCTATTCCAGAGGGCATATTCTTTGCAGATCAATATGCACCGAGAATTTTAAGTGAAAATGGAAAAATAATTGCTATAGAATTCCTAAAACGTACTAACGTCAAATCTAAACCAGTAGAAGTTAAAAGC
>JAHQWL010000006.1 GCA_029856155.1 Promethearchaeia archaeon
GGTAATAGGAGTCATTTTAGAGTATGAATTTACGTGGATGTATCTTTTTTTAATATTCTATCCTATTCTAAGAGGAGTTTATTTATATCTAAAGAAAAAAGGGATGTTTAGTTCAAATAAATATAGATATATCTCTTACCCTATAGTTGATGTGATTTACTTTTGTTTCAAAGTTTTAAGCCTTTCTATTTTGATAGTTGCAATTTATATTCTTTTTGGATATTTAATCCAAGGTTATTTCTTTGTGGGTAGATATTTTATGATTCCCATACAATTAGCTGTTCATTTAAGCATGATTCTTATTTTCTTAAAAATTGCTTTTGTGCTACTCAAATTATTTCATCCTAAACTATCACTTAGCCTGTCCAAGAAATTCTTAAAACAAAAAACTCAAAGAAGGGCAAAAATACAAGTAATAAAGCGAGAAACTGTTTTCTACGTTGGAATAGGTGTATTACTTCTAAGTGCAAATATAATTTTAATCTCCACTCCCTTCACGCCTCATCAAATAAAACCCACAGTACCACTCGAAGATGATGAATTTTTATTCGATTTTCATGTTCATACAATCTTTAGTGATGGCTGGCTTACAGTTGAAGAAAGGATTAATTGGTACATACAGCAAGGAATATCGGGAGCTGCTTTTTCTGACCATGACAATATAAGAGGTGCAACAATGGCTCAAAAATATGTAGAGCAATATGGATTAGATTTTATTGTGTTCATGGCAGAAGAATGGACACAAAATGCAGAAAATCCAGGAGAAATCCATATGAATTATTTTGGATTAGCAGAAGAAATTGTACCATTAGAGTCTTATACTCCTGGTGGTCCATTGGCGATGAACGCTTCTGATACAATAAGTTATGTGAAAGCGAACGGTGGTTATATTACAGTTAACCATTATAATTATGATCTAAATCCAAATGGTGGTCATGGTGTCCCATATAGCTTGGGTCAATTAAGAGATTGGGGTGTTGATGGCTTTGAGATAGTAAACTCTGCGAGTTATGGATCGAAATACCAACAAATAAGGGAGTATTGTTTGCTTAATAATCTTACATGTATGGGAGGATCTGATATCCATATAAACGAGGATTTGAATACGTTTATAAAATTGAAATTATCTGATCCTACAAATCTAACTATTGCGAATATCTTTGAAACTTTAAAAGCTAATGAGCATGAAGTTATTGCGATTAGTTTTTATCCCAAAGATGTAGATTTTCCTAGTGATTTGAATAATTTTGGGTTTTATGTTTTAGAAGATTTTATAAATTATATTTTAAATATGGAGGTTGGTCAGGCTTTATCTTGGATAATCTGGGGCGGTTTAGTGTATGCATTATTCTTTCTGGTATACCGAAAAATAAAACATACTAATTTGAGGTTTTTAAAAGACAAAATCTATAGAAGTAGCGATAATCTAAATTAAGAATTCAAATATAATAGCCCGTATTATCTTCCTTGTAGTTGTCTTTATCATCATCATTGTCATCATCATCTTCTCCAAGGAGTTTTTTATAGAAGTATTTCAGCATATCTTCGGGATCTCCTTTAAAATCTTTAAGATCTCTAGGATCAATTCTTATAATACCACCTCTTTTCAATGGCATTACTTTATCACGAAGTTCTTTTTCAATTTTTTCTTGTCTTCTTGCATTTAGTAGTAATTCCTTCTTCATCAGTTCTTTTAATTCATTTACCACAAGATTATCTAAATAGCTAGGTTCAAAGTTCATAAGTGCTTTTGGGCTATAAAACTTCGTAATCCTTTTTATTGCCTTATCCCTTTTGTATTCTGGAATCTGGCTAATACTTTCGAGGTTTAATAATGATAAAATGTTTAGCCAATCGAGTTTTATTGTCCAACCGTATTCTTTATTGTCTTCTTCCATTTTTTTTAATTTTTTTTTATCTAATTAATGAAATCTAAGAAATGAAATAAATTTTTTCACTTACTTTTATATTGTAACCAATAAATGAACCTTATAAATTTATTTATTTTGTTCTATAATATTCAGAATAATACAATAATCTTAGATTTTTTCCCAACTTAAAAAACTTTTAAATTAAAATTAGTATAATATAAGATAAAAAGGAATTACTTTGAAGGAACTAACTTTGAATGAATTCTCGAATTTTAGATGAGACAAATTCAGGGGCATCATGAGTTATCCAATGGGAAGATTTTTCATGTCTTTCTATTCGTAAATCGTTAACATAATTGGATAATCCTTCTAGTAATTGAGGTTTCAAAGCAATATCTTTCATTCCCCAAAGTACTAGGGTAGGAACATCTATAATTCCTTTCCATTCTTTAAAACTAACATTTGCTCTATAATAATTCACTCCTCCCACTATTGCCCCAGGCTGAGACCACGCTTCAATATATTTTTCTTTATCACTCTCACTAAAATCTTTTGTAAAAACGGCTTTTTTAAGCCAACTATAATCATCTTCAATTATAAACTTCTCTCCATTCGGTTTTAAAAACTCAAAAATATAGAAACTAGCTTTTTGTTGCTCCTTATCTGTCCTTAATTTTTGTTGAAAAATTATATGATGAGGGGCATTTAAAATTATTAATTTCTTTAAAAGCTCAGGATATTTTTCGGCAAAGATCCAAGCTACAGCACCACCCCAATCATGTCCAGCAAGGTTAAATTTTCCCAATTTTAATTCTTCACTCAAACCTTTAATATCTTCTATTAAAATTTCTACTTTATAGTTTTCTACATCTTTCGGTTTATCAGATAAATTATATCCCCTCATATCCGGTATAATTAATTTAAAATCATCCTTAAGGAGGGGAATTACTTTTGACCAACAATACCAAAACTCTGGAAAGCCATGAAGTAAGATTAAGGGTTCTCCAGTTCCTATTATGATAGTATGAAGTCTAATTCCATTGGTTTCAATAAATACCTCTTCGATTTCATTCAATAATCCCATATTTATACACCAACAATTGTAATTTTGAGAAAAATGATTATGTTATAAACTTAAGGAATTTTAAAATAATAAAAATCTAAAAATTAGGGTTTATAGTTAAAAATTAAGAAAATAAAAACAAGAAATATGTTTTATATCATCAAAAAGTTATATTTAAAAATTTATTCAAAATAACTCAAAAAAGAACGAGTAAAATCCTTTACTAAAGAATTATCAATTTCACCGAACTTGTACCTTCCACGTGGCATCTTCTTTTCCCGAATTGAAAAGTAACGCTTTAAAGCACGTTCAAAATCATTTATCGGCATGCTATTTTCTTCTGCGAATTTTATCTCACCAAATTTTAAGAGAAAATCCGGATTCAAAATACTCAACTATTTTTTCACCTCAATTATTCGTGTTTTATTCAAATGTTTTTTTAATTAAATAATTATTTCTATTAATAAAGACAGTCGACTATATAAATTTTTTCCTACACTTGCAAAGGTTAAAATTTCTTAAATTTTACCGAATCCCCATTCACTGAATGAACGTTCATTTATTTTTTTATTATCTTTATTATTCAACGAAAAATAAGGTAAAGATATAAAAATAACACTATTTTAAGAATTCCCATTATTTTCCCTTCCTTCACCTCTTTTTTTTACTCTCTCCTTAAATTGTATATAGCTTCTTACTACTTATAGATAGATATAGATATTGAAGATAAGAAGATGATAGAGTCCCCAAAAACATAATAAATCTATAGGAATTTGAAAATTAAAAAGTAATAAATTTTAACATAATTTCTTAACATGTAATAATAATTTTAATGAATTTTGAAATTTTATAAATTGTTCATGATTTTGTGAGTTGATTGTAAGTGTTTTTAAGAGAAAAAAAGTCTGAAATAATAAAGAAGGAAAAGAGAAATCTGTTTTTAATATCATCTCTATCTGTTTTTGAACAAAAAGGATTTAATAATACTCGAATCAAAGATATCACAAAAAAGGCAGGTACATCTGTAGGAAATTTCTATAATTATTTTAAAAGTAAAGAGGAAGTTATCGAAGTCTTAATTAGTGGATTAGCGGAACTTATGATCAGCAAATTTCGAGAGTTATTCGTTTATTTTAAAGATAAGAGAATTCCTCCAATTTCTGCTGTTAAAAATCTTTTTCGAGGATATGCAAAAATGTTTAAAGCAAAAAAAGAGACTTTTTTAATTTTCTTCGAGCAAATGGGAGGGATGGATCAAAAATATCGAAACAAAAGAAATGAGATTATTGACAATTTTACGAATGAGGTGGAAAAAATAATCTCAAGATTAATAGAATTCGGAACTCGAGATCAAAATCCTAAAATAACCGCTAGAGTTTGGACATCTACGGTACTTGGAGTCTTTATTTGGTGGATTCGGAGTGATTTTGAACTTGAAGAGGAAGAACTTATTGAAAATTTGACAGAAGTTCTTGTTAAAGGGACAATGTCAAATTAAGTTAATGAACAATTTTTGCAACAGTTATAATTATAAGCAATATATTCAAATTATATTTGGAGAATTCACAATTTAAAATTATTGGGCTTGATTTAAAATGAATAAAGAAATAGATGAAAGAACTTACTTGAAATTTCTTTTACAGTACTTAGGTGTTGATGATTTGAAACAGATATGTCGAGATTTTGAAATAAAAGGATTTTCAAAATTGAAGAAATCTGAGATTATTGATTTTGTTCTTGATTCATTAGCAGAAGAAGAATTAAAGGAGCTCTTACAGCAAAAAGAAATTGAAATTATATCTGCTGGAATTGATTTAGCAATTAAGAAAATTAATGGTGAAGATAGAGAGAGTATTGCTGAAATTAAGATTGTAAATCGGAGCAAGCATGAAATCGAGTTAAAATTTAAAGGATGGAATTGGGAAACGCAATCTTATTTATCAATTAATTCAAAAAATATAGTGAATCCTGAACGTGACTGTGATTGTAAAATAGGGGCTAATATGGGTTTTTGTAGTCATTTTTGGATTGGATTCATCTATTCGTTAAAACAAAATTGGTTTAAACTTAAAGATTGGACTTTAACAGCTCTACCTGTTGATTTTGAAAAAAAAATTAAGACTATTAAACTTGCTGAAGCTCAAGAAGGGGTAAAAAGTAATGGAATCCGAGAAACAGCAGTTTTGATTGATGAATCATCATCAAGTGCGAAGATAATGAAATATCTTGATTCATCGATAACTGTATATGAGGCAATTATTACTGATATTGTTGAAAAGGAATCTGAATTTCAAGGAAATATAACAACTTTTTTTATGGCTTCACTTGGAAATCTCAAACTAGGTCCTAAATTAAAAAAAGCAAGCGATTATCGTGAAACAGATACTGAAAACGTTGAAAAATTAAAAGTACGAATTAGTGACAAATTGCAAAATGAAAACCATTTTATAAATGGAGATAAGATCAGTTTTAGTGGAAAACTTGTAAAAGATAATTTTTGGGGATTCACAGTTAAGAATGTAAGGAAAATTACTAAGAAATAAAAAATCAAATTACACACCTATGTAAACTTTTCTTATAATTAATTCCTTTATTTTGAAATCAGAAAAGTTTTATTAGTATTACTTTATTCTTCTATATATCCTCTTTTAATTAGGAATTTATTCTTGCGGGATACTAATAATGGCTAAAATTACTAATAGTAAATCTAATATTATGAAAGGAAAAATCTGTATGATTACAGGTGCTAATTCCGGAATTGGTAAAGCAACCGCAATAGGTTTAGCAAAATTAGGGGCGACATTGGTTTTAGTTTGTCGGGATCAAGCTCGAGCAGAAAAAGCAATAGCCGAAATAAAGGAAAAATCCGATACAGATTCAATCGATCTAATCCTTTCTGACTTATCTTCTCAAAAAGACATTCACAATCTAGTAATGGAGTTTAAAAAAAAGGATGATAGATTGCATGTTCTAATTAACAATGCTGGAGTTAATTTAAAAAAACATACGTTAACCGAAGATGGAATTGAAACAACTTTTGCAGTAAATTATTTGGCTCAATTTATGTTAAGTATTTTATTTTTTGATATCTTAAAAAAAGTGCTCCTGCACGCATTGTAAACGTGGCATCAAGTGTCCAAGCAAAATCAATTGATTTCGATAATTTAAATGGTGAAAAGCATTATAGTCAATTAAAAGCATATGCGCAATCAAAGCTAGCAGTAGTTCTCTTTACTTACGAATTTGCCAAAAAAATCACAGGAACAGGGGTTTCAGTAAATTGTCTTCATCCAGGATATGTAAAAACGAATATGATACGTAATTTTCGACCCTTTGTCAAATATTTTTACCATTTAGTGGGCTTATTTATGAAAAACCCGAAGCGTGGGGCTAAGACTTCAATATATTTAGCGTCAACTCCCGATATAGATGGATCAAGTGGAAAATATTTTAAAAAGAGAAAAGAAACGAAGTCTGTTGAGATATCTTATGATGCTACTTTATCGAAACAATTGTGGGATGTAAGTGTTAAACTAACAAATGTTGATCTTAAAAGAAACTTATCCCAACTAATCGAAAATAAGACTTAAGGATATTTGCTTTTCAAAGAATTTGTAAGATTATCTAATTTTTCTGATATCTTGAGTTTGAAAAGATGAGCTTCCTCTAATTTCAAATAGGAATCGGGTAAGTACCTAATATTGTTTAAATAAAATTTCTGTATATCATCTAATTTCGGCAATTTAATGGTTAATTTCCCCTTTTTCATAACTGGTAATAATAACGCTTCGGAGTTGGGAGGAGCAGGCTCACCTTCAAGTGCTAGTATATCTTCTTTAAATTTATTATCTTTATCGAAAATTCGGTATACTTGTTTTTTCCCTGGATATGTTAATTTATCTTCACTGATTTTTATTTTTGGAATTCCATTATATTCAATTAATTTATATACTCCTGCGATTGTTGGATCGTCCCGCGAGGTTGCTAATTCAGTTCCAACACCAAACGCATCAATTGGTGCATTTTTATCAATAATCTCTTTTATTTTATACTCATTCAAATCTGAGCTTGCAACAATTAATACCTTTTCACATCCATTATTATCTAAAATTTTTCGCACTTTTTTCGCATGGTCAATTAAATCACCAGAATCTAATCTTACACCTCTTATTTTATTCCCAAATTTGCTAGACATCTCGGCTCCTTTTTCTGTATCATAGGTATCTATCAAGAGGATAGAGTTTTCGTTATAAATTTTATAATATGACTTAAAACTTTCTAGCTCATTTTCGAATTTCTGAACAAAACTGTGAGCCATAGTACCAGTAGAATTAATCCCTAATTCAAGATCTGCTATAACATTACTAGTGCCGTTGAATCCCGCAATGTAACTTGCTCTAGCAGCATATACTCCTGCGAGGGGACTGTGTGATCTTCTTGTGCCAAATTCAAGAAATATTTTATCTGGAGCTAGATTTTTAATTCGAGATGCCTTAGACGCAACTAACGTTTGAAAATTAATTACATTAAGTAAATAAGTCTCTGCAATTTGAGCATGAAATATTGGTCCTTGGACTCTCAATATTGGTTCATTTGGAAAGAAAAAATTTCCTTCTCTCATTGCCCATACGTCAATATTAAATTTAAAATTCGGTAAGTAGTCATCAAAAAACCGTGTATCAATATTTTTGAAAACTGTCTTATTTCTTAAAAATTCAATTGATCGTTTTGTAAATCTAGCGTTAAGTAGATATTGAATTGCTTGTTCCAAACCTGCAAAAATTAAATAATTACGATTTCTAGGCAATTTTCTAATGAATAATTCAAAGGTTGCGATATCATCTTCTTCTTTAATTTTATTTTCAAGGTTATACTGATAATAAGCAGCACCCATTGTCAATTGATAAAAATCAGTAGCTAAAATCATATTTTGATCGTTTACAAAACCAGAGTTCACATTACTCATTTTTTTCTCATCGAATTTACTTATATTTTCCTAAGTATTTACTTTACTTTTTATTATTATAAACATTTACAAATTAGTTATAGTAAAAATAACAGACTCCAAAAAATGCTAATAGAACCCAAAAAAGCCTAATTTTTAAGTTTATTTACAAATAATATTCTCAAAAGTAGGAAAAGTAAGATTAACTTTAAAAGTAAAAAAAATTGATCTTTGTATAAATACTTATTTTAATAAAGTAAGACTAGTTATTTTAAAAGAAAAAGTGATTATATGTACCATTTAGACGATGATGAATATTTAAAGATACCTTATTATCGCAAAACGCGTAGCGTTTGTCCAGAATGTTTAGAACCAATTGGTGCCGAAGTTTATGAAGATAATGATGAAATTTGGATGAAAAAAACTTGTGAAGAACATGGTGAATTCAAGGATAAGATAAGCAGTTCTGCTAAATATTATAAATGGACCCATTGGGCCATAAAAGATAAAGATGGAAAGATTATTTGGAAATTTGATAAAGATGGAGAAGCAAATCCTCCTGATTGCGGTGGTGATGATCCACGAGGTTGTCCTTACAACTGTGGTCTATGCCCAGAGCATCTTTCAACTTGCTCCTTAGCATTAATTGACTTAACCAATCGCTGTAATTTTAATTGTAATTTCTGTTATGCAAACGTACAAAAATCTGGTTATTTAGTTGAACCGTCTTTAGAAGAAATTGACAGAATTATGAAGCATTTCAGAAGTAAGCCTATCCCCGCGATTGCAATAATGTTTACCGGTGGAGAACCAACAGTTAGAAAAGATTTTCCCGAAATTTGTAAAATGGCAAAAGATAATGGATTCAAAGAGGTTATTGTAGCTACAAATGGTTATGGTTTTCAACAGAAAAATGGTGGTCTTGAGTGGACTAAAAAAGTAAAAGAGGCAGGATTAGATACACTTTACTTCCAATTCGATGGAATCAACGATATTACATATGAAAAAACGAGAGGTATTAAGAATCTCATGGTATACAAACAAAGAGTCATCAATAATTGCCGTAAGGCTAAACTTGATTCTATTGTATTAGTTGCTACAATTGCTAAGGGAATTACTGATATTGAGGTTGGAAATATCATTCAATATGCTATTGATAATGTAGATGTTGTACGAGGTATTACCTTCCAACCTGTATCTCTATGCGGGCGTATCGCATTTGAAGAAAGACAGGATTTAAGAATCACCAACGCAGATGTGCTAAAGGTTATAGAGGAACAAACTGGTGGAAAAATAGCGATGGAAAATGCGTGGTATCCTTTAAGTACTATTGTGGAATTTGGCAGAGTCATAGCCTATTTGGCGGATGTTGAACCGATAGAATTTACTTGTCATCCTGATTGTGGTTTTGCGAGCTATATGGTAGTAGATCCAGATTCGGGCGAAATGATGCCGATAATGGAATATTTCGATCCTTTAAAAGTCATAGATTTTGCTAACCGTTTTTGGGAGAAAATTAAACATAAAGAAAAGAAAGAACTCAGAGTTTTTGAAGATTTATTAGGTGATTTTGGTAAAACTTTAGATAAAGGTTTAAATTTTCTTGATAAGACTCAATTAAGAGCAAGATTTTTATTAGGAATACTGCAATATATGAAAAAACCGGGAAAACTCATGGAAATGTTTTCAAGACTTTTAATGCGTGGAGATTGGGAGAGTGTAAGCTCTTTTAGTTATGGTGCGTTGCTACTTTCCAGTATGCATTTTCAAGATGCTTATAACCTGGATATCGAAAGAACAAAAAGATGCATCGTACATTTTGGAGTTGCAATGCCAGATAAAAGCGTGAAGGAAATAAGTTTTTGTACAATGAATACACTTCATAGGCCTATAATTGAGAAACAAATAGCAAAACAAATAACAGCAAAAGTTAAAAATGAGTTTGACACCACCACAGGTCAATCTGTAGAAGAAATTGAACAAGAAGTAGCCCGTAATGGTGGAATTACTAAGGAGGAGGATACCTAGATGCCTGAAGAATTCGTTGAAGATAAAGATGGGATGAAAATCCGTAAACTAGCAGAGCTAAGAACCGTTACGAATAAAGATTATGAAGAAGCTATGATTAAGCGAGTAGATGAATTTAAGGAACAAAAGAAAGAAAAGTCACAGTTCAATGATGTCCTTCAAAACACGTTTTTTAAAGCTTTAAGTACTGCTTTTGATTTAAAAGTGCAAGTTGATAAAGCTATTGGAGAAGATAATTTAAAGAAGCTTCATAAGGCAATTGATGAAATTCTATTATTAGGGCTTTAATTTCACCTTTTAATTTAATTTTTATTTTCTAATTCACATCCCTTTGTTAATACTTCTTTTTAAGTTAAGCAATTATTGTATTCAGAAATTAAAACTATAAATATCTTAAAAAAAAAGTATAATATAACAAATTTTTCTCAAATTTTTAGAGAGATAATTTAAAACAATAAAGTGTTTTAATATGGAAAAAGAAAATTCTGGAAAAGGTTCATATTTTAGATATATGTTTTTTATTTTAATGTTGACACAGATTCTCGATTCTTATGCTACACTTTTTCCTGGAGTAATTCCTTCGGCAATCGCGGGTGATTTTTTAACTGGCTTATCAACTAATAGACAAGACTCTATAATGGCTTTTGCGAGCGCTTTAGTTACAATTGGTATGGTTTTTCTCTTTTTTAGTCAATATTTATCAGATAAACTTGGAAGAAAGAAGATGCTCGGGATTACAGTAGGGGGAATTGCGGTTGCATCATTAGGAATGTTTTTATCTACAAACTATGTCATGTATATGATTTTTGTATTTTTCTTATACTTTTTTTTCTCATCAGATATATGGTTGATTTATATTAACGAAGAAGTTGAGTCGAACAAGCGTGCATTTTACTCTAATATAGTTATGATGGTTGGCTTAGTGGGGGCTATTATAATGGTGATATTTCGATTGATTTTCATAACAGAAACGGATCCTTTTTGGCAAGGGATGACGTTATTCCCGATGGTTTTCGGGTTCTTATTATGCATGATAATTTTCTTAACATTAAAAGAGCCATCGAAATTTAGGTTAATGAAAGAGAGTGGATCGTTTGAATCGAGATCATTTAAAGAAGATGTCAAATCAATTTTTAAAATAGAGAATCGCAAACCCTATCTGTTTCTTTTACTTATCGTCTTTCTACGTGGAGGATCATCAATATATCTAAATTTATTTGAAAAATATATTCATAACGTTGGCACTTTAACTCAAGACCAAGTTACAAGTATTTTTTTCCTTACAATTTTTACAGTTTTGATTGCATATGGATTGAATGGATTCCTCGCCGATCGAATTGGAAGAAAACCCTTATTATATCTCTGGTTTTCTTTAGCACCTGTATCAGTAATAATATGGGTAATTGGAGCTCAAAATACCAAAAATGCTTATGGTATCGTCATGTGTGGATATGCAATGAGTCATATCGCTTTCTGGGGTTCTATAGGGATTATTAGACTTATTACGATAGAAACACTTCCCACTGATAGAAGGGGTACTGGTGTAGGATTTAGGAGTTTAATAGGAGCGGTGGGAGGCACAATAGGATTATTATCTAGTAGTGTTGTTATTTTATCATTGGGATTAGGTCCTACGTTCATTATATTTGTGATGGGCAATTTAGTGGTTATACCCTTAGCTGTTTTATTCCTTAAAGAAACTAAGGGCGTTGAGCTCTCTGAAATTAAATAGTGAATAAATTATATAGGAAATAACTCATACTTTTTTTTATAATTTTTTACTCGAAATTCATCTCCTTGTTTGCATTTTTTTTCATAACTTATTTTTAAAATCACAGTTTAGTTATACTATGGTTTATAACTCTCTCACCTTACCAGTTACAATTTTTTATATAGGTAATGGGTTTGTTCACCTTTATTATGCTCAAAAGTTAAAAAAGAAGTATCCAGAGCATAATTTTATAAATTCATTTTTAATATTTTTATTATGGATTGTAGCTGGTGTTTCTTTTCCTATCTTTTTTATAAGAGATACGAGTCAAGTAAGATGGTTT
>JAHQWL010000008.1 GCA_029856155.1 Promethearchaeia archaeon
GCCATAATTTCTATTAGACATACTTTCACCAAATTTTAATTTTATACTTGAAACTTTGAAATATCTCTGTTCAAGCATGTAATATATATTTTTAAATTTAATAAACCTTGGTATTATGAAAAATACACTTCAAAATTCTGTTAGAAATTATCTTGGTTATTTCTAGTATAATAGGGTTAAATTGAGGTATTTTAAGAGAAATAAATGAGAGAGTTTAAAATTTTTGGGGAGATAGGGCTTTTTTCCTATGTGTTACATTATGTTTATTATACCTTCTTACGTATAAATTTTTAGTTATTTTAGCGAATATTTCTAATCAAATTATTGAAATAAAAATCTTGATAAGTATGAGACATTTTATATAAACAATAATTTTTAACTAAAAAGTTTAAATGTCCGTATATACCATCTTTTTTAACTACTTTAAAATATTTATTAAAAATTTTTAATTCGTATTAAGAAAAGCGTGTCCCACTACAGAATATACGTTTGAATCTCTTAAAAAAAGGTGAAAAAATGAAAGTAAAATGTAGCGTATGTGCAAAAGATAAACCAAAAAGAAAGGTTGTAAAAAGAATGCCATTAGTGGAAAACGAATTACCAGAGAAATACAGTGATTACAGGGAATTTATGTGCATGAATATTATTCAGGAACTTCGTAAAGATAAGAAATGGTATGATACTGTATGCGAGAATCGTATGCTCGTATTAAAAAAGAAGTTAAAAAATCGTTAGATTAATTTAAAATTAATTTTATAATCAGTTTCATTTTAAAATTAAAATTTAAATCTAATCTATTTCTACTTGAGTTTTATTACCCCATAAGATTTCTTCTATAGATTTAATCCACAGAATGTAAATTTTCTGTTTTTTAGAAGTATTTTTACCTTGCCTTATGATGAAAAAATCATAAATTATTAGGAAGTAATTATAATATGTATAGATCATTATTTTTTTAAACTGAAAAATTATATTTAGAGTTGATATTATGGAAATAGATAAGATGAACGAAGAACAATTGGAAAAGGAAAGGTTAGAGAAAGAAAGACTTGAAAAAGAACAGCTTGAAAAAGAAAGAATTGAAAAACAGAAAATGGAGAATAAATTATTTCCCAATAACTCACTTTTTATAATCCCAAGTTGGGGTGATTTATTAGGTTATCCTACATTAGGAACATATGTCCATCATCCAGTATCAAATATAGTCTCAGATATAGTTATATTTTTAAGTGGTTATGATTATTCAATTGAGACCGTAAAAGGAACACTTCACTACCTCTTTGGCTTGGGATATTATTTCCTAAAATTTGAATTGGAATCCGGCAAATATATAACGGATAATAGAATTCTAACCGGATTAGTATTACCAGACTTTGTGTATGATCATATGGCTACTTCAATAAATATCACGTTAGAAGAAGATCGTGACGTAATTATAGCAGAGAAAGTGATAAAAGTTCCTATTAATTTGTCTAATAAATCAGAGGATCATCTAACATTCATAAAGGGAGCATTGATGCGAAATGTGTTCATACCTAATAAAGATATCTTTTTAGAGATGATGGAAACAATACGGAAGGAGGATTCCTATCAGATATCAAACGAGGGTCATATGATTTTAAGTGCAGATTGGGATTTTTTTAACCAAATTTTAGTGTCTGATAAAATGTATAAATTAACTACCAATCACGATTTTACTTACCTCAATTCAACAGCAGGATTGGATGCGATTAATTTTGCGGCAGATCAATTTTTACAAGAAACACTATCTGAAGAAAATCTTAGCATTATAGAAGGAAATATCGACTATTTGAAAAATATTTATTCTAATCTTGAGTTTGATCCAATGTATCTATTCTCTATATTAGAAAACGCATCAAAAATGTTAATTTCTGGTATCCCTCAAATTTCTTCCAAACAGAGTGATGCAATCACTAGAAAGACTTCTAAACAATCGATTTTTGCTTCCGCAGAAGATCGACTCTATGCATATATTAGCTGGCCAATAGAATTTAAGAGAAAAGCAAAAAAAGAACCACCTGGTTTGCCTAGAATAGCAGAACAACCTATATACACTATCCAGGATGAAATACAAAGGAGCAATATTGGAACCGCAGAAATACCAGACTATAAACAAGAAGTATTTGAGTTAGAAACTTTAAAATCTGAAAAAGTTGCTTTTAAACCGTTACCTGATCCACCTGCTGCTGATTTTAAACAAATTTTATTATACTTAAAAAATGTGATTGGGGAAAATTATGAATTACAATCTATAGGGAAAGCTTTCGAAATTGGTAGAGAATGTATGAGACAACTTGGTATTAGCGCAACTAAAACATTACAAAATAAAATTTGGGAAATGAGCAAGTATGCTAATATATACTTGAAAAAAGAACATGGTTTCGGATTATCTGTTAGAGAAAAACAGGAATTGATTCAAAAAATAGATTCATGGCTTTTTGAAATAGAAGAAGAAGAGAGAAAGGAAAAAGAAAGATTAGAAAGAATTCGATTGGAAAAAGAAAGACGAGAAAAAGAAGAAAAGGAGAGGAGGGAAAGGGAAAAAAGAGAAAGGGAAAAACTAGAAAGAGAGCGCTTAGAAAGAGAGCGTGTAGAAAGAGAAAGATTAAAACAAGAACAAGCAGAGAAAGAGCGACTAAGAAAGATAGAGGAAGAAAAGCAAGAGGAAATCAGATTAGAAAGGGAACGTTTAGAAAGTGAGAGAAAAGAGCAAGAAGCCATTGAAAAAGAAAAGCAAGAACTAGAAAGATTGAAACAAGAAAGAAAACAAAAAGAAAAAGAAGCAAAACAAGAAGCAAAAAAGCGAAAAAAGCTAGAAAAACAAAAGAAAAAAATAGAAAAAAAGAAGAAAAAAGAACAAGAAAGATTGGAAAACCTCTAGTTCATATTATCTTTCCTATAATGATAATCATAAATCTCTGGAAATATTTCTGACATTTTTTCTCATCCGTTTCTAATATATGTATTCTTTTTACAACTGTAAAAATTTCTCCTTTGCTCTCAAATCTTAAAAAAATTTAAATAATAATCAACGCTCTTTATAAATTACTAATAGTTTCTCTAATCTCCAAATATAATGACTTCTCTTAAAAAGTATTCGCTGTTAACATTTTTCGTGCTAAGTTATCTGATAATGATTGTTGGTGTTTTCATAATTCTATTATTGAGAGAGATCGGAGGTTTATCTCTCTTAGAATATATCATGCTTCTTGTAGCAGTCACAAGCCCTACTATCTCCGCAATATTATTAACTGGTTTAAATGATGGAAAGGAGGGATTAAAAAAGTTATTATCAGGATTTGGTAAATGGAAAGTTGGACCATTTTGGTACATAGCAGGATTTATCTTAATATTACTACCTATAATTGTTGCGGTATTTTATATAATCATTAGCGGATTTGTTCCAATAATTGCATCTAATATGACAATAGGCATCTTTTTCCTCAGTTTGTTGGAAAATCTAATTATGGGACCATTATCAGAAGAAGCTGGTTGGCGAGGGTATGCTTTACCTCGATTAGAGACACGAATGAGCGCACTGAAATCCAGTTTAGTTTTGGGTATCATATGGGCTTGCTGGCATTTACCATTATATCTAATTGAACCAAGGATGCCATTCTATATTTACATTGTCATTGTTATCGTATTAGCGATTTTATTCACCTGGGCTTACAACAACACTGGAGGTAGTCTGATTATACCTATAATATTTCATTTCAGTTTTAATGCAACCGGACGCTATATTACTGGAACTATTCAATTAATGCCATTGATGATTTTTTACATAAGTGCTAGCATCATGCTTACCATCTATACAATACTTGTGATTGCTTATTATGGTCCAAAGAGACTTTCACGGAAACCTGAATCTGAATTACCTTTTGAAATCTAAAATAAAATATTTTATTTCTTTTTTTTACTAATATTGATTTTTCCATTGTATAGGACCAATTTTGTGCTATATAGATCCAACAATTATCGGACTCCAAATTTTTTATAATTAACTTTTTTCTAAATTCAATTATGAATGTGAATTATGATGTAAACGGTCTTTATAAATTAACATCAGATGATGTTAAAGAAGCAATCAAGGTAGCAGGTGATGCTTTTCTAGACGATCCTTTAATGGTATATACTTATCCTGATAAGAAAGAAAGAAAGGCGTAGTGACATATTTTACAAAAATGTCTATAGTTTCCTACTGTTCAAACATATATTTTTAATTCTTAATTTTTTTATAGTATCTTACTTAATTTACAATATTATTTATTGAAATTCTTTCGATCTACTCTTTGATTTTTATGAAACGAAATCAAAAATTAATAATTGCTATAGTTTTAGTTATTTTTGTCGCACTATCAGGTAGCTTAGTAGCATTGTTCTTTTTTTTTAGAGACTTTCCACATGACGAAATTATTTACTATCCAGACTTGACAATTTCCGATTATTCTCTCGAAAACGATAATCTTACAGTTGAGATTTCAAATATAGGAGATTTAGATACTACTGGGGTTATTATTATCGCGGAAATTGATTCATTGGATCTTACTCTATATAATAACTCTCAAACTCCCTTAAATCTAGACATTAATGAAGTTTTTATCTTTTCTATTGACCTTAGTGATTACAAACTTTATTTCACTTCCGGAAATACTTATACTATCAATATTCAAGCCGATCCTGATGATGATATTCCTGAAGAATCTGAAAATAACAATGAAATCAATGTTGATTATTATTATGAAGCAGCTCCACCTCTATTAAGTCTATTTCCTCCAAATACGTACTCCTTGAATAGTACAATAGATACATTTGGCTATGCCGTGGTATTTAATGCAAGCCAAATTATGCTAGAAGATTCCTTAATAATCACAAATGGAACTATTAACGGTTACACAGTGGTAAATTCAACAATCTTGAAGAATACCACTATTATTAATAGTGATGTCTCAATTTCCATAGCTCTTTATGGAGCGCAAAACTTGACCATTCGAAATATATGGAATTCAAAACTTAGTGTGGTGTTATGCGATAAGAGCAAGCTCTCGCTTATAAATTGTAGTATCCTGCAAGTTATTATTACGGCTTCTAACCACATATTTGTTTCAAATAGCTCTATAGAAATAATCAACACTATACAAACTCCGATGAATATTTCCTCTCTAAAATTTACAGATTATTCATCAATTAATTATTGTATTATTTCAGGTCCTACATCACTAGAAATTGAATATACTTCTATACACAATTTATTGCTTTTTGCCTCAACTAATCCTTATACTCAACAAAAAGATTATCTTGTAATAGGACACATAAAAAATTGCTCTATCTATAGAATTCATGGTTATGGTCAAACAAATTTGGATATCTATAACACCGATATATACCAATTTAATCTCATGGGTAATTCTAAACTAAACCTGGTTGAATGTATCATTACTGAAGCGTATGTCTATCAACATGCCTTATGTACATTAAATAATTCTAAAGTCCTTTCTGAATTAAATTATGGAATTATTATATCCTCAGGTTCGGTCAATATAACGAATGGGGTAATTCAAGGCACAAGTTACATTAACAACACCCTTCTCATTAATACAAATGTATCTAAAACAACTTTAATGACTGTTGTTGTTAATAATACAGGACAAGTTTTAATATCCAATTTCTCATGTAATTCCTTCTTGTATGATAATGCTAATCTAATTATTACTGATACTAATCCGGCCTCATCAGATTCATATGGAATATATCTCGAAGGATCATCTAAATTTACTGGAATAAATTCGAGTTTTGGGTTTATTATATGTCAAGAAAATAGCTCTATAGATCTTTCCAAAGATTGCTATATTCAGAGTGTATTTATCGATAGCATGAACAATATTAAAATAAAGAATTGTACATTCGACTCAATTGCATGGTATTCTGAACCACTAGCAGTTTATAAGGCAGAAATAATTAATTCTACTGTTGAAATTTTCCAAGCGCCTCCTTCAAGTAAAGTCGATATTATAAACTGTTCAATAGAATACTTATATGAAGGGATTAAATTTCAATCAGGAGTAAATATTTATAATTCATCAGGGATTTTTGGAGGAGGTTCAATTTTAAACTATTTAAATATTAGTGGGTCTGAAATTTCTCATAGAACTTATAAATATATAGAGATTACGGGAGATACTACTGTAGAAATTGAAGATCTGTATAATCTCTTTAGCATTTCTATTGATTCAGGAACGTTATCGGTAAATAATTGCACTATAAGTTCATTACAAATGCAAAATGACGCAATAGTATATTTGGATAATTGCACATCTCCAGATCAAGGTTCTATGAGTATAATATTCTTTAGTATATATGCTCCTCAAACATTTGCTTGCTTTGGAGATTCTCACCTTTATATCAATAACACAAAAATTTTAGATTATAATCAATTGATCCTTTATAATACTGCCCAATTGACTATAACCCATTCTATAATATTCATAGTTAATATTTTCCAAGAATCAAGGGCGACTATCACAAATTCAGACCTATTTATTATATCTGTGGCAGCTAACTCTTTAGAGGATTATGCTTTGAACCTCTTACACAGTACAACTCAGAATTTATTAACAAGCGCATGGAACTTCTTACATTATCTTCCTTCTTGAATACTAATCTGATTAGAACCAGTCTTAGGTAGAATTCTAAAAAAAAAAATTTTTTCCTTATTTTTTTAACCACATCATGGGACAATTTCTATAATTATTGCAATCCTTTAATTTAGAAAGAAAATATTCCCCTCCTAATTATAAGCCTAAGTATAATCTTTAGATAAGATTTATGAATATAATTAAGATAATCTTCAAATTTCAAAAATATTATTCTTTCTAATTTAGATATTGCTGAATAAAAATAAATTGTTAAATACTAAAAAAACTATTTATTCATTAATTCTAAAATCATATAAGAAATTATCCAAAAGATATACTAAATTTGAGAGTATTAATACTTAGTCATTTTAATATTATTAAGGGACCTATAGAAGTTTTGAAAATTCCAGAAGATTTTGTATTTAATGGCATTAAAACTATTCCTAAGCATCTAAATTTAGATCAAAATGATTTCTTTATTTATGACTATGAAACTTTTAAAACAGCTAATTTAAGATTTACAGTACCAAGTAAAATGGAGAGGGCGGATCGTGAAGAGCTTATGATTTCTGTGGTAATTATCAATGAACAGATATCTCCAAAAATATTCCAATCGATTTTACAAGAATTTAAAGAAGAACTTAAAAATATTAAGAATTTACATAAGGTGCTCTATACATCTTCTGAGGAGAATGCTGCTAAATTTCTTGAAATAAAAGAAATCTTATTTAAGTATTACCAAGCTATAAAGGATATAAAGGGGATACAATTGGATATTGACTTAAATTACAATTTTCCATGGGGGACGCATATGTGTTATTTTTACCAAAAAAAAGAAGATCTCATGGACATACTAATACCCTATATCAAAAAAGGGTTAGAAGACAATCAGTTTTGTGTCTGGGTTACTTCAGAAGATCTTAATGAGAAAGAAGCTAAAAAGAAATTAAAATCTGAAATAAAAAATTTTAATGAATTCTTGAAAAAAGGACAAATAGAAATCTTTCCTTATTCAGAATGGTACCTTAAAGATGGAGAATTCAACTTCCAAAGAGTTCTCGATGGATGGGTTCAAAAATATAATTATGCAATATCCCAAGGTTTTGATGGTATCAGAGTAACCGGCAATACTGCATGGATTGAAAAAAAGGATTGGGATGATTTTTCTGAGTATGAAGAAGAAATAAATAACGTTGTAGGAAACTATCGGATGATAGTCTTATGTACTTATTCTGCTGAAAAATGTGGGATTAATGAGATTTTAGGAGTTATGAAAACCCATCAAGTAGCCACAATTAGAAAAGAAGGAAAATGGGAGATTCTCCAAAGATATGATCATTCACTTTTAAATTTGATTAAATTATTGCTTATTTTATTGGCAATTAATTATTAATCGGAATTAAAGAAAGCAACTCAAAATGTTAGCGATATCAACATAATTTACTCTCTTTAATGTTTTAATAAGGCAGAATTATCCTTTATTTGAAGTATTTTAATAATAATTAACAATGATAACCTTCGGAGTCTCAAAATCTTTCACTTTTATTGAGAAGGATTGAAAAATATAATTACTATAGGTATTAAATGAAAATTCAAATAGGCACATAATTTTTTTGAAATAAACTAAAGAGAAAATATGCAATACCAAAGTAATTGATTTCGATAGATTTTTCTTTTCTATCAATTGGATTTGGAAAAATGTTCAATGCAGAAATTGAAGACAACTTTTGAATAAAACCATTGATAACACCCCTCGAAATTGTTTCATTCCTAACTTTCTCCATTGCTGTTTTCAAATCCTCTAATGATTTATATGTTTTTCTATGGTTTAATAAAGAATTTTCATTAAAAGTTACATTAGATTTAAAAAATTGAGTATAATCTTCATAGTCATCAAAAAAGAGCCCTAAAAATTCAAACTGCTTATCGGTAAGTGGTTGAAAGGGGATTGAGGGTATTTCGACATTTGAGTAAATTCCTACCTCTTCATTTTTTTCATAGATAAAATTTCCGTGTATGATTTTTGAATTCGTAATAGAACTCGCTAAATAAAACCAAATATCCATATAACGCAAACCACCGGATATGTTTACAGTTATATTATCATAATTCAGCAATTTCTGTTGGTATATGAGATGAACTAATTCTGCCACCGGCTTTGTTTGAATATGAAAATCAAATTTTATATCGGCCACTTCAATTTTTCGTTCCTTATAATACTTGAGAAGAGCTCCTAACACTTTTTTGGCCTCAAGTGTTCCTGGAAGCGGTTCACTTTCGGTAATAAATATGAGTTTATGAGATATTTCTTTATCGATTGATAGGATTAACTTATGGGACGTATGCCCGACCAGTACAATTTGACAATAAGTTTCTTGCATAATAAGTGTTCCTATATTTATTATATGTTCATGAAAATTAATAAATCAGTTGTTAATTTGTGATCATACCTATTAACTTTTGAACATATATATTATCTAGGCTATATGATCACAAAAAAGTATTTAAACGAATATGGTTATTATGATCATGTAATTTTTAAACCAGGAAAGAGAAAAAAATAGGGCGAAAACCATGTCACTTCATTACCAAAAGGCAAATTTTGTCGTTAAGGGATCATTCCAAGTTTTTAGAATGACCCTTATCTAAGGGTGGGGCAAAACGGGTGATCTTAAGCTATATGCTTAACCTATTTTCACTTTTTTCCTATTAATATCTAATAAATAGAGTGAAACAAATATGGGAAAATCATTTGGTATTGTTGCAATGATCTTTGGCTCAATTAGTATACCAATCTGCGCAGCAATGGTTGTTCTTAGTACTATAAGTAATTTCTATAGTTCATTACTGGGAATACCTAATCTTTTAGCTCTATTATCTATGATAGGTTGGTTAATACCTGCCATTGCAATTATTTTCGGAATAATCGGTATCATTAAAGATGATTCTAAAGGACTTGCAATGGCTGGGCTGATCCTTGGAGCCATCGCTTTAATTCTAGGTCTAATTTTACTTTTTGTGATTACAAATTCTTTTAGCGGATTAATTCCATGAAATAACCAATATAAAATTCTTTTTTTTGATATTTCTCAATATAATCAATAAAAGTAATTTGAAAAAGACTTAATACTAAAAATCTCATCTAAATATGTGAATGAAGTGGAAGTTGTTACTATAATTTTTGGACATCTCCAAAAAGAAAATTAGCAATTCTGGATTGATGATCATTCTATTCATAAAGATTTACAATATAAAAAACATTGCCTAGTGATCAGTGAAGCTCGTCCCGATATTTTTGGCTTAAATAATGCTAAGCAAGTTTTCGCAGTAGAAGTAAAAGGTTTAACAGATTATAAAAAAGCAATTTTTTGTAGCAGGCAGGTCAAAATATCTTAATTCATCCTTTACCTCAAATCTGTCAATATCTATGAAAATAAAATAGTAATAATAATGTTTATAAAAGCCCGGTATTTTTTTTGGATTTTATTTTCTTCTTAAAATATAATAAAAAACTTACTCTTAAAATAATTCTTTCCAACTACTCTCATTCTCTATTAATAATAGTTGAATTTCAACTCCAAATATAGTTTCAGTTTTATTAATTTTTGAAAAGTAATCATCCATATCATCAAAAATATTGAATTTATTAAAAATTAACATTTTTGTAATAAAATTAACATATTTTATTTAAGCATACTCTGATATAATAAATAAACGACACTCTATTTTTTCAAAATTGTGTATTGAAAGGTAAGCAGCATTACATCACCATTAAAATTAATGAATAAATACCATTAAAGGTTTTAAAATACATGAGTAGGACGCATGAACCAAATAGGGAGAAAACCTTCAAGTCATTATGGTTTCTAATTTTCATGATCTCCTTTTGTTTAGGGATTATGCCTGTCAATATCGATAATCTGTTATTAAACCTTCCTGGAACTACAAAATTAGGAATTGGAATTTATTCGGTATCTTATTTACTCGTAGTATCTGTTAATCTTATGGCTTTTGGCTTTTACGAAGATAAAATAACAGAAAGGAAATTACGAAAAAAACTCTTTGTGATTACTAATCTGATATGGGTTATAGCTTATGGTTTAATCCCAATTTCACCAAATTTTCATTTTTATTTACTTTTTATAATAATCGGTGCTATTGGTTTTGGAGCATTTATACCAATAGGGTATTCAATAATAAGCGATTTTTATTCACCCAAAGAACGAGGGAAAAAGTATGGTTCTATACATGCAGGTTTAATCTTAGGTACTGGTGTAGGAATTATTGTGGGAGGTTTATTAGGAAATTATGCTGGTCCTAATGGATGGAGGTTTGCTTATGCTATAGGCTTAATTTTTGGATTATTAGCAGTAATCAATTTTATTTTAAAAGCAATAGATCCTGAACGAGGTCAAGGTGAATCAGAATTAAGAGAGTTTGAAGAAAACTTTATCTACGATTACAGAATTGACATTGAAAGATTAGGTCTCCTACTAAGTAAAAAATCTGTAATATCAATTTTAATTTATACGCTTTTTTCTGGAATTGCTGTCTCAACTATAAGCTCTTGGGGAATTTTTTACCTTACGTTAAGATTTAATGGAATTTATGAAGAATTATCCGCCACAGTATTATATCTCTTAACTGGAGTGGGTATTTTACCTGGAACAATTCTGGGTGGAAAAATTGGAGATTTTTTATATCGTTCAGGGGAAATAAGAGGCCGAATTTATTTATCTGTTCTAGGTTCAATTTCAGGAATAATCTGTTTAATGATCTTCTATTTATTACCTATTTCTGCGACAAATCAATTGGAAATAACGCTTTCTTGGATTTTTTTTCTAATCATTGGCTTTTTGGGATATTTTTTAGTTTCTTTGAGTACAGGAAATGTTTATGCAATTTTTTCTGAAGTTTGCGTTCCTAAAGCTAGAAGTACTGCTAACGCACTTCATCAGGTAATGTTAAATATTGGTGGAATTTTTGGTAATGTAGTTCTCGTAAGTTTGATAGAACGCGATTTATCATTATTACCATACGCTATGTTTTTGCTTTTATTATTTTGGCTTATAGGAACTTCACTATGGATAATAGCCTATATATATTATCCTATTGAATCTAAATATGTTCGAGAACTTATGACCGAAAGAAGGAAAGAATTAGAACAAAATTTGAACTAAAAAATAGCTATAAAGTCTTAAAATAATACTATAATAAAGAATTCCAACTAATCTTGTTATCTATTAATGTTAATTGAATATTAGTATCATA
>JAHQWL010000007.1 GCA_029856155.1 Promethearchaeia archaeon
ATTATAATCAGAATCCATACCTCCTACCACCACTTCGAACTTACCATCATTATCTAAATCTCCTAATGTTGGAGTAGAAGGATTCCAAGAATCACCAGTATTCTTATACCATAATTCCGACATGCCTGCTGAATTCATTAATTCGTTCCTGAACTCCGCTTTCTGAGTATGATCATAGATATTGAACTCTTTTTGAGTTCTTAGAGTCATCAATGTCATACTTAGAGAAAAAAAAATTGTAGCTATTAAATATATAATTATTACTTTTCTATTTTTTTTCATTAAATATTACCACTTTTTATTTGAATTTCAATAATTTATAGAATATTTCAAGAACAAAGAATCGACTTTATTATATAAAAACATAAGGACTGATTTTCTACAAAAAATCTACTCGAACTAACAATTTTATACTAAAAATATATATCTCTTTATTTCTTATCTCCCTTTTTCTTTTTAATAAAAATATTAAAAGAAATTTTAAGATTTTTTTCTAAAATTTTGGTAATGAAGGTATTTCATAATAATTAAATTAAACAAATATTATTATATTATAAGAGTAAATAAATCAAATTAAATATTAGAATAAATTAATATATTATAGAAAAGATCTGGTTAAGATAAGAATTCAATTATATAGTTAGGAATAATTATATGAAAAATTCTATAATTAATCAATAAAGGTATTAAAAAATAGTGTTATCTAAAAATGGGTATTCGAAAGATAGAAGATGAGATTGATCTAAAAGAAGCGATGAAAAAAAAGGCTGCTGAGCTGAAAATGAAAGATATGCAAGCAAAAGCGTCTGTTGAAAAATTTACAAAAGATAAACTGCGAGAGTTAGCTAAGAAGCATGGCGTTTTATTAGCATTAACACCAGAATTAAGAAAAGAGGTAAAAGAATTACAGAATAAATATAATATTCCCTCTTCAAAAATTATTACTGACCAAATAACAGAGCATGATGTATTGAGAAAATTCTCGAAAATTGATCATCAAAAATTAGGAATGTTAGCATACCAAAGAGTATTAATGAGTAAAGAGGAAACTGGAGGAATTATTCCCTTATCAGAAGTCTTTGAATTAGTAAATACAGGAATTTTAAATGGTAATATTGAAGTAAAAGATGTCGAAAAATCTTTACGATTGTTGAAAAAAACGAAGGTAATTGAGGATATAAACCAATTAGATTCAGGAGCCACTATTATAAGATTTTTTCCTATTGAATATACAAGTGATGAAGCAAAGGTTGTAGATTTGGCCAAAAAGAAAGGTGTTCTTACTTTAGAAGATGTATGTGCTAGTTTGGAATGGTCACAAGATCGTGCTCTCCGTGCTTTAGAATCCCTAGAAAAAAGTGGTATTGCAAAGTTCAGGGAAAATATCTTAACTGGGAAACAATGGTATTTCCCATCTTTATAATTAAATTGATTATTCTAATTTTATTTTAAAAGCCATTTGTCCATTCTCTAATTTCATAACTTTAGCTTTACGGTTTTTTGCTAGAATCTTAAAAATTTCTTCTAAATCTTCTAATGGAAGTGAACTAAAGTCTTCTTGTTTTGCTTCTCTTAATTCATATATCATGATTGGCTCGATTTTTCCATTTTCATATGCCCAATTATATATTTCATTTGACCAAACCTCCAGAGTCTTCCAATAGACCCTTAATTTACCTTTCTTTTTTGAGAGCCATTTGGCTTGGTTTTGATTAATTAATTGTTCAGCGATTTCTATAATGTAATGTTCTCGCTGAGTGAAATTCGAAAATGGTTTATGAGTAATTAATTCTCTTGTATAAATAATGTGAAGTACAGCAAACCTTACATAATCAAAGAGAACTTTACCCCACTCTGTTTTCCAAGATACATAATCCGTTTTAGTTTTATTTTTGTCTGGCATCGTATACATAAACTTTTTCCTGTCCTCCTCAAGCCAAGGATAAGCATCTAATAAATTATCATAAGCAGTTAATTTTTTTTCTATTAACCCCTTTTCTCCGATAATTTCTTCTTCAAGAGACTGCAAATCTGCTTCGATCTGATCAGCATGTTGTTGATACACTTTATTATCAATCTCACCTAGCTTAGATGATAAAATCTCTTCAAGTTTGTCAAATTGGTCTTCTATATAGTCTAATTCTGTAGTCTTAATCTCTTCTTGCTTAATGATTTGTTTTTGAGCTGCTTCTATTTCCAATTCTTCTTTTTCTTTTTTTAGCTGTCTTAATCGAGTAAGTTCATTCCTTAATTCTTCTAGCTCTTTTTCAGCTTTTTCTTTAACTTCTTTTGTAATTTCACTTGATCTTTCTCTCTGTCTTTCCATCTTAATCATTTTTGTTTTTAAACTTCTCCAAATTCTTCTGCCCACGCATTATATTGTTTTAATAATGCTGCATTGGTCATCGGTTTTACCTTTTTAAGTGTTTTTTTGAAATCTTTTAATGTGATATCTCTAACCTTAACTTCTTTATTTAAATCTTCTAAAAGTCCACTCATATCTAACTCACGTACAGGCAACATTATAACTTCACGACATACATTTGCAATATCTCTTCCAGAATAACCCTCACTTCTTACTGCTAATTCTACAAAATCCTCATCTGTTAATGCGGTATTTACACCTTCAGTGTGGATTTTAAAAATTCCCGCTCTACCTTTTAAATCTGGAAGAGGTACATGCACCCTTTTTTCAAATCTACTTAACATAGCATTGTCAATATCCCAAGGGCGATTTGTTGCCCCTAATACCAATAATAGTTTTTCATGAGAGGATTTTAACCCTTGTATTTCACTTAATAGCTGTGTTTTAACTCTTCGCTCGCCACCACTCTCAGAGCCCTCTCCCCGTTTTGTTGCTACTGAGTCAATTTCATCCATAAATATTAAACTAGGAGCTTTTAACCTCGCAACTTTAAATAAAGAACTGATTAATTTTTCACTTTCACCTAACCATTTGCTCAATAAATCAGCAGAAGATGCACTAAAAAACGTAGCATTGCATTCAGTTGCAGCTGCTTTAGCTAATAATGTTTTACCGCATCCAGGAGGTCCAAATAGTAATATACCGGACCAAGGCTTTCTCGCTCCCGTAAATAATTCTGGTTTTGCCATTGGTAAAACTATAGCTTCTCTTACTGCTTGTTTAACATTTTCTAAGCCCGCAATATCATTCCATTTTACATTGGGAGATTCTGTAACAATTGTTCCCGATATCATATCAATGAGTTCTTGTTCTTCGGATGATACACCATCCTCAGTTTTACCAGTATCAACATCCCCCGACGCACCAGGACTTGTACTAGGTCTTGCACCTCTAGGTCTAACTCCCCCAAGTTGAGATTTTAATAATTTTGCGCGTTCAACATATTCTTCGATATTTTTTTGACATAATATTCTCATTTGAGGATTTTTGTTGTATTTCATGAACTGCATTAGGATTTCTGAAGCTCGATTATATTTATTTATTGCTTGGCGATACTTCCCTTGGTTATCTAAAGCAACGGCTTCCTTAGCAGTCTGTACTGCGAATTGATATAACTTAGAGTCAACAGATGACATTTTTTTCATCCTTTTTTTTTTAAATAATATAATCAAAATAATTTTATTATTTATAGCTAATCTATTTTAACAATTAGTAATATTAATAATTTTATCAGCATATATCAAATTTACTCTTTAACCTAAGGAAAATAATGATTGGTCTCCAAAAAATTAAATACCCATTGTAGCATTTATATATTATATAATTACTTATTAGATTTGATAAATATGGGTTTTCTAAAAGATATCTCAAAATGGCTGTCTGGTGGAAAAAAAACTGATAATGTCCGCACTGCTACAGTTAAATTGAAAGTTTTTAACAAACGTCTAACGAGACAGACTAAAAAAATGGAAATGTCAGCAAAATTAGCTAGAGATAAGGCTGTAAATCTTCGAAAACAAGGTGATTTGCAAGGTTCAGAATTTCATGCTCGAAACTATTTACAAGTAAAAAAACAAGCTAGAGCAATTGACCTTTTCAGAACGAACCTTGAAGGAATGGTGTTTAAATTAGAACAAGCTCATGCAGTAAAGGATGTTGCAGAGGTAATGAAAGGGATTGCAGCAAGCCTAGGTGCATTAAAGAACCAGCTATCTATCCCTCAACTTACAGAAATGATGACATCTATTGGAGTTGATATGGAAGATTTTGCTGTTACCGAGGAAATCACAACTGACGGAATAAGTGACATAATGGTCGATACAGCAGTTACCGATACTGATGTTAAGGATGTTTTAGGGGAAATTGATGCCGAAATCCAAGTAGAAATGGGAGTTGCCTTACCTAGTGCCGCTTCTGGTACATCTGATCAAAAGATAGCTGAATTAGAGAAAGAATTAAATCGACTGAAATCAGACGAATAAAAATATTTTTATGTTCTTCACTTGCTTATATTTTTAGCAAAAATTTATCTTATTTGAGTCTATTGTCAGTATTTAATTAAAGTCTATTTGTAAGAGATGACAATTCAATCTCCCTATATTTACAAAAAAATAATATCCTTTTGATTAAACTTAAAAATATAATAAATAATTATAGATTTAATTATAAAATTTAAATAAGCATTAAATATGTATCCTTCGGTTAAATGTACTACTACCTTATTGGCGCGAATAGCGCAGAACCTGGTGATGTATAATGGGCAATAACTCAACCGCGACGCAATTATCATTTAAAGTAATAATAATTGGCCCAGGAGCGGTAGGCAAAACAAGTTTACTAAACAGGTTTATACACAATGAATTTACTTTAAAATATAAATTGACTATTGGCGTTGATTTTTTAACTAAAACTATAGAATACGCACCAGAAAAATTTGTAAAACTCCATATATGGGATATAGGAGGTCAGGAAAAATTTAAATTTCTCCATCGTAGCTTTTACGAAGGTGCATTTGGAGCATTGGTTGTATTTGATCTTTCAAGGCATCAAACATTTTCAAATATGAAAGAATGGCTTTCAGAAATGCGGAGTCTAGTAATTAATGATATTCCTAGCATAATAATAGGGAATAAATCCGATTTAATTCCAGAGATTGGTCAGATAATAGATAGGAGTGAAGTAGAAGAATATGCAAAAAAAGAAGGCTGTTTGTATATTGAAACATCAGCCAAAAATGGAGATAATGTTGAAAAAGCCTTTCTAGAACTTACAACTCGCATGACAAAAAAAATGGGAAAACTAGTTAGCAAAAGTAAAGAAGAATCATAATACAAATAAATGAAAAACAACGAATAAATCTATTCTTTAAATTCTTTAAAAAATATTTCTTAGCAAAATTATTAAAAGATTTATGTCTATTTTAAACTTATTCTACAAATCAAAATTTTGTATTTTTTAAGTGATAAATATGAATTTACCAGAATTAATTGCGATTGGGAGTAACACTTTAGATATTATGATTGAAATTGACGATATATTACGTTTTGAATTAATGGATAAAGATATTATTAAAAAGTATACAGCGATTGAATATTCTCGTAAATTGAATGTCAAGAGTGTTAGATTTGTACCAGGCGGTTCAGGTGCTAATATTGCTGCAAATGGATCAATGCTAGGATTAAAGAGTGCTTATATTGGCGTAATGGGTAATGATTTTTCAGCAGAAATTTGTCTGACCGATTTAAGGAAACGGGGTGTAGATCTCTCTCAAGTAATTCAAACTGATAGAGACACTACAGCGTTATCAATAATATTAAGAACTCCATGGGGAAAAGATCGAAGTATTCTTGCTTATAAAGGTGCTAATAATCTATTAAATTCTTCAGATGTTAATGAAAAATTATTTGGAAATATTAAGGCATTTGCATGGACATCTTTAACTAGTGATGATGGGTGTAAAGCTATAGAAAAAGCGATAACTTTGACAAAAGACAAGGGTGGTATGGTTTTTGCGGCTCCTAGTATGTCTATCATTAAAAATGCTCCAAAATGGGCAAAAATCTTGATTTCCAATTCTGACGTAGTATCAATGAATTTGGAAGAAGCTCAAGAATTTACGGATGAAAATAAAAAAACTCTTATGATTAAAACTTTCTTGGATATGGGAATTAAATTAATTTCTATAACTGATGGCCCTAATGGTTCAATTATTTCAGATGGAAAGATAATTATAAATAGTGGAGTGTATAGTGCTGGTGATGTACAGGATACAACGGGGGCAGGAGACGCTTTCCTAACTGGAATTTTAATCTCACGGTTAGGCAATTTCTCTCTTGAAAAAACATCAAAAATGGCAACTGCTATGTCTTACTTAGAATGTCAAGAAATTGGCGTTAGAGAGGGCTTACCCCATAGTATACAAGAGCTTGAAAATTTTATAAATAATAATGCTATCAAACAAGTTATATCCGAAATTGTACAATAAAAAAGATTTTCTAATAATCATTAAATTTTAATTTTTTAATATATTCCTATTATTAACAATTATGCGCTGCTAGTATAGTGGTAAGTATGCCAGGTTGCCATGAACCATGGAAAAAGACATTGTTCGCAATTACTTGGCGACCCGGGTTCAATTCCCGGGCGGCGCATATATTTTATTCGTTTTGAAAGAGGGTTTAATACTTGGAAGGAATTAAGAAATTATATGAAAAATTGAATTCATCTTCTAAGGAACAAAGAGAAGAACTCTGGAAAATAATAATTGAAAAAAATAAGATTCTTTTCAATAAAAGAAATGAGGAATTGAATAAAGTATTAAAAAAATAGAAGATATTATAAAATTATAACTAAATATATGGGAATCCAAAATGAGTATAGATATATCAGATGGTATTGAAAGTGGTAATTTAACGATTAAAGTTTTGACAACAAATACCTCTATTTCAACTTTATTGACTGACGAAAAATTTGAAGGAAAAATAATACAACCTCATACAAATGGGAGTAAATATTTAGCAGAACATGGCCTTGCAATGAGTATAGAAATACAACAAGGAGAAGAGATAAAAAAATATCTTTTAGATGCAGGAGGGCCTAGGAATTCTATAATTATGAACGCAGAAGCTATGGGCATAGATTTCAAGGATTATAACAAATTGATATTAAGTCATGGTCATGTTGATCATTATGGTGGTTTAATGAATGTCCTTCCTAAATTAAAAGAAGGTTGTGAATTAATTCTGACACCCAATTCCTATAATCAAAACATTATTTTAGTACCAAAATCAGGTCAAGCATTTTATTCTCCTGAAGTTTTAACAGAAAAATTCCGTGATTTACAAAAAGAAAATAAATTTATTTACAATATCAAATTGCCTTCAATGAACAAATCTATAATTGAAAACTTAGTTGACCAAAATAATCTTAAAATTATAGAGATAAATACACCAATAAAACTAACATCAGGAATTACTACAAGTGGAGAAATTGAGATATTTGATGAAAAAGAACTTACCAAAGGGTTTTATCTAATGAAAAGTAGAAAAGAATTTGAAAAAAATACGTTTAGAGACGAAATTTCAATCTATATTAATATTAAGGAGAAAGGGCTCGTAGTAATTACAGGATGTGGTCACACAGGGATAGTAAATATCATAAAACATGGGCAAAAATTAACTGGAATTAACAAAATTTATGCTGTAATCGGTGGATTTCATAAGGAATGGGAAAAAACTGAAGCCATAGAAGACTCAGTTCGGTTTATCGAAGGATTAAACCCAGAAATTACATGTGGAATGCACTGCACTGGTTTTGAATTTAATAAAATCATGTCGAGACATCCGTCTCATACTTTTGGAATAGTTGGAACTGAATTTCATCTATAAGTATTTATCTTATGAAAAGATAAAAAATATTTTTAAATTTTATCTCCTTTTTTGGGTATCAAAACACCACCTATTTTTACACTCTTTAGAACAAAAAATATGTATCGTAGTTTTTTGGCATATATTTATATGACGTTTTAATCTTTTTCCATGTAGTTGTCTACCACAATATTCACAATCAAAGTGATTTCTATTTAAAGAGGTAGTCATTAAAGAATGGGGCTCTATATAGAATTCAGATATTTCTTGGTGATAAATAAATGGCATTTTTGGATAATCTTTATGAAATTTCATTTGTTAAAAGGATATCAAATTTGAATATAAGAGATATTAAGGGAATTCTGTATAAATATGTTTGTTTATAACAAAAATTTTCCTATTACCCCATATACAATACCATAAAATTATGCTTTCAATACATATTAAAGAGATATATAGAAAATAGCGTGAAAGGTCTGTTTCACGAAGAAAATTATTGATTTTTGAAAAACTCTGGCTTTTTAGGGAATTTTGATTTCAATTCAACAACTCGCTTTAAAATTTTAAAGAATATTGCCAAGTCTTCCTGGGAAAATTCTTGTTTCATCATCTGCATACCAAATATTCGGGTTTGCAGAAATTTCTGGTATAATCCCTTCCCTTCTTCAGTTAGAATCAATTTAACTAGCCGACGATCTTTATCATCATTAATCCGATGTACTAGTCCTATATTGACCAATTTATCAATTCTCCTAGTAGCAGCACTAGGAATTAATTTTAGAAATACCTTTACATCAGACATCGAACAATTAGGGTGTTTACCGATAAAATTTAAAAGAAACATACCAGTTCCGATGTGTTTTCCTTTATATTGAAAGCCTTCCATACCCTGAGTAAATCGTTCAATAAATGTTGTAAATATTTCCATAAATTGAGTTTCTTCAGGATTCATTATGTATAAGTAGATTTTTATTGATATAAATCTTTGCATTTTCAGAATATTTGCAAGAATGCAAATGGTTAAATAATTGTTTTAATATTATTGTATTATGTCTAGTATACAAGATTCTTCTTTCAATCCTATGGCAGGAAAACACGAACGGTCTTTTCTAGAATTCTGCCGAAAATATCCAGATCAGGTTATTAAGTACCATGAATCTTCAGTAAAAGAAGGTTTTGCATATTTATTCAGTATTGGATTTAAGGATTCCGATGCTGGAAAAGGACCTGTGAGAAGGATGTATTCTGCTAAAAAAGGGGAAGGTTCAGGTCGATCTATGTTTAAGATTCTGCTAAGATATGGTCCAAAAATGTTGAAAGGAAGAAAACGGAGTTTTACTGATTTAAATCCTTATCTTCAAGAAATAGAAAACTCCACATTTAAAAAAGATATGGTGCATAATCCAATTTCTAATATGAAGTTATGGCAAGAACTTAATGAATATAGTTCAGAGAAATGGAATATAATTAAGATTGGATTTACAGAATTACCGACTCAATTAATTTTTAAAGAAAAATATGTCCTCTTTCGCTATGCTTTAGTATTTATGCAAGAGATGAAGAAAGAAAAAATTGATACTGCACCCCTCCCTACTGCTGGTATGGAAGTTATGCGAGTATATGCAACTTTAGGGGAGGCAGTCAATGATATTGCACGATGGTTACGAAAAAAAGGAGTACGTTGTCAAAGTAATCACCCTCTTGGCGGTCTTGTATGTACACCACCCCTCGCAGGTAAGGCAGGTATGGGAGGGCAAGGAAAACATGGAATGCTTATTACTCCTGAGTTTGGTCCTCGACAACGACTAGCCCCTATATTTATCGAAGAGAAGCTCTTTGATTATACTGATAACTCAGACCACACTTGGATTGAAGAATATTGTAAAATATGTGGCTTATGCCAAAAAGAGTGTCCCACTGATGCAATTCTAGAAGAAAAACGAATTAATGTTGACAATGTTCCTGGTATTGGAGCTATGTGTACATGGATTGAGAGAGAAAAATGTTTTCCCTATTTTTTAAAAACTCAAGGTTGTAGTATATGTATTAAAGTTTGTCCTTTTTCAAATGGTAAACGATCTTACGAAAAATTAAAAAATTCAATAGCCGAAAGAAAAATTTAATCTTATTCTTATAGAAATCCTAGTAGATCAGTCACTCCACTGATTTTAGGGACTTCGACATTAAAATAGTTAAGAACAATCTCAATTAAAAAAGATAGATAGGGTTTTTGTATTCGTTCCCCATGTTTTTCTAAAATGTAGTCTATTAATAATTTAGATGTTATTGCTTTAGCTTCTTTATTTTGAATGAGTTCGGCTATAGCTTTAGAAAACTCATAACATTTATTTATTTCATTTCTTAATATGATAACCCCCGCCATCAAATCATATTCATTAATGAACTTTTGGACCATTGCTTTCTCGAATTCCAACTTTTTCGGATTAATACTTTTTTCCTTATCTCTTACTATTTCCCGATTCTTAAAGACAATATGTTCCTTGTATTCATTTTTTTTTTTTTTATATTCTATCTCCGAAATAATTGTTAAATCAATTTTAAATGTATTTTCCATAATTGATTTAAAAAAATTAATAAGATGATTATAGAGGAATTCCTGATCCGAAAGTATTACTACTCTCTTTCCTAAAAAGATGGTTCTGATAACGTTCACCAATAGTATATCAGGAATATTTAACCTAATTAAATCAAATTTAATAGCTTCAGTTTCTGGAGTAATAATTTCTTTATTATCTGCTGTGGAGGCACTTTCTGGTAGTTCGATTTTGAAGTCAGCTATTAAACAATCTCTAACAGTTAAATTTTTATCTACATATGCGATAAACGAATGTTCGCATATCATTCCTGCTGCAATATTAATTGCTAAAAGGCCTTTCGCAACATTTTTGGTAACATCATCTGCAATCTCTATATGTTCCCATTGCCCACAAATTGGACAGCGAATTTCGATTCTCGCCATATTTTGAAAAAAAGTAATTGAATAGATTTAAATCTAAAAGATTGATCATTTAGAATCTTATTTTAATATAACAAATGTTGTATTATTACTTAATAAATTTGCTCTAAAATAATAGGTTATATAAATTTGAACATAAGTCTAATATCTTTTAACTCGACCGTAATTTTTCTCTATTAAATTTGCAATAAGTAGACAAAATATCGCACTTAGAATTTCTGCTGTTAAAAATGCTATTGTATTATCTAAGAATAATATAGAAACAGAGAAAATACTAAAGAAAAAGATGCTAAAAAAGATGAGAATTATTAATAATGGCTTAGTTAATGGAGCACTTAAAAATCTCTTTAGAGTTGAACTCTTGATTTTTGCTTTAAGAAATTGAGTCCTTAATTTTTCTCTTCTCTCAACTTGAGCATAGCTTTCAAATATAATAAGAGTTGCATAGAATAATGCCACCCAAATTCCAATTGGAATTAAAATTACTACGATATGGTTTCCCATCGCTAAGAAATATTGACCAATATAGATAAAAAATAATTGGAACATTCCACACATCCCTAATAAAAGCAGGAGGAAACGAAAATATTCCTTTGAAGTCCATCGAATTCTTATTGGCATTTTTTAACCTTTCTTTAGTATTTAAATGGGCCCAGGGAGACTTGAACTCCCGACCTTCCGCACGTCAAGCGAACGTCATACCAACTAGACCATGGGCCCATTTTGATAAGTCTAAAACTGGTCTTACAATTAAATATACTAGAATTGTAAAAAATAAATATTTTATCTATTTTTAAAAGGTAAAAAAAGAAAATTAAGGAAGTTTTTATTAATAAGTTTTACTTACAACTTTTTTTCACGTAAAGCTCTAATCATTGGTAAATCATTTCCAGAAAGAATTTCGAGCATCGCTCCTCCTGCTGTCGAAATAAATGAAACATCATCTGCTTTACCGGCCATTGAAGCTGCCGCACCCATTTCACCACCCCCGATTATTGTAAGAGCATTATTTTTCTTAGTAGCATTTACCATAGTTTCTATAATTTCATTTGTGGACTTTCTAAAAACCTCTTTCTCAAAAATTCCAGGTGGGCCATTTGCAACAATGGTTTTACACTTCATGAGGATTTCATTAAATTTATCTACGGTTTTTTGGCCGATATCTCCTGTTGTTGCATTATAAGTACCAGCTTCATCTATTCCGATGGTCTTTCTATTACCATTATCATCGATAATTAAATCTTCAGGGAGAATAATCTTTTCTTTATACTTCTCATATGTATCCATTATCATAATTTTATTTGCTTCTAGATCTTCAGCGATTATTTTATGGTTTGGTTCTCCCATATCTTTGCCTAAAGCTTCAAAGATTAAAATTGCAGTCAAACCAGAACAGAGAGCATAATCTAATTTTCCATTATCAAAATTGTATCTCATTGCTTTAAATTTATCAATAGCTTTTGCTCCTCCGATTAACATTGCCATTGGTTTTTCAGGATCTTGCATTATTTTTTTTAATGCAAATAACTCTCCATCAGTTATTGGTCCTGCCATCATCTTTGGCCATCCTACTATGGATGCATGAGCCCGATGGGCCGCTCCAAACGCGTCAACTATAACATAATCAACTAATGGATATAATGTTTTTATCATTTCAGTGTTTTCTGCTTCAGAGAAATCTTTATAATTTTTCATTTCTCCTTCAAATTTTCGAACATTATCAAGGACTAAAACTTCTCCTGGCTTAAGATCTTTAATTGCTTGAACTGCTTGTTGACCAAATATATCTTTAACAAATTTTACTGGACGACCAAGATACTTTTGTATCTCTTTCGCATGTATGTCTAAATCAGTAAAATCTTTTTCTCCTGGACGGGATTGGTGAGCTAAAATAATTACTGCACTCTTTTTGAAGTATTCATTCAATGCGGGTACAAGTGCTCTGATTCTCGGAGAATCTCTAATCTCCATTTTTTCTGTGTCAATATTTGAGTTTATATCGACTCTCATTAAGATTTTTTTTCCTTTCAGTTTCACATCTTTATAAGATGTATAATCAATCTTCATTTGTAGTTTCACTTTTAATTAGGATTTAAAATTGATATTACGGTAATTTATAATTATTTTAAGTAGTTATTATTTTTTTTCAAAAATTAGTAAAATACAAAATTTATGTCATGTTATTGATTTTTATAAAACTACAATATTTACATAAAGGAAGCAAATGAGTGATATAAAAGATATTCTACAAAAATTACTAGAAAAGAAAATTACCTTAGATAATGCAGAAAAATTATTGAAAGCGAATTTAGTTGAAGAAGTTGGAGATATCGCAAAATTAGATATTTTTCGTAAAACAAGAACGGGAATACCAGAAGTAATTTTTGCTCAGAATAAAGATCCTCAAGTATTAATTGATATTATCTCTGGATTTCTCGAGCGTAAAAAATTCGCTATTATTTCAAGGTATCAACAAGCACAAAAGAATCTAATCCTTGAAAAATTTGGTCGTAATAAAAACCATACAATCGAAGTAAATGAATTAGGAAAAATCATTGTTATTAAAAAAGACTCATATAGTTTTGGTAAAAAAGGAGGAATTGTAGGAATTATTACAGCGGGAAGTTCAGATATACCTGTGGCTATAGAGGCAAAGATTACTGCAGAAGCAATGGGTTGTGAGGTTGAAACTAGCTTTGATGTAGGAATAGCAGGGATACATCGAATATTTACTCCATTAAGCGATATGATAAAAAAAGGAGTTCATGTGATAATTGTATGTGCTGGTATGGAAGGAACATTACCTGGCGTTGTTGCAGCTCTAGTAGAGGTTCCAGTTATTGGTGTTCCTATCTCAAGTGGATATGGAATGGGTGAGAAGGGGAAGGGAGCATTAATTACTATGCTTCAATCTTGTTCTCCAGGATTATTAGTTGTAAATATTGACAATGGATTTGGGGCGGGATCTTCCGCAGCTATTATTGCTAATAAAATTGCGGAATAATTCTCGTTTTTATCTTAAGATTTTGTAAGATACTTAGGATTTATTGATGTTATAAAAAGCGAATATTCTCATTTTAGTCTAAATCTAATTAGTAAAATTATTTATATATTCGGGTTTAAATTTCTCTTAATTAATCATAAAAAAATACAAATAATAAATAAAAAGTGGTATTTATGACACCGACACCAGCATCAGAACTTGCTTTACAAAATCTTCGCTTATTAAATTCAGATTTAGGATGGTATGTTATTCCTTTACTTGCTATTGTGTTATACATATATGGCGTTGAAATTAAAAATGCTAGAGAAACAGGAAATTGGAGTACTATTTTTGCGGGACTAACTGTATTAGGTTTAGATTTAATTAATGAAATATGGAACGGACTGGTTTTTGCCTTTTCTAATTACTCCGCTTTTTGGACTACACCAGGAGCAAGTGCATATATTATTTTAATTGGATGGAATATTGAAATTGCATTTATGTTTTCTATTGCAGGAATAATATTTGCAAAGTTTTTACCTGATGATAAAAACAAAAAAATACTTGGACTTCCTAATCGATGGGCTATAGCAATCGGTTTTGCTCTATTCTGCGTAATTGTGGAAATTTTCTTGAATTTAGGAAATTATTTAATCTGGGAATATTGGTGGTGGAATTGGTATAATCCAATTCTAATCTTTCTAATAGGATACTTTCATTTCTTTGTAGGAGCTTTTTATGTGTATGATTTACCAGATAGAAAGGCTAAAGTGAAAGTAGTTGGAATAATCTATGCTATAGGAATTGTACTTTTATGCATCTTTTTACCAATGGGTATTGCGGGAATAATTAATTTTTAAAATTTTAAACTCCCCTTTTTTTTATTTTGTTCTAATCCATTTAATCAAACATACATTTAATCAAATGTTCATTTAATGAATTTTTTTACTTCAAGTGAACGAGTAGTTTATTCATTATTTTATCCCTTTTTGATATCTCTAGCCCTTTAATTTAAGATAGATAACTATAAATAGGTAAATTAATATAATTAATATTGAACTTATTTTTCAATTAATAATATCTAAAAAAAAAAATTTAATCTTAATTAGTTGAGACCCCGATGGTCGCATCTATTAATCATACTGAACTTTTTGAGAAATCTAAGAAATTTTTTGAAAGTGGTGATATCCTTAACACTTTAGATAACTTCCAAAAAGCAATGGAACACATTGATCGAACCCACATTAAAAATAAAAACGAATATATTCAATTTCTGGAAGATATTTTAACGCATTGTAGAGAAAATAATTTACCCGAAGAAGAAGCACTTGTTTTAAGGACATTAGGAAGAACTTATTCTCTTTTTAAACAATATCCTGAAAGTATGAAATATCATTACCAATCATTAAAAATACAGAAAAAGTTAGGTAAAAGATTAGAAACTGCAGAAGGATTGGTATTTCTAGCTGAAGATCTTGAAGTATCTGGAGATTTTGGTAAATGTATTCAGACTTTTCAAGAAGCATCCGAATTATATCAAGAGTTGGGTAAATTAAGAAACGTTAAGGAGATAAAGAAGGAAATTACGAGACTAAAAGCTTTTTCAAAAGAAATGGTTGAAGATGAGTATATATTACATAAGTTTAATGTTGATAAATATTAAATCATCATAACATTGAGACTTGTTTTCTACCTATTTTTTTTTCTTATTATTTTTGTTAAAGTATAAGCTAGTGGTTAAAAATTGTCGTAGATTTGTTTTATTTTAGAATTAACTAAGAGTTGAATTTTTTTCACAGTCATACCGGTCTCCTCGCTAATTTTTTTAAGATCTTCATATTCTGGCTTAATATTAATCATTTCCATTCCTTTCTCTGATTCTATAAATGAGATTTTATAGTTTATTTCAAAAGTTTTTTCATTAACATCAATACTTTTTCTTTCAATTCTTCTATTAATGCAAACACGGTTAATAATGTTAAATCTTACACCTAATGTCCCTAATTCTTCTATCATTCTTTTAATAAGCTTAAAAGTATATTCTGGATAGCATAGGACTTTAATGATATGTCCGGGTCTGTTTTTTTTCGTTATACTGGGAAAAATCTGGACGTCTAAAATTTCTTCATTCTCAAACATTGAAATAAAATTTCCAAGAATTTCTCCAGATATATCATCGACATCAGTTTCTAATATAGCGACTTGTTCGACATAATTTTGTAATGAGTGGGTTAAATTAGAAAAATCTGATTTTTTATCTTCACCGTAAAATAGCCTTAAAATATTCGGGAAATTTTCAAATATCTTCTGACCTGTGCTATAATTAATTTTTAAAATTTTCATATCGGGAAGATGTTGGAGAACTTGAGGTTCTAAATTTGCTAATAATGCAGCTCCAGTAGGAGTAGTCAGTTCAGATTCTATTGGTCCTCCACATGTTATTAGATTTGATTTTTCTAAAATCTTTAAAGTGGCAGGGGCTGGAATAGCTAAGACGCCATGCTTTGTATTAATAGTACCACTACCCAAAGGGATTTTACTACAAAATATTCTTAAATCTTTATTATTAAAAGCGTTAATTTTATCAAGAGCAGTCGCTACTCCAATAATATCTATTAAAGTATCAACAGAACTAAGTTCATGCAAATGAATATTCTTAGTTAATTCACCATGAACCTCTGATTCTGCTAGAATTAAAGAATTCAATACTTTATTCGCATAATCCTTTGCAGCATCAGAAATTTGAAATTTTACCCAAAAATCATTTAAAGATTTTTGAAGAATAGTTGCCGTCCGGTGATCCTTGGTTTCTTTAATTTCTATTTTTAATTTATTTACTTGAATTCCTGTTATTTCTGTTTTAATTAACTTAATTTCTAATTTTGAAACCCCAGGTAATATGTTTTTTAACTTTTCTAAATCATTTAAAATTTTATTTGGTTCTGGAACTAATTCTAAAAGAGCTGCTAGAAACATATCTCCAGAAATTCCAGAATTCTGTAAATCAATATATAATATTCTCATTTTATTCTTCATTTAAAATTAGTATAAAACTCATTAGTTAAAGTAATAACAATTTTATAATTATATTATCTTTTTAATAATATTAAGAATTATAAAAAATAAATTACATTTTCAACATTAGGGCACAGATATGTCAGAACTACAAACTATTAAGGCTTATCTTAACCAATTACCCGCAACTCTGCTAAAATTATTAGATATTGAGCCTCCACATGGTACAATCCCAGAACCAGTTCAATATATTTTAGAGTTATATCAAGGCATCGAACGTATTAGCATAAATTTAATAGATAATTTCGGACTTTTTGAGATAACTTATCTTAAGCCACAATTTATGATAACTAACTCTGAAGTAATGTTATTATTAAGCACTAAGAACCCTTACACTTTGGGGGTACTGCATCAAATAATATATGGTGGTTTTAATATTGAATCTAATGGATTTCATTTATTAAAAGCTATAAACAATGCAGGGAAAACATCTTGCTTTATTGGCAGAAAAAAAGATTTAGATAGATACGATGGAGGAACAAAATCTATTCCAAAAGATACAGATATGAGTACTTGGGTTGAAAGTGCAAAAGCTATTAACACTCATCACCTTTCCTGGATGCATTATTTAGATTTTGAGAATCTACATAAACAACAACAACGATTAAAGCAAAGAACTCCAGAAGATCTAATAGAAAAATTGATAAATAGAACTGATAAGTGGATCCTGGGTAACTATAAACAACTTAGACCTAATTCATTGATGATTATTATTGGAGATCATGGTAGAGTAAAACTAGACCTCGAATATTCTGGTAAAATCGCTCAGTGGCGTGAAGCTAGTGTACCAATTGCGATCCTAATTAGAAAATAATTTTTTTATCCTATTTTAATTTCGTTATAATTTGTTGTTCAATATGGAAGAATACAAGCGTTTTACAGTTTCTCTTCCTCAAGACTTATATGATAAATTTGAGGAATTTAGAGATAAATTAGGAATTTCAAGATCTGATGCTATTCGGAAGGCTATGCATCTTTTTATGATACAAGAGGAAAACATTTCTGTTGTATCTGAAAATGTGGTAGGGTGTATAACAATAATGATGGCTCATGAACATGTTGTTCTGAATCATGAGCATTCTCATGAACATTTGAATGATATTCACCATGATCATGATTATAGCTCAAGATCTATCTATGCAAATGTCCAGCAAACCGATGAAATCCTAAAAAATGATATTCAGCATCATTTCCATGAAATTATTATTTCTACAATGCATGTTCATTTAGAATATAAAAAATGCTTAGAAATTATTGCTGTATCTGGTCCCTATAAAGATGTTAAAAAACTAAAAGATTCTCTTCAAAGGTTAAAAAGCATTTTCTCTATAGGATTCTTTATTATTGATAAAGAGATTACTTAAGTAGAAAAAGTATCAATAATTTAAGGTAAGAGATAAAATAAGAATAAAATATTCCTTTTCCATTAAGAGGAGGATAAGTTATAAGGCGATTTGGGTAGGAATTTTTATTCTTTATTTATTTTAAGTGGGTTATGTGTGTGTTAATTACAAATTCCAAATTAACAAATTTAAATTTCTAAAGAGTATTAAATTAGTAATTTTCACCGATAGAAAGTAATAAAAATAAAAAGAAGAATAAAGAAAAAAAAAACTAATTTATAAATTTTAGATTACAAATCTTTTTCTTGGACTGTTTTCCTATTGTTTGCCTTAGCTCTTCCAATTGCTTTGTCGAGAACGTTAATAATAGCATCGTTAAGTGCAGGCCCATCAATCAAATCCCCACTTGTATTGCATCCTTTACCTTTAATATATTCTCGGACTTTACTTTTCACAAAAAGAGCTTCAACAGCAGCTTTTTTAGCCATTTTTTTATTCCTCCAATAATGTTTTAAAAATGATTTAAATAAAATTATATTTTAAATATTAATCTGTCTTCCTTATTTTTAAACTTTAAGATCAGATCATCTTAAACGATGAATAATAACTCCCTAAATGCAATTTTTATGATACCAAATTTTCGTAAAAATAGGGGCAGATTTCAAAAGTAATCATAAATTTAGTAAGATATAATAAATTACATATTGGAAATAATTGAATTAGTTATTAAATTAGGGATCTTTTGATGAAAGCTATTTCTCTTAATGGAAAATGGAAATGCAAATCTGATGTTGAGAATATTGGTATTGAAAATAAATGGCACATGTCAGAAAATTATAATCTTAATGATAATAATTTAAAGGATATTGAAATTCCTAAAAGTTATAATTTTTTAAAAGGATTTGAGAACTTTGAAGGCATTTTTTGGCACTTTTATCAATTTGAATTAAATGAAGAAACAGATCTTAATGCTAATGATTATCAAATTAGGTTTAAAGGTGCTAATTATAATTCGAAAATATGGTTAAATAGTAAATTTTTAGGTGAGCACAATGGAGGATTTACACCCTTCTCTTTTATCGTTAATAATTTGATTAAAGAAAGAAATAATTTTCTCGTCGTTCGAATTGAAAATACAAGAAAAAGAGATCAAATACCAGCTATGTCATTTGATTGGTTTAATTGGGGTGGAATCTACCGAGACGTTGATTTATTAATCTTACATAAGAATAGGTTAAATAATGTCTCTATAAAAACTATATTAACTACAAAACAAAAGAGTAGAGTTGAAGTCTCCTATAATATAAAAGGGGAAGTTTTATTGAAATGGCAGATATTTGATAGTACCAAAACATATATTTTACATGAAGGAATTTCTCTTGAGAGATCTGGGAAAGGTGGGTTTAATTTAATTATAAATAATCCTAAATTATGGACTCCAAACACACCTAATCTATATTATTTAAGAATTTATGATATTTCTCAAAAAAGTAAAGAATTATTAATTTTTAATACCCATTTTGGCATACGCCAAATTGAAATCAAGGGTATCAATTTAATTTTAAATAAAAAAAGAATTTTTTTGAAAGGTGCGAGTTTGCATGAAGAATACATGCCCTACGGAAGAACAATTCCATATGAGAAGCGAAAAGAAGATGTCAGTAATTTGAAATCTCTTGGATTTAATGCTATTAGAACTGCTCATTATTCTCATGATGAAGATTTAATTGATATCGCAGATAAGGTAGGTATATTAATACTTGAAGAAATTCCTGTATATTGGTCGTGTGATTTCAAAAATCCTCAAACTTATGAAACCGCAGCAAACATGTTGACAGAACTTATTTGGCGAGATATCAATCATCCATCTGTGATTTGGTGGAGTGTGGGAAATGAAGTTCCATTACATAAAAAGACCTGTTCAAAATTTATTAAATCCTTGATGAATTTAGCGAGAGCAATTGATAAAACTAGACTCGTGACAGTTGTTTCTCGGAAAATAATCCCTGATTTAACAAGGAAATCGGTGGATATTGCTACGATAAATTCTTATTTTGGTTGGTATTTTGGACACGTAAAAATGATAAGTTTTGTCTTAGATTTAATCAGAACCCCTGTTTTTAATAAACCATGGATTTATACAGAATTTGGAGCAGGGGCAAAATATGGATTCCATGCTGATTGGAATAAACAGGTAAAATTTAGTGAAGAAAAGCAATTGCAAGTATTAGATTATACCATTAGAACTATTAATTCAAAAGACCACTTTGCTGGTTGGTTCATTTGGATTTATAGGGATTTTCGAGCACCTAAACGACTAAATAAATTCCAACAAGGATATAATAGAAAAGGTATTGTTAGTGGGGAACATAATGAAAAAAAGCTAATCTATTATAGATTTCCAAAGATTATAAGTGAAAAAAGAAAGACCTATAATACAAAAATACTAGGTATCCTATTATGGATTATTTTTTTTCCATTGTCGTATCTTCTTTTCACGCGAATGATTGATCAATTTTTAGAATATCGCGTTAAAAAAGAGAAGTTTTAGTTTTTAATCTAGAAATAAAATTTATGCTTGCGAAAAAAATTGAAAGAAGTAATTTACTCAAAAGCCCCAGTGCGAATATGTGATATTGGAGGTTGGACTGATACATGGTTCTATCCAAAAGGTGCTGTTTTTAGTATTAGTATTGATCTGTGTAGTCATGTTAGGGTCTTCCCAAATTCTTCAAAAAAAATTAATATTTATTCAGAGAATCTTAGTTTACATACAGAAATCCAAGATTTTCATGAAATTAAGTATGACGGAAACCTTGATTTATTAAAAGCAGCAGTAAAAAGAATGGAGATTGAGATAGGTATGGATATTTATATTAAAGCAGAAGCACCTTCTGGTTGTGGAACTGGAACAAGTGCCAGTGTGGCGGTAGCTTTAATAGCTGCATTAACTCATTTCTCACATAAAAAACTAGATCAAGGTGGTATTGCAGAATTAGCTCATAAACTTGAGATAGATGAATTAAAGTTAGAAAGTGGAGTCCAAGATCAGTATGCTGCAGCTTACGGGGGAGTAAACTTTATGGAGATCGAATACCCTTCGGTAAAAATATCTCCGTTATATATTAATAATGATAGACTAAGAGAACTTGAAAATCAATTGATTTTAATCTATTTAAGTTCAAGAAGTTCAAATGTAATGCATAAAGCTGTAATTGATAATTACAAACAAGGTGATGACTCTACATTAAGATCTCTGGAAATCATAAAGAATTGTGCTTATGAAATGAGAGAAGCAATTAATTCAAAGAATCTTGATTTAATCGGAAAGGTTATGAATAAAAATTGGGAAGCTCAAAAGAACTTACATCCTCTCATGGTTAATCCAATTATTAAGAAAGTAGAAAAAATCGCAAAACAATATGGTGCAATAGGTTTTAAATTAAATGGTGCTGGAGGGGGCGGATCAGCTACAATCTTAGCGGCAATAGGATCCGAATACAAACTAAAAGCAAAAATAAAAGAAGTAGGGTTCCAAACACTCCCAGTAAAATTAAACTTTAAAGGTGTTCAAACCTGGACAGCTGATTTAGATAAAATTAATTTTTAAAATTTATAAAAATTGAAAAGTCAGTGCTTTTTATAGTTATTTTTTAATAGTTAATCATGGGAATACAAGATCAACTACCCTTGTCTTCAATAATTAAAAGATCGTATGAGAATATTAACATTCATAATATATTCATATTTAATAGATCTGGTGTTTGTTTTTATGGCAAAAATTTTACAGATTATTTTAAAGTTGAGAAAAATCTTGTTTCTCCCTTTATCACTGCTTTAATGTCCTTTTCTAAAGAAATGATTGGTAAAAAATTTAAAACATTGGAAATGGGTGATGTAAAATTCGTAATTTTTGAAAAGGGCTCATTGAATTATAATATTTTATGTGATACAATAGAAAATGAAAACTTTTTAGAGGAATTAATTTCAAAAATTAATAAACGACTTTCTACCTACATAGTTAAAAAGAAGATTAATATAGATGAACAAATAGTATTTGACAGTAAATTAAATGAAGTTATTGAGGAAATTATTGACGATGCATTTAGTAATGAGTTCAATTTAAAGACGGAAAAACATATTATAGAATATATGAAAAAAATATCCAGATTTGACGAGATAGATGGCACTATTCTTTTAACTGACAGAGGAAAAGTAATATATTCTTCCTATAACAAACTAGATTTAAAAAACTTTTTAAAAGAAGTTGAATTTCGTGTTAAAATTCATAATAATTCCATTTTAAAGCTCTTTTATACATTAAAAGATAAAAGATTTATATTTTCAGAATATGTTCAGAGTAAATATTTCATAATATTAGTTTTTGATTCACATGTTAAATTTGGAATGGCGGAACATTATTTAAGCCGTATTGTAAATTCTGTTAAAAAGATTCTTTTAAATTAACGGATTTCTAATTTTAAAATAGCCCAACTAATTATTTAAGTTTTGAAATCTTAATCACAATTTAGAAATCTTAGAATAAGATTCAAATTTATGATTTATAAAAACCAAGTTAAAAAATCTCCTAATATAAACATAAAGTAAAAATTAATGTGAAAAGTTATGTCAAAAACAGAAGAAGGTTTAAAAGAAGCATTTGCTGGGGAATCACAAGCAAACCGTAAATATTTAGCTTTTGCTCAAAAGGCAGATCAAGAAGGTTTTCCTCAAATAGCCAAGTTATTTAGAGCTGCTGCAGCTGCAGAAACAGTTCATGCCCATAATCATCTAAGAGTTCTTGGAGGGATTAAGTCAACAAAAGAAAATATCCATGCTGCTATAGAAGGCGAGCATCACGAATTTACAAAAATGTATCCTGAGTTTCTGGAAGCTGCTAAAAAAGAAGGAAACAAGGATGCAGAAAGAACATTTAATTATGCTAATGAAGTAGAAAAAGTTCACCACAAATTATATTCTACCGCTCTCGAAGCAGTTGAGAATGGCAAGGATTTAGAGAAAAAAGACATATATATATGTCCTGTCTGTGGATATACTCATGCAGGAGATCTACCGGATACTTGTCCGGTTTGTGGGGCCGCAAAAAAAGTTTTTAAACAAATTACTTAATTTTTTTTTATTTTTTATTTCAAGTCTCATTATTTTATATAATCCAAGGGCTATAACATTCTTTTATTTTTAATAGATAATCATTTAGAGAGAACTTTAATACTTTTTCTGCTTTTTGTAAACTATTAAATTTCGCTCCATTATTATAATATTCTAAAAGTAATTCAGAAACCTGTTGATCTCCTAAGGAAATCATTGTTTGGAGTCTGGCATTTTTAATAATTGATTTAAAATTTTTAAATCTTAACTTTATTGAAGCGATATTCTTAAGTTCCTGTTCCAATTTCTGATACTTCTTTATAAATTCAATTATCTTTTCATTTAAATAGAAATATATCTCTTTTTCATATGGAGTATTAAGTTTTGGAATAAAAGGGTTAATATTTATTCTCAACGAATTCTTTGTAAATCCTAGTTGATCTATTGATTTCAATAAATTAATAATTGCATCAATATCTTTATCTTTTTCATCGGGCAATCCAATTAGAAAATAAAATTTTACATTTTTAATTTGAGAATCTTTAATTTGAGTTAAAATTGAAACGATTTTTTCATTTGAAATTTTTTTTCCAATGTTATATCTTAATCGTTCTGAACCGGCTTCTGGTGCAATTGTGATTGTCTTTATTTCCGCTTTTTCAAATAGTTTAATTATATCTTTAGTTAAATGCTCAACTCGAATTGAAGGAACAACTAATCTTTTACCATTATCTATTATATATTGGCAAATTTGCTCAAATTTAGGATGTGATGATACACACGATCCTATAAGACTAATTGTTTCAAATTTAGAATATTTTATACTTGTTCGAATAGAATTAATTATGTTTTCATAACTTCTGTTCCGGAATGGATGATTATGAAAAGAAGAGATGCAAAATTTGCACTGAAATGGACAACCACGGTTTATTTCTATAAAAAAATAATTTTCAAAAATGGATTCTCTACTTGGTTGATTAGAAATTAATTGAAAAATAGGTGTTGGTGACATATCAAGATCTTTAAGTACAACTCTTTTTGTATTATTTTGAAGAGCAGGAATAAAAAGCCCTTCTATATTTTTTGCTTTTTCTAAAAATTCTTTAAAATTTATTTTTTGACTATTATAAACTTGATACAAATCAAAGAAAAATTTTAAATTTTGTTCTGAATCCCCGATAAATAAAATATCAAAGAATTTACTCAACGGAATTGGGTTTGAGGTGACTATTGGACCTCCAGCTATTATTAAAGGAACCTTAGTTTTATCATTACAGATCATTTTTAGACGTTCTTGAAAAGTCATGGGAATCTCTGCCTTTTCTAATATCCATAATACATTTTTAAAATCGTTTTCATAATGTAATGAAAATCCTAGAATATCAAAATCTTCTGGTAATATTTTATTTTCTAGGGATCTCAAATTACTCTTTGAAGAATAATCTTTAGAGGCAGGAAATTTCATATATAAATTATCAGGAAGAAAAATCCGTTCACAGGCAATATTATCTAAAGAATTTATTAAAAAATAAAGAAGTCTAATAGAATATGAGGACATACCAAGTGTATATTTATTTGGGTAAATTAATCCGAAGGAAATATCAATTTTGCGCCAATCCTTAACTATAACATTCTCTGTAATCATATAAAAAAACTTTAAAATCTAATTTTACAAAAATTGACTAAACATCAGTTTCAGAGTCGTCCTCTGCTCTAATTATCTTAATTTCTTTTACAATTAATGGTAAAACAATTCCCGTCTTATTATTAATCACAATTTCAGCACGATCATCTAAATAGGTAGGTTCATCGTTAACAATGATTAATTTTCCTCCTTCACTTAAAGTATAAAGAGGTAAATCACATATAGGTGCTACAGTGAGTGAAGATCCTGCTATTAACATAATATCAGCTTTCTTAGCTAAATCTATCGACATATATTTTTCAAAATTGGGCAGACTTTCTCCAAATAATACTACTGAAGGTTTTAAAGGTGCAGCACAATAATCACATAAAGGATTTCTTTCCTTTTTTATCTTACGTAATATTTGTTCTTTATTATAACTTGCACGACATCCTAGACAAGTAAATCTATTTATATTACCATGCACTTCATATATAATAATAGATCCTGATTTTTGATGTAATTCATCTATATTTTGTGTAATTATCGCTTTAAGTATATTCATTTTCTCTAGAGCAGCAACTGCATAATGACCAGGATTTGGTTCTGCACTGAATAAAGTTGGTGCAATTTCTTCAGCCATTTTCCAAAATTTTGATGGATCATTTAAAAATGACTGTATACTTCCATAAATTTTTGGTTTATATTTTTGCCAAATTCCACTTTCCCCTCTAAAGTCAGGAATTCCCGATTCTGTGGAAATTCCTGCACCCGTTAACACAACAGCATTTTTAGCATTTAATAATAATATAGCCGCTTTTTGAATACTTTCTCTTTCTATCAGTTCTAATGAATCCATTTTTTATTTGAATTATAATGATTAAGATGTTAATGTATTCAATTTTAATAAAATTTATACTTATAGATTAAATCAATAAAATCTTCAAGTATCGCTATATTTTTTTTAGTAAGAAATCTAAAAAAATTAATATATTCGATAATTCTATCATTTATAAAAGCTAACTTCTTAAAGTTTTTCTACATGATCTCTTCTTTCAGTATAATCTTAGAGAATGATGTTTTATATTGTTCAGATGAAAATAAATACAAAGCATTCGAAATAGTGTTATTTGTAGAAAAACTCATGAAATTTTTTCGATGGCGACTAAAAAATATATGTTTGAAAAGTAGAAAAAAAAAAAGAGAACGCATTATCGTTGAGCACGTTATTACAAATGCAGGTCAGAATTTATTCTTTTGTTGTGTAGGTAATTTTAGCGTAGGATCACAGGAATCTTTTAAAATGCTAAAAGAATTTCGCAATCAAGTAAAAACTCAATATAAGGATCTTGCTCGATTAAAGTTTGCTTCAGAAGAACCTACGTTCAAACAAGTTATAAATTTAATAATAGAGTATTTAAAAGACAAGTATTTAGATCTTTTAGAAGAAGAAATTATTTATGATAAAGATAATAATAATGTAGGAAATGAGATATTATATGCGGGCATTTCTGCTCAAGGATTACCAATTATTTCTCAACTATATGATAATAATCTATTGAGTACTTTACAAAGAGAAAAAACTTTTGAAAATATAGAATTATTTAGTTCAGATCTTTCAGCGAAACTAGCAACGATTTCTATGAACACCCAAATCCGTGCTAAAACAAAAATAAAAGAGATCCATTTAGATGATACATCTAATCGTGAAATTCATAATAGTAAAAAAGTTATATTATTTGGAAATATTAATGGTTATTCAATAGATTTCATAGCTACTGGTAATTTTTATAAAATAAAATTGGTTTTTAAACAACTTAAGGCAAAAATGGCTTTAGATTCGGCTTTTAAAAATGAATTTTCAGGAGATTTAAGACCGTTTAAACATTTAAAATTTTATCTTGATGAAGTTGTAAAAGAATTTGACCAAATAAATTAACCACCTAAAATATTAATAATGCGCTTTTTTTATAAATAATAATGAAAGCTGTTATTCTTGCTGCGGGAGAAGGAAATAGGTTAAGACCTATTACGTCAACTCGTCCTAAGCCTTTGATACCTATTGCTGGAAAACCATTACTAGAACATACCATTATAGGTTTAAAGGAAGCGGGAATAGAAGAAATCTTACTTATTGTAGGGTATAAAGAAGATTTAATTAAAGATTATTTCGACAATGGGATTGATAAATATAATATTAAAATAGAATATTTGACGCAAGAAGAATATCTAGGTACAGCTCACGCAGCTGGATATGCGAAAGAATTTGTAGGAGACGAAAAATTCTTATTAATGTATGGCGATTTATTAGTTGATCCGAATTTATTTAAAGAAGTATTAAATAAATTTGAAGCCTCTAAAGCTGAAGGGTTAATTTCACTGCTGGAAGTGAATAACCCACGGGAATTTGGAATCATTTCATTAAACCCTGAAGGTTTCGTTGAAAGAATAACAGAGAAACCTCCTCCTGAATTAAACCGGGGTAACCTTGCAAACGCGGGAATTTATGTATTTGATTCCATGATTTTTAAAGCCATTGATAAGACTAAAAAATCGATTAGGAATGAATTTGAATTCACAGATTCAATGAAAATTTTAATTAAACAATTAAATGGAAAAATAGTGGGATACCTTATAAAAGACGATTTTTGGAGCGATATTGGCTTACCTTGGCAATTATTAGAAGCAAACAATTATCTCTTAGATAAATTAAAAGGAAATATTTTAGGTAATATTGAAGAAAATGTTTATATCTCTGGAGATGTCTTTATAGGAAACGGTACACAAGTAAGAGCTGGTAGTTATATTCAAGGCCCTTGTTATATAGGAGAAAATAATATAATAGGGCCTAATGCGTTTATACGTCCCTATACCTCAATTGAAAATGATTGCCATATCGGAATGTGTGAAGTAAAAAACTCATTAATTTTTTCCAATACGTTTGTTCCACATTTTAATTATATTGGAGATTCTATTTTATGTGAAAATATTAAACTTGGTGCAGGTACTAAAATATCAAACTTGCGATTTGATAATAAAACTATAAAAATGAAAATTAAGGAAAAATTAGTGGACTCTGGTCGACGAAAACTGGGAGCAATAATTGGTCCTAACTCTCAGACGGGAATCAATGCCAGTATAATGTGTGGGAAAAAGATAGGTGAAAATTCGATTATTGGGGCAAACACATTAGTTAATGAGGATGTACCATCAAATGTACTATATTATCAGGATTCTAACGGAAATATAAAAAGAGTAAACAATCCTTTTTAATTTTTTTCTATATAGCTCTATTTCTCATTGAATTGTTATTTCTTCTACCATTTTTGGTAATTCTCTTTTTCTAAGTTTTCGTAACAATTTCGAAAATTTTAAAGGTTTACCAGTATAATTAAGCTCTATCAACGCTTGTTCTTGATATGCGATAAATAATTTATTCGAAAAATCTTCCCAATTTCTACAAATTGCTAAAGTTTCTTCATCATTTCTTAGAAGACTATCATGGGACATTATTCTTGTAAATTCTAAGGCATATTCTTCAATTATATCTGAGCGTGCACCATCTAGTAAATCTCTGCAAAATGCATCAGCAGTATACCACTCTTTTACTCTTGAAAAATCTCGATGAATTTGAGTAAGAAGTACATTTCTGGGGCCTTCCCACAATTCCATAATCATAGAATCGCGATGTAATCGAGGAGTTGATAAGAAATCTTCCATTATGCCATGTCCTCCATAAAAGGAAATTGCTTTTCTTATCATTTTCGGCGCTTCATCGGCTACAACGATTTTTTGAAGCATAATCAATTCACGTAATCTAAATCTGCGTTTACGTTCCTCAAGATTTTCAATCTTTTCCAAATCTCTAATTCCACTTATTAGTCGCTCTTTAAAATAAATGTATTCAGAATAAACTTTGAAAGTACCCGCAGCAGTTCTTTTTGCATAATGATCTAACTCATTTATTTGATTTATCATCATTGGAAAGGATGATATAGGTATATCAAAGGCTGTTCTAAATTGTGAATATAATATCGCTTCTCTTGCTACTCGTAGTGCTCCTGAGGCCATTCCAAAAGCAACATGGAGTCTCGATAAAGAAAGAACAATCCCAACTATATCAGCAAGGCCCATCTCAAGTGGACCCACTGGATATGCTATAGTACCATTATAAGTAATTTCTGCTGTTGGCAGTTCAGCAGTTCCTAATTTCTGCTTAAGTCTATCAATTGTGTAGGAATTTCTTATTTCTTTTTCTTTATTCCCTGGAAGCCAAGCAGGAACAGCAAATGCCGCTACTTTAGTTGATGAATGAGTTTCTTTGGGTTTTGCAGTTACTATTTGATGGTCTGCTTGTGTTGCAGAACAAAAAAACTTCTGACCATATAGACGCCATACATTTGAATAACCATCTGGACCTTCATCCTCCTCAAATACAGCTTCAACTAGGTTTGCGGGCACATCGCTTCCACCCTGAATTTCACTAACAAATTGGGATCCTAAACAATATTCACCATTTATACCATCTCTAATGGAAGTAAGGATATTTTTTGCTTCAGAACTCAAAGTATCTTCATACTTTTGCATAAGTTCAACCGCTCCATGGGTACATGCCACAGGACACATAACACCTGCTTCTCCGTTTTCATATAACAATAACATTTTAAAAAATCTACTCCATGCTGTATTTCTCGCGGGATCAAAAAGTCCAATGCTGAACACTTCACGTTCTAAAATTTCAGTCTCTAAACATCGTTCTATGCGGTCTATCCTATGATTATGAGCATCAAAATGTTTCAACTTAGTAACTTTTGCCCTGTTTTCAAGTTCATTTGCTTTATCAGCAAGATTTCGAAATCTAAAGGAAACATAATCTGAAAGAGCTCGAAGATCTCTATCAATTTTAGCATACTCATCTTGAGGGGCATACTTTTTAACAAGAGCTTGTAGAAACTCATCATCTTCATAATAATTAAAATGATTCCTAACAAATAAAAAATCATCAAAAGTGTATGGATTATTTCGATTTCCTTCTTGAGCAGACAAATTTACCACATATTTGAGTTAATTATTAGATACTTATTACTTGGATTTTAAAAAATATTTTTAATATATGTAATTAATGGATTAATCTTCATAAATTAAACCTTCTTTCTCAAAAATTAATAAGTTTCTAATGCACAAATATTAAAAAGTTTTTATTCAGCGTTAGGTTCTTCTGATTCTTCCTTATCATTTTCTTCTTCAGAGGAGTCCACCACTTTTGAACTATCACTTCGAGTTCTATTTGAAGATTGTGCTAGCTTTTTTACGTTAATTCTTTCAGATCTTTTAATTTCAGACTTTCTGGATCTTTTTACATCAACTTCCACAATCTCGAATTGATCGTCGGGAATTTCCTTATCCTCCCCTCCTTCAGGCATTGAAACTAATTTGCTCTTAATTATAACAGAGTTGGATAATGGATATATTGTTTTAGCAACACGTTGAATTTGATTTTGAAACTCACCGAAAATGATCCCAGCAATAAATTTCTCATGGTTCAAACTTTTTGCAAACTCTGATAATATCTCTCTCATAATTTTTCGAATTAATATCTGTTGACTACTTCTGGCTCTCTTTATAGTAGTACATAGCATCGTGATCCGAAAAATATATCCATCCTTTGTAGTTAAATTTTTAATCGTCTGGATTTTTGTGCTCCCCCTTCCAATAAGAGATCTAATAAAATCGTTTGTGTAACTATGCCCTTGGAATACAGTATTACATTTTTTCGCCTCTTCATTGATATCTGTAATTTGAAATTTTAACTTCAAACTTATATCAGAATATTTTCCCGTAAAATCATATAATAAAGTCTCTAGAGTTCTTCCAATTAAAGTATCTTCCAAACCAATAACTTCACCAATAGGTTTAAAGTTAAAGTTCTTACTGGCTACAATAGAGTACCAGTTTTTATCTTTAAAAGTAACTCTCTTTGTTTTTACTTTCTTTTTTCTTGTTCTTGAACTCACTTTAAATCCTCCATTTATCTTGCTACTAATGTTCTTATCTTTTCGACATCGTATTTGAAATCTTGAGGCAGTATCTTTTTCTTTTTGTAGTATTTTATTAGTCTATAGATTTTACTTTCAGTCCTTTGTAATCCTTTTCTCCCCTCTAGATCTTTGTGGTTTGTTTCGAGATGTTTTCTTATAGATAAGGCTTTCCGTACTAAATTTGCTAATTGTTCTGGCAAAGGTGTATCAATCTCATTTTCTTTGAGAATCTGGCTAATTTTTTTACCAGCAACAACTTTAACTAACGGTACACCCCGAGAATCTCTCATTATAGTACCGATCATAGATTTTGAGTGTCCTTTTCTTGCGAGTCTAACTACTTCGCTTTCAACTTCCTCGGGTGAGAGTTCTATCCATACAGGTTTTTCCAATCTAGCAGGTCTAGTTGACCCACTACGTCCCTTTTTTCTACTGTGCATCCGGGCCATTTCTAATTTTATTCTCCTGTGTTTTACAGATTAATACTGAGATTAAAAATATAACGATTTAACATAATTAAAGAAGTATACAAAATAAAATTTTGTAATTTTATTTAATGTAAAAGAGAAATCCAATATAATATTGCTTGTTCAATTAGTTTTGATTATTAATTATTTAAAATTATAATAATTATGAAACAAGAAGAAAATATTATTTATTTTGTAACTGGAAATATCCATAAATTTAACGAGATTTCCGTTCTTTTCTCGAAAGCCAATATTAAATACAATTTAATACAAGAGGAAATTAAAACAATTGAAATTCAGGCAAATAATATAAAAGAAGTAGCTTCATTTAAACTAAATAGCATAAAGGGAAAAATAAATGGTTCGTATTTCATAGAAGATGCCGGATTTTTTGTTGATATACCTCTCAATGGTTTCCCAGGAGTTTATTCCTCTTATATCATGAAAACCATTGGTAATAAAGGAATTTTGAGATTAATAGATGATTTTGAGAGTACTCAAGCTCATTTCACCTCAGTAATAGCTCTTTATTTTAAACCTTATGATAAAAACTTCTTTTTTGAAGGAAGTGTTTATGGGAAAGTTTCAGAAACAATAAGAGGTTCGGGAGGTTTTGGATTTGATCCTATTTTCTTACCTGACCTCATGCCAAGTAAGACATTTGCAGAGTTATCTATTGAAGAAAAAAATAAGATATCTCATAGGGGGATTGCTTGGACTAGATTTATTAAATTCCTAAGAGAAAATTATATTTAATATTTATTTTTCAATCAAGATTTATTTTAAAAAGTCTGTCTGAAAATATCCATTATGGACTTTTTATAAAAATATTTGATTAAAATTATATAAGTTCCTAAAAATGCTATAGAAATTGATAATATAAACACACGAAGTAAGGTGTCCCAAGGAACCGTGAAAATAACAGGCATTTCTGTCATTAGCGCCATTGTACTTTCGAGTAGATAAGCTGTAAAAGTGCCAATAATTGTTCCCATAATACCAGCAGCAAGTAATATAGTCATACTTTCAATTAGAAACATGTTTCTGACATTTCTAACTTTCATACCCATGGACCGAAGGATTCCAATTTCGAACTTTCTCTCTATTACAATTGCGTACATACTACTTACTAATCCAAAAATACTTATCATTATTGTAAACATTAGTATTAATTCCATAAGGAAACTTTGTCTTTCTGTCATCGATTCCATGAAATTTATTTTAGAAATTGCATCATCAATAAGTATATTTTTTTCTTGATATATCAATCGGATATCATCTTTAGTTTCTTCAATATTTTCCTCAGTTCTGTCAATCAAATTGATAAAAATTTTATCCACAATCATATTGCTCTCTCCAGGATTATCAACTTTCATTAAACGCATGTAATTATCTAATGAAACCATTACACCACCTCCGCTAGCAGTCATCTCGTTAGTCCTGAAATTATAAAAACCCGGAATTCCCCCTGAAATTCCTACAACCCTAAATATCGTTACATTACCGGGATGATCTTCTATTTGTGGATCATAGAAAGTTATTCTTATATATTCTCCTACATCCTGGATACCAAGTCTGCTTGCAATAGATTTCGCAATAATACATGTATTATTATGGGAAAACAATTCATTGAAGGAATATGAAGTGCTACTTCTATCACTTTTCCATACTAATAAATTTTCATCAATTAAATCAACAAAATCTTCATTAACACCTATAAATCCCGCATCAACAACATCAAAATCCATTAAATCTCCTGCTGTGGTTTTGAATTTAACTTCTTCTATAGCTGTATAGAATTGAAACATACCCATCATCATTGCTTCTGTTCCTCCACCTGAAAAACCTACTTGTCCCTCACTCACTTCAAAAATCGCTGCTAAAGTAGCCTGGATATCGAATGTATTATGAAGTGAAATTGCTAATTTATCAACCCCAGCTAGGTTTCTCAAATCTTCTGCCATTTCAAGAGTAAGGGCACTCTCAGGGCTATACAATTCTTGATTCACTAAAACTAAATCTGATCCATATTGAAACTTTAAGTTTAAAGCTGTATTTTCTGATTCCATTCTAACTACACTTGTTAGGAAAAAGATAAATGAAAAACTAATAGCAAACATAAGAACAGTACTAATATTGCGCCTTCTATATCGTTTTAATGAAATTCCTATTATACTACTATATTTTCTTATTGCTGGTGAGATTATTCCTAAAAAGATTCTCTGAATTAATGGTATTATTCCCACTGAAGCAAAAACTAACCCGATTACTATAGCAGCAAGCAAACCAATAAAAAGACCGGTTGTTAGCATGAAATCACCAGTCACAAAAATATTTGGTAATAAAACGAAGACTATTAATCCAATAGCAGCGATCGATATTCCAGCAAGAAAACTTTTAATGTTCATACTCCCTTCTTTTTTAATTTCCCAACCTTCTTCTTTAGTTTGAAAAGGAGTAATGGATTTAATAATATCCAACTTTGCAGTTCTAAGAGCAGGTATTAGAGCTACTCCTAAAGATACTAAAATCCCTATTGAAAAGGATAAAATGAGGGTATCAGGTTGAATAACCCATTCCACTTCGGTAAACTCAAATTGAAATTGATATAGAGGAAATAAAGATTGCGCTATCGGTCTCATTAATGTAAATCCTAGTATCATTCCTATAATAGATCCAAATAATCCTAACATAAAACCTTCAAATAAAACCATTTTCATAGGATAGACTTTTTTACTCCCAACCACTCTGACAATGCCAAATTCTCTAACTCTTTCTTCTGCTGAGGTTGATAGTATACTATTTATTAAAATACCTGTTATAAGCATTGAAATGATTATTATAAACCAAAACATTATTGTTACCATCATTAACATAAATTCACCACTTTCAAGTTCCTCTAATTTTGGTAAGGTTACAGAAAATTCGTTAATATCCAGCCTTTCTTGTATCCTTGTACTAATTATTCTCAATCTTCTTGTTGTTAATGTTAAATCACTTGCATCATAAACACCTTTGGGATTTTTAATAGTTCCAGCTACATAATTAATCTGGTTTTCTCTTTGTAAAAAATCTTGAGCTTGCTGTAAATTAACAAGAATTAAAGATGTTTCAAATTGCATAAATTTAAGTTCTTGGATGCAAATTTCTGTAACTGTTAAACTTAATTCATAAGTTTGATATTCTAAATGTATTGTATCTCCCTTGCTAACATTAAGAATCTCTGCAACATTCCTTAATAAGACACATTCACCATCATCTGGTTCATCGTCATAGATTTCATTTGTTTCTTTTCCTTCATCATCCACTATGAATAAAGCACCCAAATTACCATTTTCCGCTTCTTTTATGAAATCAAGCCCATATAATTGCAAGAAATAGCTAGAGTTGACATTTTCTGATGTTGTCGTTACTAACATCATAATTCTTGGAAATAATTCATCAACACCCTCAATATCCTTTAATTCATTATTAATAATGTTTTCATCATAGAAAGGATCAAACGTTAAATCTGTCTGAAATGTTCGAGTTATTAGTATATCATTCTTTCCTGTAGTTGATGTAACATATAAGAGATAATTATAATTTACTGTATCATTTAACATTCCAATAACAGTCAATAAAAATAATGAAATAGCAATACCACTTATCCCGAATATAACTTTTGCTTTATCTCGCTTGAGATCAAGCCAGGACTGCTTGATAAATTGTAGATTTATCCGCTTTCTCAGCTTATAAAGAAAATTTCTTATCTCCATGCTTTTTTATTGTCAATTTTTATTTTTTATTTTAAATATCTAAAATACTAAATTTTTTCTTCTTACTCTTAAATTTTTTCAGAACCTTTCCCTCTTTAGCTAAAATTTCTCGAATTTCTTCTCTTTCCCGCCTAATTAATCTCACACCTTCACATGTTTTATTTTTACAATAATAATTTTCCCCAGGTTCATCCTTAAAATACCATTTTTTACAGTTTTCACATAAGTATGCAGAATAAATTTGATCATGCTCACAAACTGGACACATAAAATCAAATTTCGTCGATGAAAACCAAGATCTACATGATTTACAGTATAATGTTAATGGTCTTGCTAGTTCCTCTTCATGTTGAATTAATTCTATTCGTTTTATTACTTGATTCTTATCAATTTCTTTCATTCTTATTTTCTCAGCACGACTATCCTTTATTCTGCCAATCCAAATTTTACCCTTTTTCTCTGAGATAATATAAATAAGAATTCCAATAACAATAACAGATGCAATTATAATTATATATGGACCCCATGTGCTCCACCACTTCATATTATTGACATTAACTATTATAAGTTCCTCTCCTATATTTCCTTCAATATCAAAAGCTACTACTTTAACTTCATATGTCCCATCATTATACTTTTTAGTATCCCAATTAAACTCTAAAATATGTGTTGTACTATTAAATGTGAGTTTATTTCTGTCTACACTCTTACCATTAAGATAAATATAAATTCTTGACTCATCTAATCCGATATTATCAGTTATATTTGCAGTGATCAATATTTTTGATTTGACAGTTATATCAGGCGTAGGATTAATTATTTGAATTTCGGGATGTATAAAATCAGTAGATTTATCATACCCAATATAGATATTTGATAATAACCATCCATATCCTAAACCAATTACATTATTATTTGAATCTAATGTGAACTTTATCATTATGTCTTCATTAGAATATTTGGAGATATCAATTTTACTACTTCCAAATAGATCTTCACTGTCATACGTAAATTCCTTTAAGACAATCCAAGTCTCACCAAAATCTTTTGATAATGAAACAATACATTTATCTAATTGATCTGTAGGTTGATAATATTCATTTTGCAAAGAAATTTCATAATCGAATTCTAAATAAACTTTATATTCACTTTCTAAATGTAGTGGATGAGTAACTAGACTTATATTCCAATTGGGACCATAACCTTGCTCAACACCCCCATAACTTAGACCAATCCCTCCATAAAGTAGAGGATTTCCATATCGGATTATTGGATGCCAAGTATTATCTCCTCTAAACCACGCAGTTGCTTCTTTTGGAGGCGGAGTACCCGATACATAGTAATTAGATAGATCTGTATTTGAAAAATTATATCCTATATATTTATTGTCCATATAAGTATTAAATTGCAGAGGATTGGGATTAATGAATTCAAAAAGAGAATTATTTTTATTATACCATGAAGTTGTAATTATATTCAATCCATCTGAAACATGGAACCTAAAGGACTGATTTGAGATTTCTTCTAATAATAAGGATTTTATAAAATAAATACCATGATCTCCCAAGATATTAGAGCTTGCATTCCAATCACCAAAAATATTATACATAGTGTAATTCACATTACTCATCTCCAAATAGATAAAATTGGGATAGTTATTATCCAAATCAAAATATTCACATGAAAATGTATATTTCTGGTATTTCGAATCTTGGGTTGAGGAAATATCTTTATTTAGATTGAAATATATTGAAGGTGAATTTTGATTAGTATAATTTTCAATAGCAAAATAATCTATAATAAATCCTTTATAATTTCTTGAATCCGAAGTATCATCCAGATTAGTTTGAAACCTAAATTGGATAAAATTTCCAATAAATTGAGTTAAATTAATTTCTTCCAAAAACCATTCATCTTCTATATCCGTGTATGTTCTTAATGTTATCCAACCTGTCCAATTTAAGTTTATTTGTAAAAAAATAAAGTCTCCAGCATTTATACTTGTTCTTAATCCAAATTTTACATAAGGATTTGTAGTATTTTCATTAACATTTGTTAAGTTAAACAAAGGACTAATTAAGGAACCATTTGGGAATGGATCTGCAGTTAAGCTAATAGGTTGATATGTATAATTTCTTGGATAATTATGATAAGTTCCAAAATATAAAGAATTCCATAAATTCTCGTAAATTCTCGATCTATTATCAATTTCGTTACTCTGTTTAAGTAATTTCCATCCCGTACCTGTATAACTCCAATTACCAAACCCTTCATTAAAACTATATTGATATGGGAATTGAATACTATCCGTAGGAAACTCAATCGTTATGTTAAGGTATTGCGTTTCTGGATATTTTGTCTTAAATTTACCATCACTAGCGGTGAAAAAATAATGATATAATCCTGGTTTAGGAAATTGAATATAATCACTTATAAATAAAGCTCCATCAGTATAATTGTTATCAGGAGGGTAATATTGAGTTAATGTATAGTTTTCAGAAGTCTCTATAATGGACACATATACTTCTTGCGGAGGAACGTTGGAAGAATCATTATCATAATATTCAATATAAAACCGATAACTATCGATACTGTAGTTCTTTTTTGGTTCATTTCCCATAAATTCTTGAAGACTCATGATTGTTATATTTTTAGAACCCCCAATATAGCTTATTTCGGGTATTCCTAATTCTGGTTTAAAATGATTTTCTACTGTAGAAATATTCAATGTAAAATCGCTACTACCGCTAACTGCTTTAATAACAATTACACAATTAGTTTGATCTACTTTTGGAGTAAAATAAAAATAGGTAAAATTACCAAACATCTTTCGAGAAGATTCTAAAAGGATTGGTTCTCCATATTGATCTGATCTATTCGAATACAAAAACATATCAAAATTAGCAAAAAAATTTGATACATCTAAATTAAATACATATTGAGTATTCTTAGTCAGCTTAATTTGACGTGCAAAAACGTGTTTTCCAAGAGGATTTACTTGTGAACTTACTAAATTATCATCTATTGAACTATTAACCTCAACTTTTCTTGTTAATGCCTCAATAGCAGATTGAATATTGATTCTTCCATATCCTTCATGAATATCTTTTAAACCACTTGTTAATGGAGCAAGAGATAAAGATGGTGAATAGCCACTTTCATCAACTGTGGTTGTTGGGTCATCCTCTCTCTCAAGATTGGTTTCTGAAGCAGTCATTAGGAGAAATGCCTTTAAGTATGTGACCCATTTTGTTAAGTTTAAATTATTCCATTGATTCCAAGTATTCCATCTTGCTTCTATTAAAAGATTAATCGATGCCGAAACTATAGCTGTAGCAATTGAAGTTCCATAGGCAGGAGTAGCTTTATCATCTTCTTCGCCACCAGCAATTACTGAACGATGGTTAGGTATCTTGCTACCACCAGGAGCAACAATATCTGGTTTAATAATACCATCAATTTCTTTTCCCATACTACTATAAGAGGTGACTTGATCTTCATCATTTATTGCTCCAACAACAATAGCATTTTTGTTCTCAGCTAATTTATTCAATGAATCAGATAATTCTATACCTGTATTCCCTGCTGCAATTACTACTAAGATACCTTCCTCTGTTACTTCATTTATTACAGAATTTATTGCCCTTACATCTTCTCCTAAGGTGCCAATACTTAAACAAACACTGACAATATGATATTTACTTCTGTTTTGGATAACACTTGAGAGGGCAGTTATTAAATCAGATGTGTATCCCATTCCAGATTGATTTAATATTTTATAAGCGACAATTTTAGTAGCATTTGCGATACCAGTAAAATGAGTTCTATTTTCTGTTTGAACTTCGGGAAAATAAGATATTTTAGAATTAAATGAAAAAGTTGGTTTAGTTTGAAGCTGCTTATGATATTTAAGATATAAATCATAAATTCCTAAATTAAATAGGGTAAGTTTATGATTTAAAGTATAGTTAATATTAACAGTAAGATTATCTGTAGATTTAACTAAGGTACCATCTTTATATAATTCAAACCAGAAACCATCTATTCCACTAAGCCCCAAATTCCATGATGAGTTAATTAAAATGTCTGAATTTGCTTTTGAAGCCTTAAAGGAGAAGATTTTTACTGTATAATTATTCGGGGCAGAAAACTCATCAAATAATTCTGTATGTGAATAATTTCCACTAATTTTAATTAATGAGGGACTAATTGAGTCATAAGGATCGGTACCAGTTCCAGAAATAACAGAAGATATGAAAGTTCCATGTCCATGATCATCTGATATTGACTGTGAATTTATAAAATTTTCCCAACCAATAATATTTCCACTTAAAAAATCATGAGTCGGATTAACTCCTGTATCTAATACTGCTATGGAAGAATTTGTATTACCTTTTAGCCCGTTTAAATACCAAGTAGAATTACTAGCTCCAGATTGGATAGATGCATAATTCATTTGAGCTTCTAAAATCTCATCATTTTCTATATTTGCTTCAGGAAACTGAATTTGAAACTGAGTTAGATTTGTTTCAAGAGGCATATACCCCGCAAATCCTGAAATTGAGTCAAATTGATTATTCCATTCTTCTTTTATTGTTCCCCCATAATTTACAAAACTATTTTTTACTGTATCGCTATATGAGGAAGTATTAAAAAAAACGATAACATTCTTTTGATACGTATTTGAGAGTTTTAATTTAGTATAATTTTTACTGTCTTCTGGTAAATTAATTGAATTTATTCCATTAAAATATAAACCCGATATTGAGATTAAAAAAATCACTAATAATATAATTGAATGAGTTTGTCTTTTTTTCATCTCGTTTCTCCTATATTTGATTCAAAATTAATTATTTTTTCTTTAGATTTATCAGATAAACCATGCAACCTTTCTCTTAATGTGTGTTCTATTTTGAGTATTGTTTCTCTTGAACTGAGTTCGAAAAGTGATACTTCAGATCTTTCAAATTCGATTCTTTTCTTTTTATATTTTTTAATTTGCCAGAAATATATATTTAAAATAATAAATACAGATAAAATTGGCAATCCTATATAAAAATATTGTCTAATTTTAGGAGTAATAATTTTAATTATAAGACTATTTGACGTGTCTTGAATTTCGTGTAAGTAGTAATATTTTATAAAAGCAGGTTTTAAACTTACAAGAGCTTGCCTTTTTGCTCTTAGAGTATAGTTAAAAGTAACCTTCTCACCTGGCTCTAAAGAATCAATGAAATTAACTAATTTTCCTGATAATAATGAAAAATCTAATTGGGAATAACTAATCATATCATTAACTCTAATATTATCAATGGTTATTGTTCCTGTATTTTCAACTGTGATCTTTACAGTTATAATATTTCCAACTTCAATTTGCTCTTTATTCACATTTTTAATTATTGAAAAATTAATTATTCCTATTATTTTAGGTGAAGAAGAATAAATCTGTAACGTCCTGCTTTCAGAGCTTTCAATAAAATTAATAGGAGGATAATAGTATCCCCTCCATCCTATCTTTTTTAAAGTAATATTAAAAGAAATTTGTTCATTATAGGCAATATCAATAAAATGAAATGTAATATTTTCTAATCTCTTTAAATCTCCAAATTGATCACTTAAAGATATGTTGAGATCTGGTATATTAAATCCGTTTGGTCCTATATTTTTAATATTTACTGTAAGATTGAATATATCTCCTATAGCAGGAGCATCATCAATATCTTTATAGCTTATCTCAATAGTTCTAACCATTGGAAAAAAATTTTCATAATCTACGGGAGCAGAAATATAAATCTCATTAGATTGACTTTCAATTCTGGAAGCATTTCCCCCCTCAATATTAAGTGGATTATTGTAAAAAATTGAAACTTCGCTGATAGAAATGGAATTAGGAACATAAAATGTAAAATATATAGTCTTTTCTTCAGAAGGTGCTAGTTTTGAGAGATAATATGTTAAGTTATTGTTTTGAAGTGTAAAATTATTGAGATTTTCAATTATCCCAGGTATTAATAAAGAAATAGTGACATTTTCAGCAATAGTAGAACCAATATTCTTAAAAATAAGAGTATATGTATTTAATTCTCCTGGATTTGTACTGTAATTTGATAGATGTGAAGTAGCTATTATCGAAGCTGCGTCATAAGTACTCAGAGGAATTGAATTAGATCGTCGTTCAAATTGAACATTCCCCGTTGAAGAACGATATATCACTCTAGATCCTAAATCATCATTAATATTAATATCTCTTGTAGAAAATTCAATGTCCAGATCATTGATTGAAATATTAAACTGTTCGGAATCAGTACACATGATTTTAATTATAGCTGTATAATTTTGATTATCTAATGGATAAAAAAGCCAATCAAGACTTTCATTAAAGCTAACAATTGAATACGTCCAAGTATTATTTTGAATTGAATCTAAATACGGGTTCATGTCTAGAAACTCTTCACTCCTAAAATCAAAAATTTCAAAAGTGATAGATTCAATATTTTCCGAGACGTTAAAATCGATTATGAAAGATACACTTTCTAGAGTGTTATTAATAAAATCAATCTTAGTTTCATTTTTAAAAAGAAAATTAATCTCAACTACTTCTTCTAAGTAATTTTCAATTGAACTAATAATCCAACTATTATTATCATCACTTAAAGCCATTTCTGGGATAGTTCCATCAATGGGGGTACCAGAAACAATCTCCGGTGTTTTGGGCGAAGTATCAATTGAAAAATTATTTCTAAAAAAAGGAGTAAATGAATCTAAGTTCGAAATAGAATAATTATCAATTTTGTATGATATTTTCTCTCCAGGATCTAACTTCCAATTATCATCATTCCAAACACTCTCTTCATTAGTAAAAAATTCTTTTACGGTTTCTTCTGTAAAAATAGTGAAATAACCCGGATTTGTGTCAGCAATAATATCAATAATATAGTCAGCATCCTCATTGTAAGGCCATAAATTTGTAATATTAAAGATATCTGGATAAAATGTATCATAAATTCCTACACCATACGAATCAAAATAAAAAATACGAGGATCTTCATCATAATTAAAAAAATCCTCTAAGGATTCATATTGGTTTGGATATTCAATATTTATTATATCCCACATATCATTTTTTAAATTTTCCCAAAAAAAGGGACTTGCTATTTGGAGAAAGTTGTCAAGTTCCAAAGGAACTGCCGTAGGAACCCCCCACGCAGTCACATTCCCAATATTTTCTGCTGATATATAATAAGCAAAATTTCGAAAGGCACCGTATGAGGCATTTTCTCCAATTAGCTCTTTTTTGAGTAATAAATTTGGTTCTAAATTAGAAATATTATAGGTTATTGTGAAATCTCCTATTGGATCTATTATCCCCGTTGGAATATAAGAAAAGCCTTGAAAACCTATTTGTTGTAGCATATTCACAATATCAGTCGGATCCTCCCTATTTACCGGTTTAACAAACGATTGCTTAATTCCTCCATCATCTACCCAAAATAATTCAAATGAATAATTTTCAAGGTTTTCTTGATCAAATTCAATGCCAGCAAGATATAGTAGTAACCCAATTTGTTCTAAGAGATAATCATAAAAATCATAGAATAATGGAGTTGCATCAATGATTTCTGAGCATAAAATATTTATATTAATTTCACTCATTAAAGCTCCTGTTAAAGCTATATATATCTTTTCACTTGGGGTTAGTGGGCTACCTTGATAGCCTAAAGCTTCCCATAAATTGAATTTGTATTGATTTTTTCCAATCTTTTGAATACCTTTACTTAATCCTTCATATTGAATTGATATACTTGTATAATGAGAGTCATTTCTAAGGGTAAATGCACTAAATAGATCAACAAATTGTTCTAATTCATCTTCTGAAATTGTAGCATTGACAATATCTCCATAATTCTCTACTGCAACTTCTAATTGATCGATTAGATTTTCCATTTCTAACCCTTCTAAGAAAGATAAATCTAAAGAATCAATATTAAAATTCACTTGATCTGTAGATACGTCAAAATCTCCCTCAAAAAAATCCAGGGAATTTAGAAGCATGAATGTCGAAGAAATATGATAATTTTCAAAATATTCTTGGCTGGTCAAGCGATTAATATCCAAAGCTTTCCAATATCCATCCATAGGGAAATTATCAGTAAGTTCCTTGAACAAGCAATTCCAATTTGGGCAAGATCCAATAAAAGGGAAAAAATTAGGTTCAGATGCATTTAGCATTATAAGATCAATCTTAAATTTTCTTCTAATTATTTCAAGTGCTCTTTCTGCTCTTAAACTAGCATCTTCACTATTCACGTCCTTATCATAATATAGGAATCCAGCAAAACTATTGAAACCTGTTATATAGTGAGAAGGAATCTTACTCTCAGTTAAAATTGATGGAAATATTGCAGGATTAATACCATTTGAAGCACTAATAATTATATTACATTTATAAAAAGCTGGATCATTTGAATCAAATTGAGAAAGAATATTTGTATCATTTGTGAAAAGCGATTGCTTTATTATAGATTTATTCCCAGCTACAAATGCATCAATTTTCTCCGCATAAAGATCTGATCCTGCAATATCAGAAGATTTTAACTTATCTTCACTCAACTGTGATTTATTTTCTTTTTCTGTTATATTATTACTATTATTATTATCTATAACTGAAGCTAAAGGAGTAAGAAAAACTAGTATAAATAGAATAAAAATTATCATCAACCCTTTTATTTTAATTTCTTTCACCCCTTTACATTGTTTCTCTATAAATTTCAACTATTTTTTGTTTTTTAGCTTTTCTTAACAATATTTTCATTCCGGAAAAGATCATAATGACCGAAAGTAAATATATTAGTATTATATTAAACCATGGTATATAAAGAACGGTAGGCATCCCCACAAGTGTTCCCAATAAATTCCAAGAGACCAACCAACTAGTTAACCATCCTATAACTATGCCTATGGTTCCACTACTAAGCATAATTATTAAAGATTCAATTATAAATAAGCGATCAATATCTTTACCTTTCAAACCAAGAGTTCGAACTATACCGATCTCTTTCTTCCTTTCAATTATCGTTGAATAAGATGAAGAAAGCAGACCAAAAATACAAATAAATACTGTAGTAAGAGCTATAAGAGTAAACAGAGTATCCAATACAGAAAATGCGGATTCTTGTTGTGCTATCATTCTTGCTAAATTGGATATTTCATAATTATAATCCGCTTGAAAATTCTCTTCAATTATTTCCTCAATATTATGTGCTTCTGATAATTTATCCTCTCGAAGTTTTATGAAAATTCTATCTAAATATGGGACAGGAGGAATATCCATTATTTCTATATAAGTTGTTTGAGAAATTAACACCCCTCCTCTTGAGGATCCCATGCTAGAACCCCTAAATTCTCGAGAAAACCCCGGCATACTTTTTGCTGTTCCTGAAATTATGAAAGGATACACTTCTAATTCATCTCCTCTCTGGATTACAATTCTAACTTTATCACCAATTAATAAAGACATATCTAAGGCTATTGCTTCAGAAATAATACAATTATATGTTTGGTTATTGTAAAACAACGCATTAAATGAGTTAGTTACCGTTCCAGATGTCATTTCTATAAATTCATTTCTCACAGTAAAAGGATATTCCTCATCAATTCCAATAAGAGTTATTTCTTGTGTGCTTAATCCCGCAAAATCCCCAATTTCTGCTATAAATTCTTTATCCTCTTCAGCATAAATTTGATTTAATTGATCAGTTCTAGCTAACACTGAAGAAACTTTCTCAATGCCGTCAATTGCTAATAAATCCTCTTCAAATTCCGTAGTCATGATTCTATTTGGATTAATCGAATCAAGATTGTATTGAATGCTAAACGAGTCTATACTGTATAGTTCTGCAGCATCGTCAGCAACCATCATACCAAAACCTCCACCTCCAAATCCATCTCCAAATCCACCTCCAAACCCACCGTCAGATTCTTCCCATCCAGTAGTTTCAATCAATATATCTGATCCATATCTTAATTTTGTTGATGCGCCAACTTGTGCTGACAGAGTATTAACAAGGGATGACGTAAAAATAACAAAAGAGAAAGATAATGCGAATATCATTACTGTACTTGAATTTCTACGATGATACCGAAAGACAAAAATCTTAATAACGTTATGTAATCTTCTTGATAATGGTCTGAATAATTGAATCATAAGCCTTAATATCACGGGAGTTAAGCCTAGTCCAGCAAGAGTTAAACCAATATTAAATATAAGTAAAATTGCTACCAATGTAGCAGCAAATAGAGTCATATCAGTCCCAACCATAATTCTTGGTATAACATAAAATACAAATCCACCATTGAATGCTAAGATTAATCCTGCTAGGATTAACTTGTAATTTACTGATGCTTTCTTTTGCAGATGATATAATGTATCCTCATGACGATATGGATGAATTGATTCAATTAATTGAAGGCGCATTACTTTATAAGCCGGAGCGATACTCACAATCATTCCCACACTAATACCCATAATATATGATAGCATAACAGACCACCAAGTGAAAGAGAATGGAATTGTACCTAAACCTAATACACTGCCAGAAACCACAGTATTTGCAAAAGGTATTATTACATATATGGAGAGAATAAAGGCAGTTATTATGCCTGAAATAGCTCCAAAATTACATAATAGAAAGCCTTGCATCAATACTATAGCAAGATTATATTTTTTATTCGCACCTAAAGTACGAAATATCCCAAATTCGCGAATTCGCTCCTCCACCGAGGTTTTTAATATTCCATTGATGAGAACACCTGAAATTAACATTGCTACTATTGAAACAAATACAAAAACAATTATTATAAAAATGCTTAAAAATTCAGCCCAAGATAACGCTCTTAACTTAGGTAAATCAATATTATATTCATTAATACCTATTGCAATTTGAATATCATTAACAATATTTTTAACATTAATCGTAGCTGCTTCAATACTCCTAATATCGTAGAGTTTACTAGAGTCTTTAAAAGTTAATATCAAATCGCTACATCTACCCTTAAATTCCTCATACCCAAATATTTGGTACAGCGTATTAATATCTACTATAATTAAATTCCTATCACGATACCCCGCAGACCACTTTAAATTGAAATCAAAGATTTTATCAATTATTAAGGTTTTTGTTAGATTCAATGTTGTATCTCCATGCGTTAATTCCATAAATATTGTAATGTTATCACCTTCAGCATATTTGATAATATCATTAAATTCATAATAGATTGCACAATGATTTGAAGGTAATTCCGCTATATTAAGTAATTCATTAAATACTGGATTTACAAATGTCCCAAAATTTATATCATTTTCAAAAGAAAAATTAATTGCTGATATTGTACACGATTCTTCTTCATCTAGGAGATTAGTGGTATGGAATCCCTCGGAAATATTAACAGATCCCGTTATTTCCATTCTCGGGATAAAATTCTCTGCAATACTAGTTGAAGATTGAATAGTCTCAATTACAGGTTCATACTCAAAATAAGATGATCTATTACTTGGTTCGTCATAATAATGTCTTACAGAGATAACAGCATCTTGATTACCCGCTTCAATAGTAAGATAATCTGCATACCCTATTGAAATAGAATCTGATAAGAATAATACGACAGTTAATAAGCCAATGGAAATTAACATTCCTATAATTGCTAATAACGTTCTAATCTTTTGTTTACTTAAATCTTGGAATGCATATTTAAAAATTAGCTTTATTTGTGTCATATGACTCAAAATAATTTAGATTCTTATTTGATCCTCATTTATGAAATCTCATCTTAAAATCAAAATTTCTCCTTCAATTTTGCCAAAAAAGTTATTCTCTTCAATAAGCTCTTGCAAAATGTCATTAAAGTGTTCTGGTAAATTCATAACTATAGAATTTGGAATACTGCTTCTAATATCACTGATTGGAATCTCCAATTTTCCTTGATTTGCATAGAGATATTGAAAAATTTTACTCTTACATTTCTCTTTATTTATTTCTGTTTCTTGTCTTCTCTTAAGTTGCATAATTTCAGTTTCTTTTAAACCTCCTATTTTTCCTTCGTGAGTAAGTTTTCCATCTCTCATATGAAACACTCTCGTCGCAAATTCCGACACTGCGGCATCATGACTTACCGCAATAAAGGTTGCTCCTCTTTTGTTTAGATCTCTAAGAAGATTTAAAACCATTACACCAGTTTTAGAATCCAAATCACCCGTAGGTTCATCAAGAACACAGATTGCTGGATCATTTGCAAAAGCTCTAGCTATTGCGACTCTCTGTTGTTCACCTCCACTCAATTCAGAAGGAGTATGATGTGCTCGTTCATCTAAACCTACTAGCCTCAAGAGATCCATAGCTTTTTTTCTTTTACCTCGACGACTTAATTTCCCTGAAAAATGTAAAGGCACCATAACATTTTCCATAGCAGTCATTTGAGGGAGAAGGTTATAAAATTGAAACACAAAACCAATTCGCTCACGTCTTATTTCTGCTAATGAGTTATCACTTAACATACTTATATTGCGGCCTTCTAAGAAGATTTTTCCTCTCGTTGGAATGTCAAGTCCTCCAATTAAATTGAGTAAAGTTGTTTTTCCAGAACCAGAAGGCCCCATGATATCAACAAAATCTCCATTATCTATTGTTAAGTCAATTCCTCTAAGTGCTGCTACTGCTGTTGTCCCAAGTAGATATGTTTTGTGTAAGTTTTCAACCACAATTAAATGATCATAATCTCTTCCAACAACTTTTTCTTCTTTAGATTCTTTTTTCATCTTTTTCTTTTCTAAACGAGATTGAGAAAGGATATCTTCCTTTATCTGCTTAATTTCTTCTTGTTTTTTCTTTTTCTGCCATTTCTTAAAATCGTTAGAAAGTTCCCCATTCCAAATTGATAATTTCCCAGTTTCTTCCTCAAATTGTTCCATAAGAGGAGTTTTTTCTATTTCTGGTAATTTAGACATCTGTAATTCTCTTTTTTCTATTTTTTTCTTCGTTATTATATCATAATTCTAACATAAAATAAAATTTTTTAGAATATAACTCTTGTACAGATACGGAAATATTGCACATTTTTTAAAAATTAAGGTTCTATTTTATTAGAAGATTCAATATCCTTTACTGATCTTTAAAAAATTCTGAATATAAAAAAGATTGGATAATCTAAATCTTACTTTTTTTTATTTTCCAAAAATTTAAGGATTTTTGCGTAAAGATCTTTGTCTGCCATTTTTTTTGAATTGCACTTTACAGATTTTAGGCTTCCAGGTATTTTAACTAGTTCCTTTCGACTATTTTGCTCTAAAATTCTTGCCTTTTTTGCGATCCAGATAGGATTATGCTCAATTCCACTTTTTTCATATTCTAGTTCAATCATTATATTTGTTTTATATTTCTCCTGTAAAAATTCTAATAATGCATTTTTACTGGAAATTATCGAAGTTTGAATAATTACATTCAAATCTTCATAAAAAGGATTAATCATTTTTTGTTCGACTACATCTAGATTATACTCTGAATCAAGAAATATAGCACCACATAATGCTTCAAAAATATCTGCTAAAATGCGAGTTCCTTTAATTCTCTGTTTTTCCGTCTTAAAGATATATTTTTCTAAACCTATCTTATTTGCGATATTTTTTAAAGCATTATCACTTTCTAGGATTGCTTTTATTTTTGTAATTTCCCCCGAGTCTTTAACTCCCTTCTTATAAAGTTTCAAAATAAGTATAATTTTAATTATAGCATCTCCTAATATTTCTAAGAAATCATAACTAGGTTTTCCAATTTCATTTGCTAACCTTGGAGTGGTTAAGGCTTCTATTAAAAGTTCTTCTTGGTTAAATTCATATCCTATAAATTCTTGGAAATTTAACAATTTTTCTTTCTCAATAGCATACATTTTGTAATTAACTATTATTTTCAGTTAAATTTAAAAATTTAGACGAAATATGGAGAGTATGGAGAGTGGAAATAAGGAAAAAATTCTTGAGATGATAAAAGCAATTGAAAAAAAGAACTCAGAAATGGAGGATTTCATCTCAAATTTATCAATACCTACGAGGAATGAAATGTTAAAAGAAATTTCACGAGAGATCATTAGTAATAATTCTTTATTACAAGAAATCTTAGGAACTGAAGAACAAATCGTAATTAGTGAGAATCAAGAGATGCTTTCTTTTGATCATGTAATTGATGGATTTATTACTAAAATCCAGCAGAATCCTCATAAAAAGGTTATCTTTTTAAGAGAATATCTTGAATTATTTCAAGATCGAGTATCTGAAACAGATAAAGATGTAATTATACAATCATTAAAAGATGAAAAAAATGATGAAAAGCTAAGAGATGAAATGATATCCTTAGCAAATATATTCAAACTTAACTTATAATTCAAATAATTGTAGTAATACTAATACATGCTTTATTCCTCTAATTTTTATTTTGCGTGTTAGGATCTTTTTAATAACTTTCCCAGTTGAGAGTTCATCGCTACCAAAGAGCTGCAAAAATATATTGGTGGTTGTTTGTAAAAATCCATCCCACCCCGCGTTTTTCTTATTTATGTTTTCTTTTGGCTCATTTTTAAGGCCTTCTACATATATTTTACCTTTATCTATTATCAACATTGCAGCCCATTTTCCATCCTTTGCATTCAGAAGAACTTTAACTTCAGTATCCTTAAATTTTTCTTTAAATTTTTCCATCTCATTCAACGGTTCCACTTGTTTGGATAAAATTCCAGCAAAACCATGTAATCGAGTCTTTTTTTCTTCTACCATATAAATCTACACTTAGATATGTTTGTTAATTATATTGTGAAATTTTTTTTCTAATTATAATTTTTTTACTTCTCAGATAATTTAAAACTTTAAATATTTGAGATTAAAAAATTTTTTTTAATCAAGTAAATCCAAGGAAGAATAAGTGATCTGACTATATATCCCTCTAAACAAGACTCTAGAAGTTATCTGACTCTGCACTTCCAAAAAATTCTTCAAAAGCTTTTCGGTCTTGAGCAGAAATTCTATTGCTTCTTAACTTTTCTTTTACTATGATTGGAGCACTTTCTTTTTCATCATGCTTGATGGCCTTTTTAATTTTGTACTCCTCCGTTTTTGAAGAATCTAAGTCAAATTCCACATCACATGCCTTACAATATAATTTCTTGTTCTTTGGGATTAATATGTTATCACAATTAGGGCAGAAGTTCATCATTTCTACAATTTTTTTTTTAATTTGGTTTAGATATTTAAACTTATTGGTTTATTCGTGTATTTCCTATGTTTTTTTAAAATTGTCAGAAATATAAAAAATATTATAGCTTTATAAATTTATCGCATTACTCAAATAATTGTTATCGTATCACAGATATATAAACCTCTAGTTTTACTATTAATAAAATCTTCAAAAACTAGATGATCACATACAAGAATTTTCAAAAAAAATCCATAGAATTTGTGATCAAATATCTATTTGAATAAAAACCGATTCTATAAATATTTCTAAACATGATTTATAAAAAAATCAAACAAAGATAATTAATTATCTAATATTTGTACTACCAGTAAAATTTAATAAAGGGATATAAAGATATATTTATGAAAAAAATGGATGATGAAAAGAAATTTCTAATAATTGCTCATAGAGGTGCTAGCAATATAGCACCTGAAAATACATTAAAAGCCTTTAAGAAAGCTATAGAATTAAAAGCAGATTGTATTGAATTTGATATTCATAAATCTAAAGATGGGGAAATCGTAATAATGCACGATGCTAATACGTACAGAACAACAGGTCATTATGGATCAGTAAAAGAAATGACCCTTGAAGAGTTAAGACAACTTGATTGCGGAGATGGTGAGAAAATACCTACTTTGCGAGAATTAGTTAGGTTAGCAAAGGGAAAGATTGGCTTGAACTGTGAGGTAAAAGTTAGAGGTATCGCTGAACAAATTATAAAAACTCTCAATGAAGAAGATAGTCTTAAAACAACGATAATTAGTTCATTTAAACACGATATTTTGTTAAAAATTCAGAAATTAGAACCAAGAATTAAATTGGCATCGTTGGAACCTACTAAAACGGGATGGATAAGAAGTTGGATATCAAGGAGAAAATTAATTAGGGTAGCGATTAATAATAAGTTTTATGCTATTAACCCTTTCTTTAAACTTGTGAATAGAAATTTTATAGCTAAAACTCATAATAATAATCTCAAAATTTTTCCTTGGACTGTGAATTCTGATTCTGCCATAAAGAAGCTGATTAATCTTGGAGTTAATGGAATTATTACTAATGATGTTGAGAAAGTTAGAAAGTTATCGAATCAAATAATTTAAGAATCTCAATTTAATAAAATGAAATATTTCGGATAATTATGAATGAAAATAAAAGTCAACCTTTAATAATTGGTCATAGAGGGACTTATGATGAGGCTCCTGAAAACACATTAAAAGGATTTAAAAAAGCAATTGAATTGGGGGCTGATTATATTGAATTTGATGTACACAAATCTCAAGATGGAGCTCTTGTAGTAATCCATGGTAATGATATTCTCAGAAGAATGGGATATAATAAATCAATAGACGAAATGACATTAAACGAATTAAAAAAAATAGATATTGGAGAGGGTGAAACAGTCCCTGAATTATGGGAAGTATTAAAACTAGCTAAGGGGAAAATAAATTTACTCTGTGAAATTAAAGCAAAAGGGATTTCTAATGAAGTAATCTCTCTCCTTAGAGAGGAAGATATGTTAAATTCAACAATTTTTCAATCATTTTATGTTGATGTGTTATTAGAAGTTAGAAAAATTGACCCAGAATCTGATGTAGCACTAATTCTTCCGATTACTGAAGAGTATTTGCCTGAATGGGATAAAAGAAAAGAACTTATTGAAACTGTAATTAAATTAAACTTTCCTATTATAGAAACTAGATTTAAAAATGTAGACGAAGTATTTGTAAGTTATTCTCATAAACATAATTTAAGGGTATTTGTTTATACATTTAATACAAAAAAGACAATAGATAGATATGTAAGTATGGGTGTTGATGGAATTATCGTAAATAGTATTTCAAAAGCAAAAAGAGTCCTTGAACAAAAATATTAAAAAAATTTTAAATCGTTATTTATAAACTACATTTTATGAATTCTTATGAAAAATGATAATGATATTTTGGTTATTGGTCATATAGGGGCCAAATCTATAGCTCCAGAGAATTTATTAAAGTCCTTTCAAAAAGCAATCGAATTAAATGCAGACTTCATTGAATTTGACCTTCGGTTATCTAAAGATGGTGAATTCGTTATTATTCACGATGAAAATACTCTTAATCTAACTGGTCATAATGGTTTAGTAAAAGAGATGACGTTGAGAGAATTAAAACAATTAGATATTGGAGAAGGTGAAAAAATACCTACACTTGCAGAATTAATAAAAATCACTAAGGGAAAGATAAAACTGCTAACCGATCTTAAAGTATGGGGATTCACTCAGGATTTAGTAAATATCTTAAGAAAGAATGATCTTATTGAAAGTTCAATAGTTAGTTGTTTTGAAATCGCAGAACTGTTAAAAATTAAAGAACTTGAACCAACACTAAGAATAGGGTATTCAATTCCTAGACCCTTAACTAATCTTAGAAGGGTTAAACGCTATATGCAAAGAGCAATAGATAATGAATTCTATGCCATTCATCCTTATTATCATATAGTTGATAAAGCCTTAGTAGAATTTGCTCATGAAAATGGTTTAAAAGTGCATGTTTGGACAGTTAATGAAGAAAGTCTGATGAGAAAATTAATTAATTTACGTGTTGATGCAATTATCACCGATGATATTACTTTATTAAGTAAATTACTGGGGAGATCTTATTAATAAAATATTTTAGTCCAGTTTTACTATTCTAATTAAAATGTTTATCATATTTAGTGGATTTTTTTATGTCAATAATTAAACAAAACCAAAAAGTTGATTTTGATAAACTATTTTTTCCCAGGTCTATTGGGATAATTGGAGTGAGTCATGATCCCGGTAGTGGAGGCTTTTTTCTTCGATGTATGAGAAACAGATTTAAGGGGCCTATTTATTTATTTAATCCACGATTAAGTGGTCAAGAGTTATACGGTTATAAAATTTATGGTTCTATTTTGGAGATATCTGAACCGATTGAATACGTGATTTTAGCAGTTCCCGCTCGACTATGCCCTAAGCTAATGGAAGAAATTGGTCAAAAAGGTGTCCCTTTTGTAACCGTTTTTGCTTCAGGTTTCCGTGAAGTAGGAAATGAAAATCTCGAAAAAGAGATTTTAGATATTGCCAAACAATATAATATTAGAATTATCGGACCAAATTGTTTAGGAGTTTACAATCCTAGAGCAGGATTGTATTTTGCTTTTGAACAATCTAAAAAAGCGGGTAATTTTAGTGGAGTTTTTCAATCCGGCGGGATTGCTCAAAATTTATCTCATTTAGCAGTCTCTTATGGATTATATATTTCCAAATTTATATCAATTGGGAATGCTTTAGATCTATCTCCCGCAGATTTTTTAGAATATTTCCTGGATGATGAGTATACAAAAATCATCGGATTATATATTGAAAACTTAAGATCCATAACTCAAGGAAGACAATTTATGAAAATGCTTAAAGAATGTAACTTAAATAGAAAACCGGTAATACTTTGGAGAGCAGGATATGGAGAAGCAACAAAAAAAGCAATTTTATCTCATACCGGTGGTCTTGCCGGGAACAATGAAATTTGGAAAGCTGTTGGTAAACAAACAGGTAGTTGTATAGTTAACAATTCAAACGAACTTACTGCCTTAGCATCAGCTTTTAATTTAACTCATTTACCAGAAACTCGTAATGTGGGTATTATTGGAATTGGTGGAGGGTCCACGATCGAAGCAATAGATATACTTGAAAAATACAACTTAAAAATACCCAGTTTGACAGAAAAAACCATTAATAAAATGAATAGGTTTTTACCAGATGTAAATACAAATGTTACGAACCCACTTGATCTTGGTGGTGCTGGTATACAGCCTAATATCTATTATCGAACTATCTTGGCTTTAGATAAAGATCCAAATATCTCAGCAACTGTTTTTATAAAAGATCCTGAAAGATTTGGAGGTTTTCAAGATTTATTAGAAGAAATGGGTTATAAAGATATGGATCTTAATAAAGAGTTTATAAGATATATATCTAAAGCAAAAAGAATCTGTACAAAACCCATGTATTGTGTTATGTTAAAAATAAATGAGGGATTTGAAGAATATAAAAGTAGATACAAGTTCAAACTGAAACTTTTGAACCGTAATGTTCCCGTTTTTGAAAGCCTGGAATTAACTGGAGCTGTTTTAGATAAAATTAATTCATATAGAGAATTCTTGCAAAAGCATAGTAAATTTCCAAAGAAGTAATTTTAAAGCTTATTCTTAAATTCTAATTCATTCTTTTTAATAGATTTTCGGGGGTTCTGGGGGATTTCCTAACATTTCTGACATTAATTGTTGGAAATTATCGAAATGACCTGGTAGAATTTTTTGTACAAAAAACGCTTCAGCTGCTTTCAAGTTAACTTTTTTTCCTGTCACTGATGCCATCGATCGTAAAAGTCTATTTGCAAATTTGGTAAGTTTCTTCATATCTTCCATGGTTACATTTGCAGGATCGATATCTGGTGCAAACAATTTAGCTAAAATTTCAAGTGAACCTTCATATTTCAAAAGTGCAGTCATTTTTTTCTCAAGTGTAGAGGAAATATCTACATAACAATTAGGTTGATGACCGAGAAAACCCATAAACCATACTTCAGAACATGAGTAGGGTTCTATATCTCCTTTTAATTGATCAGAATAGAGTAATGGAAAAGAAGCAAATGTAGCTGCTTCAGATGCCATACGACCAACAACAACATGATCAGGGTGAACTTCATAAGGTGTCCATGGATCAAGTGTCATCACTCGATCTGCTCTTAATTTTCTAATAAAATAGACAAGTTTTTCACGTAATTCTGGTCCATTGATAAATCCTGCATCAGGGTAATTTAGAAGTATTGGTTCTTCTATTCCAAGTATTTTATTAGCGGATTTTAGTTCCTTTAATCTTTTTTCAGTGACTTGCTCTTTTGTCATATCGCGCCTTAAAGTACCAACCTCTCCATTTGTACAACAAATTGTAAATACAGAATGTCCTTCCTCTGCCCATCTCGCTAACGTACCACTACCACTATAAAAAGATAAATCGTCCGGATGAGCAAAAATTGCTAATATATTCATAAAAATCAATATAGTATCATTCAATATATAATATTGGATAATAAGAATAAAAATTGAAAAAGAACAAGAAAATTAAATTTTAAAATTATTCAGTTTCCCCATACTTTGCTTTCCAAATTGGATCTTGAATTTGTAAAATTCTTCTTTGCACTTTGCCAACCATAGTTTTTGGTAGTTCCTCAATAATTTCGATTTGTTTCGGACATTTATAATGAGTTATATTGTCTTTACACCAAGCAATTAACTCATCGGAGTTAATTTTACCTTTTGAATCATCTTTTAACTGAACCCACGCCTTAACCATTTCACCCGTTTCGGGATGCGGTAAACCAGCAACAGCAACTTCCAGGATATCGGAATGAGTTCCTAACAATTCCTCAACCTCCTTCGGAAACACAGAATAACCCTTGTATTTAATCATTTGTTTCTTTCTATCACGAATAACTATTTGACCCATCTCGTCCATATATCCAATATCTCCTGTTAGACACCATATGCGCCCATCCCACTCTCTGAGAGTTTCAGCAGTAGCTTCAGGGTTGTTTAAATATCCTTTCATTACTTGTGGACCGCATACACATAGTTCACCTGTATAATCGATTCCATAACCTTCTAATGGACCTTTACTAAAATCTTCAGAGTCAAAAAGTGCCCAATCTACACCTGGATATGGTAATCCGATTGTTCCAGGAGTATCAGTACCATCAAAAGGTCCTGCGCTTACAGCTGTCGTACACTCAGTAAGACCATATGCCTCAACGAGTCTACCTCCACTAATCGCTTCAAATGCATCTTTCACAGGTTTATGAAGAGGTCCAGCGCCACTAACACATAAGCGAAACATGTTCTCAAGTCTGGGTTCTTGATTTTCTTTTAAATAACGAGTAAGACCTATATAAAGGGTTTCAACTCCAGGTAATATTACTCCTTTTTCAGGTCCAACTTCTAATATTGTGTCTATAACCTCCTTTAAAGAAGATGGGGGTCTTGGAAAAAGAATATTATAATCCCCTCCTTCAATTACAACATTCTGGACAATTGTCATGCCAAAAGCATGAAACATTGGTAATATTCCAATACATGCCATTGGATGTGTTGCATCTGGCATCCACATAACATTTTGTTTAGCATTTGTAACACAGTTGTAATGGGTGATAATAGCTGGTTTAGGAACACCTGTAGTTCCTCCTGTCATTAAGTAGACAGCAGTATCATTTATGGGATCTATCTCAACTTCTGGAATATCTACTTCACCTCGTTTTTGGCATACATCAAGAAAATTTATAGCATCTGGGACTTCTCCAGTCGGAATGGTTCCATCAGCAATTAATTGTTCTTTTATAGCAGGTGGAATTGCTGCTAAATCGACAATACAAGTCGAGATAATAAAATCAAATTTATATTTATCTTGTATTGGTTTGATTAATCCATACATAGCATCCATACAGATTAATGCTTTAGCTTTTACTTGCTGAAGCACATGTAGAATCTCTAAAGGTTTGTAAGTTGGATTAATAGGTGTGACTATACCGCCCAGTTTAGCTGTTGCGAAATAAGCGATTGTAAACTGAAAACTATTAGGGAGCAGAATAGCCACAACATCTCCTTTTTTAATTCCTTGCTGGGATAATGAAGTAGCAAGAGAATCTGTATATTTTCTGAGAAGTCTATAATTTAAAAATGTCTTTGAAAACCAGATTGCTTTATTTTTTGCGTTTTCCTCTGTTTTTTGATCAAACCAATCTCCAAGACTAATTACTGGAAATTCAGGGTGTTTTGGAACTCCCTTTTGATATTTTTTGAACCAAGGTTTACTATCATCAACATACCATTTGAGTACATTCATAAAAATTCCACAAATCTTTTTTTTTTACAGATTTACATCCATTTAAAAATATGTGCTTAAATTATTAATAAATGTTTGTGAACCTTTATAAAATTGAAAAATAAAGTAATACATGAAGTAAAAGTATAAGTTAACTTTTTTCTTCTACATCTATAGGTCTTCCCGGACTTCCTTGGTAGTATAATTTTCCAGGTTTACCTCTCCAATTTTTATGTAAAACAGTATTTGGGTATATTACATTATTATCTGTACTTAAAGCTCCGCAACCCATTAAGGTTCCGGGATAAAAAGTATTATTTTCACCAATTTTTATTTCTAGCATTGTAATTTTTCCGAAGATTGTATTTACAGCATGGCTAGAAAGACTACTATTTGGATAAAAGAAAGAATTGTCGCCGATATCCGTAAATTCTAATCCTACATATGCATCATTATAAATAACGTTGTTACCAATCTTATTATGGCTAATTCTACGTAATGTTCGATTAATAAGCCAAGGAAATGGTGATTTTGACGTTAACCATATAGGAAATTTAATTATAAAGCCTCTTTTATGATAATATTTCATCAATTTTCCTTCATCACTGTTTACGTCATCAAGCACTCTTCTAAAAACGCCTTGTTTTGGAGGTGATTTTTTATTCCAACTTCGAGCCCATAATGCTGTAAATTCAATTAAAACAATAAGATAAATATAGTAAAGAGTTAAGAAAACAATTGGCAAAATAAATAAGTGAATAATGGGAGGTATAGAAAATAAATTAATAAAACTATATTCGAATAATAGGAAAATTCCTAAACAAACATAAAGAGGTACTAAAAAACTAATAAAATTAATTTTAAAAAAATCTAGAGCAGGAAGCTCCACCGTTTTTTTTAGTTTTTCTTCAAAACTTAAATTTTCATCTTTTTCCTTCTTATCAGCTTCCATAATAATATATCCAAATATTATATATAAAAAAATTACCTATGATTCTAAATATTATACCCAATTTAATTATTTATAGAATAAAATCCAAACTTTTTAAGTTAATAATTAATTTGATTTTTCAATTTAGGAGATATTTCAATTTTAGTTAAGTACAAGAATAACGATGCAAATAACAATCTTTAAATATCCTAATTTATCACCGCTATGGATAGCTGTTTTTATTGATATCATTGGATTTTCTATGATACTCCCAATGGCTCCATTTATAGCAGAAAGTTTTTCCATTCCAATTTTTATAATGGGTATCATACTTTCTATAAATGCGATGTTTTCATTAATTTTTGGGCCAATCTTAGGAAAGCTTAGTGATAAATTTGGGAGAAGACCATTACTTTTAATTTCACAAGCGGGAACGTTTGCAGGATTCATATTACTAGCATTTTCTGATTCACTATGGTTGTTAATAATCTCTAGAGTTATTGATGGAATCTTCGGTGGAAATTTTCCTATTGCTAAAGCAGTAATTGGTGATGAAGTTCCTCCAAAAGATAGGAGTTTTCAGATGGCAAATATCGGTGTTTGCCATGTTTTAGCTTCTCTTATTGGTCCGGGATTAGGAGGAACGCTATTTAGTATTGGTGGGTTGTTATTACCGGGATTGTTCGCAGCAGGACTTTCTTTATTCACTATGGTAATTACAATTTCTATTTTACCTGAAACGTGGCCTAAGGAAAAACGTGAACTGAACCATGAGTTAAAGAAAAAAGTTGTCATTCATATCAGAAAAAATAAAGGTGCAATGTGGTATTTAATACTGTGGGGTTTTCATACAGCATCATTCATGATTGCTATGGCTTCACTTTCATTTTTTGCACAAATTGTTTTTGGATTACAAGCATTTGAGATTGGAGTTCTTTTAATGATATCAGGTATTTTTCGAGCCATTGTACGGTTTACATTGTTTAAACCGACAATAAATAAACTTGGGGAAAATAATGCAATTAAACTTGGTTTAGCAATGTTTCTAATTTCATTCTTTCTTGTGGGATTTTCAATTAATTTAGTAATGTTTTTTATCTTGATAATGGTCATCAGTTTTGCCGCATCTTTAACTCGTGGGCCACTAAATAGTAAGATAAGCCAGTCAGTTTCTCCTATGGAACAAGGAAAGATAAACGGATATTCCTCAGGTTTAGATAGTTTTGCTCAAATTATTGGTCCTTTACTCGGAACATTCATGCTCAACTTTTTTATGCCATTTTATCTAAGTTTTCTTATTAGTTCCATTGCTATAGTTCCTTTCTTAATGGGTTTCAAATCAATTGAATTAAATAAATATGATATGCCTGGATTAAGTCAAGAAAAGGTACTTGAAGAATAACAATTTAAAATATAAAAATAGTATATTAGTTAAATTAATCGCTTGGTTTTAACAAAAATAAATAAATAAAAAAAAATTTTATTGACTTTCATCCGGTGTTGGTTCTATTAAATCTTTTTCCCTAGATGAAAATAGTTTAATTTTCCCTTTTTTTATGAGCACTCCTAATGTTACTCCTATAGCCGCTATTCCTCCAATAACTGAAACAATAATAATAATTAAAGTAGTATCTATACCGGGTCCACCTTCTTGGCTTGGGGTACTCTTTATAATAATGACATATTCAGATGCTAAATTTCCAACAGTATCATTAGCATAGAAAATAAGAAGAATATTTCCATCCATAAGAGAATCCCATATCGTTTGATTTATTGTGCTATTTTGAGTGAAGATATACTTAGAGTCCATATTATTTACTGTGTACCACATGGTATCTAAGTTTGGATCTGCAATTTCAACGATGAAATTAGGAGCCACATCTTCAAATACTTCATTTTCAGTTGGACTAACAATGTTTATGATAGGATCTGAAGTATCCTTTATTACATTCACTTGCTCGAAATTTACATCCCCTAAAGTGTTGCTAGCATAGAATTGAATAGTTACTACTCCATCTGGTAGTGCATCCCAAGCTTCTTGATTGATAGTTCCATTTTCTGTAAATATATAGTTATGTAATCCATTGTCCAAACTATACCAGGTGATATTTAAAAAAGCACATGTAATCTCAACAATAAAATTCGGTGAAGCCACCCTAAAATTTTGATTGTCTATTGGACTAATAATATCAATAAAGATAGCATAAATATCTTTTGTTACGTTTATTTCTTCAAAGTTAATATTTCCTAAAGTATCGTTGGCATAAAATCTGATAGTTACAATTCCATTTGGAAACGCATCCCACTCTGCTTGATTAATAGTTCCATTGTTGGTAAATGTGATATTTAGTGATTGATCTGTATTGTTGAATATAGAATACCACATGGTATCTAAGTATGGATCTGTAATGTCTACTGTAAAACTCGGAGCTGCAACTCCAAATACTTCATTTTCTATAGGACTAATAATATTAATATTTGGCCCTGAAGTATCTTTTATAACATTCACTTGCTTAGAATATATTTCCCCTACTGAATTGTTAGCATAAAAATTAATTTTAATTACACCATCTGGTGAGGCACTCCATGCTGTTTGATTAATTGTTCCATTTACAGTAAAAATGTAATTTTCTGATATAGCATCCAAGGTGTACCACATAGTATCTAAATAAAGACCTGTATATTCTACTTCAAAACTCGGTGCAGCAACTCCAAAAACTTCATCTTCTATTGGATTAATTATATCGATAAAGATCGCATAAATGTTTTTTCTTATAACTACTTCCTCAAAATTAATATTTCCAAGACTATTATTTGCGTAAAATCTCAGAGTATATGTTCCATTATATAATGCGCCCCATTCCGTTGAATCTATTGTCCCATTCATAGTAAATGTGATATTCAGTGAGTGATCAGTACTATTAAATATCGAATACCACATGGTATCCAAATTTGGATCTATAATCTCTATAATGAAATTAGGAGGATCAATTCCAAATTCCTCATTATCTATAGGACTTATAATATTTATAATTGGTGCTGAACTGTTCTTTATCACATTTACTTGCTTTAAATATATATCCCCTGATGTATTATTAGCATAGCATCGAAATGTAACTATTCCATCTGATAATCCACCCCAAGCCTCTTGATTAATAGTTCCATTCTCGGTAAATATATAGTTTTGTATACCCACATCCACACTATACCAAGTGGTATTTAAATTCGTATTCGAAAATTCAACGATGAAATTTGGAGCTCTAACACCAAAGACTTCATTTTCAGTTGGACTAACAATATTGATAATAATAGCATCAAAATCTTTTATTACATCAACTTCCTCATAATTAGTATTTCCAAGACTATCGTTCGCATAAAATCTTATAGTATACGTTCCATCAGATAATGCGCCCCATACTGTTGGATCAATTGTTCCATTTACAGTGAATATTTTATTCTGAAATACATCCGTTGCATTAAATATCGAATACCACATGGTATCTAAATTTAGATCTTCAATTTCTACTAAAAAACTTGGAGGATCAACTCTAAAAATCTCATTCTCAACAGGACTAAGAATATTAATAACTGGTGCTGATGTATCCTTTATTACATTTACTTGTTCGGATTTGATATCTCCTATAGTGTTGTTAGCATAGAATTGAATAGAAACTATTCCATCAGATAAATCGTCCCATGCACCTTGATTAATCGTTTCATTTGAAGTAAATGTGTAGTTGTGTAATCCTCCATCCACGGTATACCACATAGTATTTAGATCTGGGACTGAAACTTCAACAGTGAAATTCGGAGCGATCACTCCAAAAACTTCATTTTCAGTTGGGCTAACGATATTGATACCTGAAGGTTGTGAATTTATTGCTATAGTCGCCGCATACCAATCAGGAATAGTACCGCTGTCAGGGTATACATCCCAAGTTCGCTCATCAGAAGCTCCTTGATTTGCTTGAATTTCATAATACATTCCAGCACTGCACGTATCCCAAAAATTCCCAGTTTCTGAAGTATTTGCATATAAAACTGTAGGTCCTGGTTCAAGAGTGTCCCCATAATTATTTCCTTGAAAAACATATTCAAGTCCATGAAACCCGATAATTAAAGTATTATCTTGTGTTGTAATTACCGAAGGATTTACAATATCTCCTGTAGAATAGGCAGTACTATTTGTTTGGAAGGGATCATTTTTATCATATCCAGTAATTCTAATAATTCCAATAACAAAATTTTCCGAGCCACCTGACCATGATGTATTATAATTGATCGGTTCTGAACTTCCAGCAATTTTATACCATGATGCTATTGTTATCCCAGAATCATCCCACTCTGGTAGAAGATCATCCCAACCTAAAGGATCTACCAGACTTTGACCAGTTCCATCAATTGTGCAATGAAGTATTAATAAATCGCCATCTTGGGTTCCACTAGGTTTATTAACTATAGCCATAATACCACTACCAGTAGCTATTTCCCAATCTGGTTGAACTGTTGCAGCTATTTTAAGATTTTCAACATTTTTCTTACTAAATACATTTCTATAAGAAATTCTTTGATTCCTTTGAGAAAAACCTATAATTTGGATGGAACCAAATATAAGGGACAATATTATTAAAAATCCAATTACTCTTCTTTTTTTAATTAATTTTATATTCAAGGAATTCACCACAATTTATGTGTTATAAATAACCTAGACTCTTTAATATATAAATATATTTTAAAGCCTTTTTTCTATATTTTGCATCCTTAGAAATTGAAATTAGAGGTATGGAAAGAAATTATTAATTTTTTTAAAGGGTAACCTCTTTTTAATGAGAAGGGTCATTAATTTCTTAAAAAATTTAGAATTATATTATTAATTTCTAAAGCTCTCGTTTTTGGAGATTCATGACCCGCTTTTTCAATGACTCTAAATACACTATTAAGAATTCTTTTATGCATTTCCTCTGCATTGCTTTTTGAACAAACTTTATCATGCGAAGCAGCTAATAATAAGACAGGACTCTTAATTTCATGTAGTCTCTTAAGACTATTATATCCTTTCATTGCTTCTATTTGAAGTTCAATATCACGTGGAGTTGGCATAAGAATTGTGCTCTCCCTTATTTCATCTTCAGCAGACCAAATTCCAAAAAATTTTTTCATTGGATTTGCCTTTAATTCTTTTCGGTATTTATGATAGAACCAAATATGAGCATTATCCCAAAAAGCTTTCTCTGGGTCTTTTTTTATAAGTTCTAACTGGTCTAATCTATTTCTTTTCAGTAGCTCTAATCCTACGTTATCTGGGGCTCCACTTACGGTATTCACTAATATTAATTTATCAACATAATCCGGGTGTTGTAGAGCGAACTGTTGAGCAATAATACCTCCCATAGATGTCCCTAAAATATGAGCTTTTTTAATTTCAAGGTAATTTAGTAATTCTTTAATATCATTAGCAAGAGTTTCCATAGTATAGGACTCATTAACTCTTTCAGATTTTCCAGCACCTCGGTTATCAAAAGTTATTACTTTAAAATGTTCAGATAACGCGGGGACTTGGCATTTAAAACCCTCTTTTCTTGCACCAAACCCTTGAATTAATACAATTGGGTAGTCGTCACCAAATAATTCATAGCAGATTTCTACTCCATTTATTTTTGCAAAAAGTTCTGTCATATAATTCTTGAATTTACTTTTTTAGAAAATTTGTAATAGTTTCATTGACTTCTGTTGCTTTTTCTTTCGATACTCCATGCCGTGCATCCTTTATAACCTTAAAAATACTGTTAGGAATTTGTTCGTGGATCTTTCTTTGTACCGAAAGTGTTGCTATTCGATCTTTTTCTCCGCAGATCAAAAGAGTCTCACTTTTAATTTCATGGAGCCGATCTATAACATTATGACCTTTAACCGCATTTGCAGCATTATTATTATCTTCAGGAGTGGAAGGATTATTTAAATCTATATTTACTAAATCCTCTACTGACCATAAACCGAAGAATTTTTTCTTTGGATTTTCTTGCATCATTTTAAAAAATTCTCGAGAATAACTGGCTTTTGCTGCCTTTAAAAACGCATTAAGTGGATCCTTTTTTAATTCTTCAAAATAAGCTATTTTCCCCTGACTATACATTTCTGGACCCTGTTCATTAGGAAAGCCCGGCCATGAATTTATTAATATAAATTTATTTACCCGTTCAGGATATTTTGCAATAAAATTTAGTGCTATCATACCTCCTAAAGATTCTCCTAATAAATGGGTTCTCTGTATATTGAGAAATTCCAATAAACCATTAATATCATCAGCGTACATATCCATTGTGTATGGATAATTAGGTCTTGAGCTTTTACCCGCTCCTCTATTATCAAATATTATAACTTTAAAATATTTTGATAAAGCGCCAACTTGAACAAACCATCCATCTTTTGAAGCACCCCATCCATGCACTAATATGATGGGTTCTCCTTCGCCATGTATTTCATAGCAAATTTTAATTCCATTAACTTCAGCATACAATTCTGTCATATAAATCAATTTAGTAGGATAATATTATATATAAAATACTTTAGGTTTTTAAAAATTTTATAATATGTTGATTTATTATATGAGGATATTCTAGTATTGATTGATGGCCAGCGTTCTCAATAACAACAAACTTACTATTAGGGAGCTTTTCATGAATTCGTTGAGCGATAACCAAAGGAATTGTTTTATCCTTATCTGCGGCAATTATTAAAACTTCATTTTTAATTTCATGTAATCGTTCATAAGTATTATGAGTTTTTAAAGCTTCACCTAAGTGATAATAATCTTGTTCTGTTGGGCCATAAGCAGTTTTTTCTTCTACTAGATCCTCTACCGACCAGATATTATGAAACTTCTTTTTTGGATTCTCTTTCATTTGTTTCCAAAATTCTCTAGAATAACTTTTTTTAGCACGTTCGATAAATAAATTTAGCGGATCTTTTTGTAGTGATTTATAATCTTTAATAGCTTTATTTATATACCATTCAATTCCTTGGTCAGGTAGAGCTCCAGGAGGGACGATACCGGCTATTGTATTGATTAATACTATTTTATCAATTCTTTTTGGATATTTTAAACAGACATTTTGTACTATCATCCCACCTAAACTATGTCCGATAATGTTAGTTTTCTCTAATTTAAGGTAATCCAATAAGCATTTGATATCATTGGCAAAAAGTTCCATCGAATAAACACCATCAGGTCTATCTGACTTTCCAGCACCTCTATTATCAAATCTTATAACTTTGAAATGTTCAGATAATTCTCCAAATTGGGCACGCCAATGTTCTTTTCTATCACCAAAACCGTGAACCAATAGAACAGGGTCTCCTTCGCCTTTAATTTCATAACAAATTTTTATTCCATTCACATCGGCAAATAATTCAGTCATAGATATTAAAAAATTGGAAAAGAAATAAGTATTATTAAAAACTACAATGTAAATTAATTAATTATTCAGGCTTGTTAATAATCGTTGGAGTTTTTAATTTTAAATAATTGAAATTTTCAAGTATTTTTGTTAGTTCACTCTCTGAAACTATTGTATTTGGCTTTATAT
>JAHQWL010000009.1 GCA_029856155.1 Promethearchaeia archaeon
GCTTTCAATCGTTATAAAACTGACGAGGTCATAAAAAAAACCACAAAAATGGCATCAATTGTGGAAGCTTCAGGATACATTCATTGGCCTCGTTTAAAAGATACCATAGAATTTGCTACAAGAATGGGTTATAAAAAAATCGGATTAGCTTTTTGCGTTGGTTTAAGAAAAGAAGCAAAAAGGATTGCAGAAATTTTAGATAATTATGATTTTGAAGTATGTTCGGTTTGTTGTAAAACGGGATCACTTGAAAAAACAGAAGTAGGAGTTCCTAAAGAGTTTACAATATTCTCGAAAACGGGATATCCTCTTGGTTTTGTTACATGTAACCCTGTTGCTCAAGCAATGCTATTAAACAAGGCTAAAACAGATTTAAACTTGATAGTCGGTTTATGTGTGGGACACGATATTACTTTTACACAACTCTCAAATGCTCCAGTTAGTACTCTAATTGCAAAAGATAGATCAAATCCACATAATCCTGCAGCAGTTTTATATACATCATATGGAGATTCTTATTTTGCGAAAGATGTAAAAATGAGGCGGGAAGAAAAGAAATAAAATTTTAAGTAAACAAAATTGCACAGAAAATTCTTTTTAGAATTAGATTCAAGAAGGTTTTGAAAGAGAGGATTAAGAAATTTATAATTAAGAAAATAAAAATCAGAATTTTAATAATCTTTCAATATCACATTTTCTTCTTCTTCGTTTGGTATTTCATATTCAGGATAAAAACCTTGATATTCCCTAAATCCTACCAAAATTACTACCATTGAGATAATAATAATGCCAATATAAACTAACCACTCAAAATCTTTTGAAATAAATCCATGTTCCCATAGTTCATAACTAGAAATAGAAAGATCACCAATCACATTATAATGTCCTGGAAGCATAGTGATTGTTGTACTTTTGGTAAATTCTTCAATAGATAAATAATAATTAAATGTATATGTGGTATCTGTTGCAGAATGTGTGAAAGAAATTAACCCAGATCTATATCCATCTTCAGTATTAAACACTATAACATCATACTTGTTTTGGATAAGATCGTTTTGTGGAACTGTAAAACTAGCTCTACATAACCAAGGTTCAACCATACAACGTTGCGATTTCCAAACTCTTTCTGTGTTTAGGAGAGGTACAAATATAAAAGGTACAATCAAGAGTCCAACACCTATAATCATAATTATTAGTCCAAATATTTGGTGTTTTTTCAATCTTTTTAACTTTTGAGACAAGTTTAGTATCTTTTCATACAAGTCTTTAATATCACCTAATATTACTTTAAGCTTTTACTAAATGTTCTACCTTGATTTATTAGCACTTTAGAATTTTTTTAGATTTCTTTAGAGTCAAATCAATAAAAAGTTAAATTAGTATATAATTTTTAGAATGCTTCCTTATTTTGAGTCTAATTTTTCTTGAGAGAAAATGAAGATTGTGGAGAAATTTCTTTATTAGAAGTAAAATTAAATAATAAAGCGAGAAATTAAACATTAATAATTAAGAAGAAAAAGATGTGATTCAAAGTAAGATATCCAAATAAAGTAATCGAGTTTGTTAATAAGCTCCCTGAGGGGCATTCTGGTTTAAAAAAGTTAGTTAAGAAAAATTATAAAGAAATAGATTTTGATAAATTGAAACCCTTTAAGCCCGAAAGTGAATTAACAGAAGTACAGAATTTTTATGAGCAAGTTATTAATGAAATTTTTTCATCAAATTCAGAAGCTATAGAATTACTTAAGACTTTATCTGTTATAAATACAGAGATAGAAACTAATATTGATTTAAAAAGTTTAAAAGCTTCCTATAAAGTACTAAATATCGAGATTTCCTTCACTCAATTATTAAATACAGGCTTAATAAAAAAAAAAGAAGGCAAAGAAGATATATATGAATTTTCCTCTCCAGAAATTAAAGATGTTTTAGAAACCTTAGCTAATGAAAAGAATCATGACAGAGCTATAAAATACTATAAGAATAAAAAAAAGAAATGGAAAGTTAATATTTTAGATGATATTGAGTTTCTTTATCATAAAGCAAAACTAAAGCCATCTGAGGAAGTAGTAAATGAATTTTTAACAATTGCCAATAATATAGAACAATTTGATTTTAGACATAAAAGATTGATTGATGTTGGACAAGAATTATTTATACTTGAGGATAAATATAAAGCTCCAATTCTAATCGTGCTTGGAAATTTATTATCTGTCTTGGGTAGTTCTGAAACTGCAGAGAGAATCTTTCTTAATGCCTTAGATATTTTCAAAAATCTGGCGAAAAAATATTACAAAATATACCTCCCCTATATTGCTGCGACTCAAAAAAACCTCGGAACACTATATACGGATTTAAAACGTTTTGATGAGGCAGAAAAAGTTTATAGTGATGCCTTAAGCTCATACAAGGAGTTAGAAAGACAATATTATGATGCGCATTCACCTGGTTTTCATTTTAAAGAGTATGGTAAGATAGAAAAGTCATATATTGATGATCTTAAGGCATATAACGATATATTAAAGCGATATTATGATATATATATACCCGAGGAGCCCCCTATTACAAGTGAATTTGGAAATGTAGGTATTGATTTAGATTTATTAGAAGATATTCAAGATGGAACCATTGATTCTATAGAAAGTTATAAAACACTAGCTAAAATGTCTTATGATATGTATTTATTCGATATTGCTAAAACTCATAGTAGTCTTGGACTTATTTATAGTGAATTAATGAGATTTGAAGAAGCAGAAAGGATGCACCTTGAAGCATTAAAGCTTAAAAGAAAAGTTGCGGAACATTATCCCGATCAAGTTTTACCTGAGCTTGTCCTTACTTTAATCGATCTCGGTGATTTATATGCTAGCTTAAATAAATTTGATAATGCAGAGCCATTGTTTAAGGAAGCATTAGAAATTTCTCTCCAATTGGCAGAACAAAATCCAGAAGTATACTTATACAATGTTGCTATTATCCAGAATTCCCTTGGAACTATATATACCAGACTACCGAAATTTGAAGAAGCTGAAAAAATGTATGTTGATGCCTTAAAAATTTTTAAAATTTTTGCAAAAGAAGACCCTAAAACATACAAATTTAATGTTATTGATGTTCAGAACAACCTTGGCTATTTATTTTTAAATATAAGAAATTTTGAAAGAGCTGAATATTATCTTAATAAAGCATTGAAGAAAGATCCTGCCAATAGTGAAATTTTGTATAATATCGCCTCCCTTGAATCTCTTAGAAATAATCATGCAATGGCTTTGGAGATATTAGCAAAAATAATAGCACTTGATAAAAATTATATTGAGAGAGCTTTACAAGATACAAAATTTGATGGTCTTAAAGACTTAAAAGAATTTAAAGAATTAACAGGTGAGTGAAGTTCTAAAAATTAAACTAAAGAAGATCTCTAAACTTAATTTAATATCAATTTTACAATTAGATGTTAAACCAGAACAGAGAAATCTTGTTGCTTCAAATGTAAAATCAATAGCAGAAGCTCATTTCAATAAGGATGCTTGGTTTCGAGCGATTTATTCTGATAATGATCCAATTGGATTTGTAATGATCAGTGATTCTTCATTAAAGTATAAATCAAATCCAAATCATCAGCCCTCCTATTTTCTTTGGAGATTTATGATTGATGCTAGATATCAAGGAAAAGGATATGGTAAAGAAGCAATAAAATTAGTAATTAATCATGTTAAAAGTAGGCCAAAGGCAGAAGAACTTCTGTTAAGCCATTCTAAATCAGATGGAAATGCGGGAGACTTTTATAAAAAATTTGGTTTCGAATATACAGGTAAAGTAATAGATGATGAATTAGTAATGAGTTTAAAATTGTAAAATATTAGTCACTCACTTTAATTCTAATTTTTCTTCATAATTTAATACTTACTTGGTAAATGAAGTTTCTAATTCAGATATTACTAATTTCAAATTATCCATGTTTTGATTTACATCATATAATAATTTAATATCTTCTCTTGACAATCTAATTTCACTAGCTTTAGCATTTGCTTCCATATGCTCGATCTTAAATGCTTTAGGAATGGTAATAATATTCTCATGATTAATTAACCACGCAATAGCAATTTGTTGAATAGTCGAGTTATGTGATTTTGCTACTCGATCTAATTTTTCTCTTAACTCTCCTTCTAATTTATGAAAACCACTATGTCCTAAGGGACTATAAGCCGTCATAATGATTCCCTCATTTTGATAAAAAGGTAGCGATTTTTTTATATGTTTTTGTCTTGTAACGCTAGCATTTAATTGATTGTTAACCAGCTCAGTATTTTTTAGATAAGTCTGAGCTTCTTTAAATTGATCTACAGAAAAATTACTTACTCCTATATATCTCACTTTTCCTTCATTTACAAGATCCTCTAAAATTCTCATTTGTTTCTCTATTGATATTAAAGGAGATGGCCAATGTATAAGATAAAGATCTATTTGCTTAATTCCTAATCTTTTAAGGCTATTATACGCCGCTTTTTTCATAGTATTATATCTTAAGTGCATTGGAAACAATTTGGTTGTTATAAATAAATCATCTCTATTATATTCAGAAATTACTTGTCCAACAATTTTCTCTGATGTACCTTTCCCATACATTTCAGCAGTGTCTATATGAGTAATTCCAAGTTCAATACCTTTCCTTATTGATTCCTTCCATTTTTCATAATAATCTTTATTTCTAAAACTTTTAATACCCCAAGTACCTTGACCTAGGATTGGAATTTTCTCTCCTGTTTTCCCTAAGTTAATCTTTTTCAATTCTATCACACTTTCTTTTTTAGAAATAAGAAACAATAAAGAACTTTAATTTTGATTGTTAAAATTTATTATAGTCTTGTAGGATTTCATTCAAAATTGATTGCTTTTTTGCTAATACTTTTATAAAATATAAAGCGATTTATTTCTGAAGATAATTTTAGCTTATTAGGATAATTTTATGTGCTTTAAAATTAAAAATTTAAAATAATTAAAAATAGAAAAAAGAAATACTAGATATTTCAAATCAAGTCTAATTTATTTTGACAATAAGGACAGTGAAGTGGCAATTCTTCATCACAAGTTTCTAATTCATCACTACTGAGAATATTTTTCCAACAAATTAATTTATCTCCTCTTTGAATCATATCTCTACCATGATGTTGGGGAATAATATCTTTTGTTTGACAATTATCACAAATAACTAATTTGGCCTCGCTTTCTAACTCTTCAGTTGAAAATTCTTTATATAAGAATCTATACCTAAATATTGTTAAACTATTGAGTAGGACTAATAAAGAAACACCCATATCACCTATTCCTACAGCAAGCCAAAGCGTCATAAAACCAAGTACTGTTAATACTGCAAATGAAACTTTAACGATAATAGAAGTCCAAATATTTTGTTTTATTTTTTTATTAGTTTTTTTCGCAATATCGATGTAGGTAAGTATTTTTTTCAAATCATCACCTATAACAATGATATCCGCAGTTTCCAATGTAATATCCGTAGCAGAGGCCCCTATTGCGATCCCTAAATCGGATAAAGCTAATGCTGGAGCATCATTTATGCCATCGCCAACCATTGCTACCCCTTTATATTTCTTTTTTAAATTTTGGATTTCTTGTAGTTTTTGGTCTGGTAATTGTTCACCATATGCTTGATCAATGTCTAAACATGCTCCAATTGTATTACATACTCTCTGATTATCACCAGATATCAAAACGGTCTCATAACCTCTCCTTTTTAAACCATTAATTAGAATAGGTGCTGAAACTCTTAAGACATCTCTAATTGAGATGATTCCTAATAAATGCTTTTGATTTCCTAGCAGAATTGGTATTGTTCCTGAAGTTTCAATATTTTCCATATCATTCTTCGGAAGGTCGTAGTTTAACTCTTCAATAAATTTTTGACTCCCTACATAAAACATCTCGCCATCGATTTTTCCTTTTACTCCTTTTCCTTTTATTACTTCAAAATTATCAACAGCTTGAAATGGAATCTCCATATCTTTAGCTTGCTTTACAACAGCTTTTCCAATGGGATGTTCTGAAAGAGCTTCTAAACTGGCAGCAACACTAATTATATCCGATTTATTGGCTCCATTATAAGTATAAATTTCAAAAATCTTTAAATTACCTTCAGTAAGGGTTCCAGTTTTATCAAACGCGAAAACCTCGATATCTTGAAGCTTTTCAATAAATTTGTTCCCTTTAACTAAAATTCCTTCTCTAGCTTGCTTAGTCAAGGATGCTATATTTGCTAAAGGAGTAGATAGGGTTAAAGCACATGGACATGAAACTACTAATAGAACTAATCCACGATAGAACCAATCATAAAAGTTTAGTCCAAATAATGATGGAATAGTCATTACTAAAATGGATGATAAAAGAATTACAGGAGTATAATATTTTGCAAACTTTTCAATAAATTTTTCGTGATCGCTTTTATTTTGCTGAGCAATTTTCACACTTTCTGCAATTTGAGCTACAATTGTATTTGTACTTTCTCTCATAACTTTAATATCTATAAAACTTTCAGAATTTAGGCTAGCAGCAAAAACTTCTTTACCTTCTTCTTTAAAAACCGGAATAGATTCTCCTGTAATTGCACTTTCATCAAGATAGGAGCTCCCTTTAATAATAATACCATCTAATGGGACTTTCATTCCAGGCTTTATGCCAACAATATCCCCAATTTTTACTTCTTTTGATGGAACATTCACATATCCGCTTTCAGTTTTCAATAAAGCATCATCAGGAGCGAGTTCAAGTAGTTCTTTAATTGCGTTTCTTGATTTATCGGTTGTTATTTCCTCCAACCTTTCTGCTATTGCATATAATAATAGTGCTGTTGCACCTTCTTGACCATGTAATATGAAAAACGATGCGACACCAGCTATCAACATCAATAGATTTGCCGTTATTTTTTTTTCACTCAAATCTTCTATTGCTTCTTTAACAACTCCAGAACTTGAAAGAAAAATTGAGCCAATTGCCAGAATTTGAGCTATTATTATAATTTCAAATGCGAATTCTAACAAAATAGAAATCCCTAGCAAAATTGCTGCAGGAATAATAAAATACCAGAAATTTTCTTCGAAAAAAGATTCTTCTTCTTCCTCTTCTACTTCGCAAAAAGATGATGTACATGCAATAGTTGTAATAGTTTCTCACCTATGCAATTATTGGATTTAATTCAATTAGAACTTAACATTTATTGAGTATAAAAGAATGAATCCAAGTATGAACAATATTAATGATTTTTCTATAATATTTTTATTTTATATAAAAAGTGTTTAAGATAATAATTTACAATAAATATTTTCAAATAAGTAATGTATATCTCATTTTATAACGTAAATAAGTTTTTGACCTTCTTCTTCTTCCAGATTCAACTCTCGTCTGATAGCATTTCTAACCAAATATCCACCAACATGTAGTATAGAGTCTTTAAGTATAGAATCTTGGTCCATTGAAGCATTACAAGGATATGCATGATGTGCCTTGCTTACTCTTTCATTTAAGGAAAGATTACCACTTTTTCCATTTTTAAAATACTTTGATTTTAATTGTTGGCAAACATAATAAGTACTTCCACATGGAGCACTTTGAATGACACACGTATCTTCGATTGATTCTCCATCCTTACTTAGTAGAAATGAAACAATAGGTTCTCCGATTTTAAAATAATTTATAAATTCGTCAATAAAATTATGTTTATTTGTTAAATGAAAACCAATTTTATTATATTCATTTAAATTTTTACTTAAGGAGCAGAAAGGCTTAGGAAACACTGCTTGAATACCATATTTTTCAAATTCTTCTAATACTTGAACTTGAAGTCCAGCAGGTACCCATTTAGGATCCTCTATTGGGATAATTACAGCTTTTACTCCACTATCTTTGAGATAATAAGGAAGACCAGAAAGTAAATCTTGATGGATTCCTACAACCATTAAAAAATCAACTTTAGGGAGATTTTTAGGAAGGTATTCTTCTGGTTCTTCAATAAATTGAGGAACATTTTCTCCTACTTTTTCAAAATAATAAATTGAATTAGAAAAACTCTTAGCATGCTCACGGCATTTATCACATTTTACATTTTGCTCTAAATCTTCACATGCTTTACAAAATTCCTCATTATTAATGAGATTTCCTACAAACTTTTGAGTTAGCATCTCTGTATCTGGTCCAATGCCGTACAGAACTCCTAGTTTATATCTTTTATCAGTCAATATTAAAATGAAATAAATATGCGTTTTTATTTGTATTTTTAATACCTTATAAAAAATATATTACTTTAGCTGAACATGTTCAATTTCATTTAATTTTTAATATAAATGAGATTCTTAAAGGTTGATACTTAATCCTCAAACACAGCCATTGTACTTTTGCTCTCTCCTACTCTAACTAGAATCTTTTTATTTTTATATATTTCTTTCATTTTATCATGAATATATTTTGCTAAAAGTTCACTTGTCGTAGCGGGTAAGGGTAAAAAGAAAATATCCTCTCGGGGGAAAACGTATCGTTTCTTAGATGTCATTACTTCCACAGAATCTTTCTCTTCTCTTATTTCCAATTCATCTGATTCTGTTGGTATTAAAACATAATGATCCATTGGTTTTACTATAGATCTTAAATTTTCCTTTAGATGAGTAAAATCTACGACAAAATGATTCTCATCAAGATTATCGCTTATTTCAACATAAACATAATAATTATGACCATGAAGCCTTGTGCACTGAAGAGGGTGTTTTAAGAAGTGACTAGCACTAAATTTAATGTCAGTTGATTCGACTATTACTTTAAATCCCATAAAAAGAATTCCCCCATTGTTTTTTTATTGGTTTGATTTTTTTGTAATGAATTAGACCTTTGGTATTTTTATATTTTATGTTTAGAAACAATAAATATTGTGAGGAGTTTTCATAAAAACTAGATACATTAAATCAGTAAGATAACTTCAATAAAAAATAAACCATATTTTAAAATAGCTATAAGTTTTACTATTTACAATAAATTTAAAGATGCTCATACAATGGAATACAGAAAATTAGCGATTACTGGAGCCAATGGATATTTAGGGAAACATACAATAAAGGCAGCGATCCAAAAAGGATGGCAAGTAGTGGGGGTTGTACGACGAGATGATGCGGCTAAAGAAGTGGAATCTTGGGAGCTAAAGCAGTAATTGTTAAAGATTTCAATCTTGATTCGTTAAAAAATGCTTTTGCAGGTTGTAAAGCAGTCCTACATTTTAGAGGCGTAGTTTGCGGGGCTAAAGAACTTTTCGAAAAGGTCAATATTGATGGAATGCGCATTTTAACTGAAGCTGCTCTTGAAACAAAAGTATCTAGAATAATATTTCCTTCAGGTTTGGGAGTTGATCGATATGGGGAAGAAGAATGGGCTAATGATGCATATTTCTATTCAAAGAATAAAGCTGAACAAATACTTAAAAATGGAAATGTTCCCTATATAATTTTTAGACCCTCTTATATCTTAGGACCTAATGATGAATTAATCCCAGAAATGATAGACCAAATTGGGAATGGAATTGTTCAAGTTGCTGGAAATGGTACAATCCCAATGCAACCTATATATGTTAAAGATGCAATCCATGCTTTTTTAGCTGCGGCTGATGGTGCAGGAGATAATAATCAAATTTTTGATCTCGTCGGACCTCAAGTCATAACTATGCTTGAATTAATCGATATGGTTGTTCAAAATATGACTGATTTAGGTTTTAATATTCCTCATCCTCGCATAAATACAATAACATTTGAAGATGCTCCAGAACAACTAGGGATTTGCAAAGAAATGGTTGATGTTATGAAGTGTGATATTACTTCAAATGGTGATATTGCAGCTAAAGCGTTAGGTTATAAATTATCAGATCTGGATGAAGCTATAAAAGCAGCAATAGTAGCAAAGATGTTTCCAGATATCAAAGAAAAAGGAGAAAAAGCTATTATTCTATTATCTGGTGGGATTGACTCTGCAGTTGCTCTCTACTGGGCAAATAATAAAGGTTATGATATAACTCCTATTTCATTTAATTACAATTTCCGACCAGAAAATGAAAAAAAAGCAGCTTTAAAATTAGCAGAAAGTCTAGATCTAAATCTAATTGAAATCAATATCCCATTTTTAAAAGAATCAATAGATTTGCGCATAGAGGGCCTTCCTATACCGAGTGCTATTCACGCTCCAGAGGGATTTATACCTTCTCGAAACCTTATTTTCTACTCTATTGCAGCATACTATGCTGATGCTTTTAGTTGTAATGTTATAATAGGTGGGCATATATCCGCTGACTCACAAAATTTCCTTGATGCAACACCAGAATTTTTTAATTCTCTTGAGGGACTTATTAATAAGGGAAAACACAGTAAAGATAAAACTACAATAAAATTATTATTTCCTTTAGCAAAAAAGACTAAATTAGATGTAGTAAAATTAGCTAATAAATTAAAGGTTCCTTTAGAATGGACTTGGAGCTGTTATAGTGATGGAGATCAACCATGCGGGACGTGTAGTTCTTGTCGCAAAAGAAGAGAAACCTTTAATAACCTAAGCTATTCTGATCCAAAATTTTCTTTACGATAATTTCTTTATATTTTTTGAAGGTAAGTTATTAAAACCAAAAAAATTATGATAAATTATAGATTTTCAATAATGGAAACATAATCGAATTATATGATTAACTCTGAAGAAGTAACTTCAAAGGAGGCAGAGCAAAACATAATTGTAATTTGCCCTACCTGCAACACAAAAAAAGAATTAAAAATACCCACAAAAATAATTAATCAAGCTAAACAATTAACTACTGTTTCTATACCTTCGGGGACCGTATGTGAACATGGGTTTCAATCTTTTGTAGACAAAAACTTTAAAGTTCGTGGATATCAAAAAGTAGATTTTGAATTTTCTCATATGGAATTTTTTGAGGGTAGTGGTACTGATTTAGCAGATACAGATGATCCTACTGCCACACTAAGTTCACAGCAATTGTTTCAAGATATTATAAGTCTATTAAGAAGTTATGTTGATGATAAAGAAATTCTTGGAAGTGGAATGTTTACTGTAGAAGGGCATGTAGTTTATTCTTCACTTCCTAGTAACACATTATTTTCGATAATAAAAGAATTCGAAGTGAGGAGTGAGAAAAAATTAAGTAACTTAAAGAAAATGTATCTTGAATTAGAGAATAATCAAAAAATTTGCGCTAGTTATGTTGAAATAAAAGATATACGATTCGCACTAGTGTTGTTCTTTTCCCATATTGTAAAATTAGGTATGGGAAATCTTTATCTTAACGATCTGGTAAAAAAAATAAGGGTTTTAGAAAGTTAAATCATTTTTATATAATTCTCTTTATCAATTCTTTATAAATAGTTATAAATATGGCTATAATTATGTGTTTTATAGGAATACAAATTTAAACATTCAAAACTAGAAAATGGACATCCATAAGATAAAAATGAAAATGCTCCAAGATTTAAAGGAGCAAATTCCAGAACTTACAACTGATCAAATTCAAATTTCAGAACTGCCTAGTAAAAAAAATTCTGTAATTAATTTAAAGTTTGATAAAAAGCCCTCTAAATTACCACAAGAAGTCATAGTTAAAATTTTTAGAACTGAAAATAT
>JAHQWL010000010.1 GCA_029856155.1 Promethearchaeia archaeon
TATCTAGAGAGGATTTAGACCATGACAAAACTGGAAATATTTGCTTTGCCCGGAACAGGAAGTATTCGCTTTGCCTTGACAAGATATTTTGATTTCTTGACATTTTTATGCTTAAAATATATAAAAAATATGAGTCTTTTTAGCTGTTTTTATCTTTCTCCTTTAAGATAATTCTGGCATCTACACATATTAATCCCTTTTCGTAGATAAACACTGGATTTAAATCCATTTCGTTGATATTTTCATTTTTTGTAACTAGATCGGATATTTTCATTAAAGTTTCTACAATGGCTTCAATATCTGCTTTGGGTTTTCCACGATATCCGTCCAGTATTGGAAAACCTTTAATCTCGTGAATCATTTCTTTGGCATCATATTCTGTAATTGGAGCTATCCTAAAGCTAACATCCTCTAAAAGCTCTACTAAAATCCCACCAATCCCAAACATTAAAGCAGGACCAAATTGAGGGTCTGTGGTCATACCGATAATAAGTTCTGTTATTGGTTCTTTTGCCATTTTCTGTACCGAAATCTTTTTTTCTTTCTGAGATGGGATTTTCATTAATTCATCATAAGCGTTTTCTACTTCTTCTTTTGTTCTAAGGTTTAACTTAACTGCCCCAGTATCAGATTTATGAACAACATCTTCTGCCATGAGTTTCATGACAATAGGAAACCCAATCTCCTCTACTGCGGCAAGTGTTTCTTCTTTTGAAGTTGTTAATTTTTGAGACGGAACGGCAATTCCAATTTCTTCTAATAATTCTTTAGATTCAAATTCAGTTAGTACAGTTTGACCAGATTCAACCTTAGTTTTTAATTCTTCAACTATATTCATTTCTAAATTCCCGTATTAGGATTTTGAACTTTTCAGTTCTAATTATTAAATAAAATTATAAAAAAAATATAAAATTAATTAAAAAGAATTCAAGAATTAGATATGGATAATTGAAAAAAGCTGTAAAATAAAATGTAAAATAATTAAGAATAAAAATAAAAGGCTTTTAAGATTTTCTCCAAACTGTCATCCCTCTCCTCCTACGAATTCGCCATTTACGAATCTCATCAACAACCGAAACGCTAAAAGCACCAAGGAAAAGAGCTATCCAGTAATAGGAGTGGTTTAATGGTACGACATGAAATGCTATTGCCATTGGTGTATATAATATAAGCAATTGTAAAGCTAAAGAAAGTCCAGTAGCCCAAAATAAATGTTTATTTGGAAACAAATAAAATGGTTTGATGTTTGAAGTACATGTGTAAACAAACAAAAGTTCACAAATAACTAGATTTGTGAATAATATTGTTTGCGCTAATGAAATCGCATATAAGTTAGAAGCCGTACCCGCAGTTAGAAAGTCAGTACCTAATCTGGGATCAATTCCCGCTTGAGCCCAAGCAGGAATTAATACCCCCCAGAGTAGTAAATATAGTGAAATATCTGTTATCGATGTATAAATACCAAGTAGAAGAACTGGACCTTTAATTTCGGGTAGCAATGTAAAACCTTTTCTTGGTTTGTCTTTCATTACATCAGGATCCGTAGGTGTAAATCCCAATACCATCGCAGGAATGCCATCCGTGGCAATATTAAGCCAAAGAATTTGAATTGGCGCTACTGGAAGGGCAAGGAACACATTCGAAAAAAGTTTCATAACAATATAAGCAGCTAGAATTAAGAAAATTTCATCAAAATTCGTGCTTAACATGTATCGGAAGAATCCTTTAGTTGTCTCGAATATTCCACGGCCTTCCTCTATAGCATTTACAATTGTTGCATAATTATCATCTATTAATATCATTTCTGAAGCTTCTTGAGTCACCTCAGTTCCTTTTAAACCCATCGCTACACCTACATGTGCTCCCTTCACAGCGGGCGCATCATTCACTCCGTCTCCAGTCATTGAAACCACTAAATCCAATTCCTTCAATCTACGTAGAATTCTGAGTTTATGTTGTGATGAAACTCTCGCAAAAATGTCCACTGTTTTAACTCTTTCCCGAAGATCATCATTACTCATTTCTTCTAGTTCTACTCCCGTAATTGCCTCACTGGAGTCAGTTAAGCCAATCTCATGTGCGATTGCAATTGCTGTAATTTTATGATCTCCTGTAATCATCATTGTTCTGATTCCTGCCATTCTAGCTTCTTCAATCGCGTCTTTTACTTCATCTCTAGCGGGGTCAATTATTCCCGCTAAACCAAGGTATATATAATCAGTTTCTATTTCTTCTTCTTTATAGCCTTCTTGTATTGGTTTATAAGCTATACCTAAAACTCGTAGTGCATTCCTAGCAAATTCTTCATTTTTTTGAAGAATTATGTCTTTTACTTCATTAATGGGCTTCACCTGACCATCCATAACTGCCTTTCCAGCTTTATTTAATAACACATCTGGAGCACCTTTAATTAAAGCAAACATCTGATTATCAATTTTTGAAACAACTGACATCATCTTTCTATCAGAACTAAAAGGAATTTCATCAATCTTTTCAGCCTTAGTATTTAGTTCCATTTTCATAGCTAAAACTTTTAGTGAGATTTCTGTAGGATCACCAACTACATCAGTATCGCTAGAGCCATCATTTTTCAGAGATACATTTGAATTATTGCAGAACATACAAACCTCAAGAAATATCTTTAGATAATTTTCTTCTAATAATGGAACCTGTTTCCCTTTTTCTCCAACAATTTTTCCTTCAAGTGCATAACCTACACCTTCCACGTTATATTCCATACCCCCTATATAAATTTTTACAACAGTCATTTCGTTTTTTGTTAAAGTACCCGTTTTGTCCGAACAGATTACATTAACTCTTCCTAATGTCTCAACAGCAGTAAGTTTTCGCACTAACGCGTTCCGGTCTGCCATCTTACGCATTCCTATGGACATAACTACTGTAATAACAACGATTAACCCTTCAGGAACCGCAGATACTGCTAATGATATTGATATTTCAAATGCTTCAATAAGCTCATCAAAATCAAATTCTGTTATTAGTAAGATAATTAGCTCTATGAGAAAAACACCAAGACAGATTACTATAATTACCACTCCTAAAAGTTTTCCAAATCTATTTACTTCTTTCTGAAATGGACTAAGCTCGATTTCTTCTTCTTGTAGACTTTCAGCTATTTTACCTATTTCTGTAGCCATTCCTGTTCCGATGGCTATTCCTTCTCCATTTCCCCGAGTGATGATCGTGTTCATATAGCCAAGGTTGGTCCTATCAGCTAAAATCATCTTTTCATCAACCGGTTTTAATTGTTTTTTAACTGGTTTTGACTCTCCCGTTAAAATTGCTTCATCAACATAAAGCGAAAATTGCTTGTTAAGTCTTATATCCGCAGGAAATTTATCCCCCTCTTCAAAGAGTATAATATCTCCAGGAACTACGTCCTCTACTCCGATTTCTATAACTCTTCCATCCCTACGAACTTTAGCATAATGTGGTGCTAATTTCTTAAGACTCTCAAGGGACTTCTCTGCTTGATATTCTTGGTAAAATCCTAATATAGCATTCACTATCAAAATTGCGGCAATAACAATGGCATCAGTATATTCTGAAGGCCAAGTTACACCAGGACGAGAAGATTCATATAATCCGATTATGATTGAAATTAATATTGCAAACATTAGAAGATATATTAGAAAATCTTTGAATTGGCTTATGAAGATTTGTAAAGCAGTTTTTCCCTTTTCTTTAATTAATTCATTTCTTCCATATTTCTCAATTCTCTCTTGAGCGTCATTGCTAGTTAAACCAACATCTGACGAGGTTTTCAATTTTTCAGCTACATCTTCATAAGTAATAGAGTGTGCGTGAATATTTTCTAAATCTATCATAATATTATCATTTTTTTATAGAGATTTTTTTTTTAAAAAAATAATTAAATTACCTATATATTCTAATTATTTAATTAACAAATTTAAATTCACTTATAGATATTGGTTATAGAAATAAGATATAAAATTATATTAGTTATTTATAGCTTAATGGGTAAAATATAACGAAAGTTTAAAATGGACTATGTTTTTTTATAAATCTGTCAAAATCAAGTAAATTTGAAATCGAATTATCTGAGAGATTCTTACTTAAATTGTTAAAAAATATAAATAGAAAATTTATATTTATAATAAATCTAATAAAAGTTAATTAAATAATTCTAAAAAAAACACCTTAGATAACACGAAAAATAATTTTTCCCGAATATTATGAGACCATCTCGAGTTTTTAGGTTGCTATTTAGGATATTCATATTACTGTTAACTCTATCTGTAACTGTTGTTTCTATATTAGGTGGGTTATCAGCTTTTGTAATACTTGATCCTAATTCTAACAATATAGGAGTGGACTACACTGATGCGAGTTTTGATGTGAATTTTAACAATTCAACAGGTGAGCTTATTGCTTTCAATTTTTCTTTACCATTTAATATCACTAATGCTGGTTATTTTGATTTAGAAGATCTTATGGTAGATATTGAGATTGGGATAAGATATGAACATATAAATTATACTATTCTCGGCCAAAATGATACTATTTTCATAAAGTTTTTTGAAAAACAACAAGATTATGGAACTATAACAAAAGGTAATAAAGGGCTTTTTGATTTTACAGGGGATATGACCAATGTTATTTCTTTTCCCAATGCTACACAGATAAATTGGTATAGAACGCCACCCCCTGATTTAGAGTTCTTTGCTAATTTTAGTATAGGTTTAACTTATTCTTTGGGATTGCATTCGCTCGCATTTAATATGCATAATATATCAATAGGAGATTATTCATATCCATAGGAGGTTATTAAGATGGGAGCGACAAAAAATATGATTAGGGGAACAATCTATACTAGCGTTTATGTTGTTACGACGATTATTGTTCCTTTTTTATTATTTAATTGGGTGAGAAATTTACAAATACCATTAGTGGGCGAAATAACATTAACTCAGGAAGACTATGAAAATATAATATTTTGGATAGTAGCTTTTGGATTAATAATTAGTGGTTGTGCATTTTTTTCATATTCTTCACCTAAGCAATCAATAAGAAGAGCAGTATTTGCGTTAATCCAAGTTATTGTAAATTGTCTATATTTATGGAGTTACAAATTTTCTGGAGCCACCGAAATTCTATTTAATTTTAATATTTCTGGACATTCTGGATTTCTATCTTTAAATCTCCAAACAATGGTCTTAGTGTATATGGGAGTTTATTTTCTAACAATTGTATTAAAAATATATGATCTTTTTGATTTTAGCATTAATAGAAAGAAAATTCGAGAGAATAGAATGAAAGCATAAAATTGGTGATAAAAAAATGATTTTTCAAACAATAGGATTTTTACAAACCCTTGCTGATATATTAAGCGCTATCTTAATTTTCCTCATGCCCGTTATCATGCCGGTAGGGACTTTTATGGTAAATTGGATAACTGCTACAATAACATTTTTACAAGAAAATATCAGTCATAATTTAACTATTTTTATAGTAATATGTGTAATTTTAGTAGTTTCAGGTATTATTGTTAATATCATTTGGCCAGGTGACAGACCGGGTACAATTTTTTCTAAGGGAATAGAAAAAATAGAAGATTTTGAGAGTAAACTAGATATATCTGAAGAAAAAGATATAATAGACGAAGTCAGAAGATGTAAGGATTGTGGTAACCCTATCGGAGACGCAAACGTTTGTTCTTTATGCGGGGCTCGAAATTAATTACTAATTTATTTCATTTATTTAACATTATGTAATGTTAAGAAGTAATTCTGTACCTTTCTTTGCTAGATCATCTACCATTAACCCTAGTTTGATGGTGTTATTATTCTCGGTTAAAAGATAATTATTTCCTTTAACAAATTTTAAATATTATACCATTAAATATAAGAGTTCATATATAACCCAGATGATAAATTATAACTTATTTCAAAGTTATTACCCACTAATTAATTTAATTTGATCGCTCAGTTAATTAATAAACAACAACTTTTAATAATTTGAGGTAACCTTACAATTAGAATTCTCTATATTATGTTTTCTAATAATGCAGAGAATGATTTATTAAATCAATAATATTAAATTTAAATTTTGTATCTATTCTATTTAGATGTAATAAGAATATATATCATTAGAATTTTTTTAGAGAGCATATGAGCTTTAATACTAAGGTTGAAAATTTCAAAAACAAAAAGATCCTTTATGAAGAATTGAATTATTATAAATCTATCATTCTAAAAAAAGTAAAGAATGGAGAATATAATTCAGCTTTAGAAAAAGTAAGATCCGCATTGATATTAATTCAAGAACACAAAGAGTCTTTTAGTACTGAAAAAGAACTTCTTGATTTTTATGAGTTAAGTAAACGGATACAATTAGAATTAAATAATCATAGAATGGTTTATGAACGCAGATTCAATAATCTTTTGAAAGAAAAACTTGATGAAGCTAATCTAGAAAGCTTTTCAAAATTGTTAGCTATGTTAAAAAACGAAGTAGATCATAATCTCGATAAATATCATCTTCAAGACATCAGTATAAAAATCACTCACTATTTTAAATATATAAAGAAGATGTATGAGATATTAAGCTGCTATAAAATATTGAATTACCATGATGCTTCCGATAAAATTTTTGAGTTTGTAAGAGATATTAAATCTGAAAACTTCCCAAATTTAAAGATGTTAATCTCGTTAACTTATCAAAACTTAATAAGTAATAGATTATTCGAATTTTCAAAAGAATTTGACAGACTTTCACTTTCTAATCTTTCTACAAAAATGGCTATGAACCAAGAACAACTCTGTGATTTTATTAATATATTAAAAAAAAAGCCAAAAAGTCCAGTACAAGATTATATACCTAAAACTCAAGAAATTGTGTTTAAAAGATCAAGGTTCTAAAATAAAATTCTTAAAAACTTCCTTATTTTAAACTGATTATAACCCCCGATAAAATTCTGGACGTAATATATTTTTATGAGTTAATCCGTAATTTATTGTACTTAAAATCTTATCTTTATCTCTGTCCAAAATACCTTTAATGGGTAAATAATTTGATGCGTGATTACTCCGGAAGATACAATTTGCATTTTCGTTATGAAAATCGATTTGGTTTATGAAATTTTTTAACTCTTGAAGAATTTCTATTGAATTCATCTCTTGAAATTCTCCCCTAATTTTTTTTCTAAAGATTTCAGTTCCAGAGGGTACCATAAGTGTGAGAAATGCAATATACCAAATCCTATCATCATCTGGACAAATTTTATTAACCAAATCAGCTGATTCTAAAGCATGTTCTTTTGAAATTTCAGGATTATTTCCACCACCTAGACCATTTATCAATGTCGCTGACAAAGTTATCCCCGCTTTCATCAATTTTTTAGAAGCTTTAATGTGATCTGATTTATTGACTTGTTTGTGTACCATTTCAAGTAAACTATCAGAACCAGACTCAAAACCAACATAAGCAATTTTAAGACCCGCTTCATACAACATCTTCAATTGCTCATCTGATTTTTTAAGTATATCTTTAGAGTGAGCATACACACCACACCTTTCTAAATTTGGAAAAAGGGTATATGCATATCTAGTTACCTCTAATAATTTTTCAGTAGGAGTAACCATTGCATTCCCATCCAAGAAAAAAATTTTTCTTACATTTGATCCATATTGTTTTCTTGCAATATCTAAATCTTTTTTTACTAATTTTACATCCCTAACCAAAAATTTTTTGCGAAGATTTGACATACAAAAATCGCAATTAAATGTACAACCCTCAGTTAATTGAATTAAAAGAGAATAAGCCTCACTGGGAGGTCTAAACACAGGTTGACAGTAATAAATTTCTTCTCTTGATTCCATTTTACCTTAAAAATAATGAGGAAATTTAATGGTTATTTATTTTTTTTAATAATTTCATTCTTCATCTTCTTCGTCCTCAGCATCAGCAGGTTTCTTTGGACATGAATTTAGATGTCTTCCTAAACGTAGAAATTCCTTTCCACAATAAGGACATTTCTGTTTTTCTGAACTTTTACTTTCTCCTCCTTCACCTGTTTCGCTAGTTTTTTTCCTCTTCTTCTTCTTTGGTTTAGAAGGTATTATGTCTTCAATACTTGCATCATCAGGGGCAAATTCACAGCTCTGAATATGTGATGCCAAATTTTCAAAAAAATCTCCACAAAACGGACATTCAGTGATATCAGCTATTTCTGAATCTTCAAGATCTGCTTTTCCTGCTTTTCTCTTTTCGAATTTCAATGGCACTTCTTCATCCTCTTCCTCAAATTCATCAATTGATAAATCAATTTCTTCATCAGATATTATTTCTCCAAGTTCAAACTCTTCCAATTTTATTTCTTTCTCTCTGATTTTCTTTTCTGCTAATTTTTTACTTTCTTCATATACGTCAGAAAATCGCTGATTACTTTTAACTGGATCATATATAGCACATACTTGGCAAACATAAGCTCGAGTGCCTAAGATTAATTCTCTAGCAGGGCAATAGCATAAAGCTTGAAGACTAGTGCTTATATTACCTTTTGGTTCAAGATGTTTACACGCAACTTTCCTTGAATATTTAATTTTCTGTTTACGTCTTGGCATAAGATTCACTAAAAGAAGTAATCTAGATAATTATTCTTAAAATTTAATTTTTTTGAATTGCATGTAAGAAAATAAAATAATTAGAAATCTAAAATGAAATTTAAAAATTATAATGTAGGTTTTTGAGATCATTCACAATTTTATTTTTCAATTCGATATTTTCGAGGTTTGGTAATATCTCTTCGACAATATCTCTTAATTCCATAACTTTTTGGACAAGTAATTCTGCTTTATTCCAAAAGGATGTTCTTAATGGATGCATTTTTAAGATAGCTTTATTAAAATTCTCAATTGCTGCTCTATAAAATAAGCAAGCATTTTCTTGTTTATTAAGCCGTGATTGATAAATTGTACCAATTTTGTTAAAACACATTCCTGCACCAGCAAAATCTCCTTCTTTTTCAAAGATTATGGCAGCATCTTGAATTTTATTTAGAGCTTCCTCTAAAACATCGTTATCTGCTCTCTTTAATAACAAGTATCCTTTAATATAGTGTGCTATTCCCAGATAGAAACTATGATTTCGTTTCTTAGCAAGTTTATAGAGATCATCTGTAAATTCGTCAGCTAAAATTAGATGTTCATTTGATATACACATATGCGAAACAATTCTTAATAAATCTAAAACTCTATCAAAATCTTTAATCTCTTTATATTTGTTAATACCTTGCCTAAATTTTTCAATTCCTGTAAATGAATCTTTCTTCTCAAAAGCCTGGTTTCCTTCATAAATTAATTGCTCTGCAATTTCTTTTAATTTTATCTCTTTCTGCTTTTTCTTCGCATCTATTTCGCCATAAAAGAAATCATCCACACCGAATGCTATTTCTTCTGCCATCGGAATTTCAGTTAAGAACTCTTTATTTGAAATACTACTAAGTTCATCGTTAAAGTGATTTGTTCCTTTAGCTTCTTGTTCTGATGAGACTAGAGTATTTTCTGGTGGTTTTTTATTTTCACCATAAGCAGATTGCAATGGTTTTCCTTCGGTAACCAATGCAGATAGTTCAGATAACACATTTGCGAAAAAATATTTGTTTAATCCATCTACAACATAATCTACTTTGTAGTAATTAGTATCATACTGAGGATCATTAATGTCCATAGTAACATCAGATATTCGATAAATTTCAAAACCAGTGTCATATTTAGTCATTGCATATTCAGAACCATCTTCATTTTTTATAATTTCTTGCTTTTTCTTTCCTAATAGTGTGTGATCGAATACCAATCCACAAAAATCATCGTTATTTTGCTGAAATCCTAATTGGTTAAGTAAATCTATGTAAGAAAAGAATAAGTTTAATCCAGGATGACTATGGAACCATCCAACCATATAATATTCTTTCCCTTCCTTATCGAGTGTTTCCTGAATATTCTCAATAAATCCATAGTGTCTTTCATCTAACTGTACATCTGTGGCATGACCAAACGTCAGAGCCTCAGCGCGCTCTACATATACTAATTCTTCGTCAGAAGTTCCAATTAAAATACCATAGATCTCTTTCCATTGTTCTGGGGGTATTGACTTATTTGCATATCGACCTGCATATAAGATTATTGTCTTATAAGCATCTGCTCTAATAACTATTGACTTACTGATTTTTTCTATGTGTTTTTCTTCTTTAATATCTTCATTTTCTAAATTAGATTCTATATTTTCGTTTCCTGAATTATGGTTATTAGTGGGTTTTTTGAATTTCTCTGACATATCAACTTTTCCTAATTTATTAATTAATTCTAAAAAAATAATAGGTATATACTTAATTAAAATTATCTATAAATAGTTCATAATAAGTGGTTTTATCAATTAATTAAAGACATCTAATAAAAGAATAGAAAAAGCTCTAAATATTTTAAACAAAAGACACTCTGAACCTTAATAAGAATATTATATGTGAAGATTTTTCTGACAATTAAATACTGTCGCTAGCTTGGAT
>JAHQWL010000011.1 GCA_029856155.1 Promethearchaeia archaeon
CGCCTTAGCATTTAGAATTGAATCTCACAATCATCCATCTGCAATTGAACCTTATCACGGAGCCGCTACAGGTATTGGAGGTATAATAAGAGACATTCTATGCATGGGTGTTCGTCCAATAGCATTATTAGATCCATTGAGATTTGGTCGTTTAAAAGATAATCCTCATTCTCAGTGGCTATTCAAATACGTAGTAAAGGGTATTGCAGATTATGGAAATTGCACGGGAATACCTACCATTGGTGGTGAAGTTGAATTTGATGATAGTTTTGAAAGTAATTGTTTAGTAAATGTTGCATGTATAGGATTAGGAACAATAGAAGATTTTAAACATGCACCAAGTAGAGCTTATAATCCTGGTGATTATGTAATCTTAATGGGAGGATCTACAGGTAGAGATGGAATCCATGGGGTCACATTTGCCTCCCGTACTTTATCTGAGATGTCTGAAGCTGATAGACCTGCGGTTCAAATTGGGGATCCATTTACTAAAAAAATGATTATTGAAGCAACTTTAGAAGCTGTAAAGACAGGATATGTAAGAGGATTAAAGGATCTTGGGGGAGGGGGTTTAACTTGCGCAACTAGTGAATTAACGGGAGATGGAAATACAGGAGCAATGGTAGATTTAAAAAAGGTTTTTACACGAGAACCCGGAATGAATTCTTATGAAGTTATGCTTTCTGAATCACAAGAAAGAATGGCTTTTATCGTTAAACCTGAGGGATTAGATACTGTTCTTGATGTATTTAGAAAATATGAAATAAATTTTGCTGTAATCGGAAGAACTGATGAATCAAAAGTTTTAAAAGTTTATGATGGGGATGATTCCATAGTTAGTATTCCTGCAAAAGCACTTTCTGAATCACCTACCTTTAAACGAAAAGAGAAACGACCCTCCTATTTAGATGAATTATTTGCTCAAAAAACTCCAAAACCTTCTTTACAGTTTGAAGATATTATCTATAGATTAATAGCATCAGAAAACATTTGTAGTAAAGAGTGGGTCTATAGACAATATGACCATGAAGTGGGTGTTAGATCAGTTGTAAAATGTGGAGAAGGTGATTCAGGTGTTTTAAGAATAATCGGTACCGATAAGTTTATTGCAGCGAGCGTTGGTGTTAATTCTAAACATTGTTTTTTAGATCCCTATGAAGGCGCTAAAGGGGGATTAGTTGAAGTTTGTGGAAATATAATAGTAAATGGCGCTAAACCGATGGCAATGGTAAACTGTTGTAATTTTGGAAACCCCGAAATACCTGAATCTTTTTGGTATTTTTCTAAAGCTGTTGAAGGTATGAATGATTTTTGTAGAACTATGAGAATTCCTATAGTCGGAGGAAACGTATCTTTCTATAATGAAGATGAGGTCAAGAAAACCGCGATTAAAGCAACACCAATAATAATGATTGTAGGTCTTTTGGAAGGTGAAGAAAATATAATAACCCTCCCCTTTAAGAATGCTGGAGATGATATCTTTTTAGTGGGAGAAACAAAAGCCGAATTAGGTGGTTCAGAATATCATTCAGTAATCTATAATCTTGAGGGGGGAATCCCTCCAAAAGTTGATGAGGCTAAAATAAAGAATATTTGGGATTTTATGTTTGAACTCTATAGAAGAAAATTAGTTAAAGCTAATCATGACGTGAATAAAGGAGGATTTATCATAACGATAGCAGAAATGTGTTTTAAGAATAAATTTGGTGCAAATTTAGATTTTACCAATTGTTTTGATGATAAATTAAGAGATGATGAGTTTTTATTTAGTGAATCTAATGGTAGATTTATTATTGAGACAGATCCAAAAGATTATGATGAAATAATGAATTTAGCAAATAATTATGAAGTAAATCTTAAAAAAATAGGAGTTTTAATACCTCAGCCCGAAATTAAAGTAAGAGGATTAAAAAATAAAGATTTTAAACTTACGATTCCAAAATTAAAGGAATATTTCGATTCTACAATTCCAAACTTAATGGAAATATAGTTTTTTAATTTATACCATTTAGAGATAAAAAGTTTAAAGATTATTGTGTAATATCTATCGATAAAAAATAATGTTCGTCATAATATAACATTTTTAATTAAAAACCGTAACTTTGAAATATTTGTATACTTTTTCAGATCTTAGAGAATTACGTACGTATCAATTTTTTCATCGATATGATTAGTAAATAGCATATTAAATATTATTATGAGAGCTCGTGCATGTATTAAATGTAGAGAATATGTAGTAATTCACCCAAATAATCCCGTTAATCAGTTAGAGATAAAAAAGTTTGAGAAGATACATTTAGGTCATACTATCATGACAGTCGATCTTAGTGAAATAAAGGGGATCTATTCTTCTTTTAAAAACCATGAAACAGAAAAACCACCTCAAGAAGTTAGTTAATTTAATTTTTGATACATAATAAACTTAAAGCTATACCTTTTAAAAATCATTTTAACTCATTTTCTTAGGATATTTTGTTATTATATTAATATATTATTATTTTATTTCAATGATCTTTCAATCAAAATCATAAATATATTTATATATTTGTATCTTATTTACCTAATAGGATCTTTCAACTTAATTAATCTAATTTATAAGGAAATGGATGACATTCAACGAGAAAGGTTACAAAAAAGAATTAGAATAGAAAGATTATATAAAATAAAATTTAAAAATAATCTATTAGATGATGAAATTCTGCCATTTTCTAAACCTATAAACAATAAAAAACGTGAGAAAAAAGATTTAATTGAACATTTAGTTTTCTTGAAGAAATTATTGAAGTTCATTAATCGTGGCGCTACGGGATTTGATTTAGCTTATGAAGTGGAAAAAAATAAAGAAATGAAGTATTTAATATATGATGGTATTTTGTTTTATAATACTTTCCTAGAGATTGGCAATAATAGATTTATAGATGCTCCTGATAAAAGGAAAATAGACTTTAAATCATTTAAAACAATTGAAGATACTGAAAAATATATTTTCATGATATGGTTGAAAGATACAATCGAATCCTTTGAAAAGGAGATCAAGCCAAAAGGGGATTATGTTAAATATGTAAAAACGCGTAAAGAACAAGAGTTATTAAAAACTAACAAGAAATTACTTGAAAAACTAACTCATTGTAAGAATTGCGGTGAGAGGATACGGAGCAAAGAACAAGAATACTGCGAAAAATGTGGCGTAAAACTCCTAGAAAACTTCTGAATGTGAACTTTTTTTTATTAAAAATAAGAATTATTAAAAAAAAAAAAATTATAAAATTATTATTGTTCTACTTTAGTACCACACCATTTACAGAATTGCTCTGTTCCAGTAAGTTTACTTCCACACAGGGAACATGTTTTTGCTGTAGCCGGAGTAGTTATCGAAGGAGTACCAACTTGTCTTCCTTCTATTTTACCTCCACATTTTGGACAAAATTTAGAATCTGGTTTTAGTGGTGACTTACAGCGTGTGCATTTTTGTATCTTTTCTGGAGCTTCTGTAGTAGTGACTTTATAGGGTGAAGGTTCAGTTGGGGTTTTTTCTGGTGTTTTAAGCTTCAATTTTTTCTGACCTCTTCTTGCTACTACGGCGGCTAATAATATAATAATGACGACTACAAGAATAATAATTAAGATCCATTGAACATCAAGCCATCTCTCTTTTGAAGTGACTCCAGTATTATATGTCACATCAAAAGTAATAGTTGTAGATTCCTCTGGTGAAAGCATTGGATCAAAATAAACAAAGAAATACCAATTTCCTGAAGATGGTACTGTATAACTATCTGAAAGGGTTATTCCTTCTTGTACATCTTGTGAATATATACCGTTAAGATCTATTACATTCGTAGCTGTATAGTTTATTGTATAATCAACATCAACAGGAGAAGCTCCGTCATTATACCACACGATGTAATAATCTTGAGCTTCATTAATAATAAATGATCCGCTACTTTGATTAGTATTTTCAATATTTATATAGAACGATGGTGAGTAACCCTGATCCCATAAATAGAGATCGTAAGCACTTGCAATAAAGAAATCCACCTGATTACTTGCATTAAATTCATAATCTATTATCGAGTTCGGTCTTAAAAACCACCATTCAGTCCAATATCCCTCATTACCTGGAATTGTTCTTGAATCTATAACATCACTATATATTGTAGTTGTAGGAAGGTTTTCAAAAGGGCTATTCCAAATAATAAATCTTAAATCACTTGACAAAGATTGGACAGAGTAATCTATGGTTCCGGTTTCAATATATTCATATTCATACCAAAATTCATTGAAATATAGAGTTTCCGTAGATCGGTAATTTACATAGCCATTTGCATCAGCATTGCTAAAGGGAAACATAAAAGCTATTCCCGCAATAGGAAGAATTATTAATGCTAAGATTATCATAAATAAAATTCCACCGCCTACATAGACGGGACTATAATACCAAGGACGATAATAATGTCCCGCCCACCAAGGAGAATACCACCATCTATAGTACCAGGGACGATAATACCACCAAGAAGGTCTATAATATCTGCGATTCGGTCTATAATAACTATGTGTATAAGGGCCACTTGGAGATCTTGATGTTATTCTTGTCGCACCTGTTCTCCCAAATGGTACACCGCTCCGAGATCCACCTCCTCGATATCCACCACCAAATCCGCCTCCACGGAAACCACCACCAAATCCACCTCCACGGAAACCACCACCACGAAATCCTCCGCCTCCACGGAAACCACCACCCCCCCCACGTGGCACTTTTAAGCTGACACCTCACTCGTTTTTTCTTCAGGACTCTCTATCCCTCGGAAAATGTAATCTCTATTTATAGCTAGTAAAAAGAGGATCATAGAAACAATTGACATTGTTAGCCCCACCGCATCAATAGTAATAATAGGTTGAGTCGTAATTGCAAAAGCTATACTGAATAAAATCCATTCAAAAACCATAAAGAAAACAGCTAATCCAGGTATAACTGTTCTAATTTTCCACCCAGTTTCTAAATTTCTCGCATCAGAAAAACTTGTATAAATGATTGAGAACAACCCAATAATACTAAAAACCAACATTAAAATGCTAAAAACGTCAATTACAATCCATATTGGGTCTCTTAAATTATAAAAAGGCATCAAAACCCCAGGACCTCTTACATCAAATAAAGTAAAAAATAATGTTGGATCTTCTGCAATTGGTCCCATACCAAGTAAACTCTTTAGATCACTATATTTCCCAACAAAAAATCCAAAAATTCCAGTTAAAGGTAGGATTATACCCAGTGTGAATCCAATAATTGCACATACACTCGCAAACCAAAATTCAGCAACTTTCGTATTTCTTACTGGAATAAGTCCAATCTCGTCAACTGTTTGATCTGGAATGTAACTCCAACAATCTTGAATAGTACATACGCCAATAAGTTTTTCATTTTCAACTACAGGTACCACATTTACATTAAGGTCACGCATACGGGTAAATGCTTCAGTAACGGGAGTATCTAATGTCACTGGAGAGATTTTATACATTGCGGATATTACTTTTTCAGCTTTAGCATCAATCCCTTCGGCAACGATATTCTGTATAATATCAAAATCAGCTATAACACCAATAACTTTCTGTTTTTCTCCTTTAAGAACTACTAAATCTGGAACTCCTAATTCTTTCATTTTTTTTGCAGCACTTTGAATCGTCTCATTTGAGTCAATTATTCCATACTCGTCGTTAATAACTAAATCTCTTACAAAATATTCTTTTAAAGCCATGTTTTATACATCCTATTTTTAATTAAATTATTATTTTATGAATTAACAAAAGAATGGAATATATAAATTTTTTTATTCACTCCTATTACAATACAATAAAAATGTTATGTAAAAATTGGTCTCTTTATGTTTATTATTATGTATTTGATATGATTTTTAATCCAATAAAAAACTGGCTTACATTGGATAACCTTTCAATAATTAAAACAATTCTGTTAAAGAACTAAATGAATCAAGAATTAAATAAGGTTTAATTTTTGCCATGGTAGGATCAAAATACTGACCTTTTCCTGTTTTTACTAAAATTGCTTTAATACCTACACTAATAGCTCCATGAATATCGGACTCAGGATCATCACCAATCACAATTACTTCATCAGAAGAAAGGTTAATTTTTTTTAAAGCTTGTAGAAAATATTCTTTTGAGGGCTTTCCAAATATTTTAGGAGTAATATTAGCTGCATATGCAATCATTTGTATAAAAGATCCAGTATCTATAACGGGTTCACCATTGTGAGCAAGATAATATCTATTACCTTGAGTTCCAAGAAGTTTAGCACCTTTAAGTACATATTTAAACGCAAGATTTAGACGATTCACATCCCAATTATCATGAAAATCACCCAAAACTACAAAATCCGGTATTCCAGTACCTTCCACTTTAGGGATTTCTTGAAATTCGTTTTCAACTTCCACAGTTGTGACAAAAAAAGATTTTTTACTAGGAAATTTGGATAAGAATTCTTTTAAAGCTATAATTGGTGTAAAAATCTCATCCTTATAAATAAAGAATCCGTAATCTTGTAATATGTTTAGCACTGTTTTGGGTGATTTACTATCAGTATTTGTGAAAAAAAGAAATTTTATACCCTTTTTACGAAGTTTTAAAATTGTTTCAATAGCCCCAGGAATCGGGGTTCCTTTAAAATAAAGTGTACCGTCAATGTCAGTTAAGATTCCTTTAATTTCATTAAATTTCCTTTTTTTACTCATTAATATTATAAAACCAGATGCTATTTTAAAAAATTACTCAAAAAAAGTCTGAGAATGTTCGTGAAAGCTTCATTTCACGCTTTTATAGATATCTTCTAATATTCTTTGGGGAATACCTCAATAATACAAGAAAGATATACAATTAAAAGAGAAAAAAAATATATGTCATTTATGTTTTAATGAATAAGTCTTTGATGAATCTAGGTAATGTGAATCCTATATAGAAACAGATCGAACTAACAATTACAAAGATTCTAGCAAAAAATATAGTTATTTCTGTAGGATTTTCTGCTCCAATAACATCTATCATCGTTCCAATTGTAAAAGTTAGAAATGCTAATATTAAAAATTTACCTTTTAGTTTAATTTCAGAAGAATCTGCTTTTAGACTGACTCTAGCAAATAAAAATCCAGTCACCAAGAATAGTCCGATAGAAAATAATAGATAAATTTGTATCCATACCGCCCATTCTACTACAAAAGCGCTTTTTTGATCTCCTATTAGAAAAGGATTTATAAAAAAAACAATTAAAAAAGCAAGTTCAAATAATAATGCTTCAATACCAAAAAATAGCATTATCTTCTTCTGTTGCTTTTTAAAAAGAAAATTAGTAAAAGCATAAAGCCATGTAATATGAATTGGAGCAATAAACGCATTAGCTAAAAAGAAATACAAAGGAGGATCCAGACTTATCCCGAAAAATGTATTTGTAAAAAACTGTATCGCATCAGACCAGTATGGACTTGCTAAAAGTATCCATGTAATTCCAACTAAAAGAAGTTCTATTTTTTTATATTGTACATACTTTAACACAATAAAAAAACCTAAAATCGTAGATATTATGACAGATGCTAATGTAAAACTACCATAAAATATTTCAAATCCAGTTAATTGTGCCAGCATTTTCTTAAATAGATAATCTCTTAAAAGAGTTACGTAGTTTATTTAACTTAGTTATATATAAAAATGTTAGCTATTTAATGATTCTTATTAACTTTATTTTCCGAGTTATTCTTACGTATAAAAAGAGTTTCAATTTTCTCTAAATTAAATAACTACATCTATCAAGATCTATTCCTTTAACTTGCATTATGATAGGGAAAATCAATTAAAACATATTAAAATTAGAAACAGATCTGATTCAATTCTAAATATTTCAAATTAATTTTCATTACTATATTCTATAATCAACTTTATACTCTAGTGCCCTTAAATATAATAATTTTTTATAATATTCTCTAAAAGTATAGGTTTCTGTTGATTCTTACATCTATTTTGATGATATAATTAAAGAATAGGAATTATTCATTCTTAATTAAGTGATTTCTGGTTGTTCGATCACCGATATATTTAAATAGTTGTCTTACCATTAATATCACAAGTTTTATCAAAAACTGATATATTGGTGAAGTTAAAAAAATGTTCTTTGGGAAAAGATTTAGCGGCTATCAAGGTGAAGCATTTTCAGGATTAGATATCTTGGTACTTTCAATTATCAGAAATCATGAAGGGATTTCAGGATATGAAATAAGTCAAGTAATTAATAAAAAATTTAAACCTATATGGAGAGCTTCTCCGGGAACAATATACCCTTTACTAAATAGATTAGATGAGAAGGGATTTGTTGATACTGAAGAATTTATTGATAGAAATAATAGACAAAAGAAATTATACAGGATAACAGTCCAAGGAATAGAGAAGTTAAAAGAAGTCTTAAAAGAGAATTTCGAACATAGTATGAATACACTTGGTGATTACATTCGTACTGTAATAAATGCTTGGTTACCTAATGAAAAACGAATCAAAGGAGTCATGTCTTGTTTTCCTTATCATTGTGGAACCATCGATAGAGAAATAAATCAGGAGGATTTTTCTTTAAGAAATATTAAAAGAGTCGAAAGAATCGTGAATGATTTAAACTATACTAAAGAAAGGATTTCATTGAGATTAGAGGACATCAACCAGGAAGTTGAGAAATATGAAGAAATTTTAAAGACTCTAATAAACAAGAGGGAAACAAATATCAAGACAATTCCTATTGTTGATGATGACGAGTACGAGAATTTTTAGCTTTTACCAATAAAAATTAAAAAAAAATAAACAAAGGAGGAAAATCAAGTATGTGTGATGAAAGTCCCCATGGTCATATTCATGACCCAAAAACGATGATTGGCTGTCTTCCATTCACCCCTCAACAAATGCACAAAATGAAAAGAATGGCTAAACATTTTATGAGAGGATTTATAGGAAGTCAAATACCGTATAATGTTGAAGATCTTGGAGATAACTATTTGATTACTGTACCTTTAGCTGGTCGTACCAAAGAAGAAGTTAAAGTTTCTTTAATTAATAAACACCTTAATATTAAATCAGAGAAACCTAAGATTCCAGAAGAAAGAAATGTAAAAGAAATACCAAAAGAAGGAGAACCTCTTCATGAACGTTGGAGTCAATCTTTCCGGAAAGGATTTACTTTTATTGATGTAGATATGGATATTCCTTTACCAGTTGATGCCGATTCAGATACAATAGTTTCAAAAATGGCCAATGGATTACTAAAGGTAACATTTAGCAAAAAACCAGCCAAAAAAATAGACATTAGTGAAAGTTAATCAAATACCTGAAATTAAAGGCGGAGCGCTTTAGATGTAAAGATAAAAAAGTATCCAGAAGATTACTATAATAATATCTAACTCTAAAGCACCCCAATTAATAATATTTTTTTTATGTTTTTTATTTTACTCTTTAACTATACTCTATTTATTTTATAATTATTAGATCGAAATAATAATAGTGTGAATAACTATGGAAAAATTAAAGGTTGGAATCATAGGTTGCGGAGTTATCTTTGATCTCAATATATTGGGTTATTTAAATCGTGATGATATCGAAATTACGTGTTTATGTGATAGTAAAAAAAGACATGTTAAAGAAAAGATTGAAAAATATAATCTAGGGCCCGATGTGAGACAATACCAAGATTATAAAGAAATGCTTGATGTCGAACACATTGATATTCTCGAAATTTTATTACCTCACTATTTACATTGTGACGCGACACTTTATGCTGCTCAAAAAGATATTTTAGGAATAAGTCTACAAAAACCAATGGCAAACTCTATTAGAGACTGTGATAAAATGATTAATGCTTGCAAAAAGAATAATATAAAGCTAAAAATCTTTGAAAACTTCACTTTTTATCCGCCAATTATGAGAGCGAAGAAATTATTAGAAGAGGGAATTATTGGTGAAGTAAATTCAGTTCATATTAAAACACTAGAAGCAAGTAAAGGAGGTTGGGATATAACTACTACTACATGGATATGGAGGTTAGATCCAAAACTATGTGGAGGTGGATTAGAATGTGGATCACCGATTATATTTGACGATGGATTCCATAAATTTTGGTTAGCCTTGCACTTAACTGGGGCAAAAATTGAAAAAGTATATTCATGGATCGACAGATTTAATAATTTGGATGTTCCTGCTTATATCATGTGGAAGTATGCACCTCCAAAGGACTCAGATTTTCTTGTGCCCACATACGGAAGTATGGAATATAATTATTCTCCTCATATGACTTTACCTAGTCCCTATTATTCTGAAGATGATTTTATATCTATTACTGGTTCAGAAGGGATTATGTGGATAAATCAAGCAACAGCTGGAGGAAATATCATGTCCAAATCAGAAGTTTTTCCACCAATAGTTATCTTCCGAGATGGAAAATTGGAGACCATTTCAGATATGGAACGAGATTGGAAGTATGGATTTATAAATTCTACACACCATTTCATTGAAGCAATAAAAAATGATGAAGAACCAGTATTATCGGGTGAGGAAGGTAAATACACTACCCAATTTGCTTTAGCAGCTTTAAAATCATCTATGATTGGAAAAGAAATTAATCCAAGTGATATAAGAGAATAATTAATCATTGGTTTTTAGCCATAGAATTTTCTGATTCTTTTTCACGATCTCTAATAAATTTCTTTACAGGACGATATATTAAATAATGCCCTTGTTGGTAAGTTTTCGTTCCATGCACAACTTTTCCCACCTTCGAGCCAAAATAATACCAAAATAAATATGAAATGAGTAAAAAACCTACGATAATTTCCATACCAGATTGATGAGTAATTTGAAAATCAACTCCGAATAATATAAAAGAATTCCATAAAAAATATTTACCCGCTTCAATTGATGGGATATTTACCCACGGGAGGAAATTTAGCCATGACATATCAATGACATTAAAATAAATTAAGCTATCAACAGTCCACAATATTAGTAGAAATGTTACTGCCAAAAAAACAATCCAGTCTTTATTTCGTTTACGTAAATATTTTCGATATAAATAGGAATTTATCCAGCCAACAACAAAACTAAGAATCAATCCTTCTAATAATCCCATTTAGATTTCACTCTCCAACCAATTATTTTTTAGATACCATTCAACAGTATCTTTAGTCGCGCTTTTATAATCTGGAAATTTAAATTTAAATCCTAAATCTTTAATTTTTTTATTAGAAAAGAGATATTGATGGGTGGTATACTCTGCCATGGATAAATCGATTGGGGGTCTTGAGTTTAGTTTTTTAGCTTTTTGATTTTTCCTTTTATTCAACCAGTAAAGAAATTTCGAGAAAACTTTGTAAATTGGCCACCAAATAGGGAAATTAAAATAATCTACATTTAGTAAATCTGCTAGATATTCTAAGAAGTCTTCTTGAAAACATGTGTCTAAAACGAGATTATATGCTTCGCCTATTGATTGACCATTTTCAGCTAAAAATATAGCCGATCTGACTAAATCTTCAACATGAATTAAAGGCATTGCTAAACGTTTCTTCTTAGGGTAGATATGAATACCAGGACCAAATCCTGATTTATTAACAATTTGCATTATATGAAAAACACCATAGATCTGATATGGCCCCATAATTGGTGCAGGTCTTATAATCGTGGCTTTTAATTTATGACTATTTATATATTCCTTTAAAACCAGTTCTTGTTCCATTTTACTTACACTATAATTATTAGGGGGATTATAAGGCGCTGTTTCATCAGCAGGAACGGGGTAAACTTTCTTTTTTTTTTGATATTGTGGTTCTCCATAAACACCACAAGTACTCCAGTGAAAAAATCTTAGTATATTTAAATCTTGTTTTTTACATATAATTTCAAGCAAATTTTGTATACCTCCTACGTTTATTTTTCTTAAAAGATCTAAATCAGCAAAATAGTCATACAAGCTAGCCACATGGAAAACCATATCATATTGTTTGTCTTGAAATAAATTGATAAGTGTCTTCTTTTCAGTTAAATCAGCTGGGATAAATGAGATTCTTTCATTTTCTAATATTTCAGTCATATACTTAAATCTGCTACTAAAAATTGTCTCCTTAGCCATTAATTCATCTCTTCTATTTGAAGGTAAATCTGTAGCCACTATATTCCATTCTGGTTTTGTTTCTAATATTTCTTTTATAAGAAATGTACCAGTATGACCTTTTGCACCATCAACTAATACTAATTTACTCATTTTTACAATTTTAAAAAATTAGTTTAATTATTTTTATTTTATTTAAATATATACAACATATTCGCAAATATTATCACCTGCACCTATTGATTTTAACATCTCAACGTGAAAAGGCTTTTTAAGCAAGGTTTTAAAAATTATTTTTACCCAACCTAAGGAGCAATAACAAAATGTACTATTTAAGTATACAATTTTATTTCTAACAAGGGGACATCCACATTCGTTGCATATTGATCTAATGATATTGTCTTTTAAATTCCATTGACCGCACCAAGGAATTTGATTATTGATTTTTTCAATAATCTCTTCAATACAAGTCGTTTCTTCAGAAATTTTTTCTGCAATTTCATAACTCCCTGCTATTGCACACGCTTCTCCACTTTTTTCCATTCTTCTCTTTTTTTTTGCTATACTTAATTCTTCTATACCGTTAATAATAGAATTTATAACTCTACTAGCCCTTTCTAATAACGCTTTCTTGCTGTTATATTTGTCTAACATAAATTATTAAACCTCACTCTTAGAATCTAAAGCATTAATGATTATAACATTTGGTTTTTATCTATGAAGATTTTTATTTGTTGCCTTAATTATAAATAATTCAAAGAGTTAAAAAAATATACTTTCAAAATATAATTACAACTGAATTTTAGATATATTATCGTAATATTTGTAGATATAAGAAAATAATGGAATTAGATTGGATTAGAAATAATAGTTGGAATATTTTCTCCAGCTTCAGCCATTTTTCTTTTTAAAATACGAGATAATTCATTTCTAACTTCAAAATATTGAGCATCTTTTACTAGATTTCTTTTTTCATGAGGATCATTTTCTAAATCATACAAAAATTCTTCATCATATTTATCAGCTCGGGAATATAAAATGCCATCTTTACTCGGCGCTTTTACCGAATATTTCCATTTTATTGTTCTAATTGCTCTTCCAACTTGGGTTTCACTAATCTGAATAAAAATCTCTTCTGGCCAATTATTCACAATATCATTCACTAAGCCTTGTAAGGGTTGACCTTTCATATGATTAGGTACTTCAATTCCCCCGCATTTTAGCAATGTTGGTGGAATATCAATTAAACTAACAAGCTGAGAGATGCGTTTTCCACCCTCGAACCCTGGTCCTTTTATAATTAACGGAATCCTTATCGATGATTCATGGCAATCACGTTTGTATTCCCAAGTTCTAGTTCTAAAATGACAACCATGATCACTACAATAGAATATAATTGTATTCTCTTCAAGATCCATCTCTTTTAATTTGTTTAATATTCTTTTAACATTCTTATCTATACTATTACAACAACCAAGATAATCAGGGTAATTTTCACGCCAATCTCCTTCAGTATTCACAAGATCTTTCGGAATAATGTAATTTTTAAATTTCTCTTTACTTCCATTTGGTCCTTGAAATATATTCAAATCATTCTGCTGATGTGGTTCAAGATAGGACAGAAACAAAAAAAAAGGCTTAGTTCCTCTTCTGGAGTCTAAATAATCGATTGTAAAATCAGTTAAACAATCAACTCGATAACCTTTAAATTCAACTTTTTTCATATTACCATTAAAAAGATAACCTTCATAAGCATGAGAGGTGAATTCAAGAAGATCAGAAGCAAGCCAATAATCTTTATACCCTCCTCTAAGTTCGAGAGGCACTGCTTTAGTCATATAATTCATTCTTTTTAAGGTATAATCTTTTGATCTGCCAACATTACTCGCGAGGTGCCATTTTCCAATGTAAGCGACATCATAACCCTTATTCGAAAAATAATAAGCTATATTATCCTTACTTATAGGAAGGGCAATACCATTTCGATAACAAGTTGATTCCGTCGCATATAGCCCCGTCTGTATAATTGATCTTGCAGGTCCACATAATGGCTGATTTGTAAAGGCATGTTCAAAAATCACTCCTTCTTTAGCCATTTTATCTAAATTTGGAGTAACATCTAATTCTTGACCATAACATCCTAAAGTATCATATCTCTGCTGATCAGAAAATAAAAATATAATATTCGGTGGATCCACGCTCAAATAAATGTTTAAAATGTAATAAGCTTTTATATACTTATTATTAGAAATTATGATGTATCATGTCAGTGAAAACTCAAATCGCACGACAAATCATCTTAAGCATAGCACTTTTTTCTCTTGCTGGTCAATTAGCTTGGGCTGTTGAAAATCAGTACTATAACTTGTTCATGTATAATGTAATTACACCAGAACCTATTTATGTGTCGATTATGGTAGCACTTTCTACGATTGTGGGAACTATTGCGACCATAATCATGGGAGCATTTAGTGATGTTAAAGGGAAGAGAAAACCTTTATTACTATATGGTTTCATTTTCTGGTCTATCACCACAGCTATTTTTCCCCTTAGTGCTGGATTTATAGGAATTAGTACTGAAGTAGCTATATTCATAGCAATATTATTTGATGCTATAATGACATTTTTCGGAGCAATGGCTCTCAATGCGGGATTAAATGCCTATATTACTGATATGACTAATTTAGATAATCGCGGAAAAGTAACAAGTATAGCACAAATGATGGTCATGGTCGCATTATTAATTGTAAATGGCGTTGGTGGGATCTTGATAACGGCATTAGGTTATTATACTTTCTTTTTCATTGTCGGAGGACTTGTTCTTGTATTAGGGTTGATAGGTAATCTTCAAATACAAGAATCACCAGATCTAACTCCTTTAGAAATTAAGACTTTTTCGCAAATTCGAAAAACATTCCGAAAAGAAAATCTGAAAGAGTATAAAGACTTTTTTGTAGTCTTAATAGTAATTACCACATGGCAAATAGGTTTGAATATTTTTTACCCTTTTCTCATGATTTATTTACAGCATAATATTGGTTTTTCTATTCTCACAGCATCAATTCTAATTTTTATTGCTCTATTGAGTTCGATCGTTCTTGCATACCCTTTAGGAATTCTTACTGATAAAATCGGAAGAAAAAGAATGACTTTTATTGCTGCTATTTTATTTGGGGTATCATTATTCACTTTTGGATTTTTTACTGATATCACTATGCTTCTTATTCTCGGAAGTATTTGGGCTACATTTTATTTGGGAATATCCATTTCAACATTTTCATGGGCAAAAGATTTATATCCTGAAGAAAATAGGGGCGAATTTAGCGGTTATTGGAATCTTTTTTCAGGTACCATTCCTATGGTAATCGGTCCTTTAATTGGTGGATGGTTAGCTACAGCTTTTGGGATTTACAAACTAATAGAAGGTAATTGGGGGTATGTACCTACTTCTTTAATTTTCTTTGTAAGTGGAATCGTGATTTTATTAACAATTATTCCATTATACTTTGCTAAAGAGGCTAGTATTGATTAATATCTCCCAAAATATCATATCTCTTATGCTATGATAATATTAAATTTATATTATAACCCAAAGGAGAACAATCTTATTAATTTTTTAAATACTCATAAAAATTTATTCTTAGGGATTCTGGGATATATTATGGTCGTATTATACTGATATATTATATTGTCAAATTTTGTAAAGTATAACAAAACCAATAAGTTTTGAATATTAAAAGGGGTTTTATAAAAAAAAATGAAATTAATAACATGTCATATTCCCGAAGCGTATCTAAGTGGAATAGAAGAACTAGTTAACATGAACCTTTATCCCAATCGCTCAGAAGTAATTCGTGTTGCTATACGTGATTTGCTGAAAACTGAACTCAGTTCGCTTTTGAGAAAACCGGAATAATTAACTATTTTTTTCTCATTTCTTTTTCATATTCTTTGGGATTAGAGTTTAAGAGAGAAATTTTTATAATAATCTAAAAAGAATATTCGATTTGCATTTCACCTAGCTTACAGATAATTCATAAAATTGCCAGACTAACAGCCATGATAAACATCCCAGTAATAATTCCTATTATTGAGTAATGTTCTTTAGCTAATGAACGGGACATTGGTAGTAATTCATCTAACGAAATATAAACCATTATTCCTCCAACTGCTCCTAACAAGGCGTTTAACACAAAATCGTTGATAAAGGGAAAAAGGATTAACCATGTTAATATAGCCCCTAAAGGTTCACTCATCCCTGAGATAAAAGACCATTTAAAAGCCTTTTTTTTATTTAATGTACAGGCATAAATTGGCACCGCTACAGCAATTCCTTCTGGTATATTATGTAAAGCTATAGCTACAGCTAATAAAATTCCAAGGTGAACATCTGTTAAAGCACCGATAAAGGTTGCCATTCCTTCTGGGAAATTATGAATAAATACTCCAAAAAATATAAAGATAGATGTCTTTACTAAGTTATTATTACTTTTTTCACCACGATGAAGAGGACGACTACGATGACGATGTCCATAATGTAAATGTGGTTTACATTCTCCGCTATTATTTATTAAAATTTCAATTGAATCCTCAAACTCATATTCATGGGAAACTACTACATCAATTATAAACATAATTATCATTCCTATAAAGAACATCAAAATTCCCATTAAAAAACCGATTGCTTTTATGCTATCTTGCAGAAGTTCCACAAATGAAATTAAAATCATAACCCCCGCAGAAAATCCCATAATAAAAGAAAGTACCTTTGGGTCGGGTCTTTTCATAAAAATCGCGATAAAACTACCAATAGAAGTTGACAATCCTGCAATTAAACTTAATAATAATGCAAGAATAATGTTTTCCATATTTAAGATCCTATTAAGTTATAAATCTGAATGATTATTTGAGTTTATTTGATGACATATTTTAATAATATCCCATGATACTGTTAATATATAACAATGTTGTCGAAACATTTACAATTAAAAAATTTAATTATTTAGTCTTATCTAAATAATTAAAAAATATCTACCTATTTAAGGATTTTGAGATTGTTAACAGAAGAAAATAAAATGATTTAACTATATTTTATTAATAATTTTCAAGGGTTTTTATAAAAAATTAGAGAAATATGAAATAATGCTTATTTATAAGATCTAAATAAAAGTCGTATTTTGTTTATGATTATATATAATATGATATCTTTTTCTTTATTAATATTATTAAGATAAATTAGGGGTTGTCGATTGAGAAAAGTAACTGATGCCGATAAATTGTTTTATTTCGAAAAGAACTTCTTTACCATGGATGGTGTGTGGATGCTAGAAACTGAAAAAGAAATAGGCTGGGACATTGCTCTAAAAATAGATAAAGCGGTTTGGATTAGACTCATGAGAATTATTTTTAGAAGGATAAAGAAATATCTGAAGATTGAATCAAACACTTTAGGTGATTTAATTGATATAATCACTTTTAGATGGTCTATAGAAGGATGGAAATATAAAGTTAATAGGATTTCTGCCTCAGAAGTGATTATTGATATAAATGAGTGTCCCTATAAAGCGATAATGGATAGAAATTCAGAACGACAAGAAAAAATTCCATTAATTTGCAATAATATGTGTATTCCTTTTTATAAAGCAGCTTTTGAAGAATTTAATCCAAAAATTAAATTTGAACGAAATAAAGCAATGGGTTTAGGAGACAATAAGTGCGATTTTTGTTTTAAATTAATAGATTAATAATCACTTAAATGTTAATCATTATAAAGCACTCTAAAATGTTTAATTTGGTTTCTTACTTCTGAGATTATCGTCTTCTTTTCTTCTTCTGTAATTGAATATTGCCCAAATATTATATCATCAATGCTTTTTAATAATTGATTAAAATTTTCACTGGTAATTAGGTTGTTCATAGTTAATAAATTATATATTGTGTCTACTTTTTCTACAATCATTTTCTTAATTTTATTATTAACCGTAAGGATAGGTAAATGTCTAATCATATATTGATTTAGATTAATTGTGGTATCTTTTTGATTGTTGATACCATAGATACAATAAAATTGGATTAAACTTGAATTAAGAAAAGCACAGAGGTATTTTAGTTCATCAGAATCATTATGGAGTAATGAATAAATTGATGATGTAAAGCATACATTATCTTCGGTATAAATCGCTTCTGGGATAATATTATTGTGTTTTATTAACAATTTTGGCTGTATATAATATTCATAATTATTCCCTTTTAAGATCTTTGAATCAACTTCTTCTATATTAAATGATTTGATCTTTCTGAAATTAAAATAATTGAAATCGTTTCTCGCGCTAATAAAGAAGCAAGAACCATTTGTATCTTTTCTTAATTTTGTTTTTACTAGCTTAAGTCCTTTTTCTTCTTCGCCTCTAATCATTTTTGGAAAATTTACAGGATTTAAATAATTTAAATCTCCAAGGTTTTCAATTTTTTCAATTAATTCATATATTTGCTCATTTGGTTTAATTCTAATCCGATTCATTTCGAATGTATCTGAACCACAAAAAGGACAACTTTTCTTAAAAGTATATACATACAATTTTTTAGATTTTAAGTTTAAAGAGCAGCTCAAATTAAAGCAGATTCTTAAAGAATCTACAAATTGGTTTGGATAAGTAATGATTTTAGTTTTTGAGTAATCATAAACATCTAAATCTCTCCTTTTTGAGTCATTTTTATTTTCATATATTACTATTTGTACTTCGTTTGTTGCTGTTTTAAACATTTTGGAACCAATATCATAGATTTTTAAGATATTTGCTTTAGAAAGAAAATCTCGCCTAAAATTAATATAACCTTGTCGCAGAAGGAAACTTTTTGGAACTAATAAACCTATAACTTCATTTCCCCACTCTAAAGCTTTTAATAAAAAAGCACAGTAAATATCCTTATAGAAAATGTTTTCATTTTTTAAAATTTCTTTATCATTTTGGTTTAAAATGTTCCCATAAGGCGGATTTCCTATAACTATATCAAATTTGATAAAATTCGAATTTATAAGACTGTTTTGTAATTTTAAATTTGACTTCAAAATTGATATTGATTTTTTTACACCATCATCTAATTTATTATGATGCCATTTTAGAAGTTTTAATATACTTAATTTAATGGCATATTCATTAATATCATACCCGAATAAGTTGTTTAGTATTTGATTCTTGATGTTAGCTAGATTTACGTTTGAATTCAGTTTTTTGATAATATTAAAAATGATATCAGCAGAACTTAATAGGAATTCACCCGAACCGCATGCTGGATCACAAATTTTTATATTTAATAATAGGTCTCTTAATTTTTGTTTAAAATCAGTACCATATTTGTAAAGTTCATCAACTTCTTTAATCTTTTCAGAATCCAAACCATAATTATTGAATTTTTTATTAATTAAACTAAGTAGTGTTTCAGATACAATAAAATCTGAAATAATTTTATTTGTATAAAAGGTACCTTCTTTCTTTCGTTTATGGTAACCACTTAAGAATTGTTCTTCAAACTCATCAATTAATGGAATTAATTTATTTAATTGCTGAAAATCATTAGTTTTTATAGAATTATCGAATAATCCAATGAATTCCTTGAATTTTTTAAGATCTTTTTGAAATACCATTTCTCTATTTTCAAAATTCTTTTGTATATCATCTATAATTTACAATTTAAAATATTTTATTGTTTATATGGTATTTTTGTTATATTTTTATAGTTAAATTAACTTAATATAATAGAGCCTATGACAAGTGATAAAAAGGAAAAAAAAGACTACTACGGAGTTGCTCCAATAAGTTCAGTCGTAAAAAAAATGAAAAAAGAGTATGATAATGACCCTAAAGATTGGAGAGTAATAGGATCAAAGGATGATAGAGGAAATTCAGATACTTTTATAACAAAGAAGCCCAATGCTTTTTGGTTAAAATCAAAACAATTGAGTCCTTATTCTGCTTTAAGCATGGGCACAGTTGTAAGAAATTTGGACAAGGATATTGACGAAACTATTGGGAAAAGAATGTCCCCAAACGATATGCTTCGCTTATTTGGAATGGTTGTCCCAATAAAGAAAGATCAGAACATTATTGCTTCTGGTATTGAAAAATATTCCCAAGAACATGGTAATTATTTAAAAGAATTAGTAAAGGAACGAGATCCTAATATAGGAAATGCATTAGGAAGGCGGATTGATAAAGAATTCTTGAAAAGGCATCCACAACGAGGTGGTTTATATATTTAAAAAAAAAGTATTTCTATACTTTCTCTTTTAACTTACCTAATTCATCTTTATTTTTAATTAGAAAATCAGTATTGCTCGTGTATTTTGAAGTATTATTAATTAATTCCTCAATTACTGCGGCAATTAAATCAGAACCAGATTTTCCAGTACCTCCAGCAAATTCTTTTAGTAAAGGTACTTTTAAATCTTCAATATAAAAAGTAACACCCTTGGAAATCTCTTCCATCATTAATTGATAGGCAAAATCTGCTCCTTTTTCCCCTTTTAGTAAAGGATCATCAGGATCTTCAAAAGTATAAGAAACTTCTAGCCATTTATCACTTGCAGTAGGAACTATTCCATAAATGTAATCAGTCGTATAGATCCATAATGGTTTTCCGTTATCGAAAGAAGAATCTACAATTGCTTTAAATTCCTCACTCATTCTAAATCATTAATATAAATTTAATTTAATTTTAATCTAGTAGAATAAATTAAGTTAGTATTTTTATTTTTATAATTATAAAATTTTTATTATAATTTTATCTTTTAAGTTTATGCTAAAATAAAATAGTGTTAATTGAAAAGATTTTTGATAAAGATTATGCGAAAACTGGATTATAAACAGACAGTCACTGAAATTCAAAAGTGGATAAGAAATTATGTAGATTCTGCAAAGGTTAAAGGTATCGTAGTAGGGATTAGTGGAGGTATTGATAGCGCAGTTACTACGTCATTATGTGTTAATGCTCTTGGAAAGAAAGATATTATTGGATTAGGATTACCCTGTTCATCAATCCCACAAGATTTAAAGGATGCAGAAAAATTAACTAAATTATTAGGAATAAGATTTATTAAAATAGAATTAACAAGCATTTACAACGAATTTGTAAAGGTTACAGAATCTCTCATTAGATCTAATAATATGGCATTAGCAAATTTAAAGCCTCGATTAAGGATGATGGCGATATATTTTATAGGCCAGTCCTTAGGGAAATTCCTTGTTGCGGGCACAAGTAATAGAACCGAATTAGCAATTGGATATTTCACCAAATATGGTGATGGGGGTGTTGATTTTGAACCGATAGGAGGTCTCTATAAATGTGAAGTAAGAAAAGTCGCTAAATTATTAAATGTTCCCGAAGAAATCATTAAAAAACCACCAAGTGCGGGATTATGGGAAGGTCAAACAGATGAAGGTGAAATTGGTATAACTTATGATGTGCTAGATGAAATTATTTTTAGGATTGATAATAAATTAGATTTAGATGATTTAAAAAAAGATGATGTAAATAGAGTCAAAAGTATGATAAAATCAGCACAACATAAAAATAGGATGCCCCCCTTTTTCAGAATAGATAAATAGTTATAAAAGTAAAAAATTATAAGCTCGAGATAACTCTCCTTATTTTATTTATTCTTGAAGTTATATTATCTAATTTCTCCCTAAGTTCTTCACTTCGATTTTGATATTCAGAATCGTTGATGGAACCTGCATTATAACTTTTTTCTATTTCATTAAAATTTTTTTCTAATGAATACCGTTTACCTTCAAGAGCAATTAATTCTTGATATAAGGAATCCTTATCCTTAGGAAATTGTTCTGTACTAGTTGGCTCAGATTCATTGTAACTAGTTTTTTCTGGTTTTGATACACCAAACTCAATAAATGGTTTTGCATCAGGTTTCTTTATAAGTTCTTTTTCTTCTTTTTTCTTCTTTTTTTCATCCTTCTCTTTCTTTTGTTTTACTGGTAAGGACTCAAAAGTTTCGTTTAACTTAGGTAATTTTTCGGTTGTTTTTTCTCCTACCGATGAGAATACATTGAATAAATCTGTACCTGTTGATCTAATTTCTTCAGTTTCAACTTCTTCTATGCTTACGGAAGTAATTTTAGGTTTTGTAGGAATTTCAGGTTGTTCAACAAGTTTAGGCTTTTTAATAGTAAAAGGTACCTCCTTTTCTTCTTCTAAGACATCTATCTCTATAATTTCAGAGATTAATGAACTCTTTTTTGGTTTTTCGGGCATATTTGAAAACGTGGGAGGTTCTGGAAGTATTTTAGATCCTTCAGACTCATTAAGGATTTTTGCTATTGATTCAGGTTTTTTTGGCAGTTCTGAAATCATTTTTGAAATTGGTTTATCTTGAGATTTATCTGATTCTTCTAAAATTCCCAGAACTGATTTTAGTTCTTTAGAGGGTTCTGAAATAATTTTTGGTTCTGATAATTTTGATAATGGTTTTAAATCTTCAGATTTAGGAATTTCTGCTTTTTCAATCTTTGGTTTTTTTTCAAAAATAGAGGGAACTTTTAATTTTTCTAACTCTTCTTCAATTTTCATTTGTACTTGTTTCATAGATTTTATTCCGATCTTTTCTATGGGTTTTTCTGCTTCACGCTTAATAGGTGCTTTAATGTGAGGAGCTTTTTCAGGTTTTTTAATAATAGGAATTTTAATTTTCGGGGGAGGTAACTTCACATCTTTTTTTGGTGTAATCTTTTTTATTATTTTCATTTGAGAGACATGCTTAAGCGTCTCATCTTTCCTTTCTAATTCGAGTTTTAAACCATTAATCTCATGTTTAAGATCATCAATCTCTCCTTTAAATTGTTCAGAAACCTTACCAACAATTTCATCAATATCTATACTAGCAGTTTCTAAATCTTCATGTAAGCGCGCGGTTGGTGATTCTTTGATTTCTTCTTCAGGGTGAAATTCAGGAGCTTCACCAGTGATATTTATTATTTTTTGTATATAATCAGGTAATTCAGATTCTACAAACCAAAGATCTAAAGTGTCCCAACTGTCTAATTTATTCAATGAATCTTCAATAAGATTCATATTAGATTCTGTTTGGAACGAATTCACAGTTTTTAAGGTTTGTATCTTCTCAATTAGTTTCACTCGAGCAGTTATTTCATCATCGGGAGTTGGCTCTCCTTGTATTAAGTATAAATAAATATCCTTAATCTCTTGAACAATCGATTCGAACTTTTCTTCTTCACTCATGAAGGCTTACTTGAATGGTTTAATTTAATTATCTCTTAAAATATCTCTTTAAGTATTTAAAAACATTTCACTAATATATTTCTTTCCGATGTTAAAGATAATTAAATCTTAAAAATTCATTAGCATTAATAATTCTTAAAAAAATAATTACGAATGCAGCTTTTCTTTCAGTCGGGAACTATTGGTTGGAAATCACTGCTGAAGATCAACATGGGAATGCAATTATCACATCCATAAAGATATCAGTAGATGATAACTCAGTTGAACCTCCAAAAATCCCCGGTTTTCAAATTTACTTGCTCTTAATAATTATCCTCTTAACTTGGATGGGACTAATATATTACAACAAATCTAAATTCAATTTAGTCTAAGGATAATAATTTCTTTTTTTTCTTATTTTATTTATTTCTGATGATCCCAAAACCTATAAATACAAGTCAATTTAACTAAAAACATACGCCAATTTTTCGAGGATTTGAAGATATAATTAACATCTAACTCCTTTTTTAATTATTCAAAGGAATTTTCATTGAAATCAGACGCTGAATTTACCTTTCCATCCAATTTCAATCTTCTTTTTTAGGAGGGGGCACCACGGGGGAGGGAGAAGAAGTAAAAAAAAGTGTTTTTAACTTTTACCAACCGTATCACAATTTTTCTTCTGGAACTTTTACATGCTCCCCTGATAGGGTTTCAAGATATTCGTCTTCACCCTCGTCGAGGTATGTGAAGCTAAATCCTGCCTTTATGGCAATATCCAATATCATCAGTAATGAATGAAGCATAATCATCCCCTACAGCACCATCATCACTTAATTCAATCCCCCATTCCTTCCATTCTCTAAATTGTTTGGCAAGTGCTTCGAAAATGTCAATAAAATCATCAATGGTGCCAGCATTTGCCGTTATCCATTTATTCCTCCATGTGGTCGTATAAATTGTTTTTGGAATTTTATTACACCTTTATAATTTGATTGTTGAATTTTATATTACATTTACATAATTTTGACAGTTTGTATGATGCATGGAAAGATTTAACATCAGAAGAACAAAAAGAAGTTGCCTATTTACAAGGTGTAAAGCATGAGCTTTTTAGACTATTGCGCAAATCTATTTGTGTTTGTCCTTTATGTACTAATGAAGATAAAAATATGGTTTTTATCCCTGATCACGAAAGTTGGTATTGTACTGAATGTCAAGAAAAAGGTCTTATCTGGTATCACCCTATGGGAAGCGAAGAAGATAGAAGACAGCATGATTATATTAATTATTACTATGAACAGAAAGAAAAATTTATAAAAAGATACCTTGCTAAAGAAAAGTCAAGTTCAAATGAATAGATTAGCTATTTTTTCAAAGAGAGCAATCTCCTTAGAGGTTTTTATACCCTACGGCCCCTGTGACCCCCTTTTCTGCGGCAGTGGTCATGCGATCGAGGGGTTACTTCTTCTATCCTCCCGACTTGTAGACCGGCACGAGCGAGAGCGCGAATGCAAGCTTGAGCTCCAGGACCTGGGGTTTGTGATCTATTTCCACCAGGAGCCCTAACTTTAATATGAATCCCCCGAACACCCTTATCTCTTAGGTCGTTAGCTACTCTAAAGCCGCACTGCATAGCGGCGTATGGAGATGATTCATCTCGGCTAGCTTTAACGACCATTCCAGCAGTGCATTTTGCAAGCGTTTCCGCACCCGAAAGATCCGTAGCAGTTACGAGGGTATTATTATAAGAACTGAATATATGCACGATTGCCCATTTAGTCTCTTCTCTACTCAATTTTTTTCACCATTAACTTTTTTCTTTTAGTTCTGTATATGGACTCTTAGGAGCGAAGCGAATAAAAGCTTCTTCATCCTTTTTTACAATATAGGAAGGGGCATTAATTTTTTTCCCTCCGACTTGTATATGCCCATGAGTGATATATTGTCTTGCTTGATATACTGTACTTGCGTAACCTTTTTCATAAACAAGAGTTTGTAATCTTCTCTTTAATAAGTCTTCTGTACTAAGAAGCAGGATATCTTCAAACTCAGCTTCTGATCCAATAATTCCCAACCGGTTTAATTTACGAATTAAGGTCTGTTGAACTTCTACAGCTTGTTCTTTAGATAACGATCTAGACTGTCGAGCGATATTACGCCAGTTTCCTAGCATCGTACGCATTTTCCAGTATTCTCGTTTGTTTCTAAGTCCATATTTACCTAAAAATTCGAGTTCTTCTGTGATTCGATCTTTTTGAAATGGATGTTTTGGTTTCTTAAATTTCTTTTTTAAACGTCTTGGATCTCCCATTTTTCCACCTTTTATTGTTGTTGTTGACGTTTTTTCCTTCGCACGACACCAATAACTAATCCATGACGACCAGTACTTCTAGTTCGTTGTCCACGAACCTTTAATTTTAAGTGATGTCGAACACCTTTATAGCTTTTAATTTTCTTCATTCTGTCAATGTCTCTTTTGACGGTAATCTCTAATTTATTTCCTATGATGTGAAGATCTTCACCAGTACGTAAATCTTTTGGTCGATTTACCATCCAATTAGGAACCCCATTTTCAATAGGATTTAAGATAATTTCTTCGAGTCTATTCAAATCTTTTTCAGAAATTGCCCCTATCCTTAAATTTGGGTCGATTCCCGCCAATTTAGTGATGACTTGAGCGAATCTTCTACCAATACCACTAATTTGTGTTAAACCATGTTCAACTTTAGCATTTCCATCTACTTGGGATCTTAATTTACGAAAAAACACCTTTTCGCGGAAATTTTTAGGTCGAACCGCAGATATAGAACTCATATGAATTCAATTAATTAGTATTATATTTTCTTCTATGATTTAATGTTAGTAAATACAGAATTTAATATTAAATTTTTGGTTTTACCTATGGATAAATTATAGAATTAGCAAATATCTTTAAATAAAATTACCTAGTAATTCGGTACTCTTACACTTTCTTCTTTTTTTGAATTAATGTGTTTATTACTTTTACTTTTTTTAGAACCCGCGATTTTTTGTAATAATGATAAACCGGGTTTCACTTCCGCTATAGGCTTCGACTCAATTAAGTCGTTTTCAATCAATTTATTATAGAGTTTTTTTCCTTTTTCAGTTCTAATAAGTACCGTATTCCATCCTGATGGAGACCCTATTGATCCAATTGAAATATCTGCGGATTCAGAGGTTAAATCGTAACAAATTTCACAATCTTCTCGAGCTAAGTGTGAGATTTCTTTAATCGGAATGTTTAATTCTTCATCATTTTTTGTATATATAAAGAACTTTCCTTTATTGATATCCATTTTTTTTGCATTCTTAATATCCACATTCAATTTCTTACATATTTCCAAAAGTGACTCATAAGAAAATGATTCCATACAGAAGATTCCAATTTTATACTTAATAGTATTTAAGGAGGGGATTCCAATATTGTAAAGCTCAGATTTTAAAATAGCTTGCATTTGACAAGGAACTCCTACTACCGCGATTTTTTTATTTTTTAGTTCCTTTTGATTTAGTATTTGCAAGTTAGGATTGTTTACATATTTAGTTCCAGCTGTTAATAGGATGTCTTCCTTATTTTTTAGTATTACTGGTTCAGGTCGCCATAATGTATTACTCATTTTTGCTCCTAACGCAAAATCGATTTCATTTTTATCAAAAAGATAATGTAAACAAGTACTTGAAATTCCTCCATCTTGACATATCATCGAAATTTCTTTTATTTTTGTTCTTGCTGAATAGGCTTCAAGAAAATGTCCAATCTTCTCATAATCTTTAATCTTGGAAGCTTTTTCTTGTGTCATATTTAAAATTTTCATGGGTAAAAAAGTTCTTGGACAAACAAAATAACACAGTCCACAGCGAATACACTTATCTTCATCAATTTTCCCAAAACCATTATAAATATGAAGGCAATTCACAGGACATATTCCCGCACACAAACCACAACCAGAACAAATTTTAGAATCAAAAATCACTTTTACTGGTTCATATATAGGTTTTAATTGTGAAATTGGATCATCATTAATTTTTATTGAATAATCTTTAAAGATGAATTTAGCAGGATTATTTTCGTCTCCTTCAATTTCATCAACTAATTCTTCAAGAAGTATTAGTTTTTCATTTTTAAGTAATTCTAGTAAACATAATGTTTTACTTAACTCAATAGAGTTAAGATCAGAAAATTTAATTAGAGTTTTTAAATTATTTTTAGAATTATTTTTTAAATCATTAAATAGGGAATATTTTAGCTTTTCTTCATCTAACATTCTATAAAGGATAATATCATATTGAGATTCATCATATATTCCCGCTTTTAAAATGTCTTGCTTAGCATCTATTAGTGCTCTAATTCTATATGAATCTAAAGCATCTGCTACATTTTTTAAAAATTCCCATGAAAAATTTTCTTCAAGATTCATAATCATTTTAAATTATTATAATTCTAAATTTTTCCGAAAACCCGAGCAAGGGGTTAGTTGCTTTTCAACTATAATTTTCTTGAAAAGTTCATACTATTTCGGATTGAATTTTGGAAGAGGAGGGAGTGCATTAATTTTAACGGACATATCTTCAACTGAATTTACAAATTTTTCAACTTCTGCTGCTGAACAGAAATACTGTTGAACCCGATCTTCAGAAATACCTTCATGTTTTAATAATTTCTTTAAAGTAAGTACATGTTCATATGTATTAATATTACCGTTACCAAATTCGCATTCACCTTCTTTTCAAGAAATTATTGCTACTCCATCAGCACCATTTAAGAAAGCTTCCATAATTAAATGTATTCCTATTCGTCCAGTGCATCTTACTCTAATGAGATGAAAATCTGTAGAGTATGATTTTCTTGTTGTGCCGGTTAAATCTGCTACAGAATAACCTCACTTATCACAACCAAAAGCAACTATTCTTCTAGAAGTATTATCCTTTTTTATAGACATTCTTTTTAACCTCTAATTTATTTATTCTTCAATACTTTCAGGAATTCTTTCTACAGTTTCTAATTCAGTGCTGCCAATACCTTTAAGTTCCTGAGCAAATTGCTTATCTCGATAATATTTCAAGTCAATAGCTCTTGCTGGGCAAGAAGATACACATACACCGCAACCTTTACATTTTAAATCATTGACTTCAGCGATTTCATTTTCATTAACTTTTATTGCTTCATAGAAACACAGTTTTTCACACCTATGACATCCCATACATAGTTCTTCATTTACTTCAGCAATAATTAATTCTTGTTTTATTGTGTCATGAGATAAAATAGTAGCAACTTTACTTGCAGCAGCTAAAGCAGAAGATACTGAATATGGAATATTTTTTGGTCCAGCAGCACATCCAGCGATATAAATTCCAATATCTTTCGTTTCTTGTGGGCTTAGACACCCATGAATTTCTGAAAGAAATCCTCCTGGACCTTTACTTAATCCCATTACTTCGACCATTTCTTCAGTTCCTTTGGAAGGAATCATTCCTGTAGATAATACAACTAAATCAGCGTCAATCTTTACTATCTCACCAGTTAAAGATGAATATGCTCTGACTTTTAATTTGTTAGTTTTATTATCCTCTATTATCTCGCCTACTTTTCCTCTAATCATTCGTATCCCTGATTCTCTTACATTTCTATAATATTCTTCATTTCCCTTATCGGTTGTTCGAATATCAATATAAAATATAATCACATCCATGTCGGGATATTCTTGTTTCAGTAATTGGGCATTTTTAAGCGCCACACTACAGCAAACAAAAGAACAATATGGATTAGCATTAACATCTCTAGACCCAACACATTGAACCATTACTACGTTTTTTGGTGTTTCTCCATTGGAAATTCGATATACATGTCCTCCTGTAGGTCCAATAGGACTTAATAATCTTTCTAATTCTATTTGTGTAATCACATCGGGATAAAATCCATAATTATATTCGTTGGATTTCCATATTGGATACTCATCCCAGCCTGTCGCTATAATTACTGCTCCAACATTAATGTCGATAAATTCTGTTTCTTGCTCAAAATTAATTGCTTCAGCAGGGCATATTCGCTCACAATTTTTGCAATCAATACAAACACTTCTATCCATAACAGCTAATTTCGGTACTGCTTGGGGAAATGGAATATAGATTGCTCCTCTTTCACCAATACCTCTATCAAACTCACTAGGAACTTTAATAGGACATTTTGTTGTACATAATCCACAACCAGTACATTTTCTCTCGTCAACATACCGAGCATTCTTTCTAATCTTAGCCTTATAATTTCCGGGGATACCACTGAATTCTATAACATCACTATAGGTAAATAAATTTATATTGGGATGTTTTGACGCATTAACCATTATTGGTGCCAGAACTCATATTCCGCAATCATCCGTTGGATATATCCTATCTAATTGTGCCATTTTTCCCCCAATAGTTGCTTCTTTTTCAATTAAATAGACGGGAATTCCTTGATTGGCTAAATCTAAAGCAGCATTCATTCCAGCAATTCCTGCTCCAACAATTAAAACTGCTTTTTCTACAGGAATTTCTTTTCGTGGAATGTTTTCTAATTCACGAGCACGATTAATTCCGGCTCTAACAAGTCTTATAGCTTTTTCAGTGGCCTTTTGTTTATCGTCTCTATGGACAAAAGAACAATGTTCTCTTAAATTAACCATTTGAAAATAATAAGGACTTAAACCGGCTTCAATTAAAACAGCTCTATAGGTGGGTTCATGAATTTTTGGGGTACATGCCGCAACTACTACTCTATTCAAATCCTGTTCTAAAATGTCATTTCTGATAGTATTTTGTCCTGGATCGCTACAAGTAAAAGAGTTTACCCTAGAGATCACTACATTTGGGAGATTTTCAATAGCATTTTTAACCGCATCACAGTCAACAGAAGCTTTTATATTCACTCCTCACTCACATACATAGACTCCTATTCTCATATTGGTCTGATTTTCAGACACCTAATTCACCTTTTTGTAAAAACTCACCAAAAATTTTTTATTTACTTAAAAGACTACATTAAATCTTATTGGTTTATGAAATTATGGAATTAATTTATTTTTTCTGATTAGACTTCAATAAGTGTTAATATATATTTTCTTTTATTTCATTTTTAATTTTTAATTAATTCTTCTCGTGAATTTTTTATTGAAAAAATAATTATTTAATATTATGTCAGAGGCAGAAGAAAATAAGAAAGAGAATTTTGCAAAAGAGTTTATGATAGAAGAAGGTTTAAAAGGAAAAGCAAGACGAATAAAAATAATGAAGATTATCGATATGGTGGGTTATGACAAAATGAAGATTAAAACCGCATTAGCACGTTCCACTATAGCAGATAGGATTCAGCATGAATAATATCAATTTTTATAATCATATTTTTGAATAAATTTCATATTTTAATTTAATAATAAAGAAGAGGGAATTATTTTGCTTGACATTGAGTTGTTCAGAAACAATCTTGATAATATAATTGAGTCCGAGAAAAAAAGGTTTAAGGAACCTATAAATGCTGAGAAGGTTTTAGAATACGATATTAAATGGAGGTCAGTGATACAAGAATTACAAGATTTAAGGAAAGAAAGAAATGAAATTTCAATTAAAATTGGAGAATTGAAAAAATTAAATGAAAACAAAAAAGCAGAAGAAATAGTAAAAAAGTCAAAAGAAATTAAAGAAAAAATTGATGAATTAGAAACATTAAGAGAAGAATATTTTGAACAGCGAGAAAAATATCGTTATATGGTAGGAAATATTCTACATGAATCTGTTCCTATTGGTCAAACTGAAAAAGAAAATGAAATTTTAAGGACTTTTGGAAAGGTACCAAAATTTGATTTTAAACCATTATCTCATGTTGATTTAATTGAAAAAATTGATGGCGTAGATATTAAAAAAGCTTCAGAACTTGTGGGTTCAAGATTCTTCTATTTAAAAGGAGACCTAGTTTTACTTAATTTAGCTCTTTTGAAATACGCATTAGACAAATTAATAAATAAGAATTATAGCCCTATGTGGCCTCCCTTCTTTACAAAATATGAAGTGATGAAATCAGCAGCAGAATTAACAGATTTTGAAGATCAATTATATAAAATCCAGGATGAGGATTTATATATGATTGCTACATCTGAACAACCTTTAGCTGCTTATCATTATAATGAAATAATAGACCCAGAAAGGCTACCAATTAAATATGCAGGAATTTCTTCATGCTTTAGAAGAGAAGCGGGATCACATGGAAAGGATACTTTAGGAATTTTTAGAGTACATCGGTTTGAAAAAGTAGAACAATTTATTTTTTGTAAACCCGAAGATTCATGGAATTATCATGAGGAATTGATTAAAAATGCTGAAGAGATTTACAAGGAATTAAAATTACATTACAGAATTGTTAACATTGCTTCTGGAGAATTAAATGATAATGCAGCAAAGAAGTATGATTTAGAAGTATGGTTCCCTTCTTCAGAAACATACCGAGAATTAGTATCTTGCAGTAATTGTTTAGATTATCAAGCAAGAAAATTAAAAATTCGTATGGGAAAAGTTGGTTCCCTAGAAACGAAAGAAATCTTACATACCTTAAATTCAACTGCAATAGCAACCGAACGTACTATCTGTTGTATCCTTGAGAATTATCAAAACAAGGATCACTCAATATCAATACCTAAAGTACTCCAAAAATATATGGATGGCAGAAAGATTATTAAGGCAATAAAATAAAACCTAATAGAAATTATAATGATAGAAAAAGATTTAGAGGATTTCGAGGAATTTTATAAAGAGAAGCTCGAATCTCAATTTTTTAAATTAAGGAAAGCAATCAAAAAATTGATTGCTGGGATTAGAGAGAATTTAATTGAAATAAAAGTATGTTTAGATCACTTTTTAGAGACAGGTAAGGAAAAGATCGATCAAAAAGCTCAAAGATCATTAAACTTTTTCTCAGACAGAATTAGAAAAGAAATTGAAGAAATAGAAGTTCCTGAAAAGGAAATAAATTATGATAACATCATGGAATTGTTAAATTCTATTAAAAAATTATTTACAAGTATTAATGAAATCGCTAGAAAATCTTTACCGAAGTTTCATAAAGAAGTTCAAGCAGAAATTAAAGAATTAAATTATATTACTCGCAAATTAGGTAAAAAACAAGCAGTTTTAGACGAATTTTTAAGAAAGAAGTATACCGATGTAAAAAATGCTGAAAATTTCCTTAAAAAGCTACCAAAGCTCTTTCACCTTAAAGAAAATATTGAACATACGAAGTTGGATTTAGATGAGTTTGAAAAGGAATTAGAGGAACGCAATAGAAAACAAGAAGAATTAAATTCAAATTTGTTAGATTTAGAAAAAAATGAACTTTTCAAGGCTTTGGAAGGAGAAAAGGACAACCTTTTTCAATTACAATTAGCGATTAATGATGAAATAGGTTTTAAGAAAGCATTGAAAAAGCTTAAGTTTGAATTAGAAAAAGGTACAACTCATGCACCAAATATCGATTTAAATTATTTAAGGGATTTTATTAAAAATCCAATTAAAATGTTAGCTAATGAACGAAAAGATTTACCAAAATTCACAAGTCTTATGGTACAACTACGGCATATTTTGGAAGAGAACAAATTGAATCTTAAAACAGATACTAAACAAAAAACTATAGAACAAATAAACGCAATTTTTGAAGAAAAGCAATTACAGGAAAATATTGAAAAATATTTACAATTAAAAGATGAAATTAAAGAAATTGAAAAAAAAATTTTAGAAGCGGGGCTCGCTCAAAAATTAGATGATTTAAAAAATGAAATTTCTTCCAATACTGTGAAGTTAGAACACATTCAAAATGATTTTGAGAGAAAAAACAAAGATTATATCAGATATCTCGCCGCTCTTAAAACCGAAAGGGAAGAATTCCAGAATTCTATAGAAGAAATCTTAAAGGAGAAAATTAAAATAAATATTACTTTTTCGTTTTAATTCCTTATTTTCTTTCTGTTATTTTAAAAGATCGATTATTATTGGCATCAATTTTTTTGATGGAGTACTTTAAATTACTCTTTAAGAATCTAAAGACTTCTGTATCCATTAATTTAAGAATTTTTAAATACTCATAAGCGAGTACTAAATCTTGTTTTATATCTATATCAAAACCAGCTCTAAAAGAATCATAGATAGCTATTTTATCTATTCCTCTGTTGTAAGCATTATTAAGTAAAGCAATTAAAGATGGTTTGTTTGGATGAGAAAAATATGATGAAATAATTTCAGGAGGATTCCTTCCCAAAATAGAGATTCCCGCAGAATGAATTGCAGGACATATAACTAACTGATTTTTCTTTATAAGTGTATTAATTTCATAGAAGTTTTCAGCAGAGATTAAAATTAAATCTAGAAAAGAAAATATTGTCTGTTCTGCATTATAATGTTTAATTGCAATATTGTTAAGATCTTTAATTACATTATCAAACGATTTAGGCGGAATTGTTAATTCCTCTTTAATCCCTATTAAATCATAGTTATTAGCAATTTCTAATATTTCAGGCGTATTACAATAAACTATCTTTTGATCAAAACAATCCACTTGTGCTAAAGTTTTTCCAAGATCCTTAAACATTGCAATTGTTAAATCTCTAAGTTGATCAACTGAAAAACAATCTCTGAGACGCGATTTTGTCCTCGATAACGGGGCAATAGGAATCAATAGAATACTCATAATAATTGCTTAAAGAACCTCTAAACAAAAAAAAAATGTAAGTATTAAAGTCAAAAATAAATTTTAATATTTAAGATTATTTGGAATTTATTTAAAAGTATTTAAAATTTGAACTGATAAACTTTCAAATGCCTTATCAACATTGTCATTCAATTTCGCTGAAGTTTCAAAATATTTAACTCCTAATTCTCTAAGCTTGTTTTCTATTACTTCTGCACTAATTTCTCTTTTCAAGTCTAGCTTATTTCCAACCACTATATATGGTATGTCTCCACTTAATTCCTTTAATTTTGAAATCCAAAAATCTATATGATCAAAAGAAGAGATTTTTTCTAAGCTAAAAATAACCATGGCTCCAACTGCTTGGACAAAATAATATTCATTGGCCCAAAGTTTATCTGTTTGCCCTCCAATATCCCAAAAATAGAGCTTGAATCCCTTTTGTTTTATATCATTCTTTAATTTTAGATTTTTTAACTTTAATTTATCAATTATTTTGCCTAAATCGATTTCCTTTATTAAGAAATTTGCTCCTATAGTTTGATGGTATGATTCACTAAAGTGGCCGTCAACGTATTGAGCTAATAGACTTGTTTTGCCAACTCCCGCATCTCCGCATAAAATTACTTTTCCACGGTAAGACATTAGACTTTTTTCCCTAATTCTTGAATAATATTTAAGATTTATTTATAAGATTTTGATTTTAGTTATATATTTTTCTAATAATTTACAATAATATATTTTTAATTTAATTAAAAAATCTAATTTTTTTGTACTAATTGAATAGATTTACATTCACTTGTAATGAAATGTTTAAACAAATGTTCATATCCTACAATCTGTTTTGGAGTACCATTTTCTAACCATAATCCTGATGTATATTCTGGTGCTTCTCGCACACTATCTAAGGTGGTAAGGAGAAATTGATTATCAGTTATCAATAACCCAAAGGGAATAACATTATCTCCTTCAATAGAATGAATAATCACTGAGATTTTTAATAACTTTTTAATTTCTTCTTTTAAAAGTTCATTATATTTCAAAGCAACAACGATTTCAATTTCTGAAGAGAATTTTTTATTCCAAAGTTCCTTTAGTACCCAATCATAACCTCCTAATTCTTGCATAAGCAAATCAGGGGTAATTATAAAAAAGATCCTCTCTTTTGCTGAAATAATTAATTCTTTAACTTTTTTCCGAATTTTAGACCTAGAATTAATTGACCAAACCCGTGGTTCAGATTCCTCTTTATCAATTTCCAATCCACTGATAATCTTTTCTAATGAGAGAGTATCTTCAATTTTTGTTTTATATTCATCCCGAATTACCTTAAAAATTCTTTCAATAGGGATTACTTGATAATTAGCACCGCGTTTAATAGGTTCTTTTTGGATAAAGCCTTTTTCAATTAATCGGTTCAAAGAATCATAAACCCTTGCTCGATCAACCCCTGAATGCTTTGCAATATCTGCTGGGCTTAAAATCTTGAACTTACATAATGTAAGTAATACTTTGGAGTCATTTTTCGTAAATCCCAATGTTTGAAGTGCTTCTTCAATTTCAGATTCATTTAGCTTTTTCTTTGTCGACATAAATTTTAAAAAACTAGTAGCAAAATCTGTACATATTTTTTATAATACTCTAATCAAACATTTAATATTTTAATTTTTAGATTTAAAAAAAACATAATACTATCATTTATTAGATTTTAGGATTTTCAAGCTGAAATATTTCTTATCTTAAAACTTTATGAATTTGTTAAAAATCGAAAAAATTGATTTGTAATTATTTATAATAGAGAGTATTTATTGAATTGTTGATAACAGTTAAAATTGAAAAAAATTAGAAATCACCTCTTTATAAGGTAAAACATATAGTTTTTTTAATTCCCGATTCAGTAATCTTTTAATAAATTTTAATTTATGATTAATAAATTTTCAACTGGATCAATTGGATTATTAATTATAGTAAAACATAAAAAAATCAAGAAACTATGGCTCTATTTAATAAATAAAAAAAATTGTTTTTAGTCGGAAAAATTAATATCAAATTAATAAAACGATCTCATTTTCGATTCAATATGATCTCTTAGTGCTCTTTCATACTGATATTAATTCCAATCATAACATTTATATAATAGAAATGTGTAGTTATACATAATTAACATCTAAAAAATAAACAAAAATAAACTAATTAAATAGTGGAGGAATATAATTATGGCTAAAAAGAAAGCACCTGCTAAGAAATCTGAAGGATATATTGCTAAAGCTCCAATAAGACGCTTAATGAAAAAAGAGGGGGCAGATCTCGTAGCAGCAGAAGCATTAGATAAGTTAATTAATTTTCTTGAAAATAGTGCAGCTACAGCAACTAAAGATGCTATTAAAGTTTGTAAAGCTGATAAGCGTAAGCGAGTAACAGCAGCAGATATTCGAAATGCTACAAGATAAACGTTTCAGATTTTTATAATTAAGAATCATTTTTTTTCTTTTTTTTATTAATAGGAGTTTTTACATAATTCATTTGAAACTTATTCAAAATTATTAAAAAACTCCTCATTTAGAAATTGATGAATAATGTTCTCTAACTTTAGTTTAACAGAATCTAAACTTTCGGGTAAAACGCGAGTTTCTCCAATTATATCAATAAATCCAAGTTCAGAGCCATATCTAGGAATTACGTGAAAATGTAAATGTTCTATGCTACCCCCTGCATCTCGTCCTTGATTGATTCCAATATTATACCCTTTAGGGCTATATAAATCGTCTAATAACAATTGTATTCCTTGTATAGTCCTATTAATATGGACTAGTTCTTCTTTAGTTAGTTCAATGAATTTAGTTAAATGCCTATGAGTAACAATCATTAAATGGGCAGGATTATACGGGTATAGATTTAATACAATAAAACATAAATTATCTTCATAAATTTTTAGGGATTTAACTCTCTCATCGTTATCACGCACAGCGCATAATATGCAATCTACATTTGGTCTTTCTTTTCCCTGAACGTAATCCAATTTTCCTAGTGCTTGCAACCACTTCTTAAAAATTTTAATTCACCATAATATATAAAATTGAAATCATGAATAGAGAGAAAAGTCGGAGTCGGATGTAAATTCTTTAGCTTTCATAAAATCTTCTGGTTTTATTTTACCGGCACAATAATCGTCTAAAATAAAATTACTATAAGTAGCACCATTAAAAACCTTTCGAACCATTTTAAAAAAAGAATTTTTAGAGATAAATTCATCCTTATTAAGAAATCTTTGATCTATTATTTCATATCTATGATTTTTTATATCTATTCGATAGAAAACATCTTTTAAAAGAAATGATTTTCTTAAATCCATGAAAAAATTCATTTTTTTTGTAATTTCCAAGGAATTCAAAGCGTTTATGTGTGGTTCTGAAATTTGAACTCCTAAACTAACAATAATTAAACCTTTATTTTTAGGTCGAAAAACTAGCATATTCCTACCAACTGGACTTGGAGGAAAAATGAATTGGAATCCAAATTCAAGCTTAGGATCAGAAACTTTTCCTCGTAATAATCCTTCGTCTAATAGATAGTCTTGGATTAGTTGTGTGATATTACTTTCTTTACTCGACATTATAATTCAGTAAGGTTAAGAATGAAGTTAGTTTTATATTTTTTTTCAAGAAAGGATATTAATTTCTACCTTTTTCAATCTGAAAGAATTAATAGAAAATCAATATTTACCTTTTGGTCTGGGTTGAGGTTTAATTTCAGCGGATTTTAGTACTTTGATATTGCTTTCTAAATCTTCCTTAGGCGTACAATAAATCACTTGAAGAGAATCTAAGTCAATGTAAATCTTGCCAACGATACCTAAACCCATTAGTTGGTTATCTTTATTAACAAATGTATGGTCTATATTCATTTTAATTGCTTTCTTTCCCCCTTCAAGTTCCACTAAAGAGGGTTTACAAGCAGTAAATCCAGGACCTCGTTTTTGAATTAAATAATTCATTAAGGCAAAATCGAGTTCATCATTGATTTCTCCTTGTTCTTGAATGATTTTAATTATACTTGGATCTTGCATCTCGACAAAAATTTTCTTATTATAAATAAATTCGGTATAACTAATTTTTATTTTTTTGGTTAGTCCAATATTTAAAAAAAAATATGGAATTAAGATTTAATTAATCCTTTTCTTCACAAATAACCTCATCTAGACTGTGTAAAGCACAATTATTCATTGAAAGTGTTTCAGTTATTTCTTCAATGGATAGATTACTCCCCTCAATGTGAATATGTAAAGAAGCTGTCTTTTGATCTAATTCATCTACTTTAACACTAACTCTTGTTACTCCATTAACTTTCATTAATTCTTTAGCCACAATATATGAATCTGGTTGATGAGGTTTTAGAACATCCAAAAGAAATTCTACTTTCATTATTTTAGGTTAAACCCTTGTATTTAATATTTCAATAAAAGATTTAGTGGATATTTTATTGATATTTTATAAATTTCTTTTTTAATTTATAAGTTTTTCAATTTCTTCTATTAATTTTAATGGTATTTCATTTTCTTTAACTATTTTATCTGCTATTTGGAGGGTTTTAACTTTAGCTAACTTGGTATGTAATGCTATAGAATGAGCTCCTACATTGATAGCAGCCTCAATATCACGGATATTATCTCCAATTATTAAAATTTCGTCGGATTCTACTTTTAATTGTTTACATATATAAGTTAAATGTTCTGGATGGGGTTTTAAATTGGTGACATTATCTCTTCCAACAATTAAATTAAAATAATGTAATAGATTCACATTTCTGAGAGAAGTTTCAGCATTTTTTTTTGTATTAAAGGTAAAAATTGCTTGTTTTAGGTTATTATCCTTAGCAAATTCTAAGACTTTATCTATTCCATTTATCATTTTAGCATCCCTAGCAGCTTCATATTCTATTTTAATGATTTCATTATCCACTTCTTCTATTATATCATTTATTTTTCTCTGAGCTAAGCCTTCCTTTTCAAAAAATTCTCTGGCAGATTTCATATTTTCTAAAATAGAAATATTGACGGTAAGGAGCTGTTTAGGAACACCATATTTTTTTAAGATTTCTATAGCAGTTCTTCTTGCTCTTAAATAATCGATTTTAAAATGAATTAATGTACCATCTAAATCCCAAACGATTGCTTTAATAGGTTTTTTTCTCTGCATTTAATATACCAAATCTGAATAGATAGGACCAGTAGGAGTCAGCTGTGATTTTTTTAATTTTACTTGATCAATACTAAAGGCCCCAAACTCTAAATTTTTATTCTCACTAATTAAATTCTTAAGTGTATCAAATGTTTTATAATTTATTTTACCCATTTTAAGGCGTGCAATCGTCAGATGAGGTTTAAATTTTGTTCTCTTATCGCGTTCAATGTGTAATTTATCAAATAAGTAATCTTCAATTGAATCCTTAATATTTTGCAGGAATTGAATATCGCCTATTAGTTTTGTCCATAGAACTGAAAACTTATTAAATTGGCCAACTCCTTTCAGAAAATAACTGAAAGTCTTCCCCTGAAATAATTTTTCATTAATATCTTCCTGTAAAATCCTGTAAATCTTAGGTGCTAAAGCTTCAGGTATATTTCCTAAAAATTTCATTGTCATATGTAAATTTTCAGGTTCTACCAGTTTAATCTTCGGCTGATTTTGCTTTATCCTTTGAGAAAATAAAGTTAATTTCTCGATAGTTTCTAAATCTTTTAATTCAATAGCGATAAATGATCTAATCATTTTGCATCCCAATAATTAAAAATTTTCCAATTTTTTTTTGTTATTAATTTTTTTTGATCTGGAATAATATGAATTTCTCCTAAATCTTCTAGAGAAGATGATTTTATAATCTTAATGATATCTTTTAGAAAGATTATATTCATTTTAGCACGAGTATTTCCATCTGCGGAGGCATTATGTGGCATTAGAATCATTCTCATATTTGGTTGTTCACGTTTAATATTTTTCAATCTCCTAAGAGTTTTAACATCAATAGGTTCTATAGGAAAAACATCAAAAGCAATATTTATTTTAATTTCTTTATTTTTTAACATGTCTAAAAGAGTTTTCAGTTCTAAAATACCTCCTCGTGCACTATTTATTAGTAAAGCCCCTTTTTTCATTAACTTTAGTAAGTCTCGATTCACTAAATTTTCAGTATGTTTATTTAAGGGAACATGTAGACTCACTATATCTGATTCTCTAAAGATATCCTCAATATTATTTTTAAATTTAATTAAAGGATAATCCTTTTCAAACTGTTCCATTTGATTATTGTCATTATAAAGGATCCTTACGCCCCAGGGATACAATCTTCTTACTATTTCTTTCCCAATTTCACCCAACCCTACAATTCCGAGTGTTTTTTCTGAGATTACAGAGGAGAGAGAATTGTCTAAATCCCATTTATCATCAGGAGTCCATTTTTCATCCCATACATAATTATGGAGATCAATTATATTCCTTAAATTCGCCATTATTAGTGCTATAGTATAATCTGCTACAGTTTCGTAAAGAACTCCAGGAGTATGCGTAATCAATATATCATCTTTTTCAGTTCTTTGAATATGATTATATCCTGCAGTGGATGTTGAAATTGCGAAAATCTTTGAGTTTTTTAATGCCTTAGAGGATATTGGATGACTTAAATGGCATCCAAGAAGGTCCGGATTGAATATTCTTATTTCTTTTTCAACTTCTTCCTCTGAAGGGAATCTTCCATTGAAATATTTAAATTCTGCTATTTGATCTAATTCTTGCCATAAATCCTCAATAGTATTGCGATAATTTTCAGAGATTCGCTCATTAGAGCCAATCTCCTTTATTGAGAATACATTTGAGGTAAAATATACCTTAGGTTTATAGGTCATATCCATATCCAGAAGTAGTGAATATTTAAAATTAATAGTAAATCGAATATATTTGTATCTTTGCTATTATCAAGATTTATTAAAATCAAATCTAATTTATAATTAACAAAACTTAATGATGGTAGAAAATGGCTAAAGTAAAATGTCAAGAATGTAAAAAAGAAATAATCGGGGGGGTTAAAATACAAGAGTTTGACCCAATCGAGCCAACAACCATGCACGTTTTCTGCTCTAAATCGTGTAGAGATAAATGGATTTCTGATCAAGAGAAGAAAAAATAAGTTGTGCTTCTTAGCATTACCTTTTTATTTTTTCTGGAAGATAAAAATCATACCCTTTCTTAAGTAATTTAGTTTTTAAGTATCTATCAAATCTTCTGGCATTTTGAAAAACAACCCAAATCAACTTATCACTTTTATAATACTTATATACTTCTTCAAACGTGATTGGCTCTATTTCAAAATTACTTGCTTCTTCTTTAAAAAATCTATTTATCCTCCTTAACAACCTTGGTATAATTTCAGGTTTCTGTTCTTTGAAAAAATTGGCAATTAGATCAATAGTTACTAACCGCCAATCATAGTATCTATCTACAACTTCTTGTACAAATAAAGCTTTTAATAGAAATCTCAGAAATGATGGAGCACTTTTTAAGAACAGTTCTGCTTCCATTGCTTCAATATTGTTTTTTCTAAAAAGTGGTGTACTTGTATCTAGATATAATAATTTTGAGGTGTCATTGATTCTTGGATTTTGATGATCATAATCAATAACAACAAAATTTGATATTTGTCCATCTAATCCAACATCATAAATCTTATTTTTTTTGTTAAACGTCCATACTTTTTTTAACTCTCTCATTGTAAGGACAATTAAATTTTCAATTTCATCATCTGATAAATTATGAATAACCTTATTCCCAACACCTTGAGGATCGATCTTTTTTTGTATACAATAAAACTGGATTTGCCCCTTATGATCTTTAAACCATAAGGCTTTATGTTCAGGAAGGTTTAGACCAATGTCTTCACTTAAGATCTTGCAGTATTCATTATATGCCCATAAATGCCTTTTTACTTGTTTCTCGTTATCAAAAATAGGGATCCTTTTATAAGCTAAATGTTCGGGATCATCAAGAATTTCAAAAACTAAGCTAATTTCTCCGAATCCGAGAATTTTAATTGGTATTCTCCCTTTTTCTGGGTGTATAGTATCAAGAGTTTTTTCAAATTCTTTTAACAAATCAATATTTACATTCATAAGAGACCATTGCAGAATTTAGAAATTTCTTTTAATTTTAATTTAACATTGCTTTTATTTAAAAGTATAAATTTTATTCATTTTGTTATCCTTAATTAATTAAAATTAAAAGAAATTACAGTAGTTAGGAGATTGGAATGGAAAAGATTCTGGATTGGGAAAATTCCGAAATGATAGGGCTAAATAAAGAGCTTCCACACAATACTCTCATCCCTTTTCAGGATATTGATTCTGCCTTAACAGGAAAATTTGAATCTTCACAGTATTATAAATCGCTTAATGGGAAATGGAAATTTAATTGGGTTAACAAACCTTCTGAAAGCCCTGTGGATTTTTATAAGATTAATTATGATGTAAGGAATTGGGATGAAATACCAGTTCCAAGCAATTGGCAGATGCACGGTTATGGAATACCAATCTATACAGATTCCAAATATCCATATAGCGTTAAGAGAAAGAATATTCCAAGTATAAATCATGAATATAATCCAGTGGGTTCATATAGAGTCGAATTCACGATTCCTTTGGAATGGAATGAGCGAGAAATTTTTATTCATTTTGATGGTATAAAATCAGCATTTTATTTGTGGGTAAATGGAAAAAAAGTTGGATATAGCCAAGGTTCTATGACACCAGCTGAATTCAATATTACAAATTGTATAAAAAAAGGAGAAAATATTCTTGCTGTAGAAGTTTATCGCTGGTCTGATGGTAGCTATCTTGAGGATCAAGACATGTGGAGATTTAGCGGCATTTATAGAGATGTTTATTTATTTTCAACTCCTAAAATCCATATTCGGGACTTTTTTATTTTTAATGATTTTGATGAGAATTATGTAAATGCATTTTTAAAAATTAGAATAAAAGTTCATACTTATACAACAGATCAATTTTTGAATCATTTAATTGAATTCAGGCTATTAAATAATAAAAATGAAGCTATCGGTAACAATCCTTTAAAAGTTATAAGATTTAGTCTAGATGGTTATGAAGAGACTCTTCTTGAATTGGAAACAGAAGTAGAAGATCCTCAAAAATGGTCAGCTGAGAGCCCATCTCTTTATAAAGTTCTACTCGTTTTAAAAGACCCAGAAGGGAGGATTATGGAAGTAGAACAATGTAAATTTGGTTTTCGAAAAATAGAAATCAAGAATAGTCAAGTTTATATAAATGGAGCTTCAATCATTTTTAAAGGAATTAATCGACATGAACACGATCCTGATCATGGGCGAGCTATTCCATTTTCAAGAATGGTTCAGGATATTAAAATATTAAAGCAAAATAACATAAATGCTGTTAGGACAAGTCATTATCCAAATCATCCAAAATGGTATGAACTATGTGATGAATATGGTATTTATGTCATGGATGAAGCTAATGTAGAATCTCATGGCTTACGTCGAAAACTTCCTAAAAGTGATCCTAAGTGGACAAAAGCTGTGGTTGATAGAATGATAAGGATGGTTGAAAGGGATAAAAATCATCCATGTATTTTTATGTGGTCTCTTGGAAATGAAGCTGGGTTTGGAAAGAATTTTGTAAAAATGAAAGAAGCAACACTTCAAATAGATTCTACAAGACCAATACACTATGAAGGCGATCCTAAACTGAAAGTATCTGATGTATTCAGTTCAATGTATGCAACTGTAAATCAATTGGAAAAATCAGGTCAATTGAAGAAAGTAAAGAGATTTTGGGTACTAAAACAAATAGCACCAAAGTATTATAAAGATAAGCCAAGAATTTTATGTGAATATGCACATGCCATGGGGAATAGTTTAGGGAATTTTCAAGAATATATGAATATTTTTGAGAAATATAATAATTGCATAGGTGGTTTTATTTGGGATTTTGTGGATCAGGGGTTAAGAAAATTCTCTAAAGATGGAAAAGAATTTTGGGCTTATGGTGGTGATTATGGAGACAAGCCAAATTCAGGCAATTTTTGTTGTAATGGTATTGTTCTACCCGATCGAAACCCAAATCCTTCTCTTTACGAAGTGAAAAAAGTCTATCAAAATGTCAAAGTTTATCCTGTAGATTTGATAAATGGTGTAGTTAAAATCTACAATAATTATAATTTTATCAACACTGATTTTTTAGAAATAAAATGGGAATTAACAGAAAACGGACTTAAAATTCAGGAAGGTAATTTATCATCTATAATAATTAATCCTGGCAAGACAAAAGAAATTAAAATTCCATATAGAAAGCCAGAATTGAAATCTAATAGTGAATATCATCTTATGATAAAATTTTTGTTATCAGATAATGCTGTATGGGCTCAAAAAAATCATCTAATTGCCTGGGATCAATTTAGAATTCCATTTGAGATTCCAGAAGCATCAATTATTGATGATAAATTAAAGGTAATCTTAAACTTAAAAAGTTCACCACATTATTTTATTATTGAAGGCGAAGATTTTAAAGTTACTATTAATAAGGAAAAAGGGAGCCTTTACTCATATGAATTTAAAGGAAAAAAATTAATCTCCACACCTCTTATTCCAAATTTTTGGAGAGCTCCAATTGATAATGACATTAATATTTTAAGTAATGTCCCTGGGTTTAAAAAGAAGGTATATAGGTGGAAGAATGCTTCGAAAAAAAGAAGATTAATAAGTATTTCTGCACGGCAATTAAATTCCTATGAAGTATGTATAAAAGCATTAATTAAAATCCCAAATGGTCAATCAAACTTAAAAATAGTTTATAATATTTATAGTAATGGTGATTTAGTAATTAAAAATACCTTCATCCCAAGGAAAGATTTGATTAGGTTTGGTATGCAAATGTCAATCCCTAAAGTATTTAATAAAATGACGTGGTTTGGGAGAGGTCCACATGAAACTATGTTTGATAGAAAGACTGGTGCATCAATTGGAATATATTCTGGGTTTGTTGATGATCTTATTCATAATTATGTCAGACCACAAGAAAATGGAAATAGATGTGATGTAAGATGGGTTACCTTTACTGCAAAAAATGGAACTGGTTTGTTGATTTCAGATAAAGGTGGTACGTATCTTAATGTTAGTGCTTGGCCATATACAATGGAAGATTTAGAAATTGCCAACCATATAAATGAATTACCTAAACGTGAAAATATAACGATCAATATAGATTATAAGCAGCAAGGGGTAGGAGGAGATCGTATAGGAATTTTAGATGTTCATGAAGAATATAAGTTAAAGAAAAAAAGGCAGTTAGATTATAGTTTTTTAATTAGGCCGTATTTGAAAGAAATGGGTGATTTGAATTCTATTTGGGAATTTTAGAAATCCATAGAATAACTATTTATTTATTAAAAACAATTTAAAAAATAAATTAAAATATTGAAATATAAAGTTGAGAATATTAGATGGCTCGTCCTTTATGGTTTGTAAACTTAATTAAAAAGACCTTCCCAAATGTAAAAATCGTAGCAAAATTAACAAAACTACCTATTATTGGAACTTTTATTGATCTTCTCCTTTTTAAAGGTGATGATATAATTTATCTTCCCCAGGATAAAGTCATTGAAATTAATAAACCGTTAGGAGAATATGATGAATACGTTTTACCATCTCAAGTATTGGAATACTTCATTGAAAAAGCTAGACACCATTGGATCATGAATTTCTGTATTTGTAGATCAAGTATGAAATGCAAAGATTATCCTATCGATTTAGGATGCCTTTTTCTTGGTGATGCGGTTTTAGATATCAACCCACAATTAGGAAAATTGGTATCGAAAAAAGAAGCTTTAGAACATTTAAAAAAATGTAGAGATGCAGGTTTAGTTCATATGACAGGTCGAAACAAATTAGATGCACAATGGCTTGGTGTTAATAATGGAGATAAACTCTTGAGCATCTGTAATTGCTGTCCATGCTGTTGTTTATGGCGTGTAGCCCCCATTGTAGCTCCAAAAATTGGATCTAAAGTTAAAATGATGCCAGGTATAGAAATTCAGGTTACTGAAAGGTGTATAGGATGTGGGACATGCACAAAAGGAGTGTGTTTTGTTAATGCTATTAAATTAGTAAACGATCATGCTGTGATTAATAAAGAATGCAGAGGATGTGGACGATGTGTAGATATATGCCCACAAAAAGCAATTAACATAACAGTTAAAGATAGTAATTATGTCCAAAAAGCAATAAAGGAAATTGAAAACCTTATAGACGTTACTTAGATTTTATGTTTTCTTTTCCCAAAATACATTATCTTGTTTAATATTTCTAATTCTTGTTCTTTCTTTAAGCGCAGAAACCGCTTGAACTGCTTCTTTGATAGAATGAAAAACGGGTATATTTGCAAGTTCTAATGAGTCAATTATTAAAGAATATTTCGGAATATAGGGCATAAAACAAACAAGTGGTTTTCTTTTTGTTAACACAACATTAGCAATTCTTCTCCCTATTTGAAAAGATATATTCGGGGGATATGGAAGTATTAATAAAATAATACATTCAATTCTATCAATATCAGATAAAAATTTAACTACATTTTCAATATCAGTATCTAAAACTGACCCTGTTAAATCAATTGGATTGTTAAATGAAGCAATTTCTCTAGCAACAGGACTAGTTAATGATTTCAGTTCTTCTTTCTCTTTTTCTGTTAATTGTACGGCATTCAACCCATACTTTCTCAACATATCACTTGCTATAACACCATGTCCTCCAGATCCAGAAACTATTACAACATTTCCAAATGTCACTACATTCTTACCAAATGGGTTTCTGCGATGTGATAATACATCATAAACTTTGAGACATGTTAATAATTCTCTCTCAGAATGAGGTTGAATGACGTAATTTTGTCTCAGTGCATTGTAAATAATATTATAATTCCCAGCAAGACTTGCTGTATGAGATTTAGTTGCTATTTTTCCTTCCTTTGTCTTTCCTCCGTAAAATACTATGACGGTATCATCTGATTCTTTTGCTAATTGTGCAAATTTTTTTGCTTTACCCTCTTTAAAACCTTCTAAATAAAATGCAATATTAGAAGTTTCTTTGTCTACTTTACTAAAGTATTCTAACAACATCGATTCATCTACTACCGCACGGTTACCTATAGAAACCGCAGTAGAGACACCTATATTTCTTTCCGCAAATTTCACAAAGAATTGATCGACCAAAAATCCTCCACTTTGGCTTATTAGCGCTACAGAACCTTTTGGTGGTCTTGTGATGCGTTCTGTAGGTAGAAATATAGTATCAACAGTAGGAGGTGCATAAACACCAAGGCAATTAGGACCTAGAACAGCAATATCATTATCAAATGCTATTTCTTCTAATTTTTTTTGACGATTTACACCTTCACCACCTACTTCAGCAAAGCCGCCTCCAATTATTACACTTGCTGGGATACTTAAATCAGCACACTCTTGAATGTATCCTAATGTATCATCTGGGCCTACAGCAATAACTAAAAGATCAGGGATCTCGGGGAGTTTGTCTAGTCGTTCATATAACGCTACTCCCTCAACCTCACCCCCATTAGGATAAATACCATAAACCTTAACATTCATTTCAAATTCATTTTTTAATAAAACAATTCTCCCCGGACTAAGAGGGTTCTTTTTTGAGACCCCAACAACTGCTATTGATTTTGGTTTAAAAAGCTTCTCTAAATTCATTCTTGACAGAATTCAATAATGGTTTATATTAAATTATATTTTTTAAAAATTTAAATCATATTTATTTTTACCTTAGATTAGTAGAATTTTTTTTTTATTTCTTTACCATATTCTTCAGCAGCTAAATCAGATGTAAAGAAAAAGATTTAGTTCAATGAAAAATCGTTAGAAATTTTAATTTGCAATTTTGCTAAATATTTATTAAGAAGTAAGGAGAAATACTATTATTTAAACATTATTTTGTGATTTTTTATGGTTAAAGAAGATTTAAATTTAGAACGAACTAAATTTTCATATAAACGAGCCGCAGCATACGGAATTGGACAATTATCAGACATTGCATCATATCAAGCATTTACATTTCTCACATTTACATTTTATTTTGCAGTGGTTGGTATCGATATTCTGTGGATATCGATTGGATTTATAATATGGTCAATTTGGAATAGTTTTAATGATACATTTATAGGATATCTTTCAGATCGAACTCACACTAAATGGGGCCGACGATTTCCATGGATAATGATTTCATTGTTTCCTCTCGCAATAATAATGATTTTATTATATACACCACCGATTAGTTTGGGTATTACTAATCTTGTAGTAAATTTCATATATTTTCTCTCCATCATCATAATTTTCGAATTATTTTTTACAATGTATGATATCAATTATACGTCTTTATATCCCGAAATCTTTCTTACTGGGGAAGAAAGAACAAAAGGTAATAATGTTAGACAGTTATTTGCTATATTTGGATTAATTACTGCTTTTATTATGCCCGGAATATTTATTTCTAGTTATACTAGTCCAAAACCTGGAGAATATCCACTCTATGGAATAATTGTAGCATTAGTAGTAGTTATTGCAGGACTACTCTTTTTAAAGGTATCTCCTAAAGAAAGAGTTGAATTTCAAAAAGATTACAAAAAAGCACCTTCATTTTTTAATACTCTGAAGTATTGCGTTAAAAGTAAAAGTTTCATGAGATATATTCCTGCCGAAATCGCAAATTGGTTTGTTTATGGGATGTTACCTGTAATAGTGCCTTTATATGGTGAATTTATATTGGGATTTGTAGATCCTCTAATGATTTCTTTATTACTATTGGCAACATTTTTATCAGCAGCTCTTTTTATGACTTTCTTATGGAAACCGTTAGTCCAAAAAATAGGTCCAAGAAAATCTTGGTTAATATCAATGAGTATCTGGATTTTAACTCTTTCTCCATTATTTTTCCTAAATTCAACTATGCCATTTTTAGAAGTTATCGCATATATCGTTTTTTTCCTTATAGGAATTGGCTTATCCGGTTCCCTATACATCATTGATATAATTATAGCAGATATTATTGATGAGGATGAAGTAAATACAGGTGCACGTAGAGAAGGTGGTTATTATGGAATAAATATTTTCTTTCAACGATTTGCTACTGTTTTTGTATTTCTTATTATCGGACCCGTATTTTTAATATCTGAGTGGGGACAATTTAATCCAATCAATATTCCAGAATTTGGTCTACGTAGTTTAATGTTTATTTTTCCAACAATAGCTTTACTGATTGCTATCATAGCTATATTCTTTTATCCTTTAGATGGTGAGAAACTAAAACAAGTAAAAGAACAAAGAGAGGAAATTCATCAAGAAAAAAAATTACAGATATAAATTCTTAATATATCCTTTTTTTTTAAGACTTTAAATTTAAACACTTCTATAATAAATATTATTAAGATTGATTCTAAATTTCTCTCTTAATGTTTCTTTAATTAAATCTTTATTAAGAAAAAAGGAGAAATATTATCAATTTAAAATTTAAAAACTTTAAAAAAAAAAGAATATGGGATAATTATGAGTGATGACCGAAATGAAGAGAAGGAAAAATTTAAATTAAAAGTAGCGTTAAAGTTTGGAACAGCTCAACTTTCGGACGTAGTATCATATCAAACTTTCTTTTTCTGGATATTTACATTCTATTATACAATTGTAATCAGGGATTCTGTTCTTATTGCGATTGGTTTTATAATATGGTCTGTGTGGAATGCTTTAAATGATCCACTTCTTGGTTATTTATCAGATCGAACTCATACTAAATATGGGCGTAGAGTTCCCTGGATTATGGTTGCTATTATACCGTTATCAATTATTATGTTCCTATTGTTTTTTCCTCCTATAACATATGGAATAAGTTCCCAAATAACCAATTTTATTTACTTTTTCATTATAATAATCATCTTTGAAGGATTTTACACGATGTTTTCATTGAATCAAACAAGTTTATTTCCTGAGCAGTTCATTGAGAAAGATGTAAGAGAAAAAGTTAATACTGTAAAGCAAACGTATTCTGTATTGGGGTTAATAGTTGCTGCTCTTTTACCTACTCTGTTTATGGATGATCCCATGGTTCCAGAAGCATTACCTAATTGGGCAATCTTTGGAATTGTCTTAGCCATAATCACATTTATTTTTGGATTTATTTTTATAAAGTGGGGTGCTAAGGAGAAAATGGAATTCAAAGAAGATTATAAAGAAGCGCCACATTTCTTTGAATCTATTAAACTTTGTGTCAGAAGTAAAAGCTTTAGATGGTATATTCCAGCAGAAATAGCCAATTGGTTCGTTTATGGTATGCTTCCAACCATAATCCCTCTTTACGGAAGATATGTTCTTAACATTGAAGCAGAATCATTCCTTTTATCTGTATTACTTGGAATCGGATTTATTTCAGCAGCAGTCTTCATTAATTTTTGGAGATGGGTTTCTAAAAAAATGGGCCCAAGAAAAGCATGGATGTGCTCTTTAACGGCTTGGATATTTACTTTATTACCATTATTATTCATTAATAATTTTATTCAGGGATTAGTTGTTTTCTTTTTCATAGGAATTGGATTAGCTGGCTCAATGATACTTATAGATTTAATAGTTTCTGATATTATCGATGAGGAAGAAGTAAAGACAGGAATCAGAAGAGAGGGTGCTTACTATGGTGTCAATGCTCTCTTTTTACGATTTTCCACCGTTTTCGTTTTTATCGCAATTGGTTTTGTGTTTTCCGGTTTTGGCTGGGAAGAATATGATCCATTAATTAACGATCCTTCAGCACTAGTGATAGCTTTGAAAATATTAATATTTGTACTTCCAGCTATAGCTTTGACAATTGCAATATTATCTTTAAGTAAATATCCATTAGATGGGGAAAGATTAAAAGAGGTCAAAGAAAAATTAAAAGAAATTCATGAGCAAAAGAAATCTAAAGTATAACTATATTATTTTTATTTTATTTTTTTTAAATTTAAGATTCCTAATCTAATTCTTGTTAAAATTTCTTCAATTTCTTCTTTCTTTACTATCAAGGGTGGCATGATAATATGAGTATCTTTCTTATTGGCACAATAATTAAGTAAGACGCCTTCCTTTATTATGGAAAGCATACCTAACTGGCTATCGTCTTCATTATGAAATTCTAAACCCCACATAAGTCCTCTACCTCTTGCTTCTTTAATAAGATCTGAAAGATCCTCTGCAATCTCTTCTAAACCTTTACCAAATAAAATACCCATTTCTTTAACGTGATCCAAAAATTTCGGATCAGATTGTATTTCCAACATCTCAAAAGCAATAGCACATCCTAAATCTGAACCTCCTGTGGTTGAAATATGGATAAATGGATCTTCTTTGTAAACTGCTTTTTCTATAAATGGTTTATAGCTACAAGTTGATAAAGGATATACACCAGAGCTCATTCCTTTTCCACAAACTATAAAATCTGGCACTACTTTTTCATTCGGATACAATCCACCATAAATTGCCCAGAAAACACCTGTTCGTCCTAATCCTGCTTGAACCTCGTCATTTATCATCATTACACCTTTATCATCGCAAATTTCTCGAACTTCAGCATAATAGCCTTCTGGAGCAATCAACACACCACCACTTGCTGGAATTGTTTCTAAAATAACGCATGCAATATCTTCTGTTACAGCTTTTCGCATAGCATCTATGTCTCCATAAGGAATTTGTTTAAATTCGGGAAAATTCCAGAGGAAAGGATCTTTAAAGTCAGGATCTCCTGTCAATAGAGCATAGCCTGTGTGACCATGATACCCTCCAACTGCGGAGATACATCCCTTTCTTTTAGTATAGGCCCTTGAAAATTTAATAGCCGTATCTATTGCTTCACCTCCACTCACTCCAAAAGTAGTTTTAGTTATATCTCCAGGCATTAAATCTGCTAATTTTTTTCCTAATAATGCTCTCCATTCTGATAAAAGTAAATGGTCGCCTAAATCTAATCCTCCATCTAAAGCATCCTTGAGACGTTGGATGATCTTTGGATTTCTATGTCCTAGATTAAATACACCCCCGGAAGATCGACAATTGAGCAATTCTAATGGTGGTGTTCCTGGTTTTAATCCTTCTAATGTTTTTAAACGAATTCCATCTCTTTCTCCAGGAATTACACCTAACCCAAATCCTTTAAACATCCGGACCTTAGGACCATTTACATGCTTTGAGTATAATTTTAGTAGTTCCTTCTGAGGTAAGGAACCTATAAATTTCTTATGAGGATTATTATTCATAATTGTTATTTAGAATGTAAGAATCTTTTAAAATTTTAGAACATTTTTTTCATACTCCAATAATTACTTATTTTTCTTTATGCCTTATTACAAAATTTCAAAAATTGAATAATAAAGCAAATTTAGATTAAACTTTAGTAGAAAAGAAAAAAGGAAAATTAAAATAATAGCTTAGAAATTATAATTCCTTTGAGGTACATAAAAGTTATATAATTTATTTGTGTTATTTTTATTCAAACATTATTTTGGAGAATAAAAAAAATGAAATTCAATTTAACTAAAGCAAATATCTCTACTCTCATAGGGATTTTACTAGTAGTAACAATAATTTCAAGCAATTTGCTTTTTTGTTTATCTATTAATGGAGATAAAGTGGTTTTTCAAGGTATTAAGACAAGTCAATCAATTCAATCGACAAACGGTATTCCTATAGGGAAGACTAATGATGATGAAACAAACCCTTTAATCTGTATTGATGGATATGGGGGAGCATTTATAACTTGGGCTAAATATAATGGCGCCGTTGATTTTTCTGGTCAGTGTGTTGATCCAAATGGAAATGAACAATGGGTAGAAAATGGTATAGATTTAGATTTAGGCATACCAAGATATCCGAAATTAATAAGTGATGGGCTCGGGGGTTTTATTTTAGTATGGGATCATTATGTTATAGGAGAACCTGAAATTTATGGGATGCGTTTTAATTCGAGTGGATCCAAACTATGGCCTGGTTTTGGTGTTGATATCTCTAGTGTTAATGAAGGTCTAGGTGGAGTAGTTGATCCTCATAAAAAACAAGTATGCGGTGATAGTAGTGGTGGAGTTATTGTGACTTGGAAGGATTCGAGAGGTGGATTACTTTACCATATTTATACCCAAAGAGTTAATTCAACTGGAGATGTCCAATGGACTACGGATGGTGTTCATATCTGTGTTGGTGGTACACTTCCAGATGACATTACAAGCTGTAGCGACGGAGAAGGCGGTGCAATAATTGGGTGGTATGATCAAAGATCAGATGATGGTAATATTTATGCTCAAAGAATTAATTCAACTGGAGATGTCCAATGGACAACTAATGGCAAAGACGTATGCTCTTATATTAGAATGCAGCACTCAACTCAGATGTGCAGTGATGGCAATAAAGGTGCAATCATTGCCTGGCATGATTATAGACATACTTCCATTGAAAGTATTTATGCCCAAAGGATCAATTCAACGGGAGATAAACAATGGGCTGAATTTGGAATTGAGATTTGTAAATCAGAATCTTATATAGATGACATTAAAATTATCAATGATGATTCCGAAGGGGCAATAATCACATGGCGTGATAATAGGTATGGTTCTGGCGATATATTTGCTCAAAGGGTCAATTCCAGTGGAGATTTATTATGGACTACTAATGGGTCAGCTATCTGTACTGCAGCTGAAAACCAAAGGTTACCTCAAATTTGTAGCGATGGAGCTGGTGGCGCAATCATAACATGGCAAGATGAAAGTACAGACGACGGTGATATCTATGCTCAAAGAATTAATTCCAGTGGAGATTTGCAATGGGCTACTAATGGTATTCCCATATGTAGAGCATTTTACAGACAAGAAGAACCAAGTATTTGTTCTGATGACCAAGGAGGTGCAATCATAACTTGGCAGGACATAAGAAGCGAAACGGATAATGATGTCTATGCACAAAGAGTCACATCTAATGGAACTGCTCTATGGTCCATTGAAAATGATATTCCAACCTCAAATCATCCTGATGACATGTTTTTAATAGGAAATTCTTCTGCAATAATAAATTGGACATTAACCGATGATGATGGATTTGGTAATTATCGTGTATTTGAAAATAATAATGGTGGCACACCTATTATATTGACTGATTGGACAGGTTGGTATAATAATACTCCTATAGTAGCTCCAATTGATAGTTCTATTGCGGGAATCTATAATTATACAATTGAATACTATGATAATGAATATACAAACGGTCTTCCTGATTCTGTTATAGTTACTATTAATGCAACCTCGGATGGAAATGGAAATGGAAATGGAGGCGAACCAGCTATTCCCTTTGGAAATTTCTATTTACCATTTGGATTCTTTACAATAATTTCAATAATTATTGTTAAAAAACGTAGAATTTTATCTAAATCTAAATGAAGATATCATCAAAATTAATCTCTAAATCTTTTTTTCATTTTATTATTCTTTAAACTTAATTCTAATTAGCTTATTGAAATAATATCGAATTATTTCATCTAATATTTTAGATGAAGCCTTAATAGAAAAGAAAAAAGGAAAATTAAAAAAATCACTTAAAATTCATAGCCACACTTTTTACATACATGCTTTTTGGCGTACATAGGGATGTGACCAACATATGAGAGAACTTTACCTTTATCTTCCACTGTTTTAATGTCACTACCTACAGCCCCGCACATCGGACACGTAATTCGTTCATCACTCGCGAAACCTCCTGCACCTATGTCTGGGGGTTTTAATTCATCGAGTTCAGATTCAACTTCAGTAAGGTGTGCTGTTGTAGATTCTAGTACTTGTTCTTTTTCTGAGACTTGATCAGTTAAATCTTGAACTTGAGTATCTCTTTGCAAAAGTGTATTATTCAATTCACTTAATTGAGAATTTAATTGAGTAATCTCACCTTGAGAGGTTGTAAGTTTAGAATTAAGTTCATCAACTTGAGAATTTAGACTATTTATTTCTTCTTCTTTAGCTGATATTGTATCATTAGCATCATTTAATTCTGCTTCTAAGCTTGAATATTTTTCTTTAAAAGGCTCTAATTCAGAAATTTTTGCTTCTTTTAAGGTTAAATTATTTTCAAGATCATTAGTTTTAGTGTTAAATTCTGCCAATTCTGTTTTAAGGTTATTATTTTCAGTATTCAAATCTCTAATTATATCTTGATCATCCGTTTTAGTCTTTTCTAGATCAGCTTTAGCTTCTGTCAAGGTATTTTCTGATTGTTCAAGTTTACTTTGAGTTTCATCAAGCTCATTCATAGTATCGGCAAGTTTATCTTTTGTTTCAGCGAGTTCTTTTTTGGTATCAGTTAATTGCTTTTCTAAATCATTTACTTTGGCTCTTAGATCAAGTAAGAATTTGCCTTCAACTGACATTTTCTTATCGGGTTTTTCCTCTGCCCTTGCCCAGTCTATTGACAATTTTATTTCACCTTATTCAATTTTTTTGTATTTTGAATTGATTTTATGAATTTAATTTTTTAATAATATATAAATCATAGTGTATTAAGTTTTTAATTATTTTTACTTTTAGAATTCAATTTCCAAATTTAAATATTATGATTTAATTATTTTCGAAATTATAATATAATATAAAGAAATCAAAATTAAAATTTAATTAGCTCAATGGAAAATAAAGAAGTTTCTCAAGAAACAATTGAATATATTTCCACTTCAGGAGTTTATAAAACATCATTTACTTTAATTATCCTCTTACAGTTATTTGCAGGTTGCATAGTTGTCATTTTAATCAATCTTTGGTTCTACAATGATCTTTATTTTCTATTAACAGGAGAGTCATTTTTATCATTTATTTTGATTGGTGAGTGGTGGGAATGGTTGTTACTTCCATTAAATATTTATGGGAATCTTCTATTATTTGCGTTCTCCATAATATTATTTTCAACAGTCATTTATAAGATATTAAATAAGCTCTATCCTCCTAAAGAAGGTGTATTTGAAAGGGGGAGTAAAGAATGGAAATATACCCATCGAAGATTTTGGACTGCTTATTTTCCAATCTGGTTAGCAAGAGCTTTACCTTTACCTTGGTCAGATATTTTTGTTTATCGATTTCTTGGAGTTCATATAGGGAGAAATGTTGTTGCTTATGAAGGGTATATAGATCCAGAATTTGTAGAGATTGGGGATTATACAATGACTTCACTTAATATTTGCATTTTTTCCCATTTAATTTATCAGGATAAAATTTTAATCAAGAAGGTAAAAGTGGGAAAAACATGTATTGTTGGACCACAAACTATAATTAGTCCTGGGACTATACTCCAAGATGGAGCAATTTTGGGAGTAAATAGCTATACGTGGACAAATCAAGTATTACAAGGAGATTTAATTCATGTGGGAACACCAGTAAGTATGACACTCCAAATCCAGTCCGTAGAAGATTCTCAACAGAAAGCAGAAAAAATAAAAGGAGACTCTATAGAGAATTCAAATCGCATTGATAAAATTAATAGTGGAGGGAGCAGCTAGAGAATGTTCCAACCAGCAAGTTTAAAAGGGGATTCGCCGACTCCTATAGATGAGAGACTTAGAAATAAATATATTATTCTATATTTTATTATCGTCTTTTTTAGTTTTATTCCGAGTATTCTTTTTGAATATGCTTATCTTCTCTTAATCTGGAGAGAAGGAGTATATCTTTTTTTCTTCTTCCTTTTACCCTTTAATATTATTATTTTAATTTACTTATTGCAATTTAGTGCAATATTAACTTCAGTTTTATTTTTGGCTTTAATAAAATTAATTTTTCTTCCAAAAGAGGGAATATTTAAGAGAGATATAAAAGATAAAAATTACTTTTATTGGAATTTAAGAAACATCATTAAAAAATGGCCACTTTTTATTAGTGCATCAAATCCACTTCCCTGGTTCAAAAATCGTTTCACACTCCGATTTTTTGGAGTAAAGATAGGTAAAAACGGAATGCATGATAATAGCTGGATCTCTTCTGAATTTGTATCTATTGGAAAGAATGTTATTATTGGAATGAATAGCACTCTTTTAAGTTTTGGAATCGAGCAGGATAAGTTTATTCTAAAAAGAATAATTCTAGAAGATGGCGTTTTAATCGGAGCTAAATGTGTATTACTACCAGGAACTCATGTGAAACGCAATGCAAAATTATCTGCTCATTCTTATACAAAATTTAATGATATATTGGAAGAAGATTCTATATATATTGGGCATCCCGCAACAATAAAACAAAGCTAAACGAAGATGATTTCAGAAAGGAGTATCAAAATAATTCCTGAAAAGAAAATTACATCAAAAAAAAGAATTGTTCTAATATCGGATACTCATATTACTCGATCTAGAGGTCCTTTTAACCTTCATGCATATAATTTGGGTATTGAACAGGTAAATAAGATAAAAGACGTTGATCTTTATTTACATCTTGGAGATATTACTCATACTGGCACTCTTTTAGACTATCAATATGCTATAGAACAGTTTAAGAAATTTAAACCGAGATCCAAATGTCCTATTATGGTTCTTATCGGGAACCATGATGCAATGAACGTAGGCTACTTACTTTTTGAAGAAATGATAGGGAAGAGGCATTATGAATATGAGGATGATGATATCTATATAATTGGAATAGATAGTACTAAACCAGACTTGCCTGGGGGTATTATCCATCATAATGTAATAGAGGCGGTGAGGAAGAGATTAGAAAAACGAGAAAGAGAAAATAAATTTAAAGTAGTTTGTTTTCACCATCAACTCATTCCTATTCCAAATACAGGGAAAGAAAGATCTGCTATTGATGATTCAGGAGATATGCTTAAAATGCTTTTAGAGACAAAAGCAGATTTAATTTTAAATGGTCATAGGCATACTTCAAATTTATATACTGTAAGCAGTAGTGAAAAAGATCTATACATTTTTAATGCGGGGACATTCTGTTGTAATAAAACTAGATATAGAGAGTTATTCACTTATTCAATTATAGATATTGAAGAAAATAATATTATTTTTAAAATCATTCCTGTTTTAGATTCGAATTCCCAACATGAAATACAACGTCAAGTCAATTACTATCTTCCATTAGACATTAAACCTAATCAAAAATCAATATGCAAATTTATACAATTCTCAGATTCGTTAATTAATGAAAAATCAGCAAAAATGAATAGCAATTTTGACAGAGCAATAGATAAAATTAATTCTATAGAAGATGTGGATTTAGTTGTACATACTGGAAATGTAACACAAAATAGTTATAAGGAAGAATTCAAAATAGCAAAAGACAAAATATGTAAATTAAAACATCCATATTTAGTTGTACCAGGCTATACTGATTCTAAACCACCCGCTTGGGAATATTGGAAACATTTTTTTGGTGAATTTAATCCCTTATATGAGAATGAGAAGTTATATTTTCAAGGATTAAATTCTACAACACGAGATTCTACGGATGGATATATTGGAAGAAAGAGGATGGGTAGGTTTATAGAAAAAGTTCTATCATTAAGTCATCAAAAAATATTTGGGGTTTGTTGTTTTCATAGTTTAATACCTACACCTTTAAGTGTGTGGAGAACCGAATTAACTGACTCAGGAGATGTCCTTTCTCAGTTTGCTCGTTCACAAATTGACTTATGTTTAAATAGTTCACCAAGTATCTCCTTCAATGTGAAAATTGATTATACTGTTTTTTCTAATGGTGGAAATCTTAACCCTGAAAGATTTGATGAAACATTTATTGAAATTGATATTTACAAAAAAGGTAATGTGGTAGTTAAAGAACATAATTTGAAAACGGGTCAAATAAAAATAGTAGGTAATTATAATATAACGATCTTTATTTGAATACAATGGAAAATGATTGTAGAGATGCCCTCTCAATAAATTGAGTGATCTATTTTTGATAAAAAATAAACTTAAAAGGAATATTTTTTTATTAAAATAAAGAAAATGCTTAAAATGAATATTATATAAAAGATTTCTAGCATTTTAAGTGTGTTTTTATGGCTAAAGTGAAATTGAATTTATTAAATATTTTCCAGCTTAGAATTAATAAGAAATTTATTGAGTATGAAGGGAAAATTGTTGGAGATATAATTTCTCAATTTTTAGACGAACATAAAAATAAACTCGATGATGGATTATTAAATAAAAATAAAAAACAGTTTAATACTCAAGTTCTAATTTTATTGAATGGCAGAAACATAAAATATCTAAAAAACTATAAAACAAGCCTTAATGACGGAGATGAACTCTATATATCTTATGCTCTAGCAGGGGGTTAAGATTATTACGTTTTTAAACGTTAAGCTTAAATATTAAAAGCATCATTATATTTTTACGAAAAGCGATTATTTATTAATAGTTCTTAATATTGAATAATTTAGACGACGCTTCATTAAAAACTATTTAAAATCTAGATTTGGTGATTTTTATAAGTAAAAAAATTGGCGTGATGGGTCTTGATAATGCGGGGAAAACCAGTATCATAACGGCAATTACAAAACGCTTCGGCTTTGAGGAAGAAATTGCAAGATTAACACCAACAAGAAGAATTGCGCGTGATTCATTCCGATTCCTCGGAATTGAATTTAACAGAATGGATTTTGGAGGACAAAGGCAATATAGGGAAGAATATTTAAAACATCCTGAAAAATATCTAATGGGAACAGACTTATTATTCTATGTTATAGATGCTCAAGATTTTAATCGATATATTGAATCAATAGATTATTTAGAGGAAGTTCTACTTTTCTTCAAAGAAGAACAAGAATACGTACCAATTTGCATTCTTTTTCATAAATTCGACCCTCAACTAGTTAATGATAAGGATATAAATAAAAGAATTCTTACCTTAAAACAAGCATTAACGCGATACTCCAATGATTTTGACATCTTTTTTTTTGAAACCACTATTTTTGATATAAAATCGATTATGGATGCTTTTTCAAGCGGTTTATCAATGTTATTCGAAAAGATGGAGATGGTATCACAATTATTTTCACAAATTAGCAAGAATTATAACACAATATTAATCGCTTTATTTGATGCAAAAGGTATAACTTTAGGAGAACATTTTAGACCCCATCTCCAATTGCAAGAAAAATTAACGATATATGAAAAATATATTGTATTGCAGAAGCGTGTCGTTTCTGAGAATAGAACACTACTCGAGTTTTCAGATAAATTTCATAGCGGAGAAAGGTTTTCTGGTCTAATTGAGGTTCTCAGCTTTGGAAATTTAGAGTTTTACTTGTTATTTATTGTTGAAGAGGATGAATCCAATTTAGAAAATACTATAACACTTCTAGATAGAATTGAAGCAGCAAAACCTCAAATGGAAAACCTGATTTTACAAATTATCCAATAAAAGTGCAATAAGAAACGCAGCTGGAGGGATTCGAACCCCCGAGCGCTTATGCGCACCGGCTTTCTTGATCATCATAAAAAACGCTCGAGGCCGGCGTCTTACCATCTAGGCTACAGCTGCTTTATCTATTATATCAATAAATAACAAAAAAGTTTTTCTATATAGCTTATAACTTTTTATAAATAAAATTATTTCCCCCTTTAAAATTAGGGAAACTTATTTCGATGAAGGTACATAAATTTTTAATTTTAAGGAAGGGTCTAGTAATCTTATTAATCCTTCTTCTTCATATTGTTTTAACAATAACTTTATCGTTGATACTCTTATATCATATCTTAATGCAATATCCGTTGCTAAAATCGATTTTCTTTTCAGGATTGATTCTTTTATTTCTTTCTCAAGGTTTTTTGGGATAAATGCATCTCTCTCAACAATATTTATTTGTTTTGTCCTTCCATATTTTCTTCTAAGATTCAGGGTAGCTTTTCTTATTATTTGTTTTTCTTCCTTTTCCGACACCGAAAATCACAATATACTAATTATAATATAGTAAATATTATCTAATTGAAATTATAAATATTTAAAATTTAATAAAATTTTTGATTTATTACTGAAAATTTACGTTAATTTTTCAATATTGATTATCTGATTAAAATCTTTAAGTTTAATGAGATTTGAACGAAAAATATTATTTTAATGTTAAAAGGAAGAGACCAGAAGAAATTTATACTAACGTTTCAGATTACTTTAGAGGTGAAATCTTAAGTCAATATGCAAACTCTAAAAGTATGATGAAAATTCAAGAAAAAATAACCACTAGAGCTTTAGGATTATTAGATCTTCGGAAAAAAGATGCTTTAATTTTAGATGCGGGTTG
>JAHQWL010000012.1 GCA_029856155.1 Promethearchaeia archaeon
GCATTTTAATGAATGACTGATCTATTTTTGACCAATGAGGCATCCCTTCTAAAAATACATTCCATATGGATTTATCCTTATTTCTAGATCTTGATTTAACTTCTTTTGAAAGAAGGAACCAAAATAAAATTAATTTGTATGAAACACCCGTATCAATTTTTAATCCCATACGTTGAAAACTCCCAAATGCTAGAATCATTAACAAGGCTAAAGAATATCTCATTTGAATTTTATAGGAATGGATTAAATATTGATCTTTTAGTGAATCCCAATTAAGATCATTAAGTAATTGATTACCAGTCTCCTTTATGCTATCCCTTAATTTATTATAATAAAATTCTTTGGTTAAATGTGGTTTTGTTTCAACAAATTGGAATATTCTAAGGGCACCTGCAAGCCTCCATTCCAACCATTCTTGTGAATATTCTTTCGCTTTATTTAGTGCTAACTCTTTATTTGGCCAAATATTTAAAATAATTTTTAATTTTGAATTTATTTCATCATAATACTTGATATAGTGATCAAAGATTTTAGTGTAGTAGTAGCCAAGAATATCAATATATGTAAAAACTTCTAGTAGATCAATGAATCTATCAATGGTATTTTCATATTTAAGTAGCTTATTGAATTCTGGATCATTAAATAATGAATAAATCCCATAAAAAGTAGATTCTCCAGTATATATTGTTGCAATAATTAAGTGATAGTGAATTAGTTTTCTGATAAGTAATTTCTCGATATCTGAAAGCTCAAAAGATTCAAGTAAATCCATGCTTGATATAAGTTGATAACTATGAAATGGATGTTCCTTATTATCAATATATCTACCAATATCATGATACATCAAAAGTATGGGGATGATCAACTGATTTTGAGTGTGTTGATTCAGAATTTTTTCTCGGATTTTAGTTATGGATTCTTGTGAAAGAGTTTCGTGAGAGAACATTCCACTTTTTATTAAAAAGAATATTTTAAAAGATCTAAATATATGTCGTATTGTTCTTTGAATTTCATCTCTATTTTTCTCTTGAGCTTCTTGAAAAATTCTCTTTAAATTTGGGAATATTAACAATAAATTAGCAAATTCATCAGAATTGTCGATATTATCTACAGAATCAATCCATGAAAGATCTATACTGTTGAATAAGGCATCCAATGATTCTAACATAATTTATCCAATTTTTTTCTCTAATATTTCAAAAAAAGGTTCTACATCAATATTTCCACCACTTAATATAACCCCAACCTTTTCATTCTCTACTGAAACTTTTTTTGATAATATAGCTGCTAAAGGAACTGCTCCAGAGGGTTCTACGATTATCTTCATACGTTCCCAAAGAAATCTCATAGCTTCTATAATTTCGATTTCAGAAACAGTTATTACATCATCAACATATTCGCGGATAATGTTGAAGGTCCTCTCACAAAGAGAAGTACGTAAACCATCTGCTATAGTATCTGGATAAGTACTTGGTATGATATAACCTGCTTTAAGTGATTTTAAAGCATCATCTGCTAACATAGGTTCAACTCCAATAACCTTAGTATTCGAATGTAATCCTTTAGTAGCAAGAGCAGTTCCACTTAATAAACCTCCTCCCCCAAGTGGAGTAATAACAATGTCTAGTGTCCCTATTTCTTTAATTAACTCATAAACAGCAGTTCCTTGGCCATTAATTATATTATTGTTATCATAAGGATGGATCAGGATAAATTTATGCTTTTTAATTAAATCTTCAGCTGTTTTAGTCCTCGCTTCGAGTGTATTATCACAAAACACGATATGAGCACCATAATTTCTAGTAGCATTGATTTTATTAATTGGTGCTCCCTTTGGCATAACAATTGTTGCTTTAATACCTAATAATGAGGCAGCGAGCGCGACAGCTTGAGCATGATTGCCACTGGAATGAGTGATGACTCCCATTTTTTTTTGTCTATCTGAAAGTAAACATAAAGCATTATAAGCCCCTCGAAATTTAAAAGCACCTACTCTTTGGAAATTCTCACACTTAAAAAAAATATTTGCTTTCAGAAGAAGATTTAAAGTCCGTGAAGTCATAACCGGAGTCTTATTAACAATATTGCCAATTCTATTGTATGCTTCTTCTATTCCTTGAAATGACATTTAAAGTTAAATTTTTAATTGAGTTGTTATATCTTTAAAATTGTTTTAGAATTAAAAATATATAGAATATTTAATACCGTATTGGGGGTTCTTGGCGGAGATGTTTTATTTTACCTTTAAGAATCGGGTCGTCTGTTCGTTTCATCCATTCATATAATTTATTTTTTAATTCTTTTACAATATCTTTATAGTTGGGATCATCAATTAAGTTATGAATCTCGGTGTGATCCTTTTTTAGATCATAAAGTTCTTCATTAGGTCGAGTTTTCTTAATCTGCTCTGACATATATTTTCCAATAGCATCTTGTTGTATATCCATCCCAATTTGATATAGGATTTCTGATTTTTCAAAATTAATTATGTACTTACACTCTTCAGTTCTAATACTTCGAATAGGGTCATAATATTCATGGAAAGTTTTTTCTGAATATATTTCTTTTCTGAATTTATTAGTTTCACCCTTTAAAAGTGGCATAAAACTTTTTCCTTCAATATTTTTTGGGATTTTCGCTCCAATTAATTCTAATAAAGTAGGCAACAAATCAATATTACTAATCATTTGATTGTACACCTTATTATGTTCAAAAATAACTGAACCTGGCCAAGACATTAATAAAAGGGTCTTCAACCCGGGATCATAAAGTGTGCATTTTGCTCTAGGATAAGCTTCTCCATGGTCAGTAGTATAAATGAATAGAATATTTTCCCTTAAGCCAAGGTCTTCTAATTGCTTAATTATACTTCCAATACAATTGTCAACTCCCTCTATTGCTCCATAAAATTGAGATAAATCATCCCTTACGATCTTATTATCTGGTAAGTAATGAGGAACTATGACTCCATTTGGATCAACAGGTTCTCCCCAAACTCCGAAAGGCCGATGTACTTGAGTGACTCCTATACATAAATAGAATGGATTTTCTTCATTCTGATGTGTTTCAAAAAATTTTTGGTAATCTTTATTCATTTTTTGGCAATTATATAAAGGTTCTGGTCGTCGCTTACTAATTGTATCATAACCTAAACTATAAGCATCAAAAACTTCATGTTGGAACCCCATTAAATGAGTTGTATATCCCTGTTCTTTTAGATACATCGGAAGAGTCTTATTTCTTTCCGGTAAAGTCCAACCTCTGTCCACAAGTCCCATAAGTCCATTTTGATGAGGATAAAGAGATGTTTGAATTCCACCTCTACTTGGACTGCATTGAGGAGCAGTACAAAAATGATTTGTAAATCGTACTCCATTTTCAGCAAGTTTATCTAAATTAGGAGTGTTAAGAGAATTGGGATTTTGTGGTGAATTATAACATCCAAGAAACTGCCCTTGGTCATGAGTTATAAATAATATGATATTTGGTTTTTCCTTCATTAAATCTCGAACAAAAAATTACATTTTAACTAATATTTTAATAAATTTTCTTTCACCAGGTTCCAAAAACAGTTGAAATGTATTTTGAATATCTTTTAAAGATATTACTTTAGAGATGAATTTATTAGGATGCACTTTATTCTTAGCAAATAAATCGATCGCTGCTAAGATGTCTTCCTTATCGTGTCCAAGACAACCTTTTATAAAAACTTCTTTATTGATAATTTGAAATGTAGGCAGTGAAATGGTTCCTTTTTGGATACCTTCTATTAAGATGGTACCACCTTTTTGAATTAAATCAATTCCCATTAAGATTGTATTTTCACTTCCAACGGTGTCAAAGATAAAAGATGGGGGTCCGGATGATTTTAATATTTTTCTTATTTTTGCTTTGCTCGGAGGTAATGAATCAGTTGCACCTAATTCAATTGCCTTTTCCCTTAAAAATTCATGAGGTTCTATGACAATAACATATTGTGGGTTCCTTTCACTTATTATAGTGTCAAGAAAAGCTAACCCTATATTTCCACCGCCCATGATTAAAATTTTCTCATTCTCTTTTATTCTTGATGTTTTTATTGCTCGTGTAATGTTTGCAAATGATTCAATCATAGCTGCATCTTTAATAGAAGTTCCTTGAGGTATAGAGAAAACACTAGTTCTTCTTACTTTAACATATTCTGCAAATCCACCATTTTCAAAAATACCTAAACCTCTTAATTCACCTTTACCAACATCAAGTGCTACATTCATAGCTACTATTTTATCTCCAATGCTTAAACCTGATATATTTTCACCAATTTCTGCTATTTCCCCTGATATTTCATGTCCCATGATTAATGGTACCTGATACATTTTATATTTAAAATTTGTTAAATCGCTCCCGCATATTCCACAATAATTAACTTTTACCAGAGCCTCATCTGGTCCAACAATTGGTTCTGGATAATCTTCTCTATAGACTATTTTTTTAATATCCTCAATAACTGCAGCTCTAATAGAATAATCAACTCCAATTAGCTTTTATATTATTTCATTTATTTAAGAAAAATAATATATTTTATGTAATTTTGAAATAAAAATATAAAAAAAATGAAATCAAATCCCTAATAACGAGCTCATGCTTTTTAAGATTGTGTCAATTTCAGTATCAAAGGTTTTAACTTGATTGAAGAAAATATTGTTTACTTGAAGTAATTGCTTTACTACATATTCAGGTGATTGAATGATCTGTTTTGCCAAGTTAATTGCCTCATTCAATACTTCCCCTTTCTCAACCAACTTATTAATGATATTCAACCGATATGCTTCCTCCGCGGTAAGAAAAGTCTCTTGAGTTCCTGTATTTAATGTAATTTCTAGAGCTTTTCCACGCCCCATAAGAGTCATATAGGGAAAGAAGAGAGGGCATGCACCAAATCTTATCTCAGGGTGACCAAAAAGGGATCCCTTTGAAGCAACCCGAAGATGACATATAACAGTTAAATCAAAAGCTCCCGCAAGAGCATATCCATTCACAGCAGCAATTAATAACTTAGGAAATTCAAATATTGTCTGATGAAAAAGATGATTGGAATCGATAAATTGTTGATAGTCTCCTTTTCCTTGTACTACTGCTTGTACCTCATCTCTATCAAACCCAGCAGAAAAAAGTTCTTCTCCTCCATAGAATATTACTGCTTTTACTCTTTTTTCTTCTTTAAGAGAATTTAAAGCGTCAATAATTTCTGCTCTCATCGCTTCACTTAAGGCATTTTTCTTTTCAAGGCGATCAAACTTAATTATGGAGATTTTGCCTTTCTTCTCTACTTTAATATATTGATATTGTTTTTCCATTTTTTCCAACTCATGAAAATTTCATACAAATTATTTAAGATTTAGATATATTACTTTAAATTTCTTTGATCAATAACAATTAGCATAAAAAATATTTTAGAGATAAACTTAAAATTATAATTATGAGACCACCTATTTGTAGAATATGTGATAAGAATTTAGTAGATAAGGATGACGGAGGATTGATATATTTTAAAAAACGCCCTTCTGATAAAGAATGGGAAAATAGAATGGAAGAAATTGGAGGCGTAGGACATCCACCCTATGCAGAATGGTTCTGTAAAAATCATTATGAAAGAGCAAAGGAGCTAAAACATTTACCTATCAACGAAGCAATAAAAATCTTAATGTCTGAAAGGCCCTAATTCTTTAATTTGATTAGTGAATTCTGTAATTACCTCAGCAAATCGTTTTCCTTCAGATGCGCTTACCCATTCTAACCGTACCCGCTTAGGATCCACTCCCAATTGTTTAATTAATATCGAATGTAACCTTTCGAATCTTTCTTGAGTGTATTCATTTCCAGTAATATAATGACAATCGCCTATATGACATCCACTTACAAGGACACCATCAGCTCCATTTTTTAAAGCTTTTAATACAAATGCAGGATCTACTCGTCCAGAGCACATAACCCTTATAATTCGGATATTGGGAGGATATTGAAATCGTGAAACTCCTGCTAGATCTGCTCCTGCATAGCTACACCAATTACAACAAAAAACCAAAATGCGTGGTTCAAATTCTTCCCATTTTGCTTTCTTTTTCGACTTTGCCATGATTATCACCTATAAACCGTTCTTAACTTCCTCCTTTTCTAATAAATAAGAATCAATCATTGTAGAGATCTGGTCAAAATCATAGTGTTTTACCATTATAGCCCCAACAGGGCAAGTTGCAGCACACGTTCCACAACCTTTGCAGACTGCAGCGTTGATATTAGACTTTTTTACTTTAATACTTATATCCTCAAATTCTTTTGTGATCTCTATGAGCTCTATAGCTTTATAAGGACACACGTCTTCACATTTACCACATCCGATACATTTTTCTTCTGAGACTTCGGCAACTAATCCCGATGTGGTAATTTTATCCGCACTTAAGAATCTACTTGCTCTTCCTGCAGCACCATAAGCTTGTGCAATCGAATCCTGAATGTTTTTTGGCCATTGTGCACAACCACATAAGAAAATTCCATCAGTAGCAAAATCTAAGGGCCTCAATTTAACATGTGCTTCTAAGAAGAACCCGTTCTTGTCTAATGGAACTTTCAGCATCATTGCTAATTCTTTTAGGTTGTCTGCCGGAATCATAGGCGTCGAAAGTATTACTAAATCTGTTTCAAATTCGATATTATCTTTTAAATTAGTATCATATACTTTTATCTGATATTTTTCAGGGCTTCCTTTTTTCTTTTTTACATCTGGTATATTTTCTAAGTCATATCTTAAAAACATAGCGTCTCTTCTGCGTTCACGATAATATTCTTCGAATTCTTTTTTAGCCATTTGTAAATCTCTATAAATTACAATAATTTCTAAATCAGGCTTCAATTCTTTTAATATTCTAATATTTTTGATTGAATTAGCACAACAAATATTGGAACAGTAAGTTATTCCTTCATTTTGTCTTGCATTTACACATAAAATTAATGTTATCCGATTAATTTGATCTAACCAAGATTTATCCTTATTTTGTAATTTCTGTTCTAACTCCAATTGAGTCATTACATTCCTATTTTTATCGTGGTATTCAAAAAGCCCTGATGGTTTAAATTCTTGACCCCCAGTAGCAACTATTATTGTCCCTATTTTTAACTCATGGATTTCGTTATTTGAATCGTTTATCTCTACATCATAATTTCCGACATAACCTTTAATGTTCTTAATTCCACTATTTAAGAATACCTGAATGTTACTACTTTTCCCTATCTTCTCTTTTGTTTCATTTAATAATTCTAATGCATTTTTATGAACGGGATATAACACATTTAGGAATCTTAAGTTTCCCCCCAACTCGTTTTCTTTTTCGACAAGAAAAGTTTTAAATCCTTGATTAGCTATATTTAAGGCTGCGCTCATCCCTGAAATGCCTCCACCGATGACTAGAGCTGTATGGGTAATATCTATTTTATCTTCTCTCTGGGGTTTTAATAATTTAGACTTTGCTACATTCATTCTAATTAAGTCTATGGCTTTATGAGTAGCAGCATCTTTTTGTGTCATATGAACCCAACTGCACTGATCGCGAATATTAACAAGTTCAAAAAGATATTTGTTTAACCCCGCTTCTTGACATGTTTCTTGAAATAAGCTTTCGTGTGTTCTAGGCGTACAAGATGCCACAATAAATCTATTTAAATCATGTTCGGCAATTAATTCTTTAATTCTGATTTGAGAGTCAGATGAACATGAATATAAATTTGCTTCACATACCACTACGTTTGGGAGGTTTTTAACATATTCTACAACTCGAGGAACATCTACATAATTTCCTATATTAATTCCACAATGACAAACCATTACTCCTATTCTTGGTTTATCTGTAATTTTAACCTCTTTTTCTGCTATATCAAATATTTTTTCTTTTATTTGAGTAAATTTAACAGAGTTTAATAAATCAGCAATTTGTGCAGCTACTCCACTGGCATCTGCTACTGTTTCTGGAATATCCATTGGTCCTTGACAGAATCCACATAAGAAAATTCCATTTCTAGTAGATTTTAATTTATCAAAATACGATTTTTCTTGGAAAAAGTTGTATTTACCTAACTCAATTCCTAAAGAGTTACCTAATTCTTTACCTCCTTTTGATGGAACTAAAGGTGATGCCAGAACAACCAAATTTGCGCGAAAATCTTTAAATTCACCTGTTTTTAAGTCCTCAAAATGTATGATTAGATCTTGATTTTCAGGATCTTCCGCAATTGTACTTATTTTTGATTGAAAATATTTAACTCCATATTCTTCTTGAGCTCTTTGAGTAAACTCATAGAAATTTTTACCATATGCGCGAATATCATGTCGAAATACATAACATTCTGAATTATCCGAATGCTCTTGGGTAATTATTGCTTGTTTTGCTGTATACGTACAACAAACACTAGAACAGAAGGGTACATTTTCATGGAGATCTCTTGAACCTGCACACTGAACAAAAGCAATTACTTCAGGTTCCTCATCATCACTTAATCTTTTTACATGTCCACTGAATGGACCAGATGCACATAATATCCTCTCATATTCAAGGGCACTTACAACATTTTCGTACTTATATCCCCATCTTGAAGATAATTTTTCAGCAGGCATTTCAAAACCAGTTGCTACCACTACTGCTCCAATTTTAATTTCAAATTCTTTAGGTTTCTGTTCAAAATCTATAGCATCAGCAGGGCAGGCTTTTTTGCATATTTGACATACTCCCTTCGTTAAATATAAACACATTTCTGAATCAATTAAATAAATAGGAGGTACTGCTTGTGGAAAAGGAATAAATACTGATTTTCTTTTACCAATATTCATTTCAAAAGGATTAGGCGCCATTATTTTAGGGCATTTAGCAGAACATTCTCCACATCCTTTGCACTTTATCTCGTCAATATATCGAGGTTTCTTAAGAATTTTCGCAGTAAAATTACCAGGTTCACCATCTACTTCAAGTACCTCATGATATGTCATTAGTTCAACATTAGGATTACGAAATACTTCGACCATCTTTGGAGCTAATATACATAAGGAACAATCTAATGTTGGAAAAGTCTTATCCAGTTGAGCCATTCTCCCTCCAATTGAAGGTGATCTCTCAACTAGGTATACTTTAAATCCTAATTCTGTGAGATCAAGAGAAATTTGTATTCCTGCTATACCTCCTCCAATTACTAACACTGAACCCTCCATTATTTTTCTCCCTCTGCCATTGGATTAGAATCAACGACAAATATTAAATTTACTAAGAATTCAGAAAAATCCACTATTTCTATTGATGATATATCTTCATAATCTTCTTGTAAACAAGATAAATGCATTTTACACTTTGGGCATGAGGTGACCATTATTTCTCCGACATCTTTTGCTTCTAAGAGTCTTTTATATCGCAATGCTTTTGAACGGTCATTACAATTCATCCAAGAGCTCACTCCACAACACAAAGCATCTTTTTTATTGTGTGCCATTTCATTAAACTTATATCCTATTTTTTTTAAATGGGAAAAAATTTCACGTACATTTTCTATTATATGACTATTTTTAGGCAAAAATCGACTTAAACGACATGGATCGTGATAAGTAAATGGGATAAGTTCTTCTTTTTGAGATGGATTTTTAAACTCAATCTTATTTGCTTTCCAATTTTCATATATATACTCAATTAAATGTTTAATAATGAATTTTTTATTAAAATCTTCAAAAAGATTTTGATAATCTACTTTAAGTGTCCTATAACATTCAGCACAGGCAGTAATAATTGTTTTAACACCAGTTTCTTCAATTCTTTTGATATTTTTCTTTGCTAGATTAATAAATTCTTTAAGTTTTCCTTGACCCCAATAAAGATCATGTCCACAACAGATTTCATCTTGAAGAACTACTATAGGTTCTTTTTCAATCTGGCATAATATTTTCAAAGTGCTTTCTGCTATAGAATTAGAATTTTCAAACTCAAAATTAAAAAAGGGTAAGCACCCAACATAATACATAATATTTCCTTGTGTTGAAATTTCACATCCCTTTGGAACCCATTCAAGAGATCTCTCGGGTTTTATAGAGGGTTCGCTCATAATTTCCGAGATAGTGGTATACACCCCCTTATGAGCAATATACTCATCCGGGTCTTGACTATAAGATTCTCGCATTTTGTATTTAGCCATTCTTACGATATCTGCGAAATTTATTCCTTCAGGGCAATTTTGAAGACACGCATTGCAAGTTAAACAATCCCATAAAACACCGCTCTCAATAATTTTTTCTTCAAAACCCTCAAGAATCATTTGAATTATTCTGCTCGGTTCAAAAGTTTGAACTTTACTAAGTTGACATACACCAC
>JAHQWL010000014.1 GCA_029856155.1 Promethearchaeia archaeon
GTAAAATGACGATTTAAATGAAAATATAGACCAAGAAAATATAATAGAAGCATAAAACTATATTGGATAGCAAATAGGAAGATAAAAACTACCATCAAAATAAATAGAATAATTTCTATTGCTAAGCATATCTTACTATTGTAATATTTTTCATCAAAAAAAGATGCAGGATTTTTATATCTGGCTAAATATTTAGGCAAATTTTCCTGTTCTTCCTTAGAAAGTAATAATTTTAAACCGATTTGTTTTTTTTGAAAATAAAATAAATTTGTGCCCCAATCAATAGTATCAATAATTATATGAATAAAATAATTAATACCACCAATGATTAGTACTTTCCAATTCAATAAGTATCCCAAAAGTATTATTATTATACTTGGAATTATTGAGTGACTTAGTAATAGCCTATGATTGTAATCTTTTGCGTATTTCGAAAAAAATACATCGAAATCACATATAAATGAAAATAAAATAATAATTGAAAAATCAAGTAAATTAAAATTGAAATAGTAGTTTAGAATCGAAGCAAGTATGACTCCTATTGAAAAATGGCTATTAATATGCATAATACATTATTCATTAGAGTTTGTTATTTAATTGATATATCGTTTTTTCTCTAATCTTTTTAAAACTGTTTTTTTCGTCACAAAACCAGAGGGTCCTTTTTTTTCTACTAAAAAAGAAGCTGCTGCTGATGCAAAATATGCAGCTTTTTTGATAGATTTCCAAGATTTATCAGAATGGATAAATTCAAATAAAAAGATTGAAAGATACACATCTCCTGCCCCAGTTTCATCTACGACTCTCCGGGGTTTAAATGCAGGTATTTTCAAGATTTTTTCTCCCTTTTTAGTGAGCATAGAACCTTTTTCTCCTAAAGTCATAATGTAAATCCCGTAATTATTATACTCATTACAGTGAGCCATGACTTTCTCAAAATCATCGCAAGTTTTTGCAAGAAGACTCATTTCTTCCTCTGAACCCTTCAATATCAACTTATCTCCAATTAAATTAATAATTTTTTCCATATTAGAGATGATTTCATTGTCATAAATATATGCTACTTTTCCATCTTCATCAATTTTTCTAATAAAACCTTGTAAATCTATGCCGATATAAGTATCAGGAAACTTTTTCAAAATTTGAGCCACATATTCAATTGAAATTTCATTACATAATGGAACAAGTACAAATACAGTTGGAGGAAAAATAAGATAATCTGATGGAATATCGCTAAACATAAGATTGGGGCTTTTAGATTTTAGCGTTAATGTCCTTGCATGATCAAAGTAATCTAATACAAAATTCGTATTTTTTACAGGAGAGTATTTAATTCCTCTTAAATCAATATTTTTATTCTTTATTTTACCTAATAGGGAGTTTTTCAAATTTAATTTGCCTATATGTGAAATTATGCCAATTTTAGCATCTTGGGTATAATTACTTAGTGCTAAGGAACAGTATGATACGCTTCCTCCAAGACTGGGCTTATTCAAGCGTTTAAAACGTATTATGTGATCAATCGAGAAAGAGCCAGCAAAAATTATGGAGGGATTATTTTTATTTTGGATTTTCATTTATGATGATTTTAATTGTTCAATTATTTTATCTTTTTCGTCTATTGCTATTTTTAACTTATTTATTTTATTTTGTAAATCTTCTACCAAATCTGACATAGGTCCTTTGTGAACTATAGGTAGTGGTTTCTCTATTGCTTTTAATTCTGCTATCAACTGATCCTTCTGATTTAATTGTTCTTGAATTTCAGAGAGTTTTTTTTCAAGTTCATTAATCTGGGGAGTTAAAACGGGTTCTTCTGATTTCTCTTTTAGAGATCTTTGTATTTGAGAAAGTTCATTTTTAAGTTCCTCATTTTCACTCTTAAGTTCCTTTATCTCATCTGGCTCTAATTTGAATCCCCCGCTTTCAATTACTACTTGAAGTTCAGATTTTTCTTTAGTTAATTTATCTACGATTCGTTTATATTTGTTTAAATCTGATTGAAGATCTTGACATAAAATTTCTAATGTTTGCGATGAGGGTTGATTTGGTTGAGGCCTTATCACTGATGATTTTGGTGGCTCTACTGGAACAACATAATCTATTGGTAATTTTTTCATTTTTTCGATCAATTGTTCATTTAACACTTCATTTTCTTGTTTTAATTCATCAATTTTTTTATTTAATTCATCAATTTGAGATTTCTTCTTCGATAATTCCGATTTCAAATCATCAATCAATGCTGTGGTTACAGCAGAATCTTTTTCTGTTATAGAACTACTTAATGATTGAGCTTCTCTTGCAACTACCTCTAATCTCGTTTTTAATTCTGTAATTTCATGATTTCTCGCTCTTAACTCTACTTCTTTTTCAGTGAGGTTTTTTTCTAAACTGATTATTTGATTATTAAGTTTAATATTTTCTTGTTGAAGATCACCTGCATTTATTCCACCAATCATCCCTGCTTGTTTTAACTGTTCTTTCAATCTCACATTTTCTTCAATAGTGTTCTTAACGATTTTTTCAGTTTTGCTTATTAAATCGATATTCTCTTTAATTTTATTTCTCAGTTGTTCATTCTCTTCTTCTATTTCCTTAATTCTATCTATCGTTTCTCCGATGGCACTGGGTTTTTTGATTTCAGTTTCCATCTTTTTTCTCCATAAGCTTATGAAATCCTCAACTTTTTCATTATTATCTGGCATTTTACTTCAAAACTTTCTTTACTCTAAATTATGTATTTTATATGTGATTTATTTCATTAACACTCCTGAAAAATATCCCACACAATATCCACTAAGATTTCCAGTTTTTTCAGCACTTGTGTAATATTTCAATAATTTCCCTTTACTTGCATTTAATTTTTTAGCTATCATTATTAAAGAAGTTATTGTTTGAGAACCACACACTGTTGTTTTTGAGGCAGCCTCAAATGTTTTTTCTGGATTAAATGCAACAAAAGAATCAATAACTTGTTGATCTATTTCTTTAAATTTTTCTAATTGTTTTGAATCATATACCTCTTTATGAGTCATATCAGAAGAAGCTACTATTACAACATCCTTGTTATAAGATTCAATTGCTTTTGCAATATCGTTCGATAATTTGCTCAATTTATTAAAATCTTTAATAGATACTATTATTGGAATAAATTTAACTTCTTTTTCTTGAGCACAGTATTTAATAAAAGGTAATTGTACTTCTATATTGTGTTCTCTTCCAAAAGGATATCCAATGAATGCTGACTCATCATTAATTATTATATTACTATTATCTATTATTTTCTCAGATAACTCGTTATCAATTGGTATATTTCCTAGAGGTGTCTCCCACTCTCCATCATCCATTAACGCAACTTTTCCATAACCAATATGATCAGTACCTAATACTATAACTGTATCGGGTATTCTTTCTAAGAACAAATTTAGATAAGTATATGCTGCAGCACACCCAGAATAGATATATCCCGCATGAGGAGATACTCCACCTATCACAGATCTTTGCTCTTGATTTAAAGTTTTTGGTTCTTGACCAGGTCCAAACTCCGTATTGGTAAAAGATTCTTTCAATATATTAATTAAATCTGGTTTATAGCGGGGGTAAAAGCTACCCGCAACAGCTGCTCGTCTGATAACCATTTTTTTAACACACGTATTTTTTGTTATACTATTAAAATTATTAATATTGAAAATTATATAATGTCATCTACTAATTGTAAATTTAAAAGAATTATTAAGGTAGTTTTAATATCTCTTTAATGATGAACCAAATAAAGGATGAACAAATCTCTCTTGATGACATTGAAGTACCAGAGAGAATTCCTGCAAAGTTCGTAAATTCTAGAGTGATTATTTTCAACCCTTTGTATGCTTCGTATTTATATGTAAAGAAGGGATTTTTTGGATCTCCATTAGGAATAAACAAGCCTAGATTAGAATATTTTTCCAAGCCAAGCGAATTGTCATTAATAGAAGCATATTATTTATTGGAAAAGGATGAAGTTACTATTTTTGATATAAAAGAAAAAAGATTCTTAAATTCCGAGACATTTTATGAAATTGCTATTAAAATTCATCATAAATTTAAAGAAAAATATGTAATTTATAAAGATTTAAGAGAAAAAGGATATATCCCAAGACCGGGACTTAAATTTGGGGCTGATTTTGTAGTTTATAAAAAAGGACCGGGTCTTGAACATTCCCTTTTCATGGTTCATGTCTTACCACATGATTCTGAAATTACTGCTATTGATATGGTAAGAGCTGGTCGCTTAGCTACATCTGTTAGAAAAAAATTTGTAATTGCTAATCCACTTACATGTACTTATTACTTTTTTGAATGGTTTAAACCATAGAACTGAAAAGTTTACTTTTTCAATAGATTATAAAGATTGTGTCTTTAAGTTCTCTACAAGTTTATCTTTTAACTTTTCAATTTGTTGAAAATCATCATTTGGTATCATTTGACCTATTCGTAAAATAGAATTTATAAGTTCGGGATCAAGGATATCTTTAATTAACTTTCCTTTTTGTGTAAGATTTTTACCCTCAATATAGAGAATAAGAATAATTTTGATTAAACCCAATAATTTTGCAGAACTAGTATGATTGTTAACCTCATCATAAGCATTTTGGATTAGAAAACCATCTTTTATCATTTTTGCTATAAAAAGGGTCAATTTTTGGTCCTCTGGTAAATTTTTATCTCCAATTAATTGAATTACATGCTTCAATTCTTGTTCTTGTGATAGAATCTCATTTACTAGTCTTCTACATTCTAACCAATCAAAATCTATCTCTGACCAATCAATATCTCTCTCGTACCACCATTCAGCGATGAATTGTGGATAGTTTGAATATGATTCAACCCAATTGATAGCAGGATAATGTTTTAAATAAGCTAATTTTGGATCTAGTGCCCAAAAAGCTTGAACTAACCTTTTAGTAGTTGATGTAACTGGTTCACTAAAATCTCCTGCTGGGGGAGATATTGTACTCACAATAGTTACAGACCCTTTTATTTCATGTCCTTGTTGATCTGTTGCATTTGTTTTGACAATACCAGCCCTTTCATAAAAGCCTGATAGTTTTGACGGTAAATAGGCGGGATAACCTTCTTCTGCTGGCATTTCTTCCAATAGTCCTGAAATTTCTCTTAAGGATTCAGCCCATCTTGATGTGCTATCTGTAAGTACAACAACATCATAGCCCATATCTCGATAATACTCTGCTATCGTAACACCGGAAAACAAACTAGCTTCTCGTGCTGAAACAGGCATATTTGAGGTATTAGCAATAAGTATTATCCGATCCAATAACGTTTTTCCACTTTTAAGATCAATGATTTCTGAAAATTGCTTCATGATGTTAGCAATTTCATTTCCAGGTTCACCACAACCAATATATACTACAACATCAGCATTGCACCATTTAGCAAGCATTTGTTGAATAACAGTTTTTCCAGTTCCAAATCCACCTGGAATAGCAGTTGTTCCCCCTTTGGCAATTGGAAATAATAAATCTATAGCACGAATTCCTGTAATCAATGGTTCCACAGGATTTAGTTTCTTATTGTATGGACGCTTTTTTGTAATTGGCCATTTTTGTAACATTGTATAAGAATTTTCATTACCTTCTACGTTTAGTCTAAATATTTCATCAATAATAGTATAATTGCCTTCATTTACAATAAAGGAGAGGAGTCCCGAGATATTAGGGGGTAGCATAATTCTATGTTCTAAAAATGAAGACTCCCTTACGGAACCAATTATTTCTCCACCTTTAACTTTATCATTAACTTTTTTTGATGGTATAAAATGCCATTTTTTAACTCTTGATAAAGAAGGATACTGTATACCTCTGTGTAGTCTTCCAGAACGTATATCTTTAAAAACATTTGCTAAAGGTCTCTGCAATCCATCGAATACATTTGAAAGAAGCCCAGGAGCTAATTCCATAGATAGCGGTTCATTTAAACTAGTTACTTTATCATATAATTTCACGTTTGTGGTATTTTCGAAACATTGAGCAATAATATAGTCTGAGTAAATTTGGATTACTTCTCCTAAAATATTATATTTAGAAATTTTAATTAAATCATGAAGACAAATTTGATTTTCTAAACCCTTGATTTTAACTAATGACCCTACGATTGATGAAATATATCCATCATTAGCTTCCTTGTTTGTGTCGTTTTGATTGAACATTTAATATCACAAAAGAAGGTAGGTTTACGTTATTTGTTTGTTACAAAATGGACATTTTTTAACAAAATTTGGTAAAATATTTCCACAGCCTTGACATTTTTGAATTAAGGGGTTATGATATTGAGAATTGAGATTAATATATTTAGGTATTCTCTGTTGGTATCGTTTTTCGTCTTTTTCTCGTATCATTTTTTGTTGCTTATTAATTGAAGACTTAGGTTTTTTCTCGGGGAACATTCTTGAATATAGCGAACCTTTAGTTTGCTTTAAGAATAGGCCAATTCCAAATAATAACAAAAAAGACAATAAAAGAATTACGATAGTTGGATTAAAATTTAAATCTATTAAGTAAAAATAAAGGAATAGGAGGATTAAGAAGTAAAAAACTAAAAGAATAATTCGTATTTTGCTTCTTTTAGTTACATATTCATTTTCGATACTATTATTTGCCATCGATTTTTAACTTTAATTCTTAATGGTGGGTTTAAAATTTATTTATATTTTTTTATAATATAGTTATACGCTTTATCAATTTCCCCTCTAATAGATTCAGAGTCGATTTCTTTTTCAATTTCCTCAGAAATTATATCTCTTTCAGTTATTGCTCTAAAGTTAATGATTGAAAATTTATCATCTAAATGGAAAGGATTGTATCCAATTCCTGAACCTTGGTAAAATTTAAAAAAGAATTCATAAAAATGAAGCCTGAGAGTATTTATAAAAACTAATAACCCTTCTAATAAGATAACTACCGTATTTCCGAAGAGTAACCCAAGAAAATTTACAATCTCTACTCCAATACCTTCCCCTTGAATTAAATTAACCATTATATTTATCGCGTACAATAAAGCAATATGGGCTAATGCTAAAGCTAATAATCTAATATAAGAGGCAACATTACTCATAACGGATAAGACCGTATCAAAAGTTTCGAGTGAGCCTTCACCTATTAATCCACCGTAAGATTCTTTTTTGAAATATGAAATTCCTATCAATTTACCCACAGGCTTCAAAAGTAATAATAATAAACTTGGTATTATTACTAATAAAATAGGGTAAGGAAAGGAGAACCATGTATAAATATCGAATCCATATGTGAAAATTAAAACGGTTCCTCCTATTAAGAGTAGAATCTTTATTAAAGAATCACTTAGACTTAGATACTTTCTGTGTTGTTTCCAATAGTTTAAAAATTGAATAAACCATCCTAGATTAATATGGAAAATTCCAATTATTATCGCAAAATAAAACACAGACATTATGTTATTTAATGGATCGTTAAATGTTATATTGATAAAAGGAATTGTTATAGGTCCTAAATGCCACAAAACATTCCCAAAAATTACAATTTCATGTAATCCAAAAAATTCTCCATATAAAAACCCTATAAAAAATGAAGCCCATCCACAGAAAAATATAATCCAAGAAAAACTAACAAAATCACCACCACGTTTTCTAAAAAGTAAACCACCAATTAGTCCAGCTATAATAAGCGTCAGTCCATGACCAATATCTCCAAACATTATTCCAAATAATATTGGAAAAGTAATAGCTATGATTGGGGTAGGATCAATTTCAGAATAATTCGGAATTCCATACATTCTCGTGAGTGCTTCGAAAGGTTTAGTTAAAAAGAAGTTTTTCATAATTGTTGGAGTTATTTCACGTAAATCTTGAGTATCTTCAAGGTCTTCATCTTCTTCTTCTAATTTTACGGGTTCTTCTTTAGGTTTTGGTTTAATTTTAATTTTTTTCTTTTTTATTTTTTCTAAACCATAAGTTTCTATTGTAGGATCTTTTTTAGAAATATCTATTGTATCAATTGAAATTTTATCTTTAAATTTATCAAATAATAAAGTTTTTACATAATTAATTTTTGAATAAGGTACGAAAAATTTGAGAACCACATGATTAGTTGATTTTCTTTCGAATTGTTGATTTGCCCAGTTATAATCCTCAATATTTTGCACAATTTCATTGATTCCAGCGAATTTTAACAAGTTATCTCGGCCAATTCGATTTAATTCTTTATAGTATCTTAAGAGCATCCTTTCAATAAAATTTATTTCTTTATCAATTCTAATATGGTTTATTCCCGTTTCTGTAAAATATTTCTTTACAATTGGGATTTCTTCGGAATGAATAAGGCGAATCCTTCCATTAAATTCATTTTCTTTATCTTTTGGATAAAATATGCAAAATCCAAGTCTATCTTTAGAAATTTCAAATGTCCAATAGAAATTAGGGAATTCCGTGAAATCAAAAAGATTTTTTAAATTATTAAGATTTTTCGAAAAGGTTGTAAATATTCTAAACTTAAATTGATTAATGTCATTAAGGGAGTCTTTTGCAAAATTCAACTCTTCTAAATTTCTATAACAAGCCTTTAACATAATTAAATTCTCTAATTCAATTGTCCCTTTAGCAACAAAACTTTTCAATTCATTAACTCTATTAATATAAAAATCTATTTCTTCAAAGATATGATTAATCAATTCTGGTAAATCTTTCGCTGCAAATTCTATTCTCTCAGAATCATCAACCTTCAGGCCTAAAAGAACAAATTCATTAATATTAAGTCTTTTTAATAAAATATCTAAATTTTTTCTCAAATCTTTAATTCTATCAAAAAAAGGCTTTTGTTCCTCAAATTCTTCTTTAATAATCTGTTTCTCCTTTGTTTTTAATTGAACTAAGTTTAAATTAGATAATTCAATTAGAAATTGATCTTTAAACAGTTCGTTTATTTCTACTTTCATCAAACTGAAATTATCTTTTTTCGCCAAATTTCTCAATCTCAAGTTATTTTTTATTTTTTAATAATTAGGTCTTTAGTTTTTTTTAATCTAATATAATTTTCTCTGTCAATTTCTTCTAATATGTCTTTTATTAGTTTAATATTAGATTTTAACTGAGGAATTACCATGTTTTTTAAACCATTTATCCTTCGATTGATTTTTTTAAAATTAATTGCTTGCTTTAATAGTAAATCTTCAATTTCAGAAAATTCAATTATCAGATGAAAAAATTTTTTCAAAGTTATAATTAAATCGTCTAGATAAGGACTTGTATTTTCAAATGTATATGCAGGTAGTTTTTCTTCTTGAATTAATTCATATGAAATTTGGGGTTTTGTTATCCCCACTTTCTTTTTATATAGAATTTCAATTTTAGGTCTGTATTGAATCCTACTTAAATTACTAATCAAATATAATTCATTTTTACCCATCTCTTCATAAGTAAGATTTAATAATTTCATTGATTCTTTAAAAAGAGTGAGGAATTCTTCTCTTAATTCATTATAATCTTTCCATATTTCTCGAAGTAAGATCATTAATTGTTCTCTTCTTAATTCTAAAAAACTTTCCCCTTTTAAAGCAAAATCTAGTCTTTTACGCAAATTTATTAAGTTAGTTTTACTGGGTTTTATATCTCTAAAACTTATTCTTTACACCTTTCCAGAGTAATATTTATTAATAAAATTTTGATGAATTCTAAGTAATTGATTTTCGGTTAAATTACCTAACACGTTCCAACCAATATTAAGAGTATCTTCAAAATTACGGCTCTCATCTGACTTTTGATTCAAAAACTTTTGTTCAAAATCTGCTCCATATTTCAATAAATTCTTCTGATCATAATTTAATCCATCTTCTCCGACAATTGAAATAAGATCTTTTACTTCTAGATAATTTGAATAAGATGCTAACAATTGAGAGCTAACATCAGCATGATCCTCTCTTGTCTTTTCCTTACCAATAGCATCTTTCATTAATCTTGATATTGAAGCTAAAACTTCAAAAGGAGGGTAGATACCTTTCTGATGTAAACTTCGACTTAAAACTAATTGCCCTTCAGTGATATAACCTGTTGTATCGGGAATAGGATGAGATATATCATCATTAGGCATCGTTAATATAGGTATTTGAGTTATTGTTCCCTTTTTACCTTTAATTTTCCCAGTTCTTTCGTAGATAGATGCAAAATCTGAATAAATATATCCTGGATATCCTTTCCTGCTGGGTATTTCTTCTTTTGCGGAGCTTAATTCTCTTAATGCTTCCGCATAATTAGTCATGTCAGTTAG
>JAHQWL010000013.1 GCA_029856155.1 Promethearchaeia archaeon
TTGGATTAGATTGCTCAACTCAAAGTTTGACGGGTATTATAGTTGATTTTAATTTAAAAAAAATAGTATATAGGAATAGTATCAACTTTGATGAAGAATTATCCCATTATAATACACATAATGGAGCAATAATCTTAGATAATGAAAAAGTCGTTCATTCATATCCCCTTATGTGGGTAGAGGCTCTAGAATTACTGTTTGAAAAAATGCAAAATAATAAGAGAGCTCTTTTTGAAATTAAAGCCATTTCCGGTTCAGGACAACAACATGGAACAGTATATTTAAATAGTGATTTTGTAAAAACCCTTAAGCGATTAGATGCTGATAACTCATTAGTAATTCAATTAAAGAGCTCATTTTCTCGTCCAACAAGTCCTATATGGATGGATTCGAGTACTACTAAACAATGTGAAGAAATTCGCAAAAAATTAGGGGGATTAAAATCTACGATAAATTTATTGGGTTCGAATACCATTGAACGCTTTTCTGGACCTCAAATTCGAAAATTTTTTCAAGAGTATCCTTTATTATACGAGAAAACCTCAATCATTCATTTAGTCAGTTCTTTTATAGCTTCAATTCTGTTAGGAAAAAATGCTTCTATCGATCATGGTGATGGAGCTGGAATGAATTTAATGAATATAAAAACTAAACAATGGGATGAGAGAGCTTTAAAAGCAACAGCACCTAATTTAAGAGAAAGATTACCTCCGCTTTCGCAACCATATAGTATAATTGGAAAAATATCATCTTATTTTATAGAGAAATTTGGATTTAATCCAAATACTAATCTGATAGCTTGGTCAGGTGATAATCCGAATAGCCTTATTGGTGTTGGATTAATTAAAAAGGGAAAAGTAGGAATAAGTCTTGGAACGAGCGACACATATTTTAGCTATTTACAAGATTTATATCTTGATCTTAAAGGTGAGGGTCATGTATTTGGAGCCCCGACAGGAGATTATATGAGTTTAATTTGCTATAAAAACGGTTCATTGGCACGAGAGAAAATAAAAAATAAATTTCATCTTAATTGGGAAAAATTCTCTGAAATTTTGGAAAAATCACTGCCTGGAAATAATGGAAAACTAATGTTGCCTTACTTTTTTCCTGAAATTGTCCCACATGTATTAGAACCAAAAGTGTATCGATTTGGCTTTGATGAGAACGATATAGAAGGGAATATTAGAGGAATAATTGAAGCACAATTCTTGTCCATGAGACTTCATTCAAAATGGATCGGTGAAAAACCTTTAGAGATTTATGCAACGGGAGGTGCTTCTGCAAATAAAGATATTCTTCAAGTTTTAGCAAATATTTTCAAAACAAAAGTACGAGTATTTGAATTTACAGATTCAGCAGCTTTAGGTGCAGTATTCAGGGCTGCAAAATCCTATTATGATTCTATAAATATAATAAAGAGTTGGGAAGATATTGTGAATAAATTTATAGATTTGGAACGTAGTATTGTTGTTGTTCCAAATGAGAAATACTTCCAATTATACGATGATATGCTTGAACTTTATAAAAAATTTGAAGAATTTATTTTAAATAAAGGAAAAAATCCTGAAATAGCTCGCTTACAATTTATTAAAAAGTATTTTTAACTTAATAATTTGAACTTATAAAGAATAATTAATAAAGGAGATTTTATAGTATAAGCAATTAATTTAAAGAGGAGAATAATTGAAAATAATAAATAATGGAATAATTAAGGATTCTTATGACGTGGTGGTTGTAGGTGCTGGTATTGGCGGTATTACTGCTGGAGCGCTACTTGCTAATAAAGGTTTAGACGTCTTAGTGGTAGAACAACATTATATTCCTGGAGGAGTTTGTTCATCTGTAAAACGTAAGGGATTTGCAATGGATGCTGGGGCAGCAATGTTATTTGGATGGGGTGAAGGTCCATCTCCACATCGTTTCGTTATGAATGAGATAGAAGAAGAAATTGATATGATCCCACATGATTGCTACTATAGAATGCATTTTGGGGATACTTCTGTTACGTTTTGGAAGGATTTCAACCGTTTTTTTAAGGAATTATGTGCTGCATTTCCAGGAAAAGAAGAACAATTAAAAGGATTCTATGATCATACTCGTAAAATTTACGATGACTTGATGAAATCACCAATGCCGATGTCTCCTGACACAATGCCACTTAAATTGGCATTAAAAATGTTTTTTAGACATCCAATGATTACAATGAGATTACGAAAATACATGAATAGCTCTTTGAAAGAAATACTTGATTTATATGTGAAAGACCCAGAAATTGAGGGATTATTTGATTTACTTATTGCTACGTGTTATTGCACCACCATTGAGGAAACACCTCAATTATTAGCAGCACCAATTGTTTGGGAAACTTTCTATGGGGGTGCTTGCTATCCAGCAGGATCACCACAGATGTTTCCTAACATACTTGAAAAAGGAATGGAAAAAAATGGTGGTCAGATATTATATCGTCATATGGTCGAAGAAATACTCCTTGATAATGGCAAGGTTTATGGAGTTCAACTCGATGATGGGACAAAAATAAGTGCTAATTTTGTAATTTCTGATGCAACAATATGGAATCTTTACGGGAAACTCATTAAACCTAAGCATATTACACCTGAACGATTAAAATGGGCTCAGAGTTTTGTACCTACATATAGTTGTGTGGTATTATTAATGGGTGTAGATGCAGAAGTCTTACCTGAAGATACAAATGCTATTGAAGTCCTTATCGGGGATCTAACTGAATTATCTAAAAATAATTACTTCTTATATCTTCCATCTATTGATGATCCGTCCATTTGTCCAGAAGGAACTCATTCAATATCGGTGTTATGTTCTACTGGAGATTATGATTGGCCACGACCAGACGATCCTCGATATCAAAGTGAAGAATATATAAAAATGAAGGAGAAATTTGCTGATGAAGTGCTTGATGTTATAGAAACCAAATTTCCCGGTATAAAAGATCACATCATAACTTTAGATGTCGCTACACCTGGAACCACTGAGCGTTTTACTCAAAGAAATTTTGGTAATATTGGAGGTCCAAAACAAATGTTAGGACAACACATATTAAATCGATTAGGTGCTCGTACAGAATTTAAAAACCTTTACTGTGTTGGAGATTCTACCACTATGGGTGAAGGCGTAGTTTCAGTTACAAGTTCAGCTATTGGTGCTGTTAACATGATACTAAAAGATTTAAAAATGAAACAATATTTGCCACGAAAGTATTCTAAAGAGTATATTAATCATGTAAAGGGAAAAACAAAAATTCAGATGCCATTGATAAAGGAAAATTTTACAGAAGCTACAGCTAAACGCGCTTCAATTGAATGTCAATGGTGTGAAGATGCTAAATGCATGAAAAAATGTCCAGCGGGGATAGATGTACTAAATTTCATTCGGCGTATTGAAGTAGGAAACTATGAGGGAGCTGTACGACATATGCGTGAAATGAATCCACTAGCAGAAATCTGTGGTCAAGTGTGTCCTGCAGAAAATCTATGTGAATCAGAATGTTATCACCTTGATTATGCTGATGAGCCTACGCGAATAAAAAAACTTCAAGCATGGGTATGTAAACAAGCGGATACTAAGGGTTGGGACTTATATGTTTCAAAGAACAATGGCATAAAGATAGCTATAATAGGTGCTGGACCAGCAGGATTATCATGTGCTCACTTTTTAGCACGATTGGGTTATAATATTGACATTTTCGAGAAAGAGAATAAAATTGGAGGTGTACCTACATTATACATCCCCTCCTTTAGACTTACTGATGAAGTGTTAAATAGGGAACTTAAAGGAATTATATCATATCCAAATATCGATATAAAATTTGGAAAAGAACTTGGTAAAAATATAATGATCTCTGATCTTTCAAAGGATTATAGTGCGGCATTTTTAGCACCAGGATTACATTCAGGTCGAAAATTACAGCTACCCGGAATAGAGAATGTTAATGTTGTTGATGCTTTATCTCTTCTCAAGGAATATAAGCAAAATGGAAAATATGTTATTACTGGGAAAGTATTAATTATTGGAGGTGGGAGTGTGGCTGCTGATGCTGCTAATATAGCATTGAAGTGTGGTGCTGAGAACGTCACTATGGTTTGTCTTGAATCCGATAACGAGATGCCTTGCTTGAAGAGTGAAAAGGAAGAACTAAAGGAATTTGGTGTTCAAATCCTTAATTCCTGGGGTCCCAAAGAGATTTATGGAAATAAACTTGTTCTTGTATATTGTAAATCTGTTTTTGATAGGGAAGGAAAATTCTGTCCTGAATTTGATGATTCAAAAACCACTGAAATTGAGATCGATACTATTATTATAGCGATCGGACAAGAAATAGAGTCACCCCTCGGAGTATATTTAGAAAAAGAGTTTGGTAAAGGACTGATTAAAGTAAACGAAAAAACACAGTTAATTGAAGGTCGATTAAATATATATGCTGGCGGAGATATAGTGCATGGAGCTGGAACGGTAGTTACCTCTGTAGCAGATGGAAGACGTGCTGCGATAACGATAGATGAACAATTAAAAAAATAATACTCTTCACATATTTTTTAATTTTATTTGTGAATGTTTTTGTTCTATTCCAAAGGAAGATGATATGACTAGTTTATTATTTAAGTGTATTATTATTTAAGTGCAATTAAACCAAACTACTAATTTCTTAATGAAAACATCAAAACTGAAGAGTTATGAAATTTTTATATGAAAATTAAAAAAAGAAAAAAAATTTTTAAATTAATTTTAGCCCATTAAATATAGTTTATTTGTATTTAATTGACAGGAGTAAATCGTTCTTTGTTATTTTCTTCCGGTTTGCATGCATCGTGAATGTTCTTGCTTGTTCAGTTAAAGCAGAAGCAGTTTTTTCTAAATGATCAATTAATAAATCAACTGCATTACGAGCTACAATACTAGCACCCTGTTGCTTCATCAATCGACGAATTGGGCTCCATGCGAAAGAATGTTTCTTTTTAGCCATTTTTTATTCCTCCAACTTTTTTAGTCAAAATTTTAAAAATTTAAATTTTTAATTTTTTTTGAAGTTATTAATAAAGTTTCTTAGATAATATAATATGTGAAGAGTTATTTAAATGTTATGGCAAATCAGAAGACTGTGATGAGTTAAATAAAAAAAAAATCACGACAAAAAATTTTTATTATAAAAAATTGTCCATCATCTGTGATCACTCAATGGTTGATCATGTTAAAAATATGAAATGTTTTTGTTAGTATGACCATTATTCAAATATTAATTTTGGCAAAATTGGTTTTTATCTTAGTTTGGCTATGATTTAGTGGCGAATTAAGAAAAATATAATTGATAAAAGTGATCCGAAACAAATGTTAATATCATCAATTATGTGATCATATTATGGTCAACCCGTCAAAAAAGATATGTTGATTTTTATAGAAACAAAATTATTCCAATAACAATTATGAATAAACCATCTTTATTGTAGTTTTTATAATGATTCAATGGTGAATTAAAAAATTTTTAATTAAAAAAAATAATCCCTTTTGAATTATTTAGGGTTACTTATTTGATCATATCAATTAAGGCATATTAAAATTAATAAGTAAAAATTAATTTTAATCTGGAGATTATAGGGTTGATTGAAATATTATCAATGATAAGTTAATTATGAGAATGAAAAAGTTGGATTTTTAGGGGAAAAAGGTAAAATTTTATAATTTAAAAGAAAAATTTTAATTAATTTTGATTATTTATATTATCAAAATATAACCTATTAATTCAATAATTTAGATTTTAAGAGGATTAAAATGTCGGAACAGCAGATTATGGTCCCCGGGGCTGTAGGAGTAGCTATCAAATGTAAAGATGGAGTTGTGCTTGGAAACGACCGTCGAGCCACATGGGGCTATACAGTTACAAATAAATCAACACAAAAAGTGTTTAAAATAACAGAATACATTGGTTTAGCTGCATATGGTTTGATTGGTGATTTTCAGATTCTTGTTAGAATTCTGCGAGCGCAAGCAAATCTCTATGAATTAGAGACGGGAGAACGAATTTCAACAAAAAGTATGGGAAAGATGGTTTCAAATTACCTTTACTCGCGTAAAATGGCTCCTTTATATACAAATTTGGTGATAGCTGGAATGGATAAAGATGGACCCATATTGTACACACTCGATGCGCTTGGTTCACTTATGGAAGATGATTATGGAACTGCTGGAACAGGGATGTTACTTTCAATTGGTATTTTAGAAGCAGATTATAAGAAAGACATAACAGTTGCGCAAGGAGAGAAGCTTGTTGAGAAAGCAATTAGAAATTCAATTAAACGAGATGCTATGACTGGAAATGGAATAGATCTCTTAACTATAACAGCTGAAGGATCTAAAGAGAAATTTTTTGAGATTAAAGAAATGGGAGAATAATTGCTCAAACTCCTTGTTTTTGTATTTCAGATAATCTACTTTTAATCAATAATAATTTATTATATGAAAGCTTACTAATTATTAGATACTTAACGCTAATAACGGGTCAAATCAAGTTGAATTTTTCACATAATACCTTTGATGATACTAGAGAGATCCTTGGTTTTAGTAAAGATGAGATTTTAGAAATTAAAGATACACTTGGAAAGCTTAAAGCTGAAGACGGTGGGGAAGATAAGATAGATAACTTTGTAAAATCAAAGTTAAATCTTTCTAATGAATTATTAGATCAATATTCAACTTATTTAAAAGACATAACTAATTTTACAGAACACTATTTTTTGTCTAGCACAAGTTCAGATTTTTTTTATTTAAAAACAGAAATATTGAATGAAATAAGAATTATAACTGATAATTTACAGAATCTTAACTCAAATACAAGAAATATTAAAAGAATAACAAAAAATAGTACTCTCTTAGAGGTTTCATTAAAACGAATAGAAGATCTTCTTATGGAAAGTACCCATATAGGTTCCAAGTTACAGGAATCTATTAAAGAGATTAAAACGATTCAAGAAGATACTACGAAATTATGGATAGAAATTAACAGAATTAAAAATTTACATTTTAAATTAAATGAGATTCCTCATACTTTAGAAGATTGGAATGAACTTAAAGAACTTGTTATTTTTATTAATAGTTTAAATGAGGTATTCTTAAGCAAAAGAAAAAAAGATAAAACTGAGAAGATTTTAACTGTTCATTTTGATGATATTTATCAATTTTTTCTCTCTAAAGATGAACATAAAATTAATTATTATTCTGATTTAATATATCTGTTGTATTCAAAAAACATTCTTGAGCCATATCAAGGAGAAGAATTCATTAATATACTTGAAAGGAAAGAAGTAATAAAAAGTTTAACAGATTTCATACGTCCTCTACTTATACAACTAATTACGGATAAATTGCATGATATAATAATTGAAATTGAGGAATTTAATATAAAAGAAAAGGATTTAAATATAAATTTAGACACTTTAAAAGATCAGAAGATTAGTGAATTTCTACCAAAATTAGTTGACTATTATATTATTAGTTTGGAAAAAGGATTCCAAGAGAAAATACACAATATAATAGAAACAGATAAGTTTGAAGATATTGCTAATTTTTATTACCAGAAAATTGAGAATTTTTCGTCAATACTTTATGACATTGAAGATTGGGCATTACGCATTGAGCCTCTTCTCAAACCTTATGAAAATATTACAACGGGATTACGAAAGATTTTTTCAAATTTAACTTCTGAAATTTTTCGTAGAAAGAATGAGTATCTATCTTTTATTAAAACGGTAAAAGATGAAGAATTAAGAGTTGAAATAAGAAAGTATGTTTCGGATAAAATCTCAGAAGTCAATGATTTAATAAGATCTTACGAAGATGAGGCATCACTCATTATTAAGGAAGAATTTCCACAATTAAAAAGAATTAAAGAGATTTTAAATGACTACCATCAACAAATCCAAAATATTAAAGATGATGTCTTTAAGAAATTGAATTCTATGAAATCAAATGATATTGATATATATCAAGTTATAAAATTTTGGGAAGAGAGTTTAAATCGTAAAAAACAACAGCTAACATTTCTGATATCACTACTTCTTAACAAATTATTTAAAAGCTTTAAAGAACTAATTGAAAAAGAGGGAATTCTGTTTGCCACAATTACTGAAATTACAGAGCAAACCGAAAATTTCGAGGGACTACCTCTTAACTTTGCATTATCTTCCTTTCTTGCAGAGAAACTGAGTGAAGAAGAATTAAAAGAAAGGATTTCAGAGATAAAATCTAAGATTAATCAATTAAGTAATTCTTTAGGTCTTTATCAAGTAGAAGTATCAAAATTGGAAACAATTCTAGCGAATCGAGTAAAAATTAGAAAGGGAATATCTAGATCTGATGTTCAATGTACAGTTTGTCATAAATTTATTAATTTTGCTGATGATAGAGTAATTACTTGTCCTTTTTGCGCAAGCACATATCATTATTTATGTGTTGCGTATTGGCTTTCAAAATATAACTCATGTCCAATGTGCCAAAATAATTTTCTTGAGCCTCATTCAGATCTCTTTGAGAATGAAGAAGACGAAGAATTAGAAAGATATTAAAGAGACTATTTTTTTTTAATTCGCTACTTATTAAGAAATTCAAGCAAATGTTATATTCATGCACTTGGAGGGAAGATTATTATATTAAACATTAAATAAATACCAAAAATTATCATAAAGCCTCCACATACGATCAAAACGTATTTATAAACCTTAGGATTCAAAGATTTCCCACCAAGATACACGAACACTGATATTGGTACATACCAAACAAAATCACCTAATTCATGTCCAACAAAAAATAATATTAATCCTAGAGGATTAGCAAAAGTTATATTAAAGCTTACCAAAAGCGATAATCCAATAAAAGCCCACCAAAACTCCCAATATGGGTTAGATAAGCTCACAACAATCCCTCCAACAAAACTATTACCTTTAAAACCTTTAATATCTTCCTGAATTAAATCTTTGCTGAAATTTGTTTTATATACGTCTCTTACCACAAGAATCCCATACACAATCAGAAAAGTCCCCCCTATTACCCCGACTATCGTAAGGAAGATAATATTCTGAAAAAAAAACAATGCTCCTGCTAGCAAACCAATAATTAGAGCAAATTCGATTGTAGCATGCCCTAAAAGAATAAAAATAGCCGAAATATAACCTCTTTTTTGTTTAATAGATTTATATATGGTAAACGTTAATAAAGGTCCAGGGGATAATGCCCCGGTAAGAGCTACCAAAAAAGATATTAAAAAAATTTCAATCATTTAAATTCCGAATAATCGAATTACTACAACTATTATTATTATAACCGGAATTGTTAGCACTAAAATCCATGCGTACGTGTGAAGAAATCCCTTTCTAACTGCCTTCACTCCTTCTTCCCACTTTTGTTGCGTCTTTTCTTGCCAGGTTCTAAAATCTTGTCCTATCTTTTGTTTATGAGCGTCCCATTGTTCTTTTGTTTCTAAGTTCCGTTTTTCGATATCTGCAGTCCATTTTGAAATCTGTTTATCCCAGTCTTCCTTAACTCCACTGAAGAATTTATTAACTTTATCTTTATTTTCTTCTAAAAATTCTTTATTTTTCGTTGATTGCTTTTCTAACGAAGTTTTAAAACTTTCAAAACCATCTGTGATTCCTCCAATAAAGTCTTGCCAGCCTTTTAAAGAGGGTTTTTCATCTACTTTTTCTTTTTCAGAATCCTTAAAATTATTTTCATTACTCATATTTTTCTTTTAATTCATTCTAATATTTAAATTCAGTAAATAAATTTCAATTACTTTCCAAAATTATTTATTCATAGATAAGTTTCTTTATAATTTTTAAAAAGTGTTCTATAAATTATGAAATTTGACATTATACAAACAACCCCCTTATATAATGCTTTATCAGAAGTTGGAAAGAAAATATATCTTCCAGAGGGAATCTTTTATTGGGCAGGAAGAGCAAAAAAAGAGGCTGAATTAATTGGAACTCTTGGATCTGCTTATGGATTTGAAAAAGATTTTATAGAGGGAGGAAATTCCGATTGGTTACCGTGTTATCTCAAAGAAATTGCAAATTATTCTCAATTCTCTGTCAAAGAGATCATTCCATATACTTCTATTGGTGGTTTAAATGAAATAAGAAAAGTTTGGAAAGACTGGATAATCAAGAAATCGTTATACGGCGAAGAAGATGAATCTCTTTTATCTAGATTAACTAAATATATAACAATGCCTGTAATCACAGGTGGAGTTACTAATGGAATTTTTCAAGGTTGTGTAATGTTTTTAAATCAAAACGATTATATTATCATGCCAAATAAGAGATGGGGTAATTATGATAATATAATTAACAAATTTATTAGGGCAAAAACTCGAACATTTGAATTCTTTAACAATAGTGAGATGAATATTAATGGAATAGAAACTGCGATTAATGAAGTTGCTAAAATTCAAGATAAAGTTGTAATTCTACTGAATTTTCCAAATAATCCCACGGGATATGTCCCTAAAAAAGAAGAGGCTTCCAATCTCATTAAGATGCTAAAGGAGAGTCAGAGAACTCTTGAGAAACCTATAATAGTGTTGATTGATGACGCCTATGAGCCATATATTTATAATAATACTGTTATAAATAAGTCTATTTTTTATGATCTTCATCAATTAGATGAAAATATAATTCCAATTAAGTTGGATGGTATTACTAAGGAACTTTTGATATATGGAGGGCGTATTGGTTTTATCACTCTTGGTTTAAAACCATCATGGGTAGAAAATGAAGAGGAATTAGAAAAACTAAAGGATGAGATAAATAATAAACTGGAAGGATTTATTCGTGCGACGATATCAAATTGTAACAGTTTTTACCAAGTAGTCGTCAATAAACTGTTTCAGGAGAATAGTATGGAACAAATCATCAAATCAAGAGACAAAGTAAAGAAGTTACTTAAAGAGAGGTATGAGAGTATTAATTTTGAGTTAAAAAAAATAAAAGATCCAGATATATCTATAGATCCTAATTCAGGTGGATTTTTTGTCTTTGTAAATTTGAATCCTGATAAAATTAAAGCAACAGTATTCGCAGATCACTTGCTAAACAAATATAAAGTAGGAATTATACCAGTCGAAAAATTAGATGAAAATATCAATGGAATTCGAATTGCGTATTGTTCTATAGATCTTAGTAAAATACCAGAATTGGTGAAAAGAATTGATTTAGCTCTTAATGATTTTTAAAGTAAGTCTAAAGATAAATACATATATATTATCTAAATTTATAAAATAGTTAGAAAAAAGATTTTATTAAAAAATTAGAACGCAAATTTAAAAAAAAAAAGGTTGAAATAATTGAAACTTTTTATGATTGACCAAGGAAATTTAAAGGAAATCAATAAATTAATCTTTTCAAGTGGAGATGTTTATTTATTAGATGACGAGAAAACAATTTACGTATGGATTGGAAATAAATGCTCAGTAGATGAGAAAACAGCAGGAGCCGCTCAAGCAAGAACCCTTGATCAACAACGTGGAGGCGCAGCAAAGATAATTACTGTAGATCAAGGACATGAACCAAGAGAATTTCTTAAAGCAATAAATCCTTTAGGAGCAATGAAGATTGTAGAGAAAAACTATGCAAAAACACTACTTAAAGACGTCACAACTGGAGATTGGGCAGGCTTTCATGAGTGGAAAAACGTGCTCTACAGGGTCTCCTCAGAAGAATTTGAGGATATCAATGTTATGAAAATGATTCAAGTTCCCTTTAAAAAAGAATCATTAGAATCTGAAGATTGTTTTGTTGCTGATTTAGGAAATAAAGTCTATATTTGGCAAGGAAATGCATGTACTACTACTGAAAAAGTTAAAGCGGGACAATGGGCACGTTCGATTGACGCGGATAGAGCTGGATTACAACAAGAAACAATCTATGAAGAAGGTGATGATGTAGAATTTATAACAGCTTTAAGTAGAGGAGAAGATTATAAAGAATCTGATGCCGTACAACTTAAAGCAGAATCAGTTTTAGAAGGAGAAGATGCGGATGATCGAGTAGCAAAAGCAATCCAACCAGAAATTAAATCAGTAGTTAAAGATGTTTCTCCAGAAGAAGTAAAAGCAGATATTTCTGAAGTTAAAGCTTCAGGAGCAGCCCCAGGAATACCGGGAAGAACTGATACTTCTATCCTAACAGTGGAACATATTGATGGTCGAAGAAAATGCCCTGAATGTGGCAATGAAAACCCTCTTATGATTCATGAGATCGTCGATAAAGGAAATATAATACTCGATTATCCCCGCATGTATGGCAAGAAATACCGTTGTGGGGAATGCGGCGTGGAATGGCGCGAAAAATAAGTAAATAATCTTTATTTTTTATTCTTTTTTTAAACTCTTTAAAATATAAGAGAAATTCTGTATTAAAATTAAGTTCTTTGAAGATCTCGTCTCATTAACTTGATCTTCTTTTTTAGTTCAATAATCTCATTACTTTTTTGTTCAATATCAGATTCAAGTACCATTTTTTCATCTTTTATTTTTTGAATATCATTTAATTGTGCTTCTTTTAATAGTTTAATTTCTTGCGAGTTGTCTTGTGCTTTTGCTGCTTCTTGTTTTAGATTTTTAATTTCATTTTGTTTATCATCTAACATATTACGAAGATTAGCTAATTCCATTTCAAATTTACCAGTGAGATTTCCGGATTTATTGTGTGCTTCTTCTAATTTTTCTTCAAGACGTTCAATTATTTCTTTGTTAGTAATATTTTTTTGTTTTAACTCTTCAATTTCGACGACTAAAGTTTTATTTCTCTCTACTTTTTTCTCAAGATCTTTTTTGACTAAATTAAATGTTTCTAATTGTTGTTGAAGATCATGAATCTTTTGATTCGCTGTTTTTATGTCATTTTCGATACTAAAAATCTCTTTTTCTTTTTCTGTTATAATTTCATCTTTTTTTTCTAATAGAACTTCAAGTTTATCAAACTTTGATTTTTGAATAGAGTCACTCTCAAGGTAATGCAATTGTTCTTTTAACTCTTTAATCATAATCTCTTTTTCATTTAATTTATTGGCTAAAGTTTGATTGTCAGTTTGATCTGATTGATTTTGTTCAATTTGGGTTGTCAAATCTTTAATTTTTTCAATTTGATCATTAATAATATTATTTAATTTTGTAGATTGCTCATTAAGGGTAGAATTCAAATTTTCAATTTCATCGTTTTTATTCTCAATCGTTTCATATAATTTTTGAATTGCTTGCCCTTGAACAGCTTTTTCTTCCGCCTTTTGATATAAATCTTGAAGGTTTTCTTCTAATATTTGTATTTTTTCATTTTTTTCGTTGATTTTACCGACTAATTTTTTATTTTCTTCCATAAAATATTTGAGTTGTTCTTTTAGGTTATCATCAACGTCTAAACCTACTTCCTCTTCCTCAGTTTCCTCGACCCAACCCAGTTGACCTAAAGCATCTACAATTGATTTATCCTCATCTTCTTCATGACCTTCACGCTCATTAGACATATGTTTAACAACACCATTTAATATATTAAATTTTTTTATTATTCCTTCTTGAATTATTAATAATCATTAAACATTAAAAACATATTTTCTATCAAGAAAAAACTTTGTCAAATAGCCTATTGATAATGCGACGATAAAGCTTATTTCTAGAGGTGAATTTAGATAGTTTGTTAATATAAATTGAATACCTATATTCTCAATAGTAGTTAATATGGCAAATCCAAAATATTTAACAAATTCTATTGATGTATCTTTTAATTCCGTTCCTGTTTTTCTAAATACAATAAATTTATCTAAGAAAAACTTAATAATATATGTAATCCCAACAGCAAATATGGAACCAATTAGTTCTGGCATATTAAATGGTTCAGTTGAACAATAAAATATATGGAAAAATTCAATTGTGCCATAAGATTGACAAATAAAAGGTGCTACAACTAATTGGTTTAACTTTTGAATTAAATAGTTGAGCCCTATCATAATTGCTGCAAAAACAAAATAGAGGGTCATTTGTCTTTTTATATCGTTATTTTCTGACATTACATAACCTCATATTATATTTTATTTAATTTTTCTCCACAATGATAGCAAAATTTTGCATTTAATTTTGAAACTTCTCCGCCACATCTCGGGCAATATCTTATTATTGAGTCTTTAGAATTCTGGAAAGAAAAATCTTTAGTTATTTTATTTTCACCTTTAATTTTATTTTCACGGTTAGTTCTAAATGAGAAGGGTAAGAAGCAAATAATTGGGATAAAGAAAAAAAAATCGATAGAGAATGATAAAATGGCAAATAATATAAACAATCCAATAAAAAGCAGATTTAAAACATTATTTCGATTCATTATTATTTTAAAGTAAAGAGCGATTAACAAATTAAATTATTTTATTCTTTTAATCTTCAATGCGTTCTTTCCAAGAATCTTTTCTTGATGATAAGTCTTCACTTTTATCTTCAGGAGTCATGCCACCAGAATCGTTTAAATGAGTTAGAGTATTAGAAGATATCTGAAAAGGAAGTCCTTCATCTCGTTGAGTTGGGGAGACCATCCCCATAATCTCTTTTAAATAACTCGGTGTTTTTGTTTCCTTTCCTGTAATCTTTTTATAGAGCTTTTTTACCCCATATATTAGTAAAGAAAAGCCAATTGAAAAGAGGATATAAATAGCAATCCAACCATCGCCAAAAAAAAGGATTGGGAAGGGTAACAATCCAGTATTATACTTTGAATAAACAATTCCCAGAATAGCAAATATACCAATAAAAATGATACATCTAACGCACATTGGTACTAATTGCTTTTTCATCATTTGTTTCATAAATTGTACTGATTCTTGCTGGGTTTGTGCCAGCATTTGATAATCACCCATAAGCTGAGCGTTTTTAATACGTTCTTGGAGATTCAATGCATTTTTCCTCATTTCACTTAACACTTCTTTTCTTAATCCTAATATGTAATTAAGAACCATACCTAGGATTATCATACCAATGGTTATGAACATAATTTGGATAATAATTATTCCATTTGACATAATTCAATCACTATATTAGGAAAAACATATTTAAAATTAAATTTTTTGAATTCGTTATTGCCTTTAATTATTCATTTAAATCTTAATAAAAAAATTAGGAACATGTGAAAAGGTTTATTATCTTAATCCACCATCTATAAATCCTTTAACATATTTAGCATAAACTGTTTTCCACCGAGTTGGAATTGAAGATGCTATAGCACAACCTAATCGGCAATTATCGCAGAACCGGTAATTATCATGCATTTTCATTATTTCTTTTACTTTATCAGAATGATAAATCGTAGATAATGGATATTTTAAAGCATTAAATTTCTCTATAGGGTGAATTTTACATGGATAACTAATAAATCCATCATGACTAATGAATAAATAAGCTTCAGCGACATGACAACGTAATATATTTTGGTGATATTGCGGATAGCCCCCGAAACCTTTCTGAACCACCTCAACACTGATAGGATCTGTTAAGATATTTCGATATTTTTTTCTTAATATCCGAATCTGATTCGCCCATATAGGAATATTTGGTATCATTTCTTGAATATCTTGGATCTGATAACTTTTATCTGGATAATCTCTGATAATATCTTCGCATGGATATATCTCAATTGAGCATCCTAGTTTTTCAGCTAATTGGCAAATTTCATCCAAAAGATGGATATTATCTTTCATAACTACTGTACTGATAATGACTTTAATGTCACGTTTGTTTGCTAAATGAATAGATTCTATAACTTTATCAAATACTTTAATACCTCTCATTTTATTATGTAATTCGGCTGTGGGGTAATCCAATGAGATTAGAACATAATCTAGGCCTTCAATTTTATTTTCTTTGAATAATTTAGGTAGTAAATACCCATTAGTAGCCATCCCATTCATGAAATCATGGACTACTCCTGTATGATATATTAGTTCTGGTAGATCTTTTCTTAATGTGGGTTCTCCACCTGTAAAAGAGAGAGCAAGCACACCTAGGTTAGCTAATTCATCGATAAGATGTTTTATTTGTTCTGTAGTCATATCAGTACCTAAAAGGGATTCGGGTAAAGAATGGATTGAACAAAATGAGCACTTTGCATTACAACGCAATGTTAATTCTATCTGAGCCGAATAGGGAACCTTTCGACTAGTAAAATTATTTAATACAAAGTTTTTAATGTATTTAATCCATGTCTTAGGTCTCATTCGAGGAATTTCTTACACCTTCTCAATTGATATCATTCGTTATGAAAATGAAATCGTAAGTAATGATTTTATAGGATTTAATTTTATTAGAATTAAAAATATAACCAAAAAAAAATATAAATAAATATGGGGAACAACGAGAGAGTTAATTTTTTAGAACGTAGAAAGAGATTTCTTAATCAAGAGTATAAGACTCCAGTTAGACAAGTTCTTTCTTATCTATGGGAGTATAGGAAGATATTTGCTATAATCCTAATTTTTGGTTTCTTTCAATCAATTCTTTTTTTAACATTTCCTCTATTTTTAGGACCAGCAATGGATGTTTTAGTTAATCCTAGTATTCCTATTGAAACTGTCTTTCCAATTCTTTTTAGTGTTATTTTCATACAAGGATTTGTGGGTATCCTTTTTGGAATCCGCATTTATATAAATCGATGGATTGGAGCAAGAATTATTTATAATTTAAGAAATGATCTTTTCTCAACTATTCAGAAAATGTCTTGGTCTTGGCTAGATAAAAATAAAACTGGAGAGTTAATATCTCGTACAACCAGCGATGTCAATTTACTTAAAGAATTTTTAGGAAATAATTTACAATATTTTGCGGGGGAATGTTTTACTTTTTTATTTAGTTTTGTTATCCTTTTTATAATAAATAAGGAGTTAGCTTTTTTTGTTTTAATTATATCTCCTGCATTATTTTATGTTTTACTGGTTTTTAGAAAAAAAATAAGACCTGTATTTAAAAAATCACGAAAAACTTATGCAGAATTAACACATGCAATTCAAGAAAATGTTCAGGGAATTACTGTTGTGAAATCCTTCGGAAGAGAGGCCTATGAAATTAAAAAATTTACAAAAAAAAATGATTCTTATTTTAATGATTCAATGGGAATTATAAAACTTCAGGCAACATTCGATCCTATTATCTATCTTATTGACAATATAGCTTTCTTAATAGTACTTCTTTTTGGGGGTTTTTTAGTACTTAGGAACAGTATGAGTTTTGGAGATTTATTCGCTTTTGTGATGGTTTTAAACTTTTCAGTGGGACCATTATACTATATCTCACGTTTTTTAGGAAATATGCCTCAAATTAGTGAAACATGCGAAAGAGTTACTTTTATCTTAAATTCTGAAATTATTGTAAAAGAAAAACAGAATGCAATTGATTTACCTTCAATCCAAGGCGAAGTAGAGTTTAAAAATGTTTATTTTACATTTAACAAAGAAAATGATTATTATATTTTGAAGAATATTAATTTTAAAGTTAAACCAGGAGAAAATATTGCGATTTTAGGTGCTACAGGGTCAGGAAAATCTGCTCTAATTAAATTAATACCTCGATTTTATGATATTTCGAAGGGAGAAATTTTAATCGATGGTATAAATATTGAAGATGTTACTTTCAAATCATTAAGGAAACAAATTGGTTATGTTTCACAGGAACGCTTATTATTTTCTCGTTCCATAAAGGAGAATATTACTTTTGGAAATAAAGAAATTGATTTAGAGGATATTAAAAAAGTAGCTATCGCTTCGGATATTTATCAATTCATAGAAGAAGAATTACCAGAAAAATATAATGCTAAAGTAAGTGAAAGAGGTATGACTGTGTCTGGGGGACAAAAACAAAGGATTGCCATCGCTCGAGCTCTTGCTATAAAACCAAAAATACTTATACTTGATGATGCAACCTCTTCTGTTGATGTTGACACGGAATATAGAATCCAGAAACATTTTGAGGAAGTTTTCAAAGATTCAACCACTTTCCTTATAACTCAACGTTTATCAAGTGTAAGAAATGCAGACAGAATTATTGTTTTAGAAAAAGGGGAGATCTCTCAGATTGGAACTCATGAAGAATTAATGAATCAAGACGACGGTATTTATAAAAAGCTTTATTTAACATTAAAAGTCGAGGAGAGAGCCTAAAAATGAGGAAGAAAAGGAAAAAAACAGAAGCATTTGAAAATGAGGAGGAATATAAGGGAAGAACTTTCAAAATTTTAAAAAGATTAATTCAATATATTGGTTCTGGTAATAATAGGTTAGTATATCCACTTATAGTTTTAATTATATCAAATGTTATTATAAATTGGTTTACACCATTAATTTTTAGGTCATTAGTTGATGAAGGCTTAGGTGGAGGAATTGGGGCTAATGAGGGAGATATTGACATTGTAATCTTTTTAGGGACATTTTTCTTCATTTTTACCATAACTGGAGTATTAACAAGAATTGCCCAAGGATATATTATCTCGAAATTAGCAACTTTAACAATGTATAATTTAAGGTATGAATTATTTGTTAAATTTCAAAAATTAGGTTTAGATTACCATGAAAGTTCAAAACATACGACAGGAAAGAAACTTAATTATTTAACTGGTGATATCAATACAATTCAACAATTAATTCAATCAGGTCTCCTACTCTCTGTAAGTAATTTTTTCCTAATTATTGGATCATTAATTTTTATGATAGTACTTAGCCCTATTTTAACAGCAATTTTATTTATGATTGTTCCTCTATTTTTTGGAATTGCAGGCATTTTATTTAAAAAAGCGAGAAAATATTTTAAAGAATTAAGAGAGAGGATTGCTATAGTGACTAGCATATTAGATGAATCAATTATGGGAATGAGGATTATACAATCATTCACTGTAGAAGAGGATAATTATGATGAATTTAATAAAGCAACTGAATTAGAAAAACAGACAACTATGAAAACTGCTAAATTAATGGCGTTTATACCCGGAATTATTATCATAGTTATAGCTATCGGTATTAGTTCCCTATTTTTTACTTCTGGTATTTTAATTCGTGAAGGATTACTAACCCAAGGAACCTTATTTGCTTTTATTTTTTACTTATTTTCATTTTTTGAACCACTATTTTCACTCATAGGTTTAATAACTCTCTTACAAAATTCTATAGCAGCAGGCGCAAGAATAATTCGAATTTTAGATGAAAATATTTCAATAACTGAAAAAGAAAATGCTGTTGAAATTCAAAATATCGAAGGAAAGATTGAATATAATAATGTAAGTTTTTCATATGAAGAGGGTGTTGCAGTTCTAAAGAATATTGATATTACGGTTAATGATAAGGAAAGATTAGCTTTAGTTGGATATACTGGTGCTGGAAAAAGTACTTTCGTTAAACTTCTAAGCAGGTTCTATGATCCCATAGAAGGTGAAATAAAGATTGATGGTTTTAATTTAAAGAATCTAAAAATTAAGAGTTTTAGAGATAATTTAGGGATTGTTCTGCAAGAAAATTTTCTATTTTCTGGAACTATTAAAGAAAACATTAGATATGGAAAACTGGAGGCTAATGATGACGAAATAAAAGAAGCTGCTAAAAAAGTAAAAGCTCATGAATTTATCATGGAATTTGAAAATGGTTATGATACTATTGTTGGTGAAAGAGGAAGCCGATTATCAGAGGGTCAAAAACAATTAATCGCATTTGCTAGAACTTTAATAGCAGATCCTCCCATCTTAATATTAGATGAAGCAACTTCATCAATTGATCCCTATAGTGAGCTTTTAATTCAACAAGCTTTAGAAACTTTATTGAAAGGACGTACAAGTATCTCAATAGCCCATAGATTATCTACAATTATAAATTCAGACCGAATAATTGTGTTAGATAAGGGCCAAATCATAGAACAAGGCTCACATCAAGAACTAGTAGAAAAAGATGGCTTTTATAATCACTTATATAGAATGCAATTTAAAGATCCATTTAAAAAAGAAAAACCAGATGATATTAAAGAATTTCGATTAATAGATACAAATAGGGAGAATTTTGATGATAAGAAAAGATTTCAACAATTTTTTTAAAGTCAATTTAATCTTAATATGCATTTATTGAAAATATTAATTTTCAATTTAAAAAATAATACTAAATATAAAATAAGAAAAGAAAAAAAAGATTAAACAAAATAAAACAAAGTTTTTAATGTATTTAATCAATGTGTTAGTTCTTATTCGAGGAATTTAATTCTACACCGCGCATACTGTATTAATTAACTAATTAAGAATTTAAAGTATATTGAGATTAAAAATCTAACTGAAAGTAATTATTACAAGATTTCTAATAAAGATATCGCGCTTTTTAGATGTAATAAATAAAAATTTAAAAAAAAAATGTTACATATAATCTTCTTGATGGAAGATATCTTCAATAAAATTAGCTAAATTGAAGAAGTGGTTTTTAAGCCTCCCAACCGCAACTTTTGCATACATATTTTTTTGCATATATCTTTACGCCGCCCATTTGATGTAATATTTGACTTCTATCTTCATGTGTGGCAAAAGAAGTTCCTCCGCACTCAGGACAGATTCTTCTGCCCTCAACAGGTGGTTTTTCTTCCATTCGTGCTTCCTCCTCTTGTTTCTCAACAATTGCTGAAGGTTTCACTGTAGATGCTGCGCGAGAAGGCATCGCTGAAGTCGTTGGTGCAGAACTCACTGGAACTGGTTCAATTTTTAGTAGTTTATCTAGTTTATTATTAATATCTTCAAGTAGTTTCAATACTTTTTGTTCGAATTCTGACAAAATAAGTCTCCTTTGAATTTTATTTTTAAAAATTTGTTCTAATTTTTTTTTAACAATCTAATCTAATTTAGATTTTATATATTTTAGCAAAATGAAAGAATGGAGAAGATCGATTTATGAAAAATTTAAGAGGTTTTCTTCAAAAAAATGAGAGTTAAAGACTTCTTATTATTCGATAAATACCATTTAAATGTTAAATTATCAAATTTCAATTAAATCTCTACTTGCAATTATATTAATTTCTAGTCCAAGTACATTTTCAATAAGGGTATCACCCATTTTGATAGGAGCTTTAGTTTGCGTTCTTGCAATTAATTTCAGAGTTTCCTCTAATTTGCCTTTTGGGATTGGTTTATCTGATCTAACTGGTATTAAAGGTAAAAACCCTTTTTCTACTCTCATAGTTGTTGTAAGAATTCTTTTTGGAGAAACGAATTCCTCTCTTGCATATACTTCCCCCCTTTTACAGGAGTGCCCTTCAATAATAAGCTCTCCGGAGATATTCTCAACATGCACAAGGCAGCCGGTGGGACACACAATACAACGTATATCTTTATTTCCTTCTGGAACTTTTGATTCTGACATCCTAATTACCTCTTAAATTAGTCTTCTTCAATTAAAACCTCTGGTCGAGGGATTACTTCTACCTCCAAGTTTTTACACTCGGGATCTATTTGTTGTTCACTTAAATTTATTTTTAATTCAAGCATTTCGCTAGGAATAACATATCGCCTCTTTCGTTTAAAAATTACCTTGTTATTTTCATCTTTAAATTGAATAAGAAGTCTACGGTCAGGTCGCTTGACTCTAAATGTAAAAATGATATCTTTAGCTGTATCAGCTCGATTAATCAAATCAGGCTTTATATAATTAACATTTTCACCTGGAACACATATTATTTGGTCTTTTTCTCTAATTTTTTTTCCAGATCTTTCCTTTACGTACTCAATAGCATTTAATCCGGCTCTTTTTGCTTCCGCTGTAACCAAATCTACTAAATCATGTACCTGCAGAACATTGCCGCATGCAAAAATTCCTTCAATTGTGGTCTCTAGATTATTATCCACAACCGGACCACCTATATGTGAAATCTCCGCTCCTGCTTCTCTAGTTAACTCATTTTCAGGGATTAGCCCAACTGATAACAGAAGTGTATCACATTCGATAAATTTATCAGATCCTATAACTCTATCGAAATTTCTATCTACTTTTGATATTGTTACACCTTGAACTCTCTCCTTCCCATGAATCTTTGTTACCGTATAACTGGTTATCAATGGAATTCCATTATCTTCTAAGCATTGCACTTCATTTCTTATTAAACCACTTACGTAAGGTTGAATTTCTACTACAGCTTTGACTTGACAACCTTCCCAGATTAGACGACGAGCCATAATCATACCAATGTCTCCGCTTCCTAAAATAACATATGTTCTACCCGGAAGATACCCTTCAATATTAACAAATCTTTGAGCTTGTCCCGCCGTATAAATTCCTGCGGGTCGAAATCCAGGAATATTAATTGCTCCCCGTGTCCTTTCGCGACATCCCATAGCAAGGATTATAGCTTTTGCTTTAATCTCAATAAGTCCTTCCTTTTTATTTACAGCATATATTATTTTTTCTGAGGTAATTTCAATTACCATTGTATCCAATTTATAAGGAATGTTTAGATCTTTTACCTGATTAATAAATCTTTGAACATATTCTGGTCCCGTTAATTCTTCTTCAAATTCATGAAGCCCAAATCCATTATGAATGCATTGGAGGGTTATTCCTCCCAATTCTTTATCTCGTTCTAATATCAAAGCATTTAATTCCGCTTTTTTAACAACTATCGCAGCAGCTAACCCCGCGGACCCCCCACCTATAATAGCAACATCTACTTCATATTTTTTCATTCTCCCCTAGAACCTCCTCTATCATTCTTTAATAGGAAATCTTTTGTTTTGGCTATTATAATGTTAGTGTCTTCTCCGCTCTTTGTAATTTCTTCATAAGATTTGTTTAGTTCTCTAGAAAGGATCTCTATAACACGAGGGCGACAGAATCCACCTTGACATCTTCCCATACCGGGTCTACATCGAAATTTAACACCATCTACAGTATTAGCTCCTACCGGCGCATGAATTGCATTAATTATTTCTTTTTCAGGAATAGTTTCACATCGACAAATAATTCTCCCCCAGGCTGGATCTTCTTGTATTTTTTGATCAAGTTCATCTTTTGTGAAATCTTTAAATCTCTCTGGTTTGGGGCGAATTGGGTTATAATCTTCCTTAACTTTTAATTCAACACCTAATAATTCCAGAAATTCAACAACTTTTTCTGCGATTGCAAATGTTGCTGTAAGACCAGGTGATAGAATCCCTGCTACATTAATAAAACCATATACATCTGTATTATCAATTATAAAATCATATGTATCGGGAACCGCTCTTAATCCCGCAAAATTTCTGATTGAGCTTCTTGCAGGAATACCGGGAACTAATTTCATTCCACCTTCTAAAATTTCTTTTAGACCCGCAGTAGTTGTTGAGACATCCTCACGATCGGATAGATTTTGAGCATTAGGTCCCACAAAAGTGTTACCATGCAATGTTGGGCAAACTAATATTCCTTTTGATACTTTCGTGGGCATAGGGAATAGTATCTTATTTAATTGAAATGCATTACGATCAAAAAGGATGTACTCGCCCTTTCTTGGCATTATACTAAAATAATCTAAGCCTAACATTCTAGAGATTCTTTCAGCATATAGACCAGCAGCATTAATTAGATTTCGTGTCTGAAATTCACCTTTATATGTCCTAATATTAAAAATATAATCCTGATGCTTTATTTTAACAACTTCATGATTCCTGAAAAATTTTACACCATTCATAGCAGCATTTTCAGCCAAGGCAAATGTTAATTCATATGGACTAGCAAGCCCTGCAGAAGGAGCATGTAAGACTCCAACCACTTCATCTGTTAAATTTGGTTCCATTTCTTTAATCTTTTTTTTGTCTAATATTACTTCCAATCCTGGAATGCCATCCTCAGTGCCTTTTTTTCTTTCTTCTTCTAATTGTTCAATCTGATTATCCTCTAATGCTACAACAAAGGAACCAATTCGTTTGAATGGGAAATTGAGTTCCTCTGCCGCTTGAGTGTATAATTTATTTCCTTTAATACACAAATATCGCTTAATATATTCTCTCTGAGCTGCATAACCTGCATGAATTACCCCAGAATTAGCTTTAGTAGTTCCAGAAGCAACTTCTGCTTCCTTTTCTAATAAACAAATGTTTAAATCATATTTTGAAAGCGTACGTGCTATACAACAACCAGTAACACCGCCTCCAATAATTATAACATCATAAATCAATTATATAATACCCTTTTAAGTAATATTATTATTGCAAATAGTAGTAATGGATATTAAAATCTAATCTTAAAAAAATATAAATACCTTTTAAATTTATTAAAGGGAAAATAAATTTAATTTACATGATTTAAATTTATTTTAATGTTTTACTGGCTTTTTTATTCACTTTATACTTTAGTTCTATAAAATGTAAATGAAGAAAAGCCAAGTAAGATTAAAAATGATTGCTAATAGAATCAAGATCTTTGTTACTGGGTTAAATAACGTACTTTTTAATGATTTAGTCATCTTTAATTTCAGTTCATTTTCAAGTAGGTTTTCAACCAAGTTAGAATTTGATCTAGCTTCATTTTTCATATGAATAGATCCTAAAAATCGTGGTTTTGATAGATTATTAATGATAGTTTCCATATTATTTGAAGGGAGTAAGGAACTTTTAGTAGTAAGTGGAATTTCTTTAAATTCATCATTAATAGCTGATTTTTTCTTATCTGTTGGGTTCATTCTTTTTTCCTTTTATAATTCACTAATTTTACTTTTTCATGATTAAGAAATCAAATTAATCTTAAATTTTTTACGATTATAAAAATAAGTTGATAAAATTCGATACCAATTTAGAAGATAGAGAACTTTAGAGATTTCTAAAATTTTCATTCTATTTTTTCTAATGAATCAATTATATACTCCTTAAAATTAGCAAAAACCTTGATGTTTTTACTCCAGTTCTTAATAACTTCTTCAGGATATACTTTAAAAAATTTATTTGAAATCCTTTTTAGTTCATTCATAACTTTTTTCGGTTTCACTTCACTAGATGAATTTGCGACAAAAATGAAATGATTTTTCTTCTCAATCGTAAACCGAATTCTGCTCAATTCAAAATTTGACATTCCCCCGTCAGAAAGACTTTCTGCAAATATATTTAATGCACTCATTAAACCACCAAACATTTGTGGACCTAAATTTGGATTAATTACTCGGTTAAATATTGTTAAGCCATCTTGAGTTAAAATCCATAAATCTCTTAAAATTTTCCCCATAAATACTCAGAGGTGCAAATAATATCCCTTCTATTAACATAATTTGTTATTATTATTAAAATTTTGAGAAATCCAAAATGATATTTATTTCTAAAAGAATAAAATATATCTAAACTCGTTTAACTAAATATTATAAAACCTTAACGTAAATAATTCTGATATGGACCCTCAATATAATAAAATCTCTGAAGATCTATCACATAAATTCAAGAATATTGTTGGAGAAGAATTTTTTTTTGACAATTATGAAATTAGATATACCTATGCATTCGGTTGTTCAATTTTTAATAAAGGTTGGGTTCCTGATTTAATATTGATTCCTCAAAATACCAAACAAATTTCTGAGATATTAAAATTATCCAATAAAAATAAGATCCCAGTTACCCCTCGAGGTAGTGGCACAAGTTTATCTTCTGGGTCATTAAGTCCATATGGGGGTGTAATTTTAGATTTAAGTCAGATGAAAGAGATTCTTTCAATAAACATTGAAAATAATTTCGTAGAAGTCGAGCCAGGAGTAATTTGCGATGAGTTAAATGAAGCTTTGAAATCGTATGGCTACTTTTTTCCTCCGGATCCAGGTTCAAGTTCTGTTGCTACTATCGGAGGAATGGTCGCAAATAATGCAGGAGGGATTCAAGCATTCAAATATGGGGTTACTAAAAATTACGTAATGTATTTAGAAGTAGTATTACCAGATGGACAGATATTAAATTTAGGGTCAAAGGTCTTAAAATCAGTATCTTCATATAATATTAAAGATTTATTTATTGGTTCTGAAGGTACTTTAGGAGTTATTACAAAAATTGGCTTACGGATTAGACCATTACCTAAAGCTAGGAAATTGGGCATGTTCATATTTGAAAATGTTGATGATTTGAAAAATGCAGTTCTAGAGCTTAGACGAAGTGGAATTGTACCCAATTTACTTGAATTCATGGACAAAATTATTTTAAAAGCTATTACCGAATATTTAGGTGGCGAGTTTTTTGATTTTCCTCCTGGATATGTATTATTAGCTGAAGTGGATGGAAATTCTGACCTAGATGTTAATGAGGCATTCTCTATTATGTTTGATATTATTATTCAAAAAAATCCAATATTCCATAAAATTGCTATGAATGAAGAGGAAAGAGAAAGGTTAATCCTAGCAAGGAAAGCTAATCTTCCAGCTCTTTCAAGAGTTAGACCAAATACATGTGTTGAAGATTGTACAATTCAAATTTCTGAATTTTCTGACGTAATTAAGAAAATTGAAGCAATCCCTAAAAACATTAATGCTAAAAATTTATTAGTGGCAATTATCTGCCATATGGAAGGAAATTTGCATCCTACATTTTTATTTAATGAAAATGATGAACAAGATGTAAAAGATTTTGAAAAAGCAATAGATTATTTATATAGAGAAATAATTATCCCCGCAGGTGGAACTTTGACAGGTGAACATGGAATCGGAAAAATTAAAACACCATATCTTGAATTAGAACATGGATCTGAGGTAATTGATCTGATGGTACAAATTAAAAGACTCTTTGATCCTAATATGATCTTAAATCCTGGAATTGGGAAAGGGGATACGCGAATGTTAAACATTAAAAAACAAAAACGTACCCTTGAAAATCAAAGGGAAAGTATTTTAGAGTTAAGATGTATGAGATGTGGCTTTTGCATTTCATGTCCATCAAGAATGGAATATCATTTAGAAACGTATAGTCCAAGAGGTCGTTTAAACCTTTTAAATGGTTTAGTTCACGGTGATTTAGCGTTAAGTGATTTAATAATAGAAGTATTACATGCTTGTACTTTATGTGGACTCTGTCAAATTAAATGCCCCGCTGGTGTTAATACAATTGAAATTTTTGAAAAAGCCAGAGAAATTATTCATAAAAAAAGTGATGCGTCATGAAATTAGATTATGGTAAAGAAGGTGTTGAAATAAATCTTAATCCCGATTGGAATATAACCATATTCCATCCTTCAGAACAAAACCCAATTCAAAATCCTATTGAAAAAATTCGGGAATCAATTAATAAACCAATAGACGGTCTAACACTTAAAGAAATAATCAAAAATAAAAAAAATATAGAAAAAATATGTATTGTTGCAAGTGATGCCACCAGACCAGTTCCTTCAAATCTAATTCTTGAAGCATTAATTACAGAATTAAACATTTATGGAATTAATGACAATCAAATAATAATTCTAATTGCCACAGGATTACATCGTATTTCCCGTGAAGAGGAATTAGAACGAATTCTGGGAAAAAATCTTATAAATAGGATAACAGTGGTTGATCATATAGCAACCGATGAAAATTCATTGATCAATTTAGGAAAAACAACTGATAATCACCCAATTTTAATAAATAAACTTTATTATGAAGCAGATTTGAAGATTTTAACTGGATATGTTGAACCTCATTTCTTTTTTGGATTCGCGGGCGGACGGAAGTCAGTAATTCCAGGAATTGCAGGAGCTAAATCTCTTCAAAATAATCATTCTGCTGAAAATATTGCATCTCCCTATGCTAGATTTGGGATTTTCAAAGAAAACCCTCTACACAAAAATTCTATTGAAATTTCACGAAAAGTAGGAGTAGATTTTATTGTAAATGTATGCATTAACGAACATCACGAAATAGTTCAAGTAGCTGCTGGAGATTTCGAGAAAGCTCACGAAAAATTAGTAAATTATCAGTTAAAACATATCTTTAGAGACATAAAAGAGCCCTACGATATAGTTATATGTGGAAATGGAGGATATCCCCTAGATCTTAATTTGTATCAAGCTGTAAAAAGTATGGCAATAGGAGAAATGGCAGTTAAAAATGGAGGGACGATTATATCAGTAAATGAATGTGTTGATGGTATAGGAATTGGACAAGAAAAATTTAAGGAACTAATATTTTCAGAAATGACTCCTAAAAAAATCTATGAAAAAATTCTTAATAAAGATATTATCGTTCCGGATCAATGGGAAATCCAAATTCTCGCTCGTGTTCTTATGAAGGCGGACATATTCGTTATTTCAAAATTAAAGGAAAAGGAAATAGGGAATATCGGCTTGAAATATGCTGAGACTGTTGAGGATGCCGTGAATGTTTGCTTAAAAAAGTATGGAAAACTTGCTTCCATTCTTATTTTACCCAACGGACCTCAAGTACTCCCTTTGCTGAAAGAATAAAGTAGTTTAGCTCAAATCTCGATAGAAAATTAATCTTCTTACATTATATATTGTCTTGCTTTTAGACTAGAGTACCACTATTTTAACAATACTTATATTCTATAAATCCCACTAAAATCCCCGTATTTCGTACGTACTTGGACATATCACAATTTTGTATAGTTAAATATTTATATAATGAAGTAACTTAAATAGACATAGTCAATAACAAAATATTTTTACAAAAATATTAAAATTATAATTTAAAATAGATATTAATTTATACCAAACTGATCACTATAATTACAGAATAAAACGCTTATTGATCAGTATTAATATTGATTAATACTCATACAGACGCAAAAAATTAAAGCAATAAAAAGTGAACAAATATGAGCTATAAAGATAGACTACGTTCAACCAAAACAGATTCTGAGGAATTAAGTTGTAGTTCAGATGCTAGTTGTTGTAATAGTCCTTGTATTGAATCAAGAGACGGAGATAATGTGTGTTTGAATTGTGGAATGATCGTTAGTAGGAATTTAGTAGGAAATGAACGACGTGCGTATACGGTAGAAGAAGTAAATAAAAGAAGACGTACTGAACCAAGGTGGCGTGAATTTGGACCAAGAACAATGCTCCCTAACACTAAAATTGACTCTAAGGGAAGACTAATTGGAGCCAAGGGTAAAACTCTATTCTCAAGATTATCCAAAATTCAAAATTCATTAATCTCAAGTATAGAACGAAATTTCTGGGAAGCTAAACCAAAACTAAAAATGCTTACTTCCAAGATGAACATCCCTGAATATATCAAGGAAACTGCTTGGAAAATTTATAGTGTAGTAGCTAAAAAGAAGTTAACAATGGGAAGATCAATTGATGGTTTCATTGCTGCTGCTTTATATGCAGCAATTAGAGTACATGAATTCCCAAGATTACTTGAAGAAGTATGTGAAGCATCTATGACACCAAGAAGAACTGTACACCGTTCATTAGGAATGATAGTAAAAGAAGTATTAACTGAATTGAACTTGAAATACAAACCAATTACAGCCGAACAATTAGTTTTTAGATTCGGTAATGATTTAGGTTTACCAATGGAAACCCAGAAAAAAGCAATTAATATGCTTGTAGAAGCTTCTAGAAATGGATTGTTACGAACTGGTAAAGATCCAAAGGGCTTAGCCGCCAGTGTCATTTATATGGCAGCAAAAGCAGGAAATTGCCGTAAGACTCAAGCAGAAGTCTCAGAAGTTGCTAAGGTCACGGAAGTCACACTTCGGAGTCGTTCCAAGCAAATTAAAAGCAAGCTTCATTAATCTGGTAGTTTTAAAAAATTAATACGCAATCCGAGTAATAAAAAATAAGTTTTTTTATTTTTTCTTTTTTTATTTTTAATTTATACTAATTGTTGAAAATATAATTAACAACAATCTTCCAAGGAGTATAAGATTTTTTCACATTGCCAACCAAAATTTTCTATTTGAGAAAAATAACATTATATAGGAATATTTTTATCTTTTTTATAGACTAATGAGCTACATAGAAAAGAAATACAAGAATAAGATTCATGAAATTTTCGGAGAATTACCAAGTTTAGAAAACCATTTAATCGAGTTATTGGAAAAAAATTCGGTTAAAGTTGTCGACGAAGTGGCTCAAGTTTGTGCTAGATTTACGAAAAATATTAATCTCATTTTGAGGAAGTATTATCCTGAAATAAAAGAAATGAAGGATAAACTCGAAATTAAATCCATATTAAAATTTTATTACGATTTAATCGATAAGTTGACAGATTTAGTTAGAAATATTGAAAACTTTCAGAAAATTGATCAAGAGTATTATGAAAAATTAATAGAGTTCATAGATGATAAAGAAAATTTAATAAATGGAAAATATAGGACAATCTGTTCTCAAGAATTAACTGCTTTTTATGATCCTACCTCACGAGCAAATTTAGAGAAAATAATATCAGAAAAATTTTTGTCGAGAAGTAAAGAGTATTTTACATTTGGTTCTTTAGAAGAGGAAATTAAGAAAATTGCTAAGATGGCTGGTGCGAATCAAGTTTCGATAAATGATGTTGATGAATCAGTTAAAAAGGAATTAAATTCAGCCAGATCAGTTATAAAGTATTCCATCTCTAATGAAAGTGATCTTAAGACGTTAGAAAATATAGGAGCAGAAATTAGACGGTTTTTAGTATCCAAAAACTATGATGTTATAGTAAAATTAGGGATGATTTTTACGGATGCAAAATTACTTTCTGATAAAAAAAAATGATAGTTTATAATTCTAACGGTGGAAGAGGTGGTACTTCAAAATCGTTCCATTCATCTTGAGTGGGATAATTCCACCAATGGATAGGGATGTTTGAATAATTTCCGTATTTCTCAAGTCCCTTAGTGAAGGCTTTAATATTTCTTCGAGGTATATTTAAATCTTTAAAATCGGGATAAAAATATGCACCATATCCCCCGTTTTTGGTCCCAAGATTCCTCATCATATGCCAAACTTCTCTTTCTATTTGTTCAGGGGTACCTAAAGGATAAAGAGATTGAATATTAGTACATGCCCAGAACATTATTTTCCCACGATATGGATTCAAATCAGAATATCCACTCATTCGAGGACTATCGAGTTCAATTGCATCTAAACCCAATCAATCAAAACTGGTAATAATCGATCGATTTTTCCGCAACAATATAGGTGAACCTCAATCCCTAGTGCATGAGCCTCATCGATTATGTATTTATAAGATGATTCATAAAGTGTTCTAAATGTGCGTGGGCTAAAGAAGGGTCCTTTTTGCTCCCCTAAATCATCCGTTAGCCAAATTCCATCAGGATTTATTCCTAATTTAAATGCATTTTTCATGCATTTGACATGATATTCAGCGACTATTTCTAAGGCTTTTTGCAATTCTTGAGGATATTTTTTATGATCTAGTAAATAAGTATTGAAGCCTCTCATTTCAGATACAACATGTGAAGGACCTTGAGAAGCATATACTAATAGAAAATACATTTCATTACTAAGGTTCCGCTTTGTATTTAAAGCAACTTCAAACCTAGTTTTATCATCAGCATCAGGTGTATACTTCTCAAAATAAGTATCAAAATCATCCCAATTCAGTAAGGAGGGCCTCCCTGGGTGTCCTTGATCTTTATCATTTCCTTTCATGTTCCAAATAAAACCCATTCATCAATTTCTTCATGTGGAATAGCTCTCCATTTATTTCCTTCAAATTCTGGATTACTTTTAACCCATTCAGGTCTGTCCCAATTGTAAGACCCTCTAACATGAGGAAATAACCCTTCTTCCCCTTCGTTCCAGCCAGGTTTCCAATGTTTAGAATGAGTTAGAGTCAAAGGTCCAATATCTCCTAATATTAAATTAAAAACAGGTACTTTATCTGGATTTTTGAATTGGATTGCGACTCGAACACGTTCTCTTGAATTCATAATATTGCCTTAAACTAATATTGCAGAAGATAATATTACTAAATAAAAAAAAATAAAAAAAATTAATTAAAAGTCTGAACAAACAGACTCTGAGAATGATAAAGAGAGTCTGCTGTGCTGTCTCCTTTAAAAGCTATAGTAACGGTATGACTTCCAGAGGAAATTGTCGTATTATAATGTTGTAAAGCAACTGATAATTCGATACCTCCAGGAGTAACTGTAGTATATCTCCAGACTCTCACATAAGGATGATACCATCTAATTCCATCTACACTGAATTTAATCTCGACATAAGAATCTCCTGAGCTATCGTCTAAGAGCAAATTACCCATATATGAAAAATAAACAGTTTGTCCGGAAACTACTGTAAAATCGATAGATAGATAGCTGGATGTGGACCATGCTTCACCTGAAGCCATGGATTCTAAACCACTGCTATAATCATACCATTGATTACCTGTAGGATGGACTGCAAAAAAGTTGTCGTATAAAACATATCCTCCTACACCTGCACTAATCATTATTGCAATGAGTCCTAAAAATAATCCACTTCTATTTCCCATTTTTTTCACTTTATTTTTTTTTTTAATAAAAAATTAGGTTAATATTAATTTAACTTTTTTTAAATTTATGTAAAAAATCAGGAACTATTTTATCAAACTTGTGAGAGCTCAAAAAATATTTAACTTCTAATACATTTATTTTAATGATAGTTTATGGCTAAAAAGAAAAGTGAAGCTCCCTTAACCGGAATAACGGTTTCGAAAGAAGAAGATTTTTCTGGTTGGTATACGGAATTAATCAACAAAGCAGAGTTAGCGGATATTAGGTATAATATAAAGGGATTTGTTGTATATAGAGAGTGGGCAACACTCACAATTAGAAAAATGTATAAAAAGACTGAAGATTTGCTAGATAAAAAGGGTCATCTCCCATTAACAATGCCTTCTCTTATTCCTGAATCAAATCTTTTATTAGAAACTCAACATGTTGATGGATTTGCTCCTGAGGTATTTTGGGTTACAGAAGCGGGGAGTTCTGGTAAATTATCGGAACGTTTGGCATTACGTCCAACAAGTGAGACTGCTCTTTATCCGATGTATGCCTTATGGATAAGGAGTTATAAAGATCTACCATTTAAGAGGTATTTATCATGCCAAGTTTGGAGATATGAGGGAAAAATGACAAGACCATTCTTCAGAGGTAGAGAATTTCATTGGATTGAATCGCACAATGTATTTGCTACAATGGAAGATGCAATGGAACAAGTTAAAGAGGATATGGAGACAACCTATCAAGTTCTTCAAAATGAACTGTGTATTCCTATTATATTTTTCCAAAGACCAGAATGGGATAAATTTCCAGGAGCAGTTCATACTTATGCTGCCGATGCTTTAATGGGATCTGGAAAAGTTTTACAGTTACCTTCAACACATCTATTAGGACAAATTTTTTCAAAACCATTTGAGGTAAAGTTTGTAGACAAAGATGGGGAAGAGAAATACGGTTATCAGACTTGTTACGGCCCTGCTCAGAGTAGGAATTATGGAGCCATGATTGCATATTTGGGTGATAATAAAGGCTTAGTTTTACCTTTCGATTTAGCACCAATTCAAATTGTGATTATACCCATAATTTATAAAGGAAGGGAGAAAATCGTGTTGGAGAAAGCAAAGGAAGTATACGATCTCTTCAAAGATAAATATATTATTAAAATCGATGATTCAGAGGAGTCAGTTGGAAATAAATATTATTATTGGGAACTGAAAGGCGTACCAATTAGAATAGAAATTGGACCAAAAGATATAGAAAAACATCAGGTAGTTATAGTAAAGAGACATGATGGCAAGAGGTTCCAGATAAAGGAAGGACAATTAAAAGATAAAATTGATGAAATTGCTCTAAATTACACTAAAGAAATAAAAGAAAAATCTTTAATTGATTTTGAATCTCAAGTTGAATGTGTTTATGAAAAAGACGCTGCAATTGAAGCTATTAATAATGGAAAAATAGTCTGCTGTGGGTTCTGTTCAATTAACATGGATGCTTATCATTGCGCGGAAGTAGTTGAAAAAGAGTTTGGAGGTTTTGTTCGTGGAAAACGCGTTGATGAGGAAAAACATGAGTTTGCTACATGTATAATTTGTGGAAAACCAGCAAGTTGTACTGTTTATATAGCTAAAAGCTATTAACGCGAACCCTCTTGTTCTTTACTTAAATAAAAATCTAACTTTTTATCATGGAGCAATTCTAATCTTTTCTTCATTTCTTTATATTCTGCTGAAGAACCATCTATTGGGAATTTAAACAAAATTATTATTCCAATGATCCACAATATCGCAGGAATTAAACCAATGTTTAATTTTATTCCAAATTTTGCGAATTCTGATTGAATAACCAATTCTTGATTATATCCCGTTAAAACTAAAATGAATCCTGTTAGGGCTGCTGCTATAGATTGTGCAGGTTTGGTGAATAAACTACCAGAACCGAAATAGCAGCCTTCTCTTCTAAGATTTGTTTTAAATTCCTCATCAATAAGATCCATCATTCACAATTCACAATTCTATTGAATTGTGAATTCAATAGAATTTTGTTTTTATATGAGTTTTTGAATTATTAAACCTAATCTTAAATTTAATTAAAGATTAAATAATTATTATGGCGTCTAAAGAAAAAGTTTTAAATGTTTTTAAAACTAGTGCTAAACCTTTACGACCGGGTGAAATTGCTGAACAATTAAGTATTGAATCTAAGGAAGTTTCTAAAATTATAAAGGAATTGCGGGAAGAAGGAAAGGTTTATTCTCCTAAGCGTTGTTATTATGCTTTAAAATGAGATTAAAAATTATTAATATTAAATTTCATTTATATTCTTCTTCTGAAAAACGGATTAATTAGATTATAACTCTTGAAAAACTAAATGAGTTAGAAAAAAAAGAATAAATAATACTTCAATGAGAATGATGAAGTGTTGTGGCTTTTTCTTGACTATCTTTTATAAACTTAGTCTCAAAATTCATATATCCACAATTTAAACATTTTACTGTTTTTGGTGGGAAATAACTCATAACTTTAGGCATTTTCATTGAAGTACAATTAGGACAATAATAATGCATTTTTTTAACACTTTGAGATGGTTTATTATTATCTTAACTTTGAGTTTTTAAAAATCATTAAAAAGTACTATAATTTTATTTAGATTGTAATGAATGATTTTGTTCACCCTATTTCGGATGAGTTTAAAGAGATTTTTTTTATAAAAGGAGCTAGAGAGGGTAAATATCCTTATTCACATTCTTTACTTATAGGTGATGTATTAATTGACACAGGAATATCTAGCAGACTCTTAAGAAAACTTAAAAGACTATATCCAATAAACACTGTATTACTTTCCCATTGGCATGAAGACCATACATCAGGAAATAGATTATTACCTCGTGCTAAATTTCTTATTCATTCTAAAGATAAAATTTTAATAGAAAATGTTAATAGATTTAATGAATTCTATGGAATTTTAAATACCCCAGCAGAAGAGGAATCTGAATGGCTTATGGAGAGTCTTAAACTAGAAAACACGAAGATCGACAAAATTATAGAGGATAATGAAATAATAAAAGTTGGAAACGGTTTTGATATAAAAGTAATTCATACTCCTGGTCATACAGCTGGTCATTGTGCATTTTTCGAATTAAATTCTAAAATCGCATTTTTAGCAGATATTGATTTAACCAATTTTGTATTTTATGCTGGTATTGACTCAAATTTAATGGCATTTGAAGAATCATTAGATAAATTAATCCAGCTTGACATCAAAACAGCAGTAACTGGTCATAGAGGAATAATTGATGGTGAAGAATCAGTTAGGGAAGAAATAAATGATTATAAAACCATAATTCATAAACGAGATGAGCGAATATTATCCTATCTTTCTGAAACCAATCCGAAAACAATAATGGATTTTAAAAATCAAAATTTAATTTATAAATATTATAGCCAATTCAAGGAATATGAAATTATTGCTGAAATGATAATGATTCAAAAGCATTTTGATAAATTTATTAAAAACAGATTGATAAAACAAAGAGGAAAAGGTTATATTTTAAGTTAAAATTATATTTTAAGAATTTATGCAATCGAGTGTGGAGGTCTGATTTTGGTAGATATAGTAATATATGAAAAAGATGGAGATATTGGAAAAATTATAATAAATAAACCTGAAAAAAGAAATGCTATAGATTTAGAAACTCTTAAAAAATTAATTAATGCTTTCAATAAAAGTGCTGAAAACAATGATATTTGCGTTCTTTACACTGCAAATGGGAAAGACTTTACAGTTGGTGCTGATTTGAAATATGGATTTGGGTTACTTACCGATAAGAGTCGCATGGCAGAAGCTGTTGAATTTTTAGAATCATTTCAAAATTTAACCAGAAGTATGATTTCCCATCCCGGTATTATAATTGCTGGACTTCATGGTTGGGTTATAGGTGGAGGATTTGAACAGGTATTATATTGTGATTTAAGAATTGCTGCTAACAATACTCGAATAATGCTTCCAGAACTAGGAGTTGGGCTCTTTTTCTCAAATGCTTCTACAAAACTTTTACCAAGAATTATTGGTGAGGGAAGAGCAAAACAATTAATGCTTTTAGGATCAGAGATTTATGCCGAAGAAGCTCTCAATATAGGTTTAGTGAATCAAGTGTGTAAACTTGATGGATTAAGAAGAATTCTAAAACGTACAGCTAATACAATAGTACAAAAAGATCATCTTGCTCTGAAATGGGCAAAATAATTAATAAATGAAAACCAAGATGACACAATAGAATCGGTATTAGCAAAAGAATTACGTGCAATGATCTTTACCGGACAATCTGCTGAACTTAAGCGAAGACTTGAAAAATTTGTGAAAGATAAGCATTAATTCTTAAAATCTTAACCTTATTCTGTGAAATATTATGTTTTAATTCTGTTTAAAAAAGTTTTTTATTAAATCAGAATTCAAATAAATATGGTAAGAACAGACCCAATTTTATTCAAATTTTATCCAGATTTAAAGGATAAGGTACCTTGGATCCCTCTACTTACAAATATCCCTACTCCAGTAGATAGGTTAACTGAATTAGAAAAAAATTTCAACTTAGATAAAGGTAAAATATTTATCAAAAGAGATGATAAAAATCACCATATATATGGTGGAAATAAATTAAGAAAATTTGAGTTCATATTCGGACATGTTTTAAAGAAAAAAAAGAGAGGAATAATGACTTTTGGAGGGATTGGTACAAACCATGGATTGCCATGTGCTATTATCGCAAAAATGTTAGAACCACCTCTCAGATGCGAGTTATTTTTAATTCCTCAACCCTTAACATGGCATGTTCAAAGATCCTTATTACTATTTAATTTTTTTGGCGCAAAACTTCATCTTTCAAAAGGTTTTTACTCTACTATTTTTAAAGCTTTCTTTTTTAGAATTTTTCACCCTAAACATTATATTATGTTGCCTGGAGGTTCACCACTTCTTGGTAAGGGGTCTGCTTTAGGTATGGTAGGTTTTATTAACGCTTTATTTGAATTGAAAGAACAGATGGAGAATGGTGAGATACCCGAACCAGATGTTATTTTTGTACCAGGTGGAAGTTCTGGAACCTCTGCTGGTTTAATTGCAGGCTGTAAAATTCTTGGATTAAAAACAAAGGTTCATGTTGTTGCTGTAAGTGAAGAAATCTATGTGAGTGTAAAAAATATAATCCGAGATTCAAATAAAGCATTAAGGTATCTAGAAAAATGTGCTGATAACTTTCCAAAAATAGATATTAATGAAAATGATTTTGAATTCATTTCTGGATACTTAGGAAGTGAATATGGAGCAATAACAAAGAAAAGTCAGAATACCATTGATTTAGTTATGGAATTAGAAGGATATAAAAAAGATTTTAAACTTGAAACTACATATACGGGAAAAGCAATGGCAGCAATGTTCGATTATTTAAAACAACAAGAGAATAAAAATAAGACCATCCTATATTGGAATACTTATAATTCAAATGATTTGGATAAATATCTTAAGGAAACTGATTTTCAATATAAAAAGCTACCAAAAAAATTCCATAAATTATACGAGGAAAGCAAATTTCAATGCTGGCAAGTCGTAAATTGCCCAGAAGACACAAAAAAAAGTTGTCCTGCTTATTTAAATCATGAATATAGGTTCTGGAAAATTACAGATTGTTTGCTTGATGAACAAACGCAAAAGAAAGCAATTGATCAATTAAAGGATGTAATAAAATTAGAAGATGCTTAAGAAAAATTAAATGATTTTTAATCGCTGAAGCAACCCAGTAATTAAAATTGGTAAAGCAATAGTAGCATCACACCATACACTAACGTGTTTTGATTCTAAAGAATATTTTCCCCATGATTTTGCTTCTGAGAATGTACTGCCTGACAGACCTCCATCATATTCCATAGCAGTGTGAATTCGAACTGAATAATTATAACCCATATTCACTATCTTATCAAATTGATCTAACATAGGGAAGATTTGTTGAGCCCAATTACGTGGAACACCACCACCTACGATGATAGTTCCATATTCTTTAAAATTTTTCACAATATTTCCAAATTTTCGTACATCCGCTAAAATATCAAATTGGAAGTCATAACCTTCATAGATCTCATATTTTATAAGTTTTAAAGCCAATTCTGAATCTGAAAAAGCTGGTATGAATATGGGGATATTATTTTTTGCGGCTGTTGAAAGAATACAATTTGATGAGATTTTACTCCCTATTTTCTGTAGAAATTCTGAAGGTGTAATATGTATTTTTTTCTGGTCAAATATTGATTGAATAATTCTTAATAATTCTTGATCAGCCTTTTCATAATTATCCTCAGGGAGAAAAATATCATAAATTCTATTTATCCTATGTTTAAATAAATCATCGTCATTTACATTAGGACTTCCTAAGTAATGTCCAATATCACTGGCTGCATCTACTAAATCATGTGTAATATTTGCTCCAGTACTGATTAAAATATCAATTAATTTATATTCCATTAATTTTGAAACTAGATCGCCCATCCCCGCGGGAACCATTGCACCACTTAATGTTAATACCGTTAAACACTTTTCTTCAGTAACCATTCTTTCTAAAATATCGAGCGCGAAACCTAAATTTCTTCCTTGAAAGCCGCAATCCTTAAGAGAGGTTAAAATATCATCAATATTTTTTACTTTTTTGACATTAAAAGGTTGGACTTTTTTTATTAAATAATCTTCTTTTTGATGAGTATTCATAAATAAAATTAAATGCTTTAAGTATTTTAAATTAATTCTTTTCAGTCTTTTTAAAGAATCTTAAAAACCTTGAATTCAGTTGAAAGATTTGCTTTAAATCGAATATATTTTTAGCTATATCTTTAAAAATTTCTTTAGATAATTAATTTAATTCCAAATGGTATTCTTTTTTAATAAATGAAAAGAGATTAATAATTTATTAATGGATCAAGCAGAATAGTAATGACTTAGTCTTCAAATTTATTATTATATTATTAATGTTTCGAATAAATTTAAATATAAGCTTTAATATTAAACTCTTAATTATATCACATAAAGAAATAACGATTAAGCAATGTCATTAGTCCCAAAAAAGGTTTTCTTTGTTAATGGTAGGGGTTTTCATAGATCTAAGTTGGCTGCTTTCGAAGAAGCCCTAAGAGATGCGGGAATTGAAAAGTATAATATAGTGAATGTTTCTTCCATTTTGCCACCGTATTGTATTGAAATTAATAAAGAAGATGGGTTAAAACAACTCCGTCCAGGTCAAATTATTTTTGCTGTGTTAGCTAGAGAAGAGTCTAATGAATTTAATCGATTGATCTGTGCTTCTATTGGTGTTGCTAAACCTGCTGATAAGGGGCAATATGGATATTTAAGTGAACAACATTCTTTTGGTGTTAAACCAGAAAAAGTAGGGGAAATTGCAGAAGATTTAGCAGCAGAAATGCTAGCTACTACTCTTGGTATTCCTTTTGATCCCAATTTAAATTACGATGAAAAAAAAGAAGTATTTAAAATGGGAGGAAAAATCGTAGAAACTAAAAATATCATAGCAAGTGCAACAGTGAGAGAAGAAGATGAATGGGCTGCTGTAATTGCTGCAGCAATTTTCATCCTTTAATTTTTCTAAAATAATTTATATTTATTTCTTTAAAACAAGAATCTATTGATTCAATTTCTTCTAATTCTCTTAGAGAAATACGATTTTTATCATCTGAATCCTTTCCAGCCCATATTAATTTATTAAAGCGCTGGTGATGATGATGAAACCTTTGATTGGCATATTCTTTTGCTTGTTTAGTGTAAAGAAGAAAAGGCCAATCGCTCCCTTCCATTAACAAAAGTTCTCTTGCTGTTTGTTGTAAGATTCTTTTCTCCCATTCATTGGGATTTAAATTATGTTCCAGAACATTTTCAAACTCTTTAATTGAGCCATTGATATATGGCCAAATCCAACTATGTTCTGGATTCTTCCAGACTTGAAAATGACCCCCTTCTCCCCAACTGCTCTCCTCCATCTTAATTACTGAAAAATTTTCTTTAAATTTAGATAAGTAATCACTAATAGTGATTAATTCGATTTCTTTATGGATATAAATCAATTCAAATATTTTTTTTAGCCAAGATATACCTTCCATCCACCAATGACCATAGAGCTCAAAATCATATGGAGAAATAATAATTCCTATTTGGTTAAATTTATCTGAAAATTGCTTTAGTTCCTCAGAAACTAATGAAACAAAATGATTAGCATGGGATTTGACTATTTCCTCTGCCTTTTCAATATTATATAGTTGCTTTTCCGCTTTTGCTAATTCTTTGCATGTAATTCTCCAATAATGTAAACCTGATTCATAATCTTTTTTATGAAATTCTCTATAATATTCATTTCCGGGATAGCCTATTTCTGCATCCCATACTTGTCTACTTGTTCTTTTATTTCTGCCAAATACTGAAACTCCTGATTTTAAAGTATAACCAAAATTAGTATTTAATCCAATATCATTTTTATGCTCCAAAATCTCAGCATTTAAAATTCCATGAGAATCTACAAAAAAGTATTCTATACCTGAATTATTTAACCAATAGTCAATACTCTCCCTAACCTTTCCATTTTGGTAATCTTTTGGTCGATAAGCACATTCGGGAAGCCAGATGCCTTTAGGTTCTTTATAAAAATACTTCTTATGATTATCAACAGCTAACTGAATTTGAGAAAAAATTCCTGAATCATTCTCAAAAAGTGGTAAAAATCCATGGGTCACTCCACATGTTATCAATTCAATCATTCCTTCTTCTTGAAGCCATTTAAATGAACCCAATAAATCTCTATAATAATTATGATAAAATGTGTCTAATACGTACTCAAAATTCCTTAAATTATATTCAGCAATGAGCTTTCTTTCTCGGTGATTTTCAAATCGTTTGATGTCATTTTTAGCTCTTGATATTAAATTCTCCATATATTCTGTAAATCTTTGTTTCATATATTCATCTGCTAATTGTTCTGCCAATATTGGTGTAATATTAATGGTAATAGCTGTTTTTATTCCATTCTCTTTTAATTCCCTTAAAATATTTAACATAGGTATATATGTCTCATTCATAGCTTCCATAAGCCATTCCTCTCCTGCAGGCCATGTACCAGACTTTTTACACCATGGAATATGTCCATGTAGAACTAAACCAAAATATCCAAATGTCATTTTCAAGAAGAAGAATATTTTATTTTTAATTTAATCTTATAATATTATTATCATAAATTATTGACATGAATTATGAGTATTAAAATAAAAGCAATTACTGAACCTCCAAGTCAAGAGGAATTATCAAATCGTTTGGAGAGAGTTAGAAAATTAATGAAGCAACAGGATTTAGATTATTATATTTCATTTAATCCAGTAAATATCTATTATTTAACCAATTTTGCATTTTATGTCCATGAACGCCCATTTATACTTATAATAGAAAAAGAAAAAATACCAAAAATGTTAATTCCACGACTAGAGAAAGGGCATTTTGAATCTAGAGCGCGATGTGAACTCGATTTTATCATATACTATGAATTTCCCGCTCGAACCGGCGATAATTGGTATGATTATTATCAAGAGCAAATTAGATCAAATGCTAAAGTAGGAATAGAACCTGAATTACCAATAAATATCGCAAACAAAACTCTAGGAGAAATAGTTGTTTCAGATCTAATTGATGAGGTTCGGATCATTAAAACTGATTATGAAATAGGGCGAATTTATCATGCATGTCGAGTAGTAAATAAGGGACATAAAGTATTATTAAAAAGATGTCGTCCGAAAGTCCTTGAATTTGCTTTATATAAAGAAGTCACAGATGCTATGACATCTAAAATAGTCCAAGATATACCAAATGCTAACTTTAGAGCCACAGAGACTACAGGAGCTGTTTGGCCTCCATCAATTTCTCATGATCCTCATTTAATACCTCACATATTTGCCCCTATGGAAGAGGGTGGGCCACATGTTTCAATTGTCTCTGCTCAGGTAGATGGGTATGGAGTTGAGATTGAACGGTCCTTCTTTTTAGGTCACATTCCTGAGAAGGCTATAAGACCCTTTGAAGTAATGTTTGAAGCAAGAGCTCTGGCATATAGTATGCTAAAACCAGGAACAATCATGAGTGAAATAGATAAAGCAGTGAGGAATTTTATAACAGAAAAAGGACATGGTGATTATATAATCCACCGTACTGGACATGGTCTTGGAATTACTGGGCATGAAGCTCCATTTTTGGCTGAGGGTTATGATAGACCATTAGAAAAAAATATGGTTATTAGTGTCGAACCCGGTATTTACATTCCCGGGATAGGAGGGTTTCGTCATTCTGATACTGTCTTAATTACTAAAACGGGATATCAAAAACTTACTAAAGCTCCAGAAACACTTGAAGATCTTACAATTCCAGTTTGATGCATCTTTATTGACCTATACATATTTTACTATTTTAATTAATGATTTCCTAGATGTAGGTTCAGGAATCTTTCCTTTAATATATCCAAAAGGTAACACCGTTAAAAGATGGTCCTTATCTCCTAAACCAATTATTTCTTTTGCTTTTTCTCTATTCATAGCTCCTATCCAACAAGTACCAATCCCTAAAGACCAAGCCATTAGCATCATATTCATTGAAACTAATGATGTATCAATCAAATACCATTTAGGACTTGTTTTAATTTTAGCAACAATTGCTATTGCTACTGGAATTCCTTTCATAAAGTTGCCATAAAATGCGGTTTTTGCGATTTTTTCCAGAATTTCCTTATTTTGTATGACTATAAACTCCCATGGTTGACGATTTGAGGCACTTGGAGTCCATCTTCCCGCTTCTAAAATCATTTCAATTTCTTTTTCTGATATAGCTTTATCTTGAAATGATCTTATACTTCTCCTATCTTTAAGAAATTTTAGTAAAGCTTCTGATTCTATCATTTTTGCATTATGTAAGTTATAGTATAAAAAATTTTTAATTAATGATCAATGAAATCGTAGATTAAAAAATTTATAGTTATATTTTATTTACTTCCAAAATTAATTTTAATATAAATTTATGTAAGAACTTTATTGGAAAAATCTCATAATTTAATGCCTTTAACAGATTTAAAAGCTCAGTATTCAAAAAAAGAGCTAAAGTACGGTCCAACAAGTAAAGGATATTACTTAATGACAAAATATTATGAATCTCATAACCATGACCCACACCATACTTTTTTATATGGTTTTTTATGTTTGATATATGATGGAGTTAATACAATTGATGATTTAAAGTCCAAGATGCGTCTTTTTTTTATTTCCTCTACACGACATGTTGTTATAGGAGACGAAGATGTGGAGGAATTTTTGCAGAAAGCAAAACGAAAAAAATTGATTCAAAGTAATCAAGATAATATTATAACTCTTACTGATGAGGGAATAAATCTTGTTGAATTTAGCTATTTTTGGAATTTACACACTTCTTATTGGATGAGGTTATTTTTCTCTAAGACTATGGTGATGCTTTCTACAGCAGTTTTTTTAATCGTTATTTCTTTATTAAAAATTTTTACGGGCTTGGATTTAGGATCCCAAGGAATGGTTGTAGAAGGATTTGAAAATCTAACAGATTTAGTTAAAATTGGAATTATTGTTATTTTAGGACTTAAGTTTAAAAAAGACAAAATTGCAAGTGTTATAATTATTTTATTAATGATATTCACTGGAGGTACCTTAATTTGGTCTAGTATTGAAGCTTTATTGAATCCCATTATTATAACACCAACTATTCAAGCCTATATTATAGGAATTGTATCAATATTAGGGAACACTGGATTAATGTATTTGAAAGGAATGGTAGGAAGAACATCAGGAAATTTGTCTCTTTTAAGTGATTCTAAGGATTCAGAATTAAATGTAAAACTTTCTGCAGGAGTTTTAATCGGTTTAACTTTTGCTATATTTAATTATTCATTTGTTGATTCTATTGTGGGAATTATTATATCTATTTTAGTTTTAAAAGAGGGTTTTGAAATATTGTACGAATTAACAAAAAAAGAAGAGGACTTTGACATTACTGCAATAAAAGTAATAGCAGATAATGTCTATGATAATCGTTTAACGGGTTATTTATTAGGAAGCATTAGACGAGAAAGTCTAACTCGATCAGAAATCATAAACAATTTTAATGAAGGCTTGACTCTCGGACGACAATATTATGAAGGATTTGCTGACTTCTTTTATAATGAATTAGGACCAGAGATTGCTGAAAAACATTTGAATACACTATTAGAGGGGAGATTAATAGAAACACTAGATGATAAATTAGTCTTAACTCCCAAAGGTCTAAAAACTTTTTATAAGGCAAAAGTTAGGGAGTTTAGGGAACGAGCATATAAAATAAATGTTGGAGGTCGCTTTAAATGGCAAAATATATTATGTGTGTTATTCATAGTGTTGTTTATATTAGTAATTATTTTTGCCCCCCAAATTAACTCATGGTTTGCCAGTCTTTGAATCTTCTTATTCTTCTTGATTAAAATAATCAGAATCGAAATTGGGGTATATTTTCTTTTTCCTACCTTCCTTTTCTAATGTAATTAGACCGAGATCAATTAACTTATTTAAATGGTATTGAATAGTCTTATGATCTACTTTAAATTTTTTAGTAATTAAGTTATTCCATATTCCTGGTGTTTTTTCAATCATTTCCAAAATCTCCAGAGTTAGTTTACTCTTTTGTAACTTTAAATTTACATTTGAAATTGGATTTTTTTGATAATATGGAAAATAGGCGATAAAATTACCTATTCGCTTTTTTCCAATAATTTTATAGGTCTGAAGAATATCAAGATGCCAGACTAAATTTCCTGCAGCTAACCCAGTCCTACGTAATAATTCATTGAAATGGATTCCAGGTTCAGTTAGAATCAAATCTATTATTACATTTCGATTTTCATTTTCTAAAACTTCATCTAATGATAATCGATGTGCGCCTTTCTCAATTGGAACTGTTCTAGTTCTTAGATAATGGAAATAATCCTTTTTTGAAATCAAAACTACTAAAGATGCAATCCCAACGGCTATTATTACAATTGTAACTACTAACCAAGTCCAATCAGTTTGAATAACCCCAACTTCTAAAAGTGTGATAAAGTAATCAGTATCCTGCTGAAGGTTTGAAAGAGAACTTTCTAGGATTTTTTCAGATGTAGTGTCATTGATTATTTCAATAGTGTTAACTAATTCCCACGATTCTTGGTTAGATTCGAATATAGCTAATGAATAGGTTTTACTTGGATTTATATTATAAAGTTGATTTTTTTTGTATCTAATGGTTAAATTAGAAATTGAGGTATTCATTCTTATCCTAAAAACACAGTTATATCCAAATTGAAATTGATAATTGACTCTTTGAGGCTCTTTTGGAGCTTGAATTACTCCAAAGTTATGTAAATTTGATTTTGTTGATATGTTTAATGAAATCGGTAGACTATTATTTATTATAAAATAGATTTGGCGGTAGCTAATACTGTTTTCATACTCAATATAAAGATCAATATAGGTATCTGTCGAAATTTCGAATGTATTATTATTCATGAACTCATAAGATACTCTTTCTTTTGGTTTAATAGAATCTGTAGTGGAAAAACCACTTACTTTTTCTTTTCGTGCATTAACATTAGAGAAAGATAAATTAGATTCAATGAAAAATATTAATAGAAGTAGAATAATGACATAAAAATACCTATTTTTTTTTCCTAATCTAATAGTAGCCAACAAATTCATTCAATTACTTTTTATTATTATATAAAAATTTAAAAAAAAAATTTTATTATTTTCTTTACTTTCTTTTCCTATATGCTACTAAGACAACACCTATGACTACTACTCCTATAAAAACAACTTCAATACCTACAAAACCCCAAATCGCATCATCAGTTTCAGGTATAAGAATCGTCCAGGTAGAGAAGTGGTTAGTTTCGGCAACTAAATATCCTGCTTGTTCTGTTGTTGGAACAGCTACCCATTCTTCTTCGGCTTCATCATAGTAAGCCCATGTTCCCTCGCGGTTTCTATTGTTTGCTTGAATTTTAAGTTGTGCTTTGATTTGTTCTGATCCTGATTTATTTGTCTGAATCCTTATGCAAAACCCTTCTTGATATAATAAGTTACGATTTCGATTTCTTACTTGATATCTGCTTCCTTGTAATAATCCTAATTCTTTCTGTTCTTCTGTGCATGTCATATTCATTTCAAGATCATTCTCTGCTTCAAGTTCAATTTCAAAATGTTTATCTCCAATTTTTGGAGCTTCACTACAATTGATATATCCTTGAATTGATATATTTGCTCGAACTGTTAGTCTTGTTTGCAATTGAAATTGCCACGTTAAGTTATGATTTGCCTGTACCTGATATTGATATAATCCGGGATCATTGACAGGAATTGGAGGATCTGGAGTAGCTAATACCGTATTCACGTTGAATAATGCTAAGAAAATTGCGAAAGTAAAAATTCCGATAAATATTTTATTTAGCTTTTTCATTTTATTTTTAACACCTAAATTGGTCTAAGTAAATTAACGGGTGTCATATAAAAAAGATTGAGGAATAATTATACCCAATAAAATTAATTTGATTTACTGAATTATTATTCAATATATAGACATTTATGTGCTACGAAATTAGAGCTTCGTTAGAAATCGATTACCCTTAATAGAAAAAAATCCCTTAAACCTTAAATTTAAATTTTAACATTTTGAAAATATTATTAAACATTTTCAGATTAAAATAATAATAATGAATTCATCTTAAATTTAGTTTAATTTGAATTCAAATTCAATTTAATGGAGAAAAAGGTATGTCGTTAAAAGATTTCACTAAAGAGGTATTCACACGATATGGTTTTACCGAAGATAATATCAATATTTATTTAGTCTATTTGAGAGTACCTCGTGCTACTCCTTCTGAAGTTTACATGACTTTAGTGGAAGAACATGAAGGGTTACAATATGATACTGTATTAGAAATCACCAATTGGTTAGTTGAGAAAGGATTCCTCAAACGAGTTGAAGGAATTATTGATAGATATATTCCACTTCAACCATTTTTCGAATTATTTACAAATGAATCAGAGAATTTCAGAAATGAAATTGCTAGAATTAAAGATACAATATTAGCTGATCAATCTGATCGGTTTGAGAACCTTGAAGCGATACAAAATAAAAGTATTGGAGAGGTAGAAAATGCTGTTGATACACAAATCAAAAACTTTTTTGAAGATTCTGATTCTAAAAATAATACTAAAAAGAATCGAATAGATGGTGCCACTACACGTTTTACTGAGACTAGTAAGACATTAGAGAGAAATATTCATACAATAATGGATACTTTAAATTCAAATTTAAAAAATATCTCGGAGACAATTGTTAATAAAAATGAAACTGAAATTACTACGACAAAAGACGATCTAACATCATTGATTTCGAAATTATTACTTGATTTTTCAAGTAGAGTCGAAAATTTAGAAAAAGAATTGAAGATGGACCTGGATGAACATGTTGAAAGACATAAAAATATCGCAAATCAACTTAAACCAAAAATGGAACAAATTCTTGAGAAATACTTGGAACGTATGGATAAAGTAGTCACTGATTTAAAAGCTAAAATTTCGAATTTGTTAAAAGAACACTCAAATCATGTGAAGAACACTACAGATACTTTACAGGTAAATTTAAAGGCTACTGTTGATGAAAGGCATAGAACATTAACAGATCAAACGAATGAATTTAAAAGCATGACCTTAACCTTGATTGATAATTTACTTGAACATGCAAATAGGTTTACTGACTTTTCTGAAGATATGGCAAAAAAAGGATTTTTCTGGATGGGAAAGAAGAAAAAATATAAAGCTCGACATAAGACAACTATTGAGAATGTTTTAAAATATACAGAACCTATGAAACCTGATTTTATCAAAACAAGTGAAGATTACGTCACAAATACACGTATAACTACAGACAAGATCAAATCTGATGTAGCAGATATTATGGTGAAAGAACATGATGGATTGGTTTCAGAAACTAATGATCTTGATTATAGAGCTCAAGAAACTATAAATGCTCAATTAGAGAATTTAGCAACCGATCTAGCAGGCGAGGTTGATGAAACCCTTCAAAGTGGCGTAAATGATTGTTCCGATACTAGAATAAAGTTAAAAGATTCTCTAGAAAATTCACTAAAGCAACATCATCGACAATATGATGATGCAATAAATAATCATAAAGACAATTCTCTCAAACATTATACAGACTTTGATGTTGAAATTAAAAGGATAAGTGCAGATTGGACTAGAGATGTAGATGTTAATTTCGATAATGGCAAAAGAGATTGTTCAGATAAAATCGATAGTGAAATTAGATTATGGGATGCTGAAGCAAAAGATATGAATACAAACTTAACCGATATGCTCGCAGATCATAAATCTAAATATGAGCAAAACGCAAAAACCCTCCAAAATAGTTTATCAAATACTACAAAAGATACAAATCAAAATGTAAAAGATGCAATTGCAGACTTCACATTACAGTTCATGAATTCTATCGATGATGCGACTGAATTAGGTGAAAATAATGAGGATAAATTAAGAGATATTCATAATGCCTCAAGTTCAATTCCCGAAATAGCAAAAGTAACAACTTGGCCGATAGTGGGAAAAGATGCTATGGTTGCGGCTATAAAAGATGCTGTTTATCGTGTAAAATCTTCGATCATCATAGTTACTCCATATGTCGTCCCTGAGATATTACAAGTTGTCTCTGAATATGCCTTTCAGAAAAAAGCAGCGAGATTTATGCTCACTTCCCATTTTGATTTAAGCACATTCTCTGGAATTATTGGCAAAATGAAGCAACTCGGCAATATCCAATTTAGACAATTACAAGGTACAGGTGAGTTTTTTGCGGTCACTAGGGATGCTGAAGAAGTAATTCTTGCACCTGCAACTGAAAAAGAAGCTGACATGATTGCAATTGTCTCAAACCAAGAAGGATATGCGAAGTTGTACTCCCAGTTTATAGGTCCTATTTTCCAAGCAAATAGTCGCCCTATCAAATAGAGCATTAATCAAGTATTTTAATTCTTTTATTTCTCTCTTTTTAAATACTTCAGACTTTAGTTTTTCCTCAATATTGAGTTAGTATTAAATATATAGCTTATGTGATACTACTTACAAATAGTCAAATCTGGAATTAAATTATTATGGTATGGAAATGATGAGCGATAGTTCTAAAAAAGTTGAATTAATGGCTCCGTTAAAAAATTATAAATCTTTGAATGCTGTGTTAGGTAAGGCTGATGCTGTGTATTTTGGTGTTGAATCACTTAACATGAGAATGTATAGCGACAATTTTAAACTTGAAGAGTTAAATAATATTGTTAAAACTTGCCATGATAATAATACAAACGCATATCTCACAACAAATATAATAATTTATGAAAATGAATTTCCATTATTGGAGCAAGTATTAGATAAAGCTGTAAATGCAGAAATTGATGCTGTAATCATACATGATATTGGTGCCATTCAATTAGCAAAAGAAAAGGGTTTAAAATTTCATATTTCCACTCAAGCTAACGTTTCTAATTCTCAAACAGCATTATTTTATGAATCCTTGGGCGCACAAAGATTAATTCTTGCAAGAGAATTATCACTCGAACAGATTAAAGAAATAAAAAAGAAACTTAATAAAACTGAAGTTGAAACTTTTGTTCACGGTGCTCAGTGTACTTCAATTTCAGGTCGATGTTATTTTTCTGCGGAAATTTGTCAATCGCAAGATTATTCAGCAAATAGAGGGAAATGTGTTCAACCATGCAGAAGAAAATGGCGAGTATATGATGACCAAAATAATGAGTTGTTATATGATGGCGTGTTCTTTATTAACGCGAAAGATCTCTGTATGATTGAATATATTCCAAAATTAATCGAAGCTAAAATAGATGCCTTTAAAATTGAAGGTCGAATGAGAGATCCAATCTATATTGAAGAGACAACTTCATGTTATAGAGAAGCTATTGATGCGTATTATGAGAATACTTTCACAGAAGAGAAAATTAATGATTGGCTAAAACGTTTAAATAAAGTATATAATCGAGGTTTCTCAACGGGTTTTTATTTTGGATTGCCAAAAGGGAGTGAAATTCAAAGAGATTTTGATGGTAATATCTCTAATTATAAAAAAATTGAGATAGGTAAGGTTTTAAATTACTTTCCAGAAAAAAAAGCAGCGAAGATCCTTTTAACATCAGGAAGTCTCAAGTTAAAGGATGAAATTTTTATTATTGGTACACATACAGAAACTTATTTGAGACAAGAAATTAACTCCCTTCAGATTAAACAAAAGAAGAATCTAACCGAAACCCCATATGTTTCATCAAAAAAAGAACGTATAACTGTGGGAATTATTGTTGATAAACCAGTTAAAAAAAATGATAAAATTTTCAAATTACAGCAGCAGTAGAAATTGAAAATAATGAAATTATTCTGGTAAAAAAGAGATCTAAAAAAAATTAAGGTTATTTGGCCAAATAAGGAAAACTCAATCCCAAGTAGCCTTCTTTACTTCATTATCATCGTCTTCTGTATGAATTCGTTTAAGATCTATGTCTTGATAACCTGGGAGAACACTAAGTATTCTTCTCATAGCAAATTTAACGTCTTTGGCTGATGCAATAAATCTTCCAACTATTAAAATATCTGCTCCTTGTTCTATTGCAAATGTTGCAGTTGAGGGTTCAATCCCTCCAGCTACAGCAACTAAAACCCTGTCCTTTCCTGAAGCTTTCTTCTTGCTTGCATACAATTCTTTAATTTTCGGAACTAATGCCCACCTCTGTCGTTGTTGAGCATCCGGGGATTTATCTCCTGCAGATTGCTCAACATCGATACCTCTATGAATTATCACGACATCTGGTATTTGTTTTAAGGAACTTAACTTTTCAATGGGATTTTGAACTTCCATTGTATCAACAAATGCATGAATTCCTAGTCTTTGTGCTTCCATAATAAATTTATCAAGTGAGGCAGTAGCAGCTAAACCACTTGCTACAACTCCGTCGGCTGTCGCGTCAAATGCAAAATCGACTTCTAATTTTCCAACATCTAAGGTCTTTAAATCGGCAACAATAAATTTTTCTTTTGCAACATCACGAATTTGTTTAATTGATTCCATACCATATTTCTTGAGAAATGGTGTTCCAACTTCTAGAATTATACGATCGCTTTTTGGTAAGTCCTTAACAACTTTAATTTGCTTTTCCAAGGCGGGATGATCTAATGCTACTTGTATGTATGGGGGACGCCAGAGTCTAGGAACCCGAATTCCCGCAACTGGGTGTTTAGCACGGTCTTTATCATAGAATATCTTTTCAATTGGAGGATAATTCTTAAGAGCTCTCTGAATTGCCAGTTTTGTAGCACCATAATTAAATTGATAAATTTTTCGGTAATCTGTAGCGTCAGGATGTATAAATACACTCACAATTATTACCCACTCATCCAATTTATTCATAGGGATTAAACCTTCTTCTACGGCATCAGCAATACCTTTTGCTACTGCTGCCTGAGCAGGACCAAAAATTTTGTTAGCATCTTCCATATCTGCTACAGTAACCTTAGGAACGATTAAAGAGACGGGTTTGGACAAGAGGTTAGGTCTAATAGCAGCTAGCAAACCGCCGTGGCCTTTTGAGGGGGTGCTTAAGGCATTTGCGAAAGAGATTCCCACAGGTCCATCTTTTGAACCAACTATTAAATCTACATGAGCTAGGTTAGGGGCTTCTCCTATCAAGGCTTCTCCGATAAAGTAATCATTTTTAGCCATATGATTTTCCTTTTTGAATTATTATATTAGTTCTTTTTATAATTTTGTAGAGTATTTTTATTTATAATAATGTGTTTTATAGATAACATAAAAAAATTGCGTATCTACATTATTCTAAAGTTAATACTCTATTAATAAAATTATCCTTGATACAAAGTTCTATTAGATTAAATTAATATCTTTGATAAAAAACAAAAAATCCAAAATATGACCTTTTTTACATGATAAAACGAGAAGTAAAATTAAGTAAAAAGGGTGAATAATTTATTATTAGCCTTTCGAGCAAAAACTAATGTTTCTTCCAGTAATTTTAAACCCTTATCTGTATATTCATTGAATTCTTTTTCATCTTTTATATAATGTGTTGCATAAAGACAATAAAGAAAACCTCCGAGTAAATATATTATTGCACGAGATCTATTATCATCACAATTACCTAAAAGTTTTATATAATCATCAAATTTCACAATGTTATCTTTAAGATATTCTTTAAACAATGGTTCCTTCTTAAAATCTTTTAAAAAAACTTTAGTCATGTTTATCATTAGTTCAGAAAAAATACTTTCAGAAAATATACGAAGATTTCCAAGATTTAATGATAATTTCAAAGCTTTAGATGCTAAACTTATCCCATTTTGAAAATTTTGATCAACTTCTAATTTATCAGCTGAAAAAGGTTGAAGAAAAATAAAACAAAATGCTGCTCTTGATAAACATCTAGCTACACTCTCTTGATCATCGCTTTTGGGTGAAAATAAATTACTAGCTTCAACAAAAAGGTCACTTGATTTACTAAATGATTTCTTTGCATCACTGATAGAGCTCGCAATAAATCCATGAGCAAATAATGCTTCTGCTTCACATTCTAACTCTTCTGCTTTATTTTTATTTTGCTTAAAAAGATCTTTACTTTTATTATAAGTTTCAATTACTCGTCTTAAACTTTCTACATATTCAGCTTTTGTATCGACCGTTTCGGATGCTAAAAAATAAACGCGACCTAAGCGTTTATAAGCATTAGCAGCTTCTTTCACTTATTTCTTATTTAAAAATGAATTACCTGCTTCTTCATATAACCTTGCTGCTTCAGCCCAGTTATATGAATTTTCTTCAGTTTGTGCTCTATCTAACAATTCAGTTAGTTTATCATCATCAATCATTTACTTTCAATAAAAAATACTTAAATTCTTGATTTTTTTGGACTTATTATTATTTAAGATACTTACAAAACATTTATACCTAGCAAATTATATATATCAAAATTGACATTTATATCAAAATAATAAAATTAGTTCTTTAACATTAAAGAGTGAATGATTAATGTCATATACAATTGCAAAGGAAAAATTTCCTAAAAAACCTGTTAGTGAAAAGGTTATAGAGGTTTGTAAAAAAGATTTTAGAAATTTTAAAAAGGACAATGGAAACAGAGTAATTGAATTAATTCAATCAGAGATTAAAAATGCTGACTAAATGAACATTCCTAATAAGGTTTTGATTGAACAGAATGAGAATTTAGAAATGATTAGAAACTTAATTCGTGAAAGTAGAAAAGATGTTGCATTTTCGATATTTTTTCGAACATTTCCAAGCTGTTTACCACACAGAACTAGAAACCTTTAATTTTAATCAATACTTTTTACATATCTTCTATAGAATTAATTTTCCACAGATATTCCTTTAGGTCTAAATTAAATCTATCTGAAAACTTTATCCCTTCTTGTTCTAATAAGTTCTTTTGATATTCACAATCTTCGACTGCTTTTAAAGAAATTTTACCTTTTGAACTGATAACTCGATGCCAGGGAAGATCATATTTTTTTGATGATGAATGTAAAATCCATGAAACTTGTCTGGCAGCTCTTGGATTTCCTGCTAATTTAGCAATAAATCCATAAGTGAGAACTTTTCCCTCCGGAATTTTTTTAATTATGTCAATAATTTTTTGTGTAAAATCACTAGGAATTTAAAATCACCATTTTAAGATATTACGTATACATTCCTTTTACTTTTTTTTCAATTTGTTTTGCGGAAGTATATAACTTTTCTAATTTATTTTTCCTTAATTCTTTTGTTTCGAAAATAAGGTGATTACAATCATATTTTGTAAAATCATTTTCAAAAATATTCATACCAAAGTATTCTCTTTCATCCCATAAACGAGATCCAGGGTAAGGTGTTGCGGTAAAATAATTTAGTTCATCATTCTCGTCTAAAGGCAATGATTTTATATAGTCAATCGTTTGAGAAAAACTTTGTTCTGTCTCCCCAGGTAAACCTAAGACGAAGTATGCTTGAATAGCAATCCCCTGTTTCTTTAGATTTATAATTCCTGTTTTAACCTGCTTGGGATCTTGAAATTTGAAATTTCTTTTAAGAACAACTTCATTAGCAGATTCAATACCAGTTGCCACTATTTGACATCCTGCTTTTTTTAACAAACCTGCTTCTTCAGAACTTATTATATCTACGCGGAGTTCACAACCCCAAGGGATCGTAATCTTATTTTCAATGAACATCATGCAAAAATCTCTGAAAAAATCTCGATTAATATTGATATTATCATAGAAATTGATTTGAGTATAAGTTTGTAAGGATTGTATGTCCCTTATTTCGTCTAAAATTGATCCTATACTTCTTATTCGAGTCTTCTTAAATAATTTTTGTCTCGAACAAAATGAACATTGATTTGGGCAGCCTCTATTGACAATTACATTTGCTACAGAGTAGTAATAATTTTCCTGAGATAATTTATATCGAGCTGGTAAAGGTAAATCTTTCAAGTTTATTATATCAGTAGATTTAGTAACAGTAAGTTTTCCTTTTGAATTAATAAAAGCAAGCCCTTTAACTGACTTTAATTGAGTTTCATAGTTACTTAAGTTTTTACTTTCTAAAATTTGAGTCGTTAATATTTTAACCAATTCCAGAAAAGAAATCTCTGCTTCTCCTATACAAATAAAATCAATTAAATTTTCAGTTTTTTTGTCATATTCTAGGATTTCTTTATACATAAAAGAAACATGAGGTCCTCCTAATATAACATAGTTTTGTTGTTCAGTTTTTACTAATCTTGCGATTTTAAGAGCTAGATGGAAAGTATTGGTGAGGGCCGTAATTCCAAAAATCCTATATCCAACAATTCTTTCATTGATTAGGTTTTCTAACTCAGATTCGTTTAAATCTATAAATTGTTCAAGATCTAAGATCTCCACCGGAATATCGTTTAAATCTAAGATTGCTGCTAAATATAATAATCCTAAATTTGGTTCTCTAAAAAATTGTGTCCTAAACTCTGAAGGTTTAGAAGTACTTGGATTAATTAGCAGAATCATTTTGAGCGCTTGTTTCGGTTTCTTCAGCTAATTTCTTTGGAATTTGAAATGCTTTAATTAATTTATTTATAGAACCGGGTTTAGCAAATTTATCCTCATAAATAATTGGTATTTCAATTTTTAGACTAGGAGAAGTATCTTCTTTATTAACATATAACTCTATTCCTTGAATGTTTCTCTCTTTTATGATTATTCTAGTTGAGTAATTATGGTCTTTAAAGAAAGTAAAACCATTGTTTAATCTACCTAATTTGACCTGATTGATTGTCGTTTTTTCTTCTTGTAGAAAGGACTCTGTAATCTCTTCATCAGTAAATATCGTTCCTCCTATTATCATGAATCTTCGAATAAGGGTTTCAGGTTGAGGAAACTGATTTATATATTCAAGTGCTGCATTTATTTTTGGACTTGAGATTGAAACATCTGCAACATATTTATCTGGAGTTGGTTCTGGAAAGTCTTGTTTTTCAATAGGGGTAACTCTTCCTCCACCAATCGGTTTTTCTAATAATTCTTGAAATTCTCGGTCTTCTTTTGAATACATATTCAATGGATATACCCTATAAAATAATCTTAGTTGTTTCCTTAACATTCCAGCTAAAATTCCCCCATAGAGTTGGACTTTAAAAGAGCTATGAGGTCCGTTATAAGTCCAAATTCTCTTAGTGTCATGATCCACTAGTAAATATACTCGTTCTATACTAGTTTCATTTAATATATCTCCTAAATTCTGTCCTTGAACCACTTCTCTTATTTCCATATAAGGAAATTCATTTAGCTCAATTACTTCAAATATCTGCATTTAGTAATATCCATTAATTTCTTATATAAGTTTAATAGGTAATTCATTAAAATAAATTTCATTATCAATATTAAAGAAGAAAATAAATCCAATCAATAAATATCATAAAATTTTTATGAAAATATACATTTTAGAAGTTAATTTTGCTTTTTTAAGTTCGATATTGATGCATCGTGTCTTCTGAAAAAATAGTATATAAATTGAATATCAGCGGTGGAAATGTTGGGATCGGTAAAGGATTAACTAAACAAATCGAGATTGACGAAAAAAAATTCCATTTTGAAGGAATGAAAATTGGGGATATTATCAAGGGTGGTCTCATAGGATTTCCGAACTATGAATTCCAAATTACAGGTGGAAGCGATTCGAGTGGTTTTCCAATGAGAAAGGATGTCCACGGACCTGTAAAAAAAAGAATTCTTGTTTCTAAAAGAGGAACTGGATACAAACCCATAAGAAAAGGAGAAAAAAAAAAGAGAACTATTCGAGGTAATGAAATTACGTATAATATGACTTTAATTAATATGAAGATTGTTAAATACGGGGAAGCTGAACTTTTTAAAAAGGAGTAAAATTGAATATTTATAAAGAGATGATTAAGCATAGTTAAAGTCAAAAAATGCTCATTTTGTGGGTATGATATTGCTATCGGAAGAGGAATTATGTTCGTAAAAAGAGACGGCACAGTTTTAAACTTTTGCACCAATAAATGCAGGAAAGCTATGATTGATTACAGAAAAAAAGCGAGAAAAACAAGATGGACCTCCTATTATGGGAAGCAATAATTAGATTTATAAAAACTTATTATTTAAAAGATTTGAAAAAAACTTAATTATTGTAAACGTGGAAATTTAAGTAACTCATCAATTAAGTTCACATGACTTACGCGATTTAATTGAATAATTATTTTAATCTCCCGAAAAAGGATTTACTCCTTAGAATTATAAAGTGATAAATGTGAATTCTCTATTATTAATTGAGATCATTGTAATCTAGGAAATTTGAGCAACTCATCTATTAGATCCACATGACTTACGCTTAGAAAGCGTAGAGCTTACTAATTTACAATCATGCGTTTGCAACAGAAACGCTCAATCCCTAATTCCTTAAATGCTTTTTCTGAAGGTTCTCCTTTTTCTAAGAGCTCTAAATACGGCTTATATACATGGGCAATTAATTTCCCGCAACTAAAACAGCGGATCGGTATAATAATGGCTGATCTCCTCCATTCAGTTAAATAATTTTTTATATTAGATGTTTCCATTAATTAAATTTAAATAATCTTAAAAATATATTAAATCTAAAGTACTTAGTGATTCTTTAAAAATAAGTTTTTCTATTTAGCTTCTTTTAATTAAACTACAGTTATGATTTGATATTTTTGAAGAAAGTTTGGAATTTCGAAGATAAAATTATTTCTTAAGTATAATTTCTTTAAGGATTTTAATTCAATAATGAAGGATGGGAGGGCTTTAAAAAAATTCTTTTCAAGTGATAAAACTTCAAGTGATTCTAAATGGATCAAATTAGTTGGTAGAGTTTTTAATTGATTACGATTTAAATAAAGCCTTTTAAGAGATCTGAGATCTCCTATTCGAGGAGGAATTTTACTTAATTTGTTATTCTCAAAGCTAAAAGTCTCAAGTAATTTCAGATCAAAGACTGGAGTAGGAATTTCAGTTAAATTACAACTATCCAAATTAATATGTTTTATTGAATAAATCCGTCCAGAATCAATATAATCCCAAAACTGGTCAATACCAATTACTCCTTCGGTAAAATCTTCATCATTAGCATTTTTAAGACGCACTAAATGCAAAATTACACCAGGTTTATGAGCTCGAATTTTATTCTGTAAATCTTTAAGGTAAAACTTTCGCTCACGAATAAATTTTTCTTCCCATAAACCTTTCTCATGTCCCCAGTTTGCAGCGTCAATTATTTTGGTTCTTAAATCATCAGGAAGGAAGGACCCAGTTAATAATACAAAATAACCAAGAACAAGGTAAACTTTTCTTCTTGAAGACCTATTCTCAACAATTTCCATAATTTTATCAAAATTATCTTCAAAAATTCTTCTTGTTAGAATTCTATCATCTTTATAATAATCTTTTAGGTTTAATCCACATACTTTAATAAAAATGGATGTAAGATCAGATTCTTCATCTCCTTCCATAATTTCAGCTGTTAATTTTGCCATAAATTGGATAATAAATTAATTTGAATTTTTTTAATATGAAAGTAAAAAAATTGGTATTTAAATAATATTATTTTATTAAAATCTTATAGTCCCAAAATATCCAGATTGATAAAATAGTTTGGCTTCTTCAAAATTCATTCCATCAAAAAGTTCTTTTATAACTAAATTGATTTTATTTGTTATTTTATATGTTTTTATAGTACTAGGGGAATAACCAAGGTCTAATAATAACTCTTCGGCATTATCACAGAAAATTATACGTTTCCTAGCACGTGGTTTATCGAAAAATTCTAGTTTTGCACTTCTTATACCACTCATCTCTTTTTCTAAAAATATCTCGATTGTGTATTGAGGTAACTTTAACTGATCTGCAATTTGTATTGTAGTAGTAAATCCTTTAGAAATTAGGGACCGGATTAGTTTAATTAAATAAACTTTCTGATGATTACATAAAAACGTCCAGACTTTTCTATCATTCATCCCAACTAACTTTAAAGCAATTTGAGAGGGAGTTTGGAGACCACTTTCTATTAAAGTATCAATGATCTCACCTAAATATTCTTTTTGGATAAGATCAAAGCTTTTTCCTTCAAAACAGTCTTTTAAAATACTATAGACTTGAGAACGTGAAATATATCCATCATCTGTGAATGGACTTGGGAAAAACCCCCTAAGCTCCTCTTGCGAATATCCTTGTTTAATATATTTTAATAGTTCAGGTTTTAAAAATTTTCTTCTAACTGCATACCAATTTCCATTAGTTTCAGGCCAGAATTCCTTTATTCTATTAAAAATTGTCTTTCTATCCACTCTAAAATATTCAGATATTTGTCTTTGAGTAAAACCTGTTTTAATTAACATTCTGAGAGCACCAGCATCGATATTCTTCTTAGCGTGGCCCTTATGGCCTCCTATTGTTCCTGATCGTATATTATAGCCTATAGAAGGATTCTTTGAATCGGTTAAATCAATATACCAATCTTCTAGAGCTTCAATATATCTACAATCACGATCAAAATTAGTTGTAGTAAAGACAATTTCATACACTTTGATGGTAAAGACATCTAAAATGGCAGTTCTGCCAACATCACCTCCACCAGCAACGGTATAAATATCATGCATATCATTATATATTGATCCATCTCGTTTATCGTATGTCTCAGAGATTTTAATATAATCATAAATACGATCAGATATTGGAACTAAACCAGTATAGTATTCAAGACGTTGTTCAGTCCTACCCCACATTATTTTGCCATTTTGAGTATTAGTCCACAAATATATTATACCAAATACTCCCCGACCTTCATCCCAAGTAGCATCGATCCATTCTTTTGTCTTAGATACTTGCCTAATGAATCTTTCTTCAACATCTGGAATTATGATCCTTTTTTGAATAGGATCAAATTTTACGCCTTTAGGTCCCGTATACATCGGGATCGTCGTCTGTAAAGTAAGCTTCTCTTCTATTTTATCTGCTATTACTTCTTTCTGATTCTTTCGGTTTTCAATTAAATCTTTTTGAATATTCTCATCGATAAACCCATACGTCGTTCCATGTCGAGTAACGGGATGGTTGATTAAATTATTGATTGTATTAACCGACCCAATAGACTTTACTTCACTCCCCACCCAAGGAGTATTTTTAGGACTAACCAAAAGGAATTCCTTCTGTGTATTGGAAAGTACACTAATACCTTCTTCTGACTTAATTCGCTCAATTTGATTACTCAACGAATTTTGATGGCGATTAGACATTTCGAAAACAGGCTTCACAGACCTCTCACGATCCTTTTTCAGAACTAATTCAAATAACTCTTTGACGGTAGGAAGTTCTGTTCCCCCAATGATCATAACATTTCCTAAAATTGAAGCTGTAGTTGTACCAAAGAAACCACCGGATAGTGCTCCAGCAAATAATAAAATAGTAGATATAACAGTTTCTACAATTTCTCTTCTTGAACTTTCATGAGTTCTTTGTAATCGAAAATTCTCTTCTGCTTCTTGAAGATTTAATATCGAATCTTGCTGAGTTAGTTGAAGAGTTTGAGAAATTTGATTTTGAGCTTGTGTATTGATTAAATTTAAACCTTGACCAAGGATCTGAGTTACTTGACTTACACCAGATTCTCTCGCGCTCTCCCAGAAACTGCTCCATAAAATTTGTTCCCATGCATCTCCACCAGCTTTTCGAACTTCATTTGAAACATAGGCTTCAATCCAGGGATCTATATACAATTCCTCCATTGTCTCTGAAAATACTGCAGTGGAGACTCTAAATAAG
>JAHQWL010000015.1 GCA_029856155.1 Promethearchaeia archaeon
TTCTTAATTACAATTTTTTATTTTTTTGATATTTTGTTATCTATATAATTTAATTCAACTCCACAAAAAGGGCATCTATTAAATTCTCCAACTTTATAGTCTTTTAATAGTTTACCGCAATAGAAACAAAATGTTAACTTTTCCTTCTTTGCCATATATTATCCCTCAAACATTATTTCAAATTTATATATTTTTGTATCAGAAAAACAACCCGATTAAATAACCAATTCATTATTTAATTTCAAATAAAAAATACAGACTATTAAACGTACTGGTTAAAAATAATAGATATTTATGTAACTCAAATTATTAATAAAAATAATTTATCAAATATTCTTTTCAAAAAATTAATAATACATTTAATAAAAGTCCCCCTCTAACTAAGGAATAAAAATATTGTAGCTTAAAGTTTAAATCTGGGACAAGAACAGAACAAGATATAAATAATTATTTTAAGATGAATTTTCTTTATTTTTATAATTAAGTGGTTAATATATAGGTAAGTGCACAAAATAAGTTAAAGAAACAATAGAATTTATGATTAATAAAATGAGTTATGATCATTGTTTAAGATGTGGAAGAAAGTTAACAAATCCAATAAGTAAAAAAAGAGGATTTGGAAGAACTTGTTTTAAAATTAAACAATTGGAAGAAGAAAATAAGGTAAATGAAGAAATCCTTAGAGAAATCAATTTTCTCAAATGCGAAATCAAAATGCTAAAAGGATTATATCATCAAATAAAGAAAAATGGTATTACTTATCAAGATGATACTATTGAAAGAATAAAAAGAGAAGAAACTGCTAAAATTCAAGATCCTCTTTTATGTAAATATAGGAATGCCTTCAAAGAATGCATTTCTGAATTAAAGGAAGTTCTTAAAGAAAGAGCGAATAAAATTGAGGAGTCTTTAGATAGATTGCCAATATTAATTAAGAAAGAATTTGATTTAGCTGAAGCGTAATATTTTTACTTATTTTAACTCTCAATCATTAATAACTTTTTAATTTGAAAGTTATAATTTGCATTAAAAAAGAGAATTAAAAAAAATTATTTCTTAGCAAACGGCTCAAGGTCTAAGGCTTCAAATATATCATCTAAAGCTTCAATTGTACCTAAAAAGTGCCATTCACCCTCTTCAACATTTTGTCCACTACCATACTTACTTGCCATATTATAAAGCCTGTTGAAGTTTTCATAGTGCAATGCGACTCTATTTTCAGCATAATCCCTTGCTGACCAAGTTGTTATTAAGAATTGCCAATCACTACTTTCTAAGAGTAAGAGTTCTCGAGCCATTTGTTTGAGAATTTTAATTAAATTAGGATCTTGAGAATCCTTGTATTTTGAGATGATAACTTCACTTTTTGCTTCACATTCGTATATTCTTTCCCATGTCCAAGTCGTCCACTCATTAAGCCACACCCAATGAGAACTAGCTTGCCCCCAGCTCCCTTCAATTATCTGTACCACCTTATTTGGAGGATTTGCTTCAAGATATAACCTCGTATTTGTTAAATTTATTTCAGGATCATCTTCCATCCATCGAAGAACGCGTGCTATCCACCAATTTCCTTCAAACCACCAGTGACCAAAGAGTTCTGCATCATAAGGGGCCACTACTATGCCATTTCTCCCAAATTTATCTCTATATTCTCTTAAGATACCCTTAGTTAAGTTGATATAATGGCTGGCATTCTCATCTAGTTTCCTTGGAACGTCATCCGGCCAATATAACATCTTCTTTCCCAGATCGAGTTTTGGGCTCGTAACTTTCCAGTATTTCATTCCTCCAGGAAAGTGCTTCTTATGAAAGTCTAGATACTCTGCACAGCCAGGATATCCATGTTCTCCGCTCCAGACTACGATACCAGTTTTTTCATCTCTTGTAAAAAAGCCAACCGGACCAGAAGTAGAGGGATCAGTAGAAACTAAATATGGTTCATATTGAGATTTTTCAAAAGAAGTTGGGATTTCTTCATATTGGGATTCAAATTGCTTCCAAAGTTCTGCAAGTAAGGGAAATCGAGCAGCATATACACCTTGTGATTTTCCTCCTAAAAGTAAAGCTGTATCAATAAAAAAATATTTCAAACCATTTTTAGCAAGAAAATATTCTACACCGCGTCTTTCAAATTCCTCACCTGTTATTGGATTTTTCCATCTGTATCCTGGACGATATGCACATTCAGGTAACCAAGCACCAGTAGGAGCTCTCCCAAAATGCTTTTTATAATTATCGACTCCTGTTTTAAATTGTGCATCTATAGATGAATCTTTAGAAAGTAATGGAGCATAACCATGAGTTGCCCCACAAGTGATGATATCAACAAGTCCCATATCTTGCAGCTTTTTATATGCGCCCACAATATCTTTATTATATCTATTTAAGAAATTGTCTCTAACTCGGTCATAGAACTCCTGCCACCACTCTGTTAATTTGACTCTTCCATCATTATATTTATTTTCTGTAAAATCTTCAGAATCATGTAAAGCAGCATTGTATTTTTCTTCTAGATAACCTTGAAATCCCTCAACAAATTTAGGATTACTAAGCATTTCACATAGTACTGGTGTGAGACCAATAGTTAACTTTGGATGATATCCATCATCTATAAGTTTATATAATTCTATTAAAAGCGGGATATATGTTTCTGCGGCCGCTTCATTAACCCAATCCATTCCATGAGGCCATACACCATGCCCTAAAACCCATGGAAGATGAGAGTGTAATACCAAAGTAAAGGATCCTAAAATCTCAGTCATTATTCATTCCTATATCAAATAATAGTTTAATTTATCGAAATTTGTTACTGTTATATAATTTTTCATTTTTTAAATATTAAAGAGAATCTCAAATAATCAAAAATCGTTAAAGTTATATATTCTCATTTAGCTTTAATTCATATATAGTTTCCAATTGAAATATTATCGAGATTTTGAAAAAGTAGTGTTTAATGAGTCATAATCCAATAGAAAATCTTAATGAGTTAAAAAAGGACGGAAGAATTATAGGGAAAGCAAATTATGTATTTACCCCAGAGATTTCGAGCTCGATAGCATCTATTCATGGGAGCATGTTCAAACAAAATGAATCTGTTGTGCTGGGGAGAGATTATCATAACGATAGCCGGATGTTAAAAAGAGCTTACACATCAGGTTTGATGTCTACAGGGATAAATCTCTTAAATCTTTCGGATTGCACTTTCCCATTATTACAATTCACAATTAGACGTTTTGGGGCGAGTGGAGGGGTCTATTTCTCAGGAGGGCATTTATATAGTGAAGATGTAGGAATTCGTTTCTTAGATGCTGGAGGAATTGAACTACCACAATCAGAAATTCAGAGAATAATTGAGTCTTTCAATGATTATCCTCGACAGGTTAGGAGAGTGGATCCAAATGAAATCGGACAAATAACAGCAATACCTCAGACTGCAGATGTTTATATCAAGTCTCTACAACAGTTTGTAGATAAAAAAAAGATAAAAAAAGCAAATTTAAAGATTGTTGTTGATTGTTCTTATGGTCCTACGGGTAAAATAACACCACTTTTAATTAATGAGATTGGAGTTGAAGTTATTGCTTTAAACACTCATTATCGTGAGAGATCTTCAAGTCCGGTACCGAGTATTAATACTGTACGAAATGCAGCAGATATTGTGAAAGCCTCAAACAGTCATCTTGGAGTTTGTTTTGATGTTGATGGTTCAAGAATTTTGGTAATAGATGAAAATGGATTAGAAATAAACTTTGAAGATTTATTGATGCTTTTTATTACATTTGACAAAAGAATTCAAAAATCAAAAGCAAATACAATTATTACAACTCCATCCATATCACCCGTTGTAAGTAATTTCATAGAAGATAGTGGATTTCCCATAAAGCAAGTAGAGAACTATCCTGGTGAGATTTCAAGGCAAATAAGAGAAGAACGAGCATGTTTTGCTGCTGCAGATACATTAAAATTTTATTTTCCGGAATATTCTCCCTTTTCAGATGGAAACTTCATTTTACTTAAAATCCTTGAAATTATGACCGCTCAGAACGACCTCCTTAGTTCACTAACAAGGGGATTTCCAAAAGGTACAAAAATTAATAAAACTGTTCCAGTTTCATCAGAAGTGATTGATAATATCCATAATCGATTACGAGAAATGGCGGATAATAATGGTTACAAATATCACGATATAATCAATGAATTAAAGATCATCGAGGATGATGGTTATATTATTATCAAAGTCGCACTATATCGAAATGCACTTCTTCTTTCTGCTGAATCAGAGGATAAAGATAAAGCTCAAAAGATGATCCTTGATATGGAAAAAGTAATCTTAAAACTCTGAAATAGGCATTTCTCAATGAAATAATACATTGAGCTAAAAAAAGATTTATTTAATCTATATTAAATTTAAAGCTTTTAAAATATGTTTTAAATCAAAAAGAATTAAATTTCCTTATTCTCTTTCTATTCTTTAGGGATTGATAATCCAAGAATATATTATTGAGCCTGGAATTTCTATAGGGAATAGTTCATTAATAGATGTACAGAAGAAAAGGAAAATGTTCGAAAATTGATTCTTGAATTGTTAGAGATTTTAGAAATCGTCTTGTTTTTTTTTCTGTATATTAAGAGTTAAGGTTTAAAATAAATAAAATCAATTATATAATAATATTAAAATAACTTAAGATCTAAAAAAAGTTGATCTAATCATGGCATTTGATATAAGTTCAATAATAATTCTGATAACATTAAGTATTATATTTATGATTTTTTTAGTTTTTGATTTATTTGGTAGGAATGAGCAATACGGTTACTTAGCTTACATTGTAGCTGTAGTACCAGTAAACTATTTCTGGGCTATTGGAGGTGACCCACTCTTCGCTTATATCCTTCTTTTCCTTCTCTGGATTGTTACGATATTACGTGATACAATAGGTGTATATCTTAAAAAAGATAAAGAAATAAATGAAATACTTATGTATCTAGCTCTTGGAATACTTATACAATTGATAGTAACAGCAATTATACCAGAAACAAATTCTGCTTTACAAGCTACTACAGAAAAGTTCTGGTTTTTTTGGTTACCTAATGTACATTCACCAATTTTTGAAGAATCAATTGTTTTGGGATTTAAAATTACTGTTACAGTTTTAATATTTTTTGTTATTATTCCATTAATCTTAGACGTTAAAGATGAGGAGATTCCATTGCCTATTGTTATTATATTCGTTGCTATATTCATTATCCCTTTTCTTTATTTAAGTTATGTATGGATTCCCGGTTCAATGGGGGTGTTAACATTTCTATTTTCAGTTATTTTATTTGTAATTCTATTACTCATAACAAGAGGCCAAGAAAAAAAATACAAATTAAAATTTTTTATTCTTCTATTAACTTTTTATTCCTATTTTTATAAAATAAAACTACTTCTCATAACAAGAAAAACATAAAATAGCATTATTCCTAAATTACTTTTTATATAGTGGATACCTCTCTTAAGATTTTTGAAATAAGTTAGTGGAAAATCATTATAGGAGAAATTTATTACAAATAAGCCTTAGAATTAAATCCAGTAGGATTTTTTTCTAGGGTTCTAAGTCAAGTATAAGATATTTTCTTGTGTAAAAGAAAGAAATTAATAATATTAAAGAACAAATTGGACTCCAAATTATTAATCCCATTGAGTATGATAAGGAACCCACCGTAATTTTTGGTAATTCATTTAAAGCTCCTAATAATAATACCCCAATAGCTTGAAAAATGTTTAGAAAAATCGATGGAACACCTGTATATGTTCCAGCTTTTAACTCTCCAGTGATTTTTTCGTCATATTCAGCAAGATCAGCAAAAATGACAGCAGGTAATAAATACCATCCACCCAACGATGCACCAATACCGATCATAAAGATTAACCCTATTAATAAAAAATTATTTAATGGAATTAACCCTAATAAGGTAATTGGAAGAATTAAAGCAGCTAAAATGTAAATGTATAATATAGTTTGTTTCTTTCCGAATTTTTGTATCACCCTTCTCCAGATTTCAAGGAATACGATAACACAAAAGAAATTAATACTAAAAATTAATATATATTCTCTTAGATCTAAATTTAAAACCGATTCAAAAAAAGGGAGCATCTGTGTAATTATTATAACCCACGCTACACTTGAAAGGCCAATTGTTAAACTAACTGCCATAAAATTCTTATTTTTTAAACTAGTCTTTAAAATTTCTTTAAGAGTTGACTTTATCTTAACCCTAGGTTCTATTGGCATTAAAAAAGCATTTAAACAAAAAAGAATAATGGTTAAAATACTAAAAATGTATATGGGAATGGTGAAAGAGAAAGGAAGAATATTTGGATTAGCGGAAATTTGATCAAAAACTTGCGTTAAAACTAAGTAAGTATAACTCCAATAAATTAGAGTCCCTAACAAATTAAATATGTTCTGGATTTGAGAGACTTTTGGACGTTCATTTATATCAAACTGTTCAGCCATCCATGCTTGATATGGTACAGTTATACCAAAACTAGCTTTAAATAAAATTTCCCAGATTAATAACCATATGAAAAGAACGACTTTATTACCCAAATCAGGTAATAATAACGAAGGTATCATCAGGAATATGAAAGAAAGCCCTATAACAGGAGTAAAAATAAGAATGTATGGTTTCCTCCTGCCCCACTTTGTATATTTCATATCACTAATCCATCCAAACAAAAATGAAAACAAAGCAATACTAATATAGCCTACTGATAATGCAAGCCCAACAAGAAAAGGTGCTAGTTGATATCCTATAGTATATAAAGCAAATACACTAAATCCCTCAATTCCAAGTACCATTGACAACCCTATCCGAGGCATGCCAAAAATAATTGCTTTTTTTATACCCATAACCAATACATCGACTTAAATGATTTATTTCGCTTAAAATTTTTAGTGTTTTATCAATATAAAATTTTGATCCTTGTGTTAATAGATTTTACCTTCATTTTATTTTTTTAAATAAAGTTAGTTCTTAAAATGCAGTTCTATTAAAAGTTTTGATGATGATAATAGAAAAATTTAACATCTTTGATGCTATAACAGATTGTTGTAGGTATATCCCAAAAAGAGTATAATGCTTGAATTTATGTCGAAAACTGATCATTCGAATAAAATATCCTCTTCGATCCGTTTATGACCGATGGTATTAATCTTTTCTAATTTTAATCCTCTATTTAAATAATTACACACACATAATCTTAAGAGATTAAAAAGAGATTAATTTAAAAAACTAGTTAATATCACCTAGTGTGACTGACAATTTAAATAATCAATATTTATTTAATTCAATTATTTATTTCATGATAAAATATCAAATTTATTAGCAATTCATATTAAAATTTAGATTTAATATTATAATTATGGCAAAAAAAAAAGGTAGTACAGATAAAGATAGTGAGGATAAAGATTTCAATTCAAAGCCTTCTTATAGTTTACAAGATTTACCGGGTGTTGGTGAAGCAACTGTAAAAAAATTGGTAGAAGCGGGAGTTTTATCAATTCGAACTCTCGCGATGTATCCAATGAAAAAGTTAATGGATGAAGTAGGCATCGGTGAAAAAACTGCTGAAAAAATAATTAAAGCCGCACAAGATATAGAAAAAATGGGATTTAAGTCCGCGGATAAGATCTGGGAAAAAAGAAAGAAATTAAATAAATTAACTACTGGTAGTCAAAATTTAGATGATTTATTGATGGGGGGAATTGAACCAGGAGCAGTCACAGAACTGTTTGGAGAATATCGAACTGGAAAAACTCAATTAGCTCATCAATTATGTGTTAATGTACAATTATCTTACGAAGAAGGAGGTCTGGAAGGTGGAGCATTATACATTGACACAGAAGGAACCTTCAGACCAGAGAGATTGATTCAAATGGCAGTTGCAAAAGATTTAGACCATAATTTAATTTTGAAAAATGTAACTATTGGGAGAGCTTATAACAGTGATCATCAAATTTTATTAGCTAAAGAATCTCCAAAAATCATAGGAGAAAAAAATATAAAATTAATTATAGTAGATTCACTTATTGGCCACTTTCGTAGTGAATATATTGGTAGAGGGACTCTAGCAGAGCGTCAACAAATCATAAATACTCATATACACGATTTATTAAGATTAACTGAAACCTATGATGAGTTAGCAGTAGTATTTACAAATCAGGTATCAGCTAGACCAGATGTATTTTATGGTAATCCTTTAACGCATACGGGCGGACATATTGTCGCACATGGTGCCACAATCAGAATTTTTTTGAGAAAAGGAAAAGGTGAACAAAGGGTAGCTAAAGTTGTAGATGCTCCAAATATTCCTGAGAGTGATACAGTATTTTCAATTACGGAAGATGGTATAAGAGATTGATTTATATAGAAGATTAATAATTAAAATTAATATTTATGTCAAAACCTTCTCGTATAGATTCTGAGATGACGCAGAACTGCTCAAAATTTTTTTGACATTGATCTGCTCTTTTACGCATTTGAGGATTATCAATCTTTGGGTTTAATATTATATCGATCTTCTTAAGCCTCCAAAATCCTTTTTCATTCCTTTTACTAGTAATAATTGCTTTACCTTCGATATCGGATAATGAAAAGTTATTCTTTTGTACACAAAATGTAAAACTGCTAGCTAAACATGCCAAGACAGATAAAGCTAACAATTTAGATGGATTAGGTCCAATTTTGTTAATTGATCTTTTATGATATTCATCAATAAATAAATCATTCATCTGTATTTGACCAAGATCGCACTTAAATATCATTTCATCTTCTAGTTTTATACCAACTTCAGATTTGTATTCATTTGACAATTTTTATCACCTTAAATTAAAAAATATAAAAATTATGAATTAAATATTAAGATTAACATTTACCTCAATACCCGCACGTACGGACTGTGTTACTATACAATATTGTTCAAAAAAACTAACCCCATCTTTTACTGCTTTTAAACATTGTTTTGCTCTTTTAAGTGTTTCAGGATCCTCTATTTTTGGTTCAATATTAACATCAATTTTTTTAATTCTCAGAAATCCCTTTTCATTTCTGGCAATAGTAACCTCTGCTTCAGCTTCAAAATCATCAACCTTGAAATCTCTTTTTTTGAGACAGAAAATAAAACTGGCGCTCAAACAGCCCAACACACTCAAGGCGAGCATTCTTGATGGATTAGGTCCCAACATATCAACTTCTTGATAATGTTCCTCATCAATATAACAATCTTTAACTTTCATAATACCTAAATCGCATTTAAAGATCATTTGAGACTCAAATTCATCTAATTTTAATCCGACCTTAGTTTTCATTTCATCCAAAACAATCAACATCAGTTTATTAATTATTTACTATTCATATTTTTAAAAAGGGAGAATAATTTCTCTTGCTTTGATTTATCATCTTTAAGTTCATGAAGTAATTGATCTATTTCAGTTAATTTAATTTTATAAAACTTTAGTTCTTCCTTGATTTCTGATTGAATAATAGATAATTGAATAGATTCATCGATTTTGCATGCACTTTTAACGAATTTTAGGCACTGATTCACTTTTTGATAAATTATAGCATCATCAAATAGATTATTAACTATAATATTAATTTGATCAATTACCCAATCATTACTTCCATTTTTTATAATGTGTAGTTGAACTTGCGGGAATTCTAATTCTTCTTTATTGTTTCTTAAACAATTAACTAAAGTTGCGTTTAAACAATTAATAAATGTCTTATCATGTACTATTGGAGCGTTGGTTGATAAGAGGTTTAGATCTTCTTCATTTAATTCTTCAAGAATACAACTAAATAAATTAGTATCATTTAAATCACAATTGAATATTTTTGTCTCATTCTCATTCAATAGTTTCACCTTGAAAGACGATAACATCTGTTTACTTTAGAGTAAATAATTAAATGTTAAACAAAAATCTTTTAGTTTTCAATTAAAAGTCAGATTTTTTATTAGTTTTCTCATTTTTTTGTAATGTAAAATGACGATTTAAATGAAAATATAGACCAAGAAAATATAATAGAAGCATAAAACTATATTGGATAGCAAATAGGAAGATAAAAACTACCATCAAAATAAATAGAATAATTTCTATTGCTAAGC
>JAHQWL010000016.1 GCA_029856155.1 Promethearchaeia archaeon
GATGATTGAGATGAAAATTCTGAGTTTTTCTACAAACTCTCTATTTAATTAATCATGAATTCTATTTAAGGATGATTTCTTTTACTTATTTTCTTTAAACTTTCATGGTTAGATACTATATCTTTTCTAATTATCAAAAACATTAGTTAAAAAATTCAAATTAGTTATTATAATACAGTTTTGTACTTCAGAAATAGTTTAATGATAAAAACCCTTATCATTCTAGGGATTATTCTTTATTAGTGTATTTACATTTAATTCAATCTGAGAATGATTTTTAAGATAATCATTTATCATATGTTAATACAATTCAAAGAACAAGATTGAAGTTTATGACTAATCAAAATTAGGAAATAATAATTATACCCTTTTTTAATCCAAGCAATAACCAATAAAAATATAAAAATAATCTCAATTGCAAGCTAATAAATATTCGAATAAAAATTTGAATTTAATGATTTTTTTAATCAAAAATGTTTTGTAATTGAATTAATATTAAAATAAATTCTCACGAAATCCTCAGATTATATCGTTATATCTTGTTGGTCTTGGAAATTCTTTGATAATAAGTTCTTGGATGGCAGTAATTATTGTAATCATTTCCATAATTTTTTCACATTTTAGAATTTTAGGTGAGGAAAAAAGACTTACTGAACAATACGGTAACTCTTATTTAGAATATAAGAAAAAAGTACCACGATATTTTTTATTTTTTTAAAGAATACATAAAAATGGTGATAAAAATAGAATTTATTCCAAAATTAGAAGTAGGATGGTTTAATGGGGGGATATTTTTAATGATTCAGGTATTTATACAAGTAAATTTTATATTAATCTGTCCAAAAGAAGTAAAGGTAAGATTATTTGAACAGCGGGGTTGAACTAAAACTCAGATAATTTTTACTGGAATTGGCAAAATTAAAGAAAGACATTGTATTTTATTTTAATTCATTCCTGAGAATTAATTTCGCAGCATATTCTCCAGATTTATAAACACTATTAACCATTGCTCCAGGAAACGTCCATTGTCCTGCTTGATAAAGTCCTTTTATAAATTTTACTTTTTGTTTCCATTGTTTCATCTCATCCCAACCCAAACTTGCCCCTTTTTGGTTTAATGTATAACGATGATTATTCTTTAAATATTCATATCAAATATATGATTCGAAATTTAAATTGTAATTTAATGAAGCCTATTATCAATTTTTTTTCTATTCAGTTCATAAAGAGGAATTCGTTTACAGTATTTTTTAATTTTTGACCAATTACTCCATTATCTTTTTATTTCTTAAAAACTGTAAAATTCTGAAGGTAAAATATTAATAGATTAACTAAAAATTCAAATTGGGATATTTTATCAATTATTATTTTAGTTTCTAAGAATCTCAATTTAAATAATATAAGTAACAGTATATCTTACATTGCTCATCTATCATGATCTGCGGGACAATTGTCCAGACTCCAGTAAATTAATGGTACATCAGCTAGAAAACACCCTTTCAGTAATTTTGGCAACAAAAAAAGAATGGAATCGAATGTGGGCCCCCTTACTTTAATTCTATAAGGATATTGTCCCCCATCGCTTACCACATGAAAACATAGCTCTCCTCTAGCACTTTCGACAAAAGATATTGCTTCTCCTTTTTGAATTTGATCCATGGGGCTAAATTCCACTTTAATAGGACCACCAGGTAACTTATTCATACTTTCTTCTATTAAATTTAAGCTTTTTTCGATTTCTAGTCGTCTTACAAAAACTCTATGGTATACATCTCCATCGTTAAATATTGGCACATCGAAATGAAGTTTGTCGTAGGCTGCATATGGAGTTGCTTTTCTCACATCAAATTTTACACCTGATGCCCTAATGTTGGGACCAGTAATATCAGATTCTATTGCAATATCACGAGATATTTCCCCTAAATTGATAGCTCTTTTTCTGAAAACTAAATTATCCATAAAGAGGTCATCAAGAATTTTAAGTCTATTTTTTATATATGATATTACATTCGGAGCATTTTTTTTAAATTCATCTGAGACATCACACCTCACCCCTCCTGGAATATTATATATTTGATAAATACGACCTCCACATAACGCCTCAAGGAGGAAAAGTATTTTTTCTCTATCCCCCCATACAAGCCTCGCTACTGTATCAAATCCACTACTATAAGCAACGAGCCCTAAATTAATTAAATGACTTTGAATCCTTGATAATTCTGCCTGAATTACTCGTAGATACTTTGCTCTATCTGGAATTTCAAGTTCTAATAATTTCTCTAAGGCATTAACATATCCTATTTCATATGATGCTCCATCTAACACACAAATACGTGATATAAGCATTATGTTTTGATACCACGTTCTATATTCAAAGAGTTTTTCAAGTCCTCTGTGGAGATACCCCACAATACATACAGCATTGTATATTGTTTCTCCCTTAATATTTAATCTTAGCGAAAAATTACCTGATGCTGGATGTTGAGGGCCAAATGAAAGTATCCTCTCATCGGTTCTAACTTTCTTTATGATTGGTTCTACTTTTAAATCATCTGTATTTCTATATTGAATCTTCTTCTTCGTTCTAACTTTTATTTCCCTCGGCTTATATCCACCTTCGATAGCTAGTATTGCATGGTAGGCAGCAACACCTATTGATTCTGGTCTAGTCGGACATCCAGCGATCCATATATCCACAGGGATATAATCATCAATCTTTTTTATGGTATTGTAACTATCCCAATATGTTCCTCCTGTCATAGGACAGTTTCCAAGAACCAACACAAATTTAGGTTGAGGCATCGCTTTATATATACTAATTATCCTCTTTAATGTTTTATAAGTCACATAGCCCCCTATAAGAAGTACATCCGAATGTAACGGGCTTCCTTTTACAATCATCCCAAATCTTTCCATATCAAATCCACTACCAACCCATGGTATTGCTTCTATGAAACAGCATCCAACAAAATAATTTGTTATCCATAAGCTCCTTGAACGCGCCCAACTTACAATACTTTTCCTCTTTGGTTTTTTAGGATGTTGTAACACTGGTTGTTGAGCCAACATTTCAGGTGTGAAAATTAAATCTTTTTTATTTGTCGAAATCATTATGGAAAAATTTGTTGTATCAAGAGCTTTTGTAGGACATAAATCGAGACATAGCCCGCAAAAACAACACTTTGAATAATCAATACTTGGATAATAGACAATTCTTCCATCTTTTTGTCGTTCTACCATATTAATCGCTTTATTAGGACAGATTCTAAAACAAATCCCACAAGATGTACATTTTTCTGGATGAAAGATATGCCGTCCCCTAAATTTCTTTGAGATTGGTGACTCTGGAGGAAATTTGAATGTAATCGGTTTTTTTATAAATAGTTTTATCCCTGTTTTCAATATATTAAATGCTCTCTTAATCATTTTCCATCATCTCTTTTAAACTCTGGCATCATTATGTTGAAATTCCTTTTGACATATTTCCTCCAATCAAAATCCTTTCTAAAGGGAGGTGGACCTATCCAATTTTCTAAGAACAATGGTTTTAACATTTTATTACCCTCAAAGATAATACCGAACATTTCCCATACCTCTCTTTCGTGCAACGCAGCATTCGGCCATAACTTGGATAAGCTTTCAATTTTTACATTCTTTCTTCGTGGAATACGTGTGGAAACTTTAATATAGATATTCTTGTTCATAATATGTAAGATAAAAAATATCTCAAATGAATCATCTTTTATCCAGTCCACCGCACTTAAAGTTAATAATCTTCGGAACCCATGGTCTTTGAGGTATTTTGCGATATTGAGATAATCCTTTTTCCTAATTTTAAAAAAAAAGATATTTTTATCTTCCATATATTCTAATGAATCCTCTTTAAGTTGTTTTAAAAAACTAATTCCTTCAGACATATAAAATTAACACCTCAACTATAAACAGATAAGAAAGAATCTACACATTTACAAATAATACCCCAAATGAATAACGACATAATGGATACTAGTAGCATTATAATGAAAAGTGTTACCTCGGACGCTAATATCGTATTGTTTTTTTCTAAGGCATTATGAACTTCTTCTGAAATCTGATTTTCGGGAACAATGACTATGTTTTTTACTAAAACACCATAATAATAGCCTATAGAAATCACAGTGTTCACTACGATTATAATTGCGAGCATAATCCCCATCCAACCAACTTGTTGTGATGATCCAATTGCAGCTTCTATCAGAAATAGCTTACTCCAAAACATAGCTAATGGTGGAAATGCTGCTAAGTAAAATGCGCTTAGGGCAAATATCATCCCTGCAACTTTCATTTTAGTTCCGATCCCCATCAACTTCTTTATTTCCCTTGTTTTCCCCTCTTTTATAAATGATCCCGCACAAATAAACATGGTCGCCTTTGATATTCCATGATTTAGAATATGAAATATTGTTGCTGCTAGTGCGAAAGGAGTACCTATCGCTATACCTACCATCATCAAACCTATATTATAGACACTGGAATAGGCTAGCATTCTTTTTATATCTTCTTGTACTAGTGCAGTTAAATTTGGAATTGTTATAGTTAACGCAGATATTATAAGCAAAAAGATTACCATTATATTGTCAAAAGATAATAAAATCTCGTTATAAAAGATAGAGACTAATACTTTTATTAATGCGAACATTTCTATTTCAATAACAATTCCCGAAAGCATTGCACTTACTCCAGATGGAGCTGCTGAATGTGCGTCCGGCAACCATGTGTGGAGTGGAAAGATTGCTGCCTTCACACCAAATCCAAGTACGAACATGATAAAAAGGAAATAATAAATGGTAAGGGGTTGATCATTTAATGCACTATTTAATTCTGTCAAATTAGTAGTGCCTGCGATGATGTAGACAAATGATAGTGCAAACAACACTAAAGCAGCACCAATTGAGCCCATTATGATATACTTAAATGACGATTCAATAGATTCCTTATTTCTGTAAAAAGCAACTAGAATATAAGCGGTAATTGCGAGAAATTCAGTAAACACAAAAAGGGTTATAAGATCACCCGAATATGCTACACCATTTAGTGCCGATATCATTAACAAAAGCAGAAAATAATATTCTGTTATTCGTTTTTCCTCTAAATAACCAATACTGTAAAGAGATATTATCGTCCCTAGAATGGAGGAAAAAAGTGATATTAATGCAGAAAGACCATCAATTGCAATAATCGTTCCTCCAGTATGAAAATCGAGAAGAATTGGAGTAGTCAATGACTCAATAAGATTGCATAAGGAAAAGAACACAACTAGAAATAAACCACCTGTGCTGATAGCTCCTAATATTGCTTTATTTTCCCGACACTTTCCGGTTATTAAAACTATAATAGCTGTAATTAGTGGTATAATTATGGGAAATAGATACTTACTTATTAAAAATACTAATTCTGACATATTAACTCAGCTTCACCAACGCATATATAATAACAAGGGATAAAAATATACTGATAACATAATAAAGCAAATTTAAATTTATCTTTCCAGTGTGGAATTTTCTTATATAATCACCACTCTTTCTAACACTATACGCAAGCCTGCAATAAAATTTATCAATTGATTGATGAAAGTTTTTTGTGGCATTTCCTAATTTAGTAATCCTTTGGCCAATACCGTGATAAAGCTTATCAATTGATTGATGGAAGTTTTTTGTGGCATTTCCTAATTTAAAAATCCCTTGGTAGAATGAATAATAAAGAGGATTAAAGATCACTCGCTTATTTAACAATTTATGTATATCCTTTATGAGATATTTTGATGTTATAGCACGAGTAGAGATTTTTCTTGTGAAATAGAAAGGATAGGTTATTAATAAGCCCGTTATAAGTAATATAACAATTATATAAGTACCAATAGACAACCATGTATTAGAAAGGAAATAAAATAGTTTATCAAATGAGATCTCCAGTGGAATACTTCTAGATATAAAATTAATAATAGTAGGGTAAAAAAAGATTAATCCAAAAGATAAAGTGGCTAAAATAATTAGAGGAACTGTCATTATGGAGGTAGGCTTGTGTATTTTTTCCATTGTCTCGATTTTTTTAATTTTCTCACTCTCGGTCCCAAAAAATATAAGCCCAATCATTCTAAATATATATAGGTTAGTTAGGAGAAATGTCACGATAAATAGAATAGTAATCCATGCAGGGAGAACAAATATTTCGTTAACTATAAGTTGAATGCTGAAATATCCCACCAATGGAGGGATTCCAACAATCGAAAATGCTCCTATCATCATTAAGATATAAGTCTTTTTCATATATTTTCTAAGAGAGCCCATTTCATAGACATTTTTGATACCTGTTGAGTGTATTATTAAGCCAGAACTTAAAAAAAGAAGCGATTTAAATATGCTATGTGCGAGGATAAAAAGAACACCTGCAACAAATGCTGAATAATTAAGATAGAGACCTGCAACACCGAATATAAAGAATATGTATCCCAACTGATTTGAAGTCGAAAAAGCAAGAATTTTCTCTAGATCCCTCGCTACTATTCCATAAACACCAGTCAATATAATAGTTATTAGTCCGCATATAATCGCAATTTCAAATATTAATGAGAGCTCAGAAGCAGCCGATAAAGAATATAAGTCATAATTTATTAAAAAGAGCCTGCCAAGTATATAAACACCTGCATTTATTGTAGTCGCGGAATGCATTAATGTGGAAGCAGTTATAGGCCCAACTGTCGACTCAGGAAGCCAATCATGAAATGGGAACTGAGCACTTATTGCGAGAGAACTTGAAATTATCAATATTGAAAATAGAGGAAGGATTCCAGCATTTAAAAGTTTAGTTACCCAACAATTATCTTTACTAAGAGTCAAAAAATTTAAAGTAGGATGACCAAAAGAATTCATAGTAGCGAATTCGAGTAAAATAATTGCAACCTCCATAAAGCAACCAGCGATAAGTATAGTTATTAGTGCCTTAGTTCCACAGTGTCTATTATATTTTCCATCAGTATCAAAACTAGGAACCGGACTTGGGTTTGTTTTTTTATACCAGAATGAGATTAGTCCCCAATTACAAAGACTGACCATTAGAAATGCTAATAGCATTTCAATAAAATTATTCGATAATACCAAAAGAAACATAGAACCTAATGAGAAATTCATCCAGAACCAATATCGCCCTAAATCGATTTCTTCACGCATGTATCCCAAGCTATAGACAAAAATCAAAATTGAAATAAATGCGATAATAATTATTATAAATACACTAAACTCATCAATTAATATACCAAATTCTACATAAGCTACTCCAAAACCGTAAAATAAATTGAATGTGTCTTGGTGGGGGAGAGATAGTGGAAATGAGATCATATCATATAAAATTTTTAAAGATAAAAGAAAACACATAATTGAAATACCTAACGAAAAATATCCGGCGTATGACTTATTCCTCTTCGCAATCCCATATGCTATAAAGGAACCAATTAATGGAATTAACCATATAGCCCAAACTTCTATATATATCTCTTACCACCTAAGCTCACTAATTTTTTCAGCATCAAGTGTATTGAATTTTTCTTGCATCATATAAACAATAATAAGAACAAACGCAGCAACAATTGCTGCTATTATTGTCGAGATCATAACGATTGTTACAACAAATGGATCTAAATTATTGCTTGCAAAATATACAGAAAAAAAGACTAGAAATGCATTTGCAGTGTTTATTAAAATCTCCACGCCTATTATTATCTTGATTACATTTTTACTAGTAGCAGCTATTACCAAGCTTATGAAAAATTCTGTCAATATTAAAAAAAATGTAAGTATTATTATATCAATCATTTTTATCACTTCCCACCATTGGATCTCCTAATTTGTGTCGAAATACCTGCATATACGCTGAGTAAAATAAAAGCTATTATGATCATCTCGAGCCCCCTATATTCCCAGATAAATTTTCCTATTAATGTATCAAATGCTTTATCATCCTCACCTTTTAAAATATCACTTGTGTTTTCTACATAATTGCTTTGAATATTCTCAAATTCAATGGCATAAGAAACAATAATTGTTACCATTAAGAACAATAACACACATGACAATAATTTACTCTTCTTTATTATCTTCCCCTCCTATTAAACATACTATATAAAAAAATAGAGTCGCCATCGAAGCAGAGTATAGCGTTATCTGAAATATGCCCAAGAGAGTATAACCCAAAAAAATATAAATTATTCCTATTAAGATATTGAATACTGTAAAAAAAATAGCAGCGTACATTAATTTCTCTACAAAATAGATTATTAATGTGATTAATATTACTAAAATAAATAATGACAGAGGAATAATAAGAATATTCATATTGAATCACTCCAAACCAAATATAATGATTGTAATTAAATTAAACATTGCCAATGGAATAATTACTTTCCAGAAATAGTTAATTACTTGATCAATGCGATATCTTGCAGTAATGCTCCTTATCATTGTTATTATAAAGACAATTAATGATGTCTTGAGAAAGAACATTATAAAATTTAAAGTCTGATTAAGAAATAATAACTCAGGATAGTTAAAATAAGGGAATGTTGGACCACCTAGGAAAAGGATGGCTCCAAGAGATGCCACAAAATACATATTAAGATCCGAAGAAAGTCTGAATAAGGCTAATGTTCTCCCACTGATTTCTGTTGACCATCCTGCTACGATTTCTGACTCAGCATTTGGAGAATCAAATGGGACTTTTTCTATTTTTGCTATGCTACTAAATATATATGCAATAAAACTTAAAGGCATGAATGATATAAGGGGAATACCCGATGATTGAAATAACAAACTTTCTTTTATAGTAAAAGATTTGGATATGGCAATAATAGTTGCTATTGATATTCCGAAAGGAATTTCGAAGGAAATTATCATCTCTGCCTTTCTTGCTGCACCTTCATTTGAATATAGGCAAGCAACAGAATAACCAGTTATTATAATTAAAAGATCTATAAACACACCGATCCCGAATAATAAAACTAAATCACCACTAAACGAAAGTGGTGCATTAAAATCATAAATTGGAATAAAAAGTAGTATAAAAAACATTAGTGCGACTGATGATATTGCAGAGAATGTTATCAAAAAAGTATTACTTACTTTTGGAAATATACTCTCCTTGTTTAATAATTTAATAAAGTCCGCCAAGGGTTGCATTATTCCTTTGAAACCGGTCATTTGAGGCCCTATTCTATTTTGAAAACGTGCATATACCTTCCTATCAAACCACTCATAAAAAAGGGAGAATATAAACGATAGAAGAACCCATATCAATATCATAGCGATTTTAATCATCATTCACTCTCTCTTTTTCCTTGGGAATAAAAAATAAAGAGAATGTGATCAAAATCAAGAAACTTAAAGTTATAATATTTAGTGAAAGAGAGGTAATTGCAACAAGAACTACTGCGGCATCAAATGCGATAAAAAGACTGGCATAATATATCCATGGGACTTGATATTTCACCTTATGTTCTATTAATCTTTCTCCACAATGATAGGTGTCACTATATCTTCGTTTTTTGCTTCCTAATAAATAAATTATAAATGCAACAAGGTATACGATAAGTAGTGATACTAGAAGTTCAATTATGATCATTTTTATTTAATGAATAATTATTCATTTTTTTTTTTCAATTTTCATTATTACAAGTAAGTATAAAAATTTGTCTTTTTTTTTTAATTACTTTAATATCAATCTCAATCAGATTTTCATTAATCATAAATTTCAATATTTTTTTTTTAAATTATTTTAAAATCATTTTCAGTAATTTTCCTTGTACGCTGTACAAACCATGACCAAATTGTTGTTGTTGGGTATTTATCCTTAAAAACATCTAATTTTGCCCTAATACTAGCATTAATGACAATTGGATTTTCAAAATTTATTTTAGTATCTTTAAGCTATAACGATGATTTCACGAAGAATATTTCTAGAGAAAATTTTTATTTTATTGATAATGTTGACAAGGCATGGAATATCCATTTTACGCTACTTTTTCTTCCCCTTTTGAGTCTTTTACTATTGTATGGATAAGAAGAGGCTCCGAACAAAAAGTGCAACGT
>JAHQWL010000017.1 GCA_029856155.1 Promethearchaeia archaeon
GAGAATTATAATTGAATTGATCGAAGAACTTGTGGAGAAAGGCGGAGGATATGGTTTAGCTGACGGTTGCGCTGCTGGTGATACTGGTGCAGCTCTAATATTAGAAGTATCAGTAGATTGAATTAACTTCTCATTAATTGGTTTTTTAAATTAGAACATACTTAATACGGAGGCATGTTTAATGCTTAGAAAAAAAATTAAGGTAGCCAAAGAGTTAAACCAAATCATGTCTGATTATTATCATGAATTAGATCATGCCTCCAAAAGCAAAGATAAAAAAGTTGCTTGGTGTTCCAGTGTTGGTCCTGCTGAAATACTAAGAAGTTTAGAATTTGAAATTTATTTCCCAGAAAACCATAGTGCTATGTTAGGTTCTTCTAGAATGGCCACAGACTTAATCCCTTACGCCAATGCAATAGGCTATTCACCTGAAATTTGTTCTTACCTTACTGCTGACATAGGCGCATATTTAAAACATATAACTCCATTATCAAAAGCTTATCCTGATATTAAGAGTGTTCCAAAGCCCGATGTGTTAGTCTTCAACACAAATCAATGTAGAGAAGTTCAAGATTGGTTTGGTTGGTTTGCAAATGAATTTAAAGTACCATTAGTGGGTATTTCTACACCTAGGACTGTGGATGAAGTTACAAATGAACATATTACATTTATAGCACAGCAAATGGAGAATCTTGTTAAACCATTAGAAAAAATATCCTCCAATAAATTTGATATTGATATACTTAAAGATGTTGTAGCATTATCACGTGAGTGTTCTGAACTTTGGAAAAAGGTGTTAGAAACAGCAGCCACTATACCATCCCCTTTTACATTTTTTGATGGGACTATTCATATGGGACCTGCTGTAGTTATGAGAGGAACCCAACAAGCTGTAGATTATTATAAGATTCTATTATCAGAATTACAGGAGAGAGTGAAAAATCACATAGGAGCTGTAGATGGTGAACGTTTCAGACTATATTGGGAAGGGATGCCTATTTGGGGAAGACTAAGGCACTATTCTGAATTGTTTGCTAGTCTTAAAACATGTGTTGTTGCTTCAACATATTGTAATAGTTGGATTTTTAAAGCTTTTGATGAAAAAAATCCTTTTAGAAGCATGGCAAAAGCATATACAGAGCTATTTATCGTTCGCTCAGATGAAATTAAAGAAAAATATCTTAATGAAATGATAGAATTCTTTAAGATAGATGGTATCATCTTTCATGATGCAAAAACCTGTCCACATAACACTAACTCTCGGTATGGAATGCCTCAAAGGCTCGAAAAAGAAATTGGAGTACCGAATTTGGTAATAAATGGAGACTTAAACGACTTGAGATGTCTTTCAGATGAGCAATCAAGAACAAGTATAGAAGCCTTTATTGAACAACTGGAAGAGAGTTAAAAGAAATTCTGTTCAAGGAAAAAAATAAAACATTTTTAAGTAATTATAAATAAAAAAATTTGAAAGAAAGAGCGAGATAAAAAATGGTTAATAAGATAAAAGCGATTGAAATAAAGAATTATATTGGGAAAGAATTTAGTACAAAATGGTATCAAGTTACCCAAGAAGCTATAGATAAATTTGCAGATCTTACACAGGATCACCAATATATCCATATCAATCCTGAAAGAGCAAAAAAATCACTTTATGGGGAAACAGTCGCTCACGGTTTTTTTGTCTTATCTATGCTTGGTTTCTTTACATTACAAGATGGAGAGAGAGATTCAATGCAATTTTATGTATCAGATGCCAAATCAATAGTTAATTATGGATTCGATAAAATAAGATTTATTTCTGCTGTTCCAGTTGGTTCTTATATTCGAGATGTTACTCATATTTCAAAAGTCGAATTAGTCAAAAGAGGAATGAAATTTACTTCACATCATGTAATTGAAATTAAAGGTCAAGATAAGCCCGCTGTTGTTGCAGATTGGTTAAATTTGCTCATTTTGTAAGATAAATTCAATTGGAAATTAAATTCTTTAGTAAATTTTCTATTTTTGATAATTCTTCTGAGTCTGGGCTTAAAATATATACTTTCTCCTTATTTTTTTCTTGAATTACTATCAAACCTGACTTTTTAACTCTATTTCTAATATGACTTTTCTTATTTTTTATAGCTATATTCAAACTTTTAGCTAATTTTTTGTATTGTATTTCACTGATATCTTTTTTTGTATAATCTCCCCCATTATAAACACCACTGGAGCTAATATCTGGTTTCACTGGTATGTATTCAATGACTTCATTGCTTATAATATATTTATTACCATTTCCATCAAAATAATTATAAATTTTTCGAGTTAATTTTGGATCCATTTTTTATATCTCATTTATATTTAAAAATAGAATTATCCTCCAACAAGAGGAGGTGAAACAACAATTTCATCTCCATCCTTCAATTTTGTGTTTAATTCTTCTAAAAACATATAATTTCTTCCATTTACTAAAATAACTACATGAGTCTCTAACTTTCCTTGTGGAGTTAAAAAGCTTTTTCTAATTTTCTTTCCATGCTCACTCATGAATTGATTGATAACATCACCCAGTCTTTCCACATTCGAATATTCGATCTGTGTTAGCCCAACCTCGGTTGAAAATATTGTCATCAATTTCAGTGTGACGTTTGCCATTAAATCTCTAATATTATGATTTTGTTAAAAATTTTATCCAATAGAATTATAAAGGTTAATAGCAAGGTTAAAAACATTTTATTCTATTCTAAAATCAATAGATATATTAGTTAATAAATTAATCACCTATTAAAATCATCTGACGTGAATGAATTCTAAAGATAGAATTACTGAACAATTGAAACGGATTGTAAAAGAAGATAGAGTTTTAACAGATTTAGAAGACCGCTATGTCTATTCTTTTGAAAAAATTTTTCTTGATAGATTTGATGTTCAACCTGATATTATTGTTAGAGTCTCTTCCATGAAGGAAGAAAACGAAGTAAAAAGATTTATCGAAAAAGAAGACGCTATCTTAATTGAAAGGGGTAAAATTTTTTCGCACAATAGGAACAAATCCTCTAAAACTTTAGTTTTATTAGATAATGTAGAGATTCCTACGCTTAAAAATTGTATCGATGAGATTGGAAAAAAGGATGGAAGTATAGCAAAATTTGAAAAATTAGATATAAAAGGATACGGGACTTATAGAAATCTTGCTTTAGCACTACAAAACTTATTTTTAGGAAAAACGCTAACTAAGTGCCAGCAGTGTACTACGTGTAGTGGTTATTGCACAGTAAGTCCTTCCTTTAATGGAGTTGAATCATGGTCTTCAAAGGGACGAATGCTTATTACCAGAGGTATAATGAAAGGTGATTTAACATTTTCAGATAAGATTGTGGATATATTATATAGTTGTACAAAATGTGGACTTTGTTATGCTCAATGTTTTCAAGATTTAGAGTTTCATGAAGCAATACTTTATTTGAGACATCTTATCGCTGAAAAAAATTTGGCACCACAGGTATTTCACACTGCAGCTGATAATATTTTTGAACATGGAGACCCTTCTGCAATACCTACTAATCGGCGTCTTTTACGAGTAAAAAACATTTCTAATTTGAATTTACCAGAAAAAGCAAATATTCTCTGCTGGTTAGGGTGTACTGTAGCAACAAGAACACCAAAAACCGCTGATGCATTTATTAATATTTTAAACCGAAGTAATACTGAATTTACAATGTTAGGGAGTAAAGAAGGATGCTGTGGTTATGTATTAATTTCATCTGGTTTATGGGAAGAAGCTAAAAAAGTTGCGAATGATACTATAGAAAAAATTGAAAATACTGAGGCTCAAACCTTAGTAACCCCTTGTTCTGGGTGCTACTATACCTTTAAACGACTTTATCCCGAAGTCCTTGGTATTGATATGCCATGCGAAATCATGCATACTTCTCAATTTCTTGAAAAAAAGATTAAAACTAGAGAAATTCACCTCAATCCTTTAAATTTGAATGTAACTTATCATGATCCCTGTTCACTTGGACGGCACAGTAATGTCTATGATCCACCACGTAATGTATTAAAAGCAATACCCAATCTTAATCTTGTTGAGATGTCATTGAATAGAGATTGTGCGCGATGTTGTGGAGGTGGGGGTGGTCTTTGGACATTTAACAATAAAGTGAGTTTAGAGTCAACTCAAACAAGGTTAAAAGAAGATTTTATCCCTACAAATGTTAATATTTTAACGACAGCTTGTCCACAATGCCAGTTAAACTTCCGTTTTGCTTCTCGGACGAAAGCTTTTGCTGAAAGATCATTAAAAATTTATGATATTACAGAATTATTTGAATTGGCAATGCAATTTGAATAATCTGACCTTATTTTGCCAGACCTCTGACCTTTGGTTGGCCTGGCCACGGCCAAGAGATTCTATATGTAATATTACAGCGAGGACAAGTAGCCTCTTTTGCATTTGGTGGAACTGGAAAGCGTTCAAGACAATTCATACACCTACATTTTGTCTCTTTACTCATTGTGAATCACTTCTATATATGGAATAATAAGATCGTTTAGTGGTTTTTAAGGATATAATAATAGTTCTAATATAATTTTAATTATTAAATTATGTTTTAAGGCTTATATTGTATTATTTTAAAGTAAATTACTACTTATTAGTTTTTGTTGAAATATTTAAATCTAATGGATAATTTAAATAAAAAGTAAAAATTTTTAATTTTACAAGTGAATACTAGTATTAAAATTGCTTCTGAATTCAATTCTGTAGCATAAGTGGGCACATATTCCCATCGCACTAAAAAGCATAGTGATTTGCAATTAAACACCATTAAGAGTAGGGGTGGAAAATTATAGTTTGGAATAAAGAGATTGCATATATCGATTTATCTACTGGAGAAATAACAAAAAAGCAGATTCCAAAATCAATTAGAGAGCAATTTTTAGGTGGTAGAGGTATAAATATGTATCTTCTATACAATCACCTCTCACCTGCAATTGATCCTTTAAGTCCTGAAAATGTTTTACTTGTAGGTGCGGGTTTACTCACTGGAATTCCCGCGCTTGGAAGTGGAAGATGTGATATTGCAGCAAAATCTCCCATAACTGGTGCAATTGGAGATTCAAACGTTGGAGGGTTCTTCGCTCCAGAAATGAGAATGGCGGGATTTGATCATCTGGTGATAACAGGAAAAGCTGAGAAGCCTAGTTATCTTTGGATACATGATGGGGAAATAGAAATATTAGATGCTAATCATCTATGGGGAAAAGATACATTTGAAACACAAACCATAATCCGTTCAGATCATGGTGATGAAGAAATCAAATCATTAGTAATAGGTAAAGCTGGAGAAAATCTTGTACGCTTTGCTAATATAAGAACGGGTATGAAAAACTCTGCTGGACGAACTGGTATGGGCTGTGTTATGGGTTCAAAGAATTTAAAGGCGATAGCTGCTCGAGGAACGATGGATATTGAATTTGCGTACCCAGAGGATTTATTAACATATTGTAAAGAAATCATCGATATGGTTATGAAGAATCGATATTCAAGAGCGGCATCAAAATGGGGGACACTCATAATATATAGTACTACAAATACCACAGGCTTAATTCGAACAAGAAATTTTCAGTTAAATCAGTTAGAGCAGGGTTGGGATCTTGAACCGGAAGAAATGGATAAATATACCATTGGAATGTCGGGTTGTTATGGATGTCCTGTAAGTTGTCGTCATCGCTATACATTAAAAGAAGGTTCATTTGCTCCTATTTTTGCAGAAGGTCCAGAATACACTTCTTTAGGCGCATTTGGTACGATGGTTGATTGTAAAAAAATGGAAACTGTTCTTACAGCTAACCATCTTGTTAATAAGTATGGCTTAGATACTTTAGAAACTGGGGGACTCATTGCTTGGGCTATGGAACTTTATGAGAAAGGAATCCTCACTGAAAAAGTAACAGATGGATTAAAGCTTGAGTGGGGTAGTGAAGAAGTTCTCTATGAACTAATTAGAAAAATTGTCTATCGTGAAGGTTTTGGTAATATACTTGCTGATGGATTTAAAAATGCTATAGCTAAGATAGGAAACGAATCTGAATATTATGCCATTAAAGTGAAGGGAATGAGCAATTTACATTCAGACGAACGTCCAACTCCTAGTTTAGCTTTAGGCATTGCCACATCAACGAGAGGAGCTGACCATTTAAGAAGTCGACCAGCCATCGATCTTTATGGATTACCGGAAGACTTCTTAGAAGAGATTTATGGTGGTTCTATGTCATCAGATTATAGATCTTATAAAGGGAAAAGTCGCATGGTTTGGTGGCAAGAACTTTTATACGCAATTACAGATTCGTTGGGGACATGTAAATTTCAAACGGTTTTCTTGGCAGTTCATGCTCCTAAATGGGAAGAATATTCAAAACTAATCTATCTAGTTTCAGGGATGCAATATTCGACACCTCAACTTATGGAAATTGGAGAAAGAATTTACACCATTGAAAGAATGTTTAATATTAGGGAGGGATTTTCAAGAAAAGATGATACTCTACCAGAACGGTATTTTGAGGAAGCTACACCTATAGGACTTCCCAGAGTCAAAGGTTTAAAAATTGATAGAGAAAAATTTGAAAAAATGCTTGATGATTATTATGCCCTTCATGGATGGGATAATAATGGAGTCCCTACTAATGAAATCCTTCAAAAACTTGGAATTGAACGAGAACCAACTCAAATTATTTAAACCGAGGTATATTGAATGCAAAAAATATTATTTGTTGACCCTGAAAAATGTACTGGATGCAGATTATGTGAAAATGCATGTTCTCTCTACCATGAGAAAGTCAGTAATCCCTCTCGAGCAAGAATTCATATTGTTAAATGGGAAACGGAGGGTTTATATGTACCAATGGTTTGTCAACATTGTGAAACACCCATTTGTGAAATTGTGTGTCCTATGGGTGCTGTAAGTAGAAACGAGAAAACAGGGGCAGTAATTATCAATGAAGATTTATGCGTAGGATGCAAACTATGTGTAATGTTCTGTCCGCTTGGTGGAGTAGGAATTGATAAGAATAGAAAGATCTTAAAATGTGATCTTTGTGAGGGTGACCCTATTTGTGTAAAATTTTGCATACCCGGGGCACTTCAATTTATAGATGCAAATACTATAAATCTGAAAAAAAGAAGAATAGCGGCAGAAAAATTATCCGAATTAATGAAAAAATTGTTAGAGATATCACTATAGAAATTTTGTATGATTTTTTAAAAGCGATTAAATATGGTGGAAAAATATAAATTTGGAATAATTGGTGTCGGTCCTACTGGTGGAATCTTAGCAGCACATCTTGCTAAAGCAGGACATAATGTGGTTCTTGTTGATATTAATAAGAATCATATGGATAAAATAAAAAAGAAAGGATTAACATTGACAAATCTAAAAGAATTCAATGTCAAATTCCCAAAAGAAAATATTTGTTATTATATAGATGAGCTGGAAAATAAAGAAGTAGATACTTTATTTATCGCTGTGAAGGCATATTATCTTAATGAAATTTTACCAAAAATTAAAAAAGTTATGGAACCTAAGACAACTTTAATTAGTTTACAAAATGGGTTTGATACCGAGGAACTTATTGCAGATTATGTAGGAGAAGAAAATACGGCTCGTATTGTTGTCAACTATGCTGGAAATATTATAGAAGATGGTATTATAAGAATGTCATTTTTTAACCCACCAAATTATTTAGGTGTAATATCCTCAGAAGCAGAAGATAAAGCCAAACAAATAGCAGAAATCATCAACTCTACTGGATTAGAGACCATCTTTACTCCAGAAATAAAAAAGTTTGAATGGACAAAATGTATACTCAATACAATAAGTCCTGTTTGTGTTACCACGAGAACAACGATGAAGCAAACAATGGGTCTTGCGGAAACAAGAGAAATATGTAGAGAAATACTACGTGAGGGAATAGAGGTTGCACGAGCACGCGGTATAAACTTCGAACCAGATTTTTTAGATAAAGGTATGAGTTATCTGGATAAAGCAGGTCACCACAGAGTTTCAATGGAGGCAGATATTAATGCGGGGCGTCCATCAGAAATTGGATTTCTTAATGGAAAGATAGTTGAATATGGAGAACTCGAAGGAATACCTACACTATATAATAAATTATTTGTATCCTTAATTAAAGGATGTGAATTGCCACCTATAAATCGTGATTAATTCATAATTAGATTGCTGTGAAATTATGCTTAATGAAATTTTTTTTGTAGGTATCGATGTAGGAACCTCATATGTAAAATCTGTAGTATTAAATGGTAATAAAGAGATTGTAAGCTCTTTTGTTAAACGCACTGGTACGTCTATTGAAGATTCAAGTAAAACTGCTTTTAAAAATGCCATTTCTGATGGTTCATTATCTAAAACTTCTATAAAGCATATTACAGCGACAGGATATGGAAAAGATAAAGTTATCTTCGCTAATACTACTAAAACTGAAATTAGTTGCCATGCAAAGGGGGCTTACCACTATTTTCCGCAGAAAATTACAATTGTTGATATTGGAGGGCAGGATACTAAGGTTATTAAACTTGATAAGCAAGGAAAAATCGTAAGGTTTAAAATGAATCGAAAATGTGCCGCAGGCACAGGGGCATTCATAGAAGAAATTGCTTATCGACTCGATCTCCCTCTTGATGAATTAAATACTTTAGCTTTCAAATCTACCTCAAATGTACCTCTTGCTAGCTTTTGTACAGTTTTTGCAAAAACCGAAATTCTTACTCGAATTAAAGAAGGAGAAAAAGTTGAAGATTTGATTAAAAGCGCATTTGGTTCCGTAATAAAAAGAATCATCGAAATGACAGAATTAGAGGGCCCCATAGTTCTTACTGGTGGACTTATAGCATATAATTCTATTATTGGAGAAATTTTAAAAAGTGAAATTAATGCAGATATTTTAATACCACCTTATCCACAATTAACAGGAGCAATAGGGGCTGCTTTATTTGCTTTTGAAAATAGTAATTAAAAATTTCACAATTAGAGGTTCTTTTTTTATATGGCTAAGACAAATATGTGTAATATTATACCCGTTCATTTAAATATACAAATTACTAATTATTAGCTTACAGATCTTTTTTTTGATCCTTTTATAAAAAATTAAATGAAAAATAATGAAATCAATAATTAAAAATAGAAAGGCAATTGTGATTTTAGGAATATCCCTGTTTCTTTTATTCAACTCTTTTACGATATCTAATGTATTAGCAAGAACTATACAAGAAGATGCTGTTTTTGATCTTGATAAAGAAGATCCTCTTGGCCCAGAAGGTTATGGTGCGTTAATTCCATCTCCTAACACATTGGGCGCAGTAGCTATTGATGGATCAAATCAAGGTAAATTTACGATAACAGATTGGCGAGGAAATCTACCTCCAATTGCTGAAGAAATTATGAGTTATCCTGGTGAAGATATTTCTTTATATTACCCAACTTATTTTGATACTTATCTCTCAGAAAGTCACACAAAAACTGGTATTGATCCATGGACGGATATTGGCTGGTTGAATATATCTGCGTATAATGCTGAAGCAGAAACTCTATCTCCTTTTACTCTAAATTCTGTATTCGATTACTATGTTTTGCAAGAGGGAGGGTCATTAAATGCTCCAGTGAATCAAGATCATCCCTTGCAAATTGACGTTATTATCAAAAGTAGAGGTCCAAAAGTACTTCAAATTGATTGGTTAATGGCAAATCCTTTGGCTGCTTCTTATAATTACTATTTAATTTCTCCATCAGGAAAACAAATGGATTCATTTGTTAATCAATATAGTGTATCAGTTGCTCACATTACTTCTCCAGGTACACCACTATTCAATTCCTTGACTTTTACTGCTTCTGAAGTAGGTACATACAGGTTATTATTTGAGATATTACACACTGATCCTAGCTCCTTATATTTGGAGTTTTTAGATACTAAATTATCTTCATTACCT
>JAHQWL010000018.1 GCA_029856155.1 Promethearchaeia archaeon
TCAACACATCTGATGTTTTAATGTCTATGATCGATTTGTATAATTCTATGGATCTTTTCATCTTATTAGCGAGTTGTTTGAATCTTTTAATTCTCTCATTATAAATAATCTCAAGCTTTTCAACCGCTCCTTCATAGAGCAATTTTTCCACATCGCTCCTTTGAAAGAACTTAGAGCGGACTATTAGGTACCATTGTCTTAGAGCTATTATATTTGCGATATATTCAATAGAATTTATTACTCTTCTCTTAATACTCCAATATAGTCCTGGATAGAAATTCATATCATCCTTTTGAAGCTCTTTTCCCATTAAAAGCTTATGACCTTGAGGACAATCTCCGCGGTAAATAACACCCGCAGCAATCGTCGTACTATATCCTATCTGACTTGGTCCTACCAATCCACCTTGACCTCCCAAAAAGATAGGCGGTTGATTGAGCATAACACCATATGCTACATCTCCAATTAAAGATGCGGTTGCTTTATCTTGATTAGGTGTGTAATTGAAATGAATATAAGAACTACCAACTTCGCTGTGATTTGTTCTACTTGTGCCACCCGCCATTAGGATATCGCAAAAATTAATTATACTTCCTAATGTAACAAAAGGAAAGAGTATTGTTTGTTTAAGACCTACTGTATGAGCACCATTAGCTTCTTCTTCAAGAAGACACCCTTCCCGGACTTCTGCACCATCGCCCATATTTACAGAGTCCAGAAATGTTGATTCCTCAAAATAACCCCCTTTTAATTCAACATTTCTACCTAATTGACAATTTTTAATAGTAACTGGAGATCTACTACCCAACTTAACCCCCGACATAATAAGGGTCTTTTTTCCAAAGATTTTACAACCTGAATGTATTGTAACATTTTCAGATGAAATAAGATTAATATTGACTTCCTTGCTGATCTCAACTGAAGAAGGATTTGGGATTTTGACTCCTTTTTCAATTAAAGCAGCAATTAATGAATTTTTATTATATTCCATATCATTACATCCCATTTTTAGTTCTTAATTCTTTTTTAATATCACAAATTTCTAACTTCTAATAAAAGTTTTTAAGTTGTTGCGATCTCCTTATGAACTTAGCAAAAACTGATACTTTTTTTTAAAGTTAGTTTAATCAATCCTTTTTATATTAAAAATGTGCCCCTTCCATGGCTTTAATTCAACGTATAATCCATGTTTAAATAAATCTTCTCCATTATAACTATAGCTTTTATTTGAAATCAAATCTGTAAAATTCCATTTATGAGTATCAAAATGGAAAGGTTTTATTCTTACATGAGCTTTTGAAGGAATTACACTATAATTAACCACAATAAGTCTATAATTATTATCTATCCACCATAAATATGAAAGGATGTTTGAAAATGAGGTATCACCAGAATTGACTGATAACGTTTCACAAAGTGCCCAACTAGCACTCTCAAATTCTCGTCCTGGTATTGATTTTAATAAATTTTGATAGAAATCAATTAATAATTTATTTTCTTCTTCAAATGGGTTTCTTCCTAATTGAACTGGTCTTTTGATTTTATGACCTCGAGTTTGACCCTCATAAATTAATCTAGCACCGGGCAAAGTTAGTGCTATAAGTGCTGCAGCTTGTGATTTTTCTACTCCAAACATTTCTACAGCTCTTAATTCATCATGATTCTCAATAAATCTTACAAGCTTGCTTTGATAAGCCCAATCCGCTTTTAAATGGTTTCTAATTGTGCTTGCATTCTCATGGGCTAATCTTTCATATAACCTTTTGTCGTAGCAGAAATCAAAACCCTGCTGCTGAAGCTCCCATTCCATATCCCAATATACTTCTGCTATAAATAAAAAATTTGGATACCTTTCCTTTACAGCTGATATTATTTCGTCCCAGAATTCTTTTTCAGGAATAAACCCTACTTTTTCACCCCAAGTTCTTTTAAAAACTTTATTAGTCATCAACATAGCCATATCACAACGTACTCCATCACAGATTTCAGCAATAGCTAAAAGAGTCTTAATTGTTTTTTCACGAGCTTTAAGTGAAAAAGCATTAATCTGAATCACATCAGTCCATGGAGTTGTCATCATAGGATCACGACCGTAAGCATAAATTTTGTCTCCAATAGAAAAATATTCATAAGGATGAGCCATTAAATCATCCAAAGTCCCTTCAATAAATAAATCTGATTCAAATGTCCATAAAGAATCGATTGAGACGTGGTTTGGAACGTAATCTAATATTAATCGAATTTCCCTTTCAGCTAACCTTTTTCTGATATTCTTTAAACCATCAACGCCTCCAATATTGTTATCTACATGATAGTAATACACGGCATATGGAGATCCTACAACGTCTTCATCCTTAAAATCATGTAATGTTTTATGATATTCATTTTGTAGCCCAGGATGCTCACGGGCTATTTCTTTACTAGCAGGACTTCTTTCCCATACACCCATAAACCATACAGCATCGAAAAATCTTATCTCTTCATTAAAAATTTTATCAGGGATATTGTTTAAATTAATCGGGGTATTGTAAGTTTCAGATAATGCTTTAAGCCAAGGCCACGTATTAATCTCATAGATTATAGGATTTTTAGGCCATTTTGCATTCTTAATTGACAATTTAATCTACATCTCTTTATTTTTATCTAATAATTAAAATACAATCAGATTTCTATATTTATAATATTAATACATTAAAAAATAAATTATTAATCTAATTATTATATTCTTTGAAAATGAAGCTCTATTTATTTGATTTCAATAATAACCCAATCTGTAAAAATCCCGAGAATTATTAGAATTGCTATTATTATTATAAACACTAAAACAACATATAAGATAATTCTAACCTTTTTTTTTCTTTCTGCTACTTCTTTTTTAAGAGCTCTTAACTCCTCCCTCTTTATAAAATTAGTATTAATACAAATACCGATCATAGTAAAGGCTATGCCCGGGAAGAATATAGCTAAAACTAATATCAACAAAAAGGATTTAATAGTTGGATCTAATTCAAATATAATTTCACTTGAAAAAAAACTAATAACTGCACCAATGAAAAAAAGTAATACTCCTATTACAACTAATACATCTGCAATTTTTTTTAATTTAGATTTTTTCTCAATAGATTCATTATGATTTCTTTCAATAGACATTCCTATCAATTAAAGGTTAAGCATTTGTTATATATTCATTCATTAATTAAAATTTCATAGTTTTAAGATATTTATTAAGCATTAATTTCCATTTAAATAACTTAGGAAACTTCAATTAGTAAACGTATTTAAATTTGGTTTCTAAATTATTAAAATAAATACATATAAATTTATTTATAATCATAATTATTATAGAAAAAATAATATATATTTTGGTAAAAAATGAGTGAAGAAAAAGAAGCATTACGGAAACTAATAATGTTAATTTCAGATTTACGAGCTAAAGATGAGGAGCGTTATGAGGCACACGTTAATTTTATGAACGAAACAATCAAAATGATTAGCGCCATCGAATCTCAAATGAATAAACATTGGAGTACTGTATTAGACTCTTTAAAAGAATTAAATGACAGCATAAGCGCCAATTTAGATTCATTACTAACAGGGATTAATCCTAAAGGATTACGAGAAACGTCAAAATCGTTAAAAGAAATAATGGATACAATGAATAAAAGTGTACAATCTATGAATCTGGAGAAAGTATTAAGCGAATTAAAAGTTTTGAAAGCGGGAGGAATCACGTATGTGCCTGCAGCACCATTAGCGGTGGGGCAACAACCAGAATCAATATCGGCTGATATTAATTTAAAACCAACCGGCTTAAAAACTCCTACAGGAGCTGCTGCGACAGCATCAAGTGGAGAACCAGAATGGGTAGATCCCCATGAAAAAGCAAAAAAGGAGAAAGAAGAAGATCAACACTTACTTAAGCCGTCTGACTTTTTTGGTGTGTAAAATTTCTCAATTTATCCAAATAATTCCATAAAGGGTAGTAATTTAGATTTTATACTTTCAATACTATCCCCTATTTTCTTAAAATCGATTCCAATTGATGGAATTTTAAGTTCAGTTCTAATTTTATTTTTCAATAAATCATAACATTTAAAATTTATATTACAATCAGCTAATTGGTTAATAATAAGACCATCCACTTTTACTTTTTTTACATACTTTAAATAAGAATTGGTTAATGACACACAATCATCTAAGCATGATAATCCTTTTTTTGAGGAATTCAAAAGGAAACGGGCATATTCTTCAATTGGATCAGAGTCCTTCGAAACGGGAATTTCATCTAATAATCCTAGTAAATCCCAATCTGAATAAATAACTTTCCCTCCTAATTCATAAATGATTTCTTGAGTTGCAGGTTCCCAACCATTGAATATCGGAGTTAATAAAATTCTCGGACTATCAGAAACATCCATCCCAACACCTTTTTTTATACGTTCTCTCATTTCATTTACTAATTGGCTAATATTTTCTAAATATCTCTGTGGATTGGAATTGTAATCTTGGAATGATATTGTTAATAATGCTAAGATTTCTGCAAATGTAGCAGGATTGCATGGATAGAAATCTGAGGTGCTTATATCATATAATATTGTTTTATAATATCTTTTAACTTGATTTCCAATACGAAATTGTTTTTTCAAACTATTATCGGTAACAATATTGCCAGTAATATTTTCTAATTCTTTAATCGCATTTTTTAGATTGCCAATCATAATTTCTAGGGCATTAACCTCATTTTGTTTATCAATAGGAGGAATATCTATCCATATTTGGTTTGGAATTATTGCCCTTAATGATTTCAGATAATCATTGTATTTATTACATCTTATTGTAAAATTTAGAGTACAATCACAATTATTTAATTCTGAAATATGCATTCCATAAAGAGATTTAACACCAAAACAAAAGTTAGGCGACACATTCTTTTGAATAGCCAAATCATATAATAAATTATATCTTGCATTAATAGTGCTAATAACATCATTTAAAACATTATCTACTATTTTTAAAAAATCTATTTGACGCGCTATTCCTAATAATTTAGTTGTAAGATTCCAACCAAATAAACTTGTAGCTGAGTTTAAAGCGAGTAAATATATATTAAGTTTAAATTTTTCCATACGAATAGGAAAAACAGGAATAGAATCTGCGGCAAAAACTAAATCAGGAAAACCAGAGGCTACGGAAACTAGGGTTTTTTTTTCTTTTGCTTTCTTTTTTAGTAAATAATCTCTACCCGTTAAAAAATTGTAAGCAATTTTTAGAACAGACGTAAAGTTTACGACATCATCAGCATATATACTCATTTTATTATAACTCTTTTAAATTAAATTTGATCTTGATAATTCAGAATCTACATTTTAAATTTAATCATAAGACTATTTTAAGATTTATGAGGTAATCCTTATAAATTTAGAAACATAAAAAAGTTGATATGAAATCAAAAAAAAAGATACAAAAGATAGAGTGGAAAGAAAGTGTTGTCAAAAGTGTAATTTATAGATCAATAACATTGGTACTAGGGACTTTAACGGCTTACTTAATTACAGGAAGCATTGCTATAGCTACTGGAACCGCTCTTTTAACTGAAGCAGTTCAGTCTGTGAATTATTTCGTATATGAATTAACATGGAGTAATATTTCTAGAAGAAAATTGGAAAAAAAAATAATTGACCGAATTAAACGAAGAGAAATTAACTTAAAATTAGATTTTTCTTCAATCAAAGAACTCGCTTACCAATTGTCTCAAATAGATACATTTATTCCTAAATTATACATATCCACAAAAAGAATTTTTAATAATATGTTGGAAAATGAAGAATTGGAAGAAATTCATGGAGATATCAAAACTTATAAAGAATCTTTTGAAGCAGTTCATTCAGGAAGAAAACTATTTTTTCCAAAAGAAAAATAATAAAGGATGAATTCCATTGATTTTAATTTAATTTTTAGAGGTCAATTTGAAAGAATTATCAGAATTAATAAAAATTTCTTTTTTAAATAAAAAACTGGTGTTCTTAACGGACTATAGGAAACTTTAACTGTTTATTCTTTATCTCGTAATAAAATTTAATGGTTTTTCTTGTAAGAACACATCCATATAAAATTTTCAATTATTTTTTCTCCCGTCAACCTTGTTTTTTCTGCGATCCTCTCATTAAATAAGCTTGAGTGAAAATAATAAGGATTATGAGTTTCTGGATGGAATTGAAGAGCAAAAATAGGCTTTTCATGATGTTTCATATACTGAACCATTCTATAACCCCTTGTTCGGGAGGTACTGATAATTTTAAAAGAATTTTGAATTTTACAATCATTGGGAGAAACAAAATCAAGGTGATGAACATTAACGGGTATGTTTTTTTGGGTTATTAATTCATCCGTTTCTTTAAGCAAAATAAAAATAATCCTTCCGTTTAGTCCAAGGAGCCGCATTCTACTTATTTGCGCTTCATATGCATAAGCAACTAAATGAAATCCAAAACATAGAGCAAGAATTGGAATTTGATGTGTTTGTTGAATCAAATCTAATTGAGGTCTAAATTTTTTTTTTACCCTTTCATCATAATAAAAACTAGAGACATTTAATTCAGATCCTGACAGAATAATCCCAATATAATCTTCTGCCATTTCTGTTTTAAATTGAGTAAAATGGATAGTTTTTAGATCTACTTCTGCTATGCAGTCATTTATAATTGTTTCTATTCGCGTTATTCTATCCGTTGGTAAACCTCGAGAATAATTATCTATAAGAAGAATTTGATTTTTTTTTTCACTTTCAAAAGAATCGTCTTCACTCATTATCATCCTCTATTGAATTATGTATAATTTTTAATTAAAATCTCAGAGGGGTAATATGTATAAGCATCTGTTTCGTTTTCATCTTTTAACTTTACTACTACTACTAAGACTCTATAATATAATCTCCCTTCTCCTTCAATCATATCGATTTGATTAATGAGAGATTGTCCAACTCCATAATATATCTCTCCTTCAACAATATTACCTTCATCGTGAATTATAAATGGAAATCCCAATGATATTGGTTCCACTTTTCTATAATTTAATAGAGTGGCTTTTTCAAATTTTAATCCTCCCAATATATAATTTCTGCTTTGTCCATGCTGTAATGTACCATAGACGAAGAGCTTATCACATTTATATTTTTTATAATTGCTTTTTTCCATTTTCTTATTAATATTGTTAATTTTCATTAGAAGAAAAAGTCACCAAATAATCTATCAAGTAAGGATTCTGATTCAGATTGTCCTCTTAATATACGATCATTTTCCATTAATGGTATTTTAAGATTCTGCACGACAAGATTATTAATAACTCTTATCCCATTGAAAGTAGTTACCATTCCATCAACATCATCGTAAGAAAAACTATAGCTTGCTTCTAAATTACCTCGAACTTGAGTGCCCGCAGTAATTTTATAACGATTTCCTCTGCGATCAGTCACAACTCTCGGGTCAACTAATTCTATAACAACATAATTTTTGCCTTGTTGCCTTAGTTTTTCAATTTTTCTTGTTTGATATTCAATATTAAGCTCTTTTTGAGATTGATTAGTTTTAAGTTTTGTATCAGGTAAGTTTTTGATTTTAATGCCCAAATAATTTTGGTATATCTTAGTTTCGGTGTGCCATCTTGATATGGAACTTTCTAAAGATTCAATTAGTCCATTATGCCTCTTGAAATTAGCTTTGATACCATTTGCGATTGCATTTTCCATATTAATAGTATGATATGGGTCTTGTACAATTTCTCCTGTTGATTGGAGATCGATCGCATGAAGTGCAGAGGCACAACAAAGATAAGCAATATCAATTAAATCCTCAGTTTTATATTGTACATCAACTATACGAACTTCTATCCGATTTCTTGAGGGTAATTCATCGTTATCATCGCTAATGTTAGTAAACGGACCTCTTGGAGTTATATCTACTAAACGATCTCCACGATTATTAGTAATCACCTTTTTAGAGAACTCATCTTCTTCAAATCCTATTTTGAGTTTATACCTCATCCTGCCATAATAACGCATTGGAATCAAAGCTGGGCGATTTTCAGGTATCTGTATCAATGCAAATCCGTTTGGTTTAAGAACAGTACTATTGGCACATCGATTACTCGCAATATTATTCCAATTTCCTTTATATATATAAGAATTTGCTGAAATGCTAATTATTTCTGGAAGATAATCCCACAAATAATTATAAACTATTTTCATTTCTTCAGGAGTCATTAAACCTCCTTTTTTTTGAACAGAAACATTAATATGAGTTCCACAAATCGGATTTGGATCACTCTGCACTGGATGGAGACTTTGGGCAAGTATTTTGACTCCAAGTTGTTTTACTGCTTCAGTCAATAAATTCCGTCCTTCTTTTACAGCCTGTTCCAGTGATGTAGGGGGTAGAGGTAGGGTAACATATTCTATTTGTGAAGGTGAAGGTTCGGCATCTAGTCCCCGTATTCTAACTTGAAGTGAACTCAGAAAATTTTGATCTTTTTCAAGAATTTCAGCAGATTTAACCATTATATCATCCGCTACTTTTGCTAGCCGTCCATTCTTATTAATAATAAGGAATTCCTCTTCGATACCACAAAGCACTTGGTAGTTCTTATAGATTTCTGAATCATGTTCTTCTCTTTTTTCATGAAATAGCATGAAATTCAGCCACTAACCATTTAGTTAATCTCTTGTTTAATAAAAAGAAATCATTATTTTAAAATTATTAAATCTTCCTATTTTAAAATACTACTTAAACATTTCCATAAATGCACCTAAGCGAGTCTTAACTTGTTCTACATTCTCACCTATTTTATTGAAATTTAAAGCTATACTTGGAATCTCCAAGTCTCGCCTAATTTTCTCCTTTACCATTGTGAAACAATTGGATATTGAGTGACAACCAAAAAGCTGAATGAAGATAAGACCATCAACATTTAAATTTTTTGCCATCCTCATATAAGAATCCGAAAGAGTATTATTATCACATCCTATTCCATTTACTGTTGCATTCATTAAATAATGAGCATAAGCTTCAACTGGATCAGATATTTTAGTAATAGGAATATCTTCTAATAATAGTAACATATCCCAATCAGCATACAATGCTCTACCTCCCAGTTCATATATTATTTCATGACTTTTTGGTTCCCACCCTCCAAACATAGGAGTAATCAAAATTCGGGGCATATTACTAACATCCATGCCAATTTTATTTTTGATCCTCTCTTTCATCTCCTTTACTAATGAAGCCATATTATCCCGATAGCGAATTGCATTAGAATTATAGTCCTGAAAACTATTGTTTAGTATCACCAATATCTCACTAAATGTAGCAGGATTACAAGGATAAAATTCAGATTTACTAATATCATACAGAATAGTTTTATAAGAGTTCCGTATATCATTAGCAACTTGAAAGTGATTTCGTAGAATATTTCTATCATAGCTATTTCCACTTAATTTCTCTAATTCTCTAATAGCATCATAAAGGTTTTCTGTTAATAATTCGATTGCATTCCCGATGTTTCGTGGAGGGACGTCAATCCAAATCTGTTTAGCTGGATTTTGAATTGTTTTCAACGATTCTAGGTATTTATTCCAGGCACTACACCGAATAGTATAATTTAATATGGCTTCTACGTTCTTGCCTTTACTTACATGCATTCCATAGAGAGATTTTATTCCATAGCAAAAATCAGTTGGCACACCATTTTCTATTCCAAGATCATACATCTCATTATACTTCTTATTCACTGTATCTATTACATTTTCAATAATTTCATCTATAATTTTGTTTATATCTCCAATACCAAGTTTTTTTATAAATCCTAAAAAATTCGATACATTTTTCCAGCCAAAAATATTTGAGGCAGAACCTA
>JAHQWL010000019.1 GCA_029856155.1 Promethearchaeia archaeon
CATAATATTAGTATTCTAATTCCCTCTCCGCGACGCATAACATCAAAAGCTTCATTAATTTCTGAAAGTGGGAATTTGTGGGTAATTAACGGTTTAACCTGAAGTGATCCATTCTTAACCAAGTCGATAATATGGGGATAGTCGACAGGACGGCAACCAAGGCTTCCCATAATTTCCATTTCTCGAAACATTACACGACCAATATCGAACCCATCCCAACGCTTGGGTGAATATCCCACGGCAACCAATCGACCTCCAGTTCGCAAACTATTAAATGCTTGTTTCATTGTTGCGGGGTGCCCAATGGCTTCAAAAGCTATATCTGCTCCTCCTCCTGTTATTTTTCGAATAGCACCAACAATTTCTCTTTCATCCATATCTTTTGCTAAAACAGTTTCTACAGCACCAATTTGTTTAGCAACTTCTAGCTTTTTTGGGACAATATCAACAGCTATAGGGAGACCCCCTGCTGCTTTTACATTTTGAACGACATTTAATCCAATTCCTCCACACCCAATCACAACTACCCAATCACCGGGTCTTACTTGACCTCGATTTTTTACAGCATGAAATGGTGTTGAAATAGCATCCGAAATTATACAACTTTCCTCTAATGACATTTCAATCGGAAGGTGAACTACATCTTTTATAGGAACCTTAATTTGCTCAGCAAATCCTCCATCAATATGATTTCCAAGCATTATCTGATTAAGGCAAATATTCTCTCTACCTGTTCTACAATTAACACAGTAACCACAGGACAGTACAGCAGGAATTATAACATGATCTCCTTCTTTAAAAGTTTTTACATCTTCACTTACCTCTTTAATGCGTCCTGAGATTTCATGACCTAATATAAGAGGGGGTTGTTTGACTGTCGGTACACCATGTTCTAAATAACCAAAATCAGTATGACAAACTCCACATGCTTCTATCTCTATTATTGCATGACCCATCACGCCGGAAATATTTGGGTCAGGATAATTATTATCTAATTTTAATGGTTCCTTAACTTTTTCAAAAACAGCTGCTTTCATTTCAATTTCCTACAATTTGTTTTATTATTATTTTAATTTAAACATAATTCCTATTAAATTTAAAAAAATTAATGATTTTGCCAATTTGGTGATCTTTTCTCTAAGAATGCTTGCAAACCTTCATTTGCATCATGTGTAGACATTAATTCTTTAAGATAGAATTCTTCAATTTCATCTAATTTGGTATCAAAATCGATTCCTAAAGCTTTTTTGAACGCTTTTTTTGTATATTGTAAAATAATTGTGCTTATGGTATTAAGAGATTCGATAAATTTAGCAAATTCTTGTTCACATGATTCAATCGGGAAAACATGATTAGAGATTCCAAGTCTTTGAGCCTCCATAGCATCGATTGTTTCACCTAACATGATTAATTCAAAAGCCTTTTTATTTCCGATGATTTGAGGAAAAGCCAAAACAGCAATAGGCGGGAATACACCTACTTTTATTTCTGGTTGTCCAAATTTAGCTTTATCTGAAGTAAGTACAATATCACAGAATATAGCAATTTCACAACCACCACCAAGAGCGGCTCCTTTAATGCTTGCTATAGTTGGACATTTTAACTTATTTAAATTTCTAAAAATTCCATGAAATTCCTTAATCATTTTAGAGGCTTTATCACCCATGTGATCACTAATATCAACTCCTGCTGAAAAAGCTTTTCCATTATGATCAAAAATAACTGCTTTTAATGATTTGTCTTCAAGAAAACCTTCAAGAGCTTCATTAATTTGCTCCATCATTTCTATTGTTAAGATATTTAATGGACCATTGTTAAAAATTATTTTTCCAATATTATTGGCTTTTTCGACTAGAATTAAATCATTTGACAATTTATATCATCCAATATGGCTAATTATTTCTTTTAAATACTTCTATCCTATTTTTTTTTAAAAATTTTATATTTTACTATACGAGTTTAGCTCCACAATTACCGCAAAACTTGAAATCAGAAGGTATGTTTTTAACTTGACACGATGGGCATGTTACAGAAGGTGGTCCCCACAAAAATTCAGGATGAGGGCTTTCTCGTATACCTCTATAGTTTGGAGGGCGTTTTTCTACAAAAGCTGACATTCCTTCAAGTGGCTCCCATGAAGCATAATGAATTGATAACCAATCCTTCGCGTGTCCAATTGTCTGATGCCAAACAAAATCCTTCCAGAAATTAACCTGTTGTTTTGTATATCTCATGCATTCTGGAAATTTATCAATTAGTTTTTGAGCCATCTTATCAATTGCATCATCTAATTCAGCATAGGGTACTACTTCATTTACTAAGCCCCATTCTAATGCCTTTTGTGCTGAGATTGGTTCACATAAATATAAAATTTCCCTAGCACGACGGTCCCCAACTATGATGGGTAACCATTGAGTAGCACCTCCACATGCCACAGAGCCTACTCTCGTCCCTACTTGTTGGATTGTTGCGTGTTCTGCTGCTATCGCTAAATCACATTCCATTTGCCATTCATTACCTCCACCTGCGACGATTCCGTTAATTCTTGCGATTGTTGGTTTTCCAATATTGCGAAATACATCGTGAACTTCTTGAAAAATGCTCATCCATTTCCAATATTCAGCAGGTTGTATGGTAAATCTTTCTCTATACTCTTTTACGTCTCCACCAGTGCAAAAAGCTTTATCACCTGCTCCCGTTAAGATAATAACTGCAACCTTATTATCCCATGCAGCATCATGAAAAGCTTCAATCATTTCCATTAATGTAAGGGTTGAATATGCATTATATACTTCTGGACGATTAATTGTGACAGTTGCTTTCCAATCTTTCTTTTCATAAATAATTTCTTTAAAATCAAACTCTTTTGGGTCCTTAGGTCTAAAATTTGGTTCTTTTGTATAAGTCATTACTACCACATCTATACTTGATTTTTTTGATTTCTTTTATTTTTATTACTATTTTTAGATAATTTTCCAAATTAATATAAAATTTGTTAATAAAAAACGTTGGGTGGGAATAAAATTCCACTAAAAGCATAATTCAGATGGAATATAAAAAAGAGTAACATTTAAACTGAAGATTATCATAATATCTCATGTAGATTCGGAATAAAAAATGAAAAGTTAAGCAGAATAACTGTGGTGTCAAATAAAGAAAAAAATCAAGAAAGAAATGCCTTAAAGATTCCTCCTAGAGGAAAAGACTGGGAGAGGGGTTTCACAGTTGAAGAAAGCAGAGTAGCTGAGTACGTTGAATTGTATGAATCAATTGGATATGAAGTACGTGTTGAACCTGCAACCCCTGATGAGGGGGAACAATGCCAAGTATGCTTTAAAGTTGATTTTAATAATCTGAGAACAATTTACATTAAACGAAAAAAAAATAATGATGATGAAATAGATTTAGATTTAGAAGAATTATTGTAATTTATTTCAAATTACACTTCAAAAACCCATTCTCCCTTTCGCATAATCGGTTCGGTTTTGCCATCTTTAGTTATTCCATCCACATTCATTTTATCCGAGCCAATCATAAAATCGATATGAGTAAGACTATTATTGCCTCCAGCAGTCATAAATTCCTCGTCAGACATCTTGTCGCCATTTTCCAAGCAAGACTTATAAGCCTTTCCAAGAGCAATGTGACAAGAAGCGTTCTCATCGATTAATACATTATAAAAAAGCACATTAGATTGTGAAATGGGTGAACTATGTGGCACTAGTGCAATTTCACCTAGATAATTTGCACCTTCATCTATTTCAAATATTTTATCCAACATTTCTTTACCTTTTTTAGCAGTTGCATTTACTACACGTCCCTTAGAGAAAGTCAAAGAAAAATCTTCAACTATAACATTAAGAGGGAGGGGTTTTGTAGCAGTTACAATTCCTTCTGTCATATTTCTATGAGGTACGGTAGCGACCTCCTCTGTAGGTATATTTGGAGAAAAATCAATCCCATTCTGTGATTTTTCACGACCTCCAATCCAAATATGCCCTTTAGGTAAACCAAGCGTTAAATCAGTCCCTGGAGCTTTCAATTTTAAAGATGTATACTGTTTATGGTTTAAATATTTGGTTCTTGCGATGAGTTGGTTAAAATGATCATTCCAAGCTAAAATTGGGTCTTTTTGCTTTACACGACAAATATCAAATATTTTATCCCATAATTTTGCTTTTCGTTTGTTAGGAGGGAGATCAGGAAAGACTTTATTTGCCCATCCCTCAATAGGTGCGGAAATTATCACCCAATTCGTTGCATTTTTCATAATTAATTCGCTAACAGGTTTATAGTGTTTTAAAGCTGTCTTTGCTACAATTGCCATTAGTTCAAGATCTTGATCAATTAGTAAATCGGGATCAAAGGCATCTATAACAAGTTTAGCATCTCCTTTTTGTGCGAACTCTAGTGAGGCGTCTCTTTTCCATGTTGAAAATTCTTCAAAAGAATCATGAGATGCATGTTGGAGCCTGATTAAATATAGTTGAGGATCATTCCAAAATACTTCAACAAATCTAGCACCTATTTGATATGCCTTCCTAACAAGCACTCTAACAAATGGGGCTAATTCAAGAAGAGATGTACTATAATCAAAAGGTTGAATTAATAAATGTTGCCCTGGTTGTAAATTAAGACCTACTTTTAATATTACATCAGCATACTTTTCCAAATTCTGCTCAAATTCTGATGACATCGGATTTTCATTAAAATCTTTGATTTTGCTTACTAGTATTAGATGATATGCTAAATATTAAGGGTTTATATTTTTAGATTTTTATTATAAATGTTCATTAAAAGGAAAATTTTAGAAATCCTGTTTTAAAGCTAATATTTTTAGTTAATGTTTTTATCTATTTTTTCATTAGATTAATTTATGTCGAAAACGGAAATCGTTAAATTTGATGATTATGAAGTAGGAACTTCCGCATCTTGCAGTAAAACTATTACAGAAGCCGATGTAACCCTTTTTGCGGGAATCAGTGGAGATTTTAATCCTCTTCACGTGAATGAGGAATTTGCAAAAACGCAAATGTTTGGTACACGAGTAGTTCATGGTGCTTTTAGTTCAGCATTAATTTCAGCAGTACTCGGTGTTCACTTATTTGGTCCTGGAGCTCTTTATGCATCTCAAAAAGTAGTGTTTAAAAAACCAGTTTATATTGGAGATACATTAACCGCAGTAGCAACTGTAACAAAGAAATATACAAAAAAAGGAAAAAGTGGAACATTGCAATTTCTAGATATAGAAACTAAAGTGCTGAACCATAAAAATGAAGTTGTCACAGATGGAGAGGCCCAAGTATTAATCATGTAACTATTTTTTTTCTTTTTTTTTCTCAAAATTAGACAATAAGGCGATTCTATCATTTATTTTTTAAATTATTGATTATTATTTCAATCTCATGAAAAAACAATATCTTAACGAAATTATTGATCACCCTCTCTTAGGAAAGCTACTTCTTGTTGATTTTAGCCTTGTAAACACTTGTTCATTTAATTTTTATTATTGTGGTTTAGGAAAAACTACTTAAATCATAGCTCTTTGAGCAAAAGTTTTCGAAAAATTTTTTGTATTTGCTTTGTTTTTATTAATTGGTATGAAATGTCCGAAAAAGTCGAAGATCGAATAAAAGAATTAGAAGAACGATTGGCTTCCACCAAGGTAAACAAAGCTACACAAAAAAGCATAAATTTCATTAAAGCACAATTAGCTAAACTCCGCGAAGACTTGATTCGTATCGCAAGTTCTAAGAAAGGCGGTGGTGGTGGCTTCGGTATTAAAAGAACTGGAGATGCCCAAGTTGCATTCATTGGATTTCCCTCAGTTGGGAAATCTTCTTTATTAAATTTGCTAACTGAAGGTAATACTCATTCTAAAGTTGCATCATATGATTTTACTACTGTTACAGCAATACCAGGTATGATGAATATCGAAGAAGCAAAAGTTCAGCTTATTGATTTACCTGGAATAATTTTGGGTGCTGCTGCTGGTAAAGGGCGAGGAAAGGAAGTATTAGCAGCAGTACGCTCGGCAGAATTAGTGTTAGTTATAATATGTTTTCTTTCTGATAGAACGATTAATCTTTCTGATTTGAAAACTATTAGAATGGAGTTAAATAACGCAGGAATTCGGTTAAATACAAGACTACCTAAGATTGTAATTAAAGAACGCACACGTGGAGGAATCCATTTTACTTATAAAGGTCACCAACTAATGGATGCTGATGAAGTTAAATCTCTAATGAATGAACTTAAAGTCAGGAACGCGGGAGTTTACTTCGCTGAACCAGATATCACACCTGATGAACTAATAGATTTCGTATTTGGAAATCGCATCTACACAAAAGAGTTTGTAGTAATTAATAAATCAGATTTAATGAAAGAAAAAATACCGAATGAAGTCATTACAAAGGCAATTGGTCATGATCACTGGGTTATGATCTCAGTTAAAAATCATAAAAAGATTAAGACGCTCCGTCATAAAATTTTCGAGGAATTGAATTTAATTAGAGTATATTTAAAACCTCCAAGACAAGAAGCGGATTTGGATGAACCTATTATTCTTCATCATGGTGATACTATTGAAACACTCTGCCGTAAAATTCACAAACGATTCATAAAAGATTATCGTTACTCGTTAATATGGGGTAAATCTGCCAAACACCCTGGTCAAAAATTTGATAACCTTGATCACGTAATTGAGGATGGTGACATAATTTCAATTTATCTAAAGCGATAGTAGGAATTTTGTTGATGTTAATTCCCTTTATTTATTTCTGAACATAAAATTCAACGTTTCACAATATTTCTGAATATACCCTAATATTTTCCCATAATTATGGGAAAAGGTAAAATTTTTTATATAATTTAGATGTTTAAAATAAGATTAAAATATTTATAGAAATCGTTCTGAATCAATATAACAGCGACGTTTATTAAAAGAATAGAATGATGAAAAGAGGATAATTTCATGACATGGCTTAATATTGGAGAAATTATTAGCGTCAATGCAGCAAAATATCCAAACAAACTTGCATTAAAGGATAGAAGGCGTCAATTAACATTTAAAGAGTTAAATGAAAGAACTAATAAACTTGCAAACGGATTCCTTAAAAGTGGTTTAAATAAAGGTGACACGATCGCAATATTATCAAATAATTCGATTGAATTTATGGAAGTGTATGTAGCTGCTGCTAAGGGAGGTTTAATTGTAACCCCCCTAAACTTCAGGTTGCATCCTGATGACATTTCATATATAATAAATAATTCAGATGCAAAGTGGTTATTTGTAGAATCCAGATTTAAAGAAGCCACAGAAAAAATTTGGGAACGAGCTAAAGAATTAGGATTTGAGAATGTCGAACGTGTTTTGATTGCTGATAAACCAGCAAAAGGCTGGAAATATTCTGAAGATATTGTAGAACTTGGAGAACTGACTTATCCAACTGTAAATGTTAATCCAGAAGATACGTGGGTTATTCTATATACATCAGGGACTACTGGGAAACCAAAGGGTGTTATTCGTTCACATCGTTCTTACATAGCCTTTTTCCTTATTAATGAAACAGAATTCTCATTCACACCTCAAGATTATGGAATGATACTGATGCCACTATCTCATGTTAATTCCACATTCTATTCATTTGTTTTTACTTACCTAGGGGCTCCAGTTTATATCCATATAGAGTATAAATTCGATCCTGAAGAAATTTTAAAGATTATTTCTCAGGAGAAAATAACCTTTACTTCTATGATTCCAACTCATTATAATTTAATATTAAGCCTTCCAGAGGAAATTAAACAAAAATATGATCTTAGCTGTATAACATCATTATTGACGTCTTCCGCTCCTGCTACTAAACAAATGAAATTAGATGTAATGAACCTTTTTAACAAGACAAAACTTTTTGAGGCGTATGGATCAACAGAAGCTGGACTTGTAACACTTCTTAGACCTGAAGATCAAATGAATAAATTAGGCTCTATTGGGAAAGAATGTATTGGAACAGATATAATCAAATTATTAGATGAAGAAGGAAATGAGGTACCTATAGGAGAAATAGGTGAATTATATTCTCGGGGACCACAAATGTTTGATGAGTACTATAAATTACCAGAAAAAACTAAACAAGCCTTTAAGGGAGAATTTTTTAGTGCTGGTGATATGGGCAAAAAGGATGAAGATGGTTTTTATTATCTTGTAGATAGGAAAGCCAATATGATTATAACTGGTGGAGAGCATGTTTACCCTTCAGAAGTAGAAAAAATTGTTGTATCTCATCCTTCAATCGTAGAATGTGCTGTAGTTGGATTAGAAGATTACAAATGGGGTGAAAGCGTGACTGCTGTATGTGTATTAAATAAAGATGTTGCATCTCCAGATGCCTTTAATAAAGAAATGCACCAGTATTGTGAAGATAAATTAGCTAGATTTAAGATTCCAAAACAATTTTTACAAATTTATTCCGAAGAAATGCCAAGAACAGGTTCTGGAAAAGTGATTCATAGAAAATTAAGAGAGCGATTTAATAAGCAAATTAATAATAAATAAGAAATTATCAAAATAACAATTAAATAATATCGGTTATTAAGAAAATGGTTTTTAAAAAAGCTTACATACCTTATGGGCAGTATTGGAGTACACCTTTTTCAAGGTGGCAGATGAGTTTTCAAAATCTCCATGCTATAAAGTTTGCAGCAGATATAACTAAACGGTTTTTAAATGAAAGGGGAATCTCAGCTAAAGACTTTGATGAACTCATATTTGGTATTACAATTCCCCAACTCTATTGTTTCTACGGAGGACCTTGGTTAGCAAGTATGATTGGTGCTGAGCACGTTACTGGGCCAATGATTAGTCAAGCATGTGCTACTGGAACCAATACAATTTCAATTGCAGCACAAAATATTGAAACTGGAACAAATAAAAACGTTCTTGTTGTTACTGCAGATCGATGTTCAAATGGTCCTCATCTTGTGTATCCGAATCCACAAGCACCAGGGAGTACAGTGGATGCAGAGAGTTGGGTATGGGACAATTTTGGGAGAGATCCTTTTGCTAAAAACTCAATGATACAAACAGCAGAGAATGTAGCAAAAGAAGTAGGTATTACTAAAAAAGAACAAGATGAAGTCACTTTGTTACGTTTCAATCAATATCAAGATTCTTTAAAGGATGATAGAGCCTTTCAAAAAAAATATATGATAACACCAATTGAAATTAAAGATCGCTCAGGTCGAAAGGTACTCGCAACTGTAGACGGAGATGAAGGAATTTATCCAACAACAATGGAAGGTTTATCGAAGCTTAGACCTGTACTTCCAGAAGGTACAGTTACTTATGGAACTCAAACACATCCGGGAGATGCTAATTGTGGAGTTATTGTTGCAACAAAAGAGAAAGCCATCCAATTAAGGAAAAGAGAGGACGTTGAGATTAGAATTGTATCTTATGGAGACTATAAAACAAAAACAGGATACATGGCAATGGCTATAGTTCCCGCAGCAAAAAAAGCTCTAGAAAATGCAGATATTTCTATAAAAGATGTATCCGTAATTAAAACACATAATCCTTTCGCAGTTAACGATGTATATTTCTGTAGGGAGATGGATATTGATTGGAAGGATATGAATAATTACGGAAGTTCACTTATATATGGTCATCCCCAAGCACCTACAATGATGAGAATTATAATTGAATTGATCGAAGAACTTGTGGAGAAAGGCGGAGGATATGGTTTAGCTGACGGTTGCGCTGCTGGTGATACTGGTGCAGCTCTAATATTAGAAGTATCAGTAGATTGAATTAAC
>JAHQWL010000020.1 GCA_029856155.1 Promethearchaeia archaeon
GATAGAGCTTCTTCACACAATCTTGGAATCATTGATATCATTAACAAACTTCTTATATATCTACGTGCAACATTCGAATCAAAAGCTTGAGCAATAGTTGCTTTTCCGTCGTACATTGAGGAAGTTTTAATTTCATAAATAGAAGAATCAATATTCGGATGTGTAATTTTAATATAATCATCTACTGCAATATATATTCTTGTAGATTTATCACAATATTTCCTGATTTTATTAAAAATTTTCTTAGCATATTTATAGTTATTTTTCATATATTTCAATGATTGAAGAAGGACATCTCTTCTTTCAAATTCACTTAAGGAATTATCTCCTATCGAATCGTGAGTAAAATAGGGTAATTCACAAACTAGAGTAAAACTCTCTTCATTAGTAATATTTTTAAGATAATCCCATGAGGAAGTACCAGATTTTACAAATTCTAGGGGATTCTCTATACCTTTAGATTCAATAAAATCATAAAACTCTTGAACGCCTTCGTTCTGAAATATAGCGTCATGTAGAGTTTTTCTAAATGGCAATTCAGGTTCTCCTAGATGTAATGGTAATCCTTCGTTTTTGACAAATTTAGTGAGATCATCAAACAAATTTCCAACTTCACGAGTAACATAGAAATAAACACCACAAAAATCCCAATTATGAAGGCTATACATGAACTTTGGTTTTAATTCATTTATTAAATGCATTAAAGCTTGAGTCTCTGGTAGTGGAGTTTCCCATTTGAGTTTTTTATAATTGATTGGAAATGACCATTCAACTTGGTCAGATTGCGAACATCTATAATAATTCTTAGCATATTTCAAAGGATCAAATTCTCCTTTAAACCATCCTTCGTTAAGAACCGCACCGTCAATATCAATTGCTTTAATTATATACCATGTATAACCGGTTTCGATCGTAAATTCAGGATTTTTAGCTAAAAACCATGATAAGAATTCCAAACTCATACTCCCTATTGGTTCATTGGGATGTGGGAATGCAAAGAGAAGCGCATTTTCTTTTCCCTCACCTATTTTTAGGCAATATATTGTTCTTCCTTCTCGTGATTTACCAATTTCCTTCAAGTCTACATGGTCAAAATTTTTTGCTAACTTTTTACTGGAATTATCTAATTCGGCAACTGTCATGAATTCTTTATATTTTGGGACTTGGTTTAAGATTTCTATAAGTTCCATTTTTTCAATCCTCAAAAATTGAGTGAATTTCGCTTAGAAGTGTTATAAGAATTTAATATTTTTTTTTCTTTATAAAACTGTCATATAAAAAACTACAAGCTATACTTTTAATAGATTAAAATTTTTTCTTTTATTATGCTAAAAAAGAATTATAAAGAAGTTGAAGAACAAGAAGCAGTTTTAGCTGATGGCAGAAAAGTGGATGGAATTTATATCAGATGGTTAATCGATGAAAATTTAGGTGCAAGAAATTTCGCAATGAGAAGAATTGAAGTTAAACCAGGGCTAAATGTTCCTCTTCATAATCATGCTGAAGATCATGAAATTTATATTTTATCAGGAACTGGGAAATTTTATAATGATAAAGGTGAGGTTGAAATTGCAAGTCAAGGGGATTTTGTATATATACCCCCTAATGAAAAGCATGGAATAGATAATTTGGATAATGATAATCTAATTTTTCTCTGTCTTATTCCATATCTTAAATAATAAGGTTAAGAATCTTAAGGTTCTTGTTCACATTTTCCAATCGCTACCACGAAATCATTCTCATATAATTTGATTACCCTTACGCCCTTAGCAGTTCTGTGAGTAATTCGAATGGAATCAACAGGTACTCTTATCATTTGTCCTTGTTCTGTTCCAATTAATAAATCCATATGTTTAGCAATTTTGATAGCAATAACTTCATCATTTTTAGCTTTATTTAACGTTATATTCTTTACTCCTTTGGCGCCTCGTCCTGTTTTACGATATTCTTTAACATATGTTCTTTGACCATAAGCGCTTTGAGTGAGAGTTAATATTATTTCATCATCCGATACAAGAAGGGTGTCAATTACTTCATCATTCTCTCTTAATTCTGCTCCTTTAACACCCATGGAATTACGTCCTAATTCTCTCAATTCTGATTCATCAAATCTAACTGCATAGCCTAACTTAGTGGCTATAAAAATATCTTGGAGTTCATTTGATAGTCTTTTAACACTTATTAATTCATCATCTGGTCTTATTCTTTGAGCTCTTACCCCAGTACTTTTAAATTTTGAAAAGAGTCTCAAAGGGGTTTTTTTAATAATCCCTTTCTTTGTCGTCATAATGAGCATTTCATTAGTATTAAAGTTATTAATTGGTATCATAGCTGAAATATTTTCCGCTGATTGCAAAGGTATAAAATTAATAATCGGTTTTCCGCGAGCCGTCCGTTTTTGTAGTGGAATAGCAAAACTTCTAATCAAATAAACCCTGCCTTTTGAAGTAAATACTAAAATAGAATCATGAGTTGTACAAACAAATAAATCTGTAATAAAATCCTCTTCACGTATAGTCATTCCTCTTTTACCGCGACCACCACGTCTTTGAGCTTGGTACTCTTCTAAAGAGATTCTTTTGATGTATTGATTTTTGGTAAAAATTACAATAGTGGTTTCTTTTTTGATTAAATCTATCTTTTCGATTTCTTTTATTTCTTGATGTTCTACCATTTTAATTTCGGTTTTTCTTGCATCTCCGTACTTTTTATTTAATTCAATTAAATCGTTTTTAATTATATCTAAACGAACTTTTTTTTCTTTCAGAATTTTATTATATTCTTTAATACTAGTTTGCAGTGATTTTTGTTCATCTACTAACTTTTGTTGTTCTAAATTTGTTAACCTTGATAATGGCATGGTCAAAATTGATTGAACTTGAATTTCACTTAATTTATAAGCGGTCTTTAACTTAGTTTTAGCCTCATTGGTATCTTTCGAACTTTTTATCAAATTTACTATATTATCAATATCATTTAACGCAATTAAAAGTCCCTCAACCCTATGAAGTCGATCTTTTGCCTTCTTGAGGAGGTATTCAGTTCTTTTTTGAATGATAATTAATCGATGTTCAACATATTCATTTATAATCTCTTTAAGATTGAGAATTTTTGGTTGCTTACCCTCATTAATTAAAACTAAATTATTTATGCTAAATGTTGTTAGAAGTCTGGTCCTTTTAAAGAGAATATTTTTTATTATAACTGGTTGAGCATTTTTAGATAGATCTAATACAATACGCATTCCTTTTCTATCAGATTCATCCCGCAAATCTCTAATATCTTTAAGTATATCATCTTTAATTAACTTAGCAATAGATTCAATTAAATCCGTTTTATTAACTAAATATGGTATTTCTGTAATAATTAAACTAGTTCTTTTCGCAGTTGTTTCAGTTTCAATCTTTCCACTTATATTTATTGTTCCATTCCCTGTATGATAAGCATTGTAGATTCCATTAGTATCTGTAATGATACCTCTTGTAGGAAAATCAGGACCCTTTATGATTTCCATTAATTCATCTATGGAAATGTCTGGTTCATCTATGGTCGCGATAATCGCATTACAAACTTCTATTAAATTGTGAGGAGCCATGGATGTTGCCATTCCTACAGCAATTCCTTTTGTACCGTTTAATAATATATTGGGAAGTTTAGCTGGCAGATATAAAGGTTCAGATGTACTATTATCAAAATTAGGTTGAAACTCTACAGTCTCTTTATCAATATCTTCAATTAACTCATTTGAGATTCGTGATAATCTCGCTTCTGTATACCTATAAGCTGCAGGAGGATCTCCATCTATAGATCCGAAATTCCCCTGTGGATGGATTAAAGGATATCTTAAGGAAAAATCCTGACCCATTCTTACTAATGCATTATATACAGCCATATCACCGTGAGGGTGATAATTTCCTAGCGTCTCACCAACAATTTTGGCGCATTTAACATGAGAACTTGTATAATACCAATTATTTGCTGCCATAGCATATATTATCCTTCTATGTACAGGTTTTAAACCATCCCTAACATCAGGAATTGCACGCCCAACGACCACTGACATAGCATAATCGATGTAGCTGCTTTGCATTTCGTCTTTTAATAAAATTTCTTCAATTTGTTCTGAAGTCAATTATAACACCTTTTTATTTTAAATTATTGTGATTCAATAAATAAGAATTAAATATCTAAAGTTTTAACTTCGTCGAAGTTACTTATTATGAATTTCTTTCTCGCTTTTACTTCTTTACCCATCAATTTTGTAAAAATTAAATCATTTTCGAGATAATTTTCATAGGTTACTTTTTTCAGTTTTCTAGTTTCTTTATTCATTGTAGTATCATAAAGTTCATCTGAGTTCATTTCACCAAGGCCTTTATAGCGTTGAGTTTTGATGGAATCCAAATTGTTTAAATTGTATTTTTGCTTGATACTTTTAAGTAGATTATCTCTCTGATTGTCAGAATAGACATATTCCTTCACTTTTTTATAAGAGAGTTTATATAAGGGAGGCACAGCAATATATAAATATCCTTCGTCTATTAAAGGGCGTAGATATCTGAAAAAAAATGTAAGCAATAAAGTCTCTATATGGAAGCCATCCACATCAGCATCACACATGATTATAACTTTATGATATCTCAATTTGCTTAAATCAAAGCTTTCCTCTGTCTCTTCCCCATTATCTTCTAAATCGCCATTGGTTCCATTTGATAGACCTGGTTCTTGAAATCCAACGCCTAATGCTTTAATGATGGCTTGAATTTCATTATTTTGCAACACTTTGTTTATTCTAGCTTTTTCAACATTGAGAATCTTTCCTCGAATTGGAAGAATTGCTTGATATGTCCTGTCTCGTCCTTGTTTTGCAGGTCCGCCAGCAGAATCGCCTTCCACAATGAAAAGTTCTACTTTTTCTGGATCATTTGATGAGCAATCAGCAAGTTTTCCTGGCATCCTAGCGCTATCTAATGCTGATTTCCTCCGGATTAATGCTCTTGCTTTTTGAGCAGCTTCTCTGGCTAATTTTGCATTAATAGTTTTTAAGACGATCTTTTTTGCCGTTTCTGGATGTTCTTCGAAATATTGAGTTAATTTGTCCGTGACAATTTGACTTACAATTTGCCGAACATCAGGATTTCCTAGTTTAATCTTAGTTTGACTTTCAAATTGAGGATCGGGAAGTTTAACAGAAATTACAGCTGATAATCCTTCCCTTGTATCTGCTCCACTTAATACATGTCCCTTATACTTCTTCTCCATAAAATTTTCTATATAAGAGTTAAATGTTCTTGTAAGGGCAGATTTAAATCCAGTTAAATGTACGCCACCTTCAATGGTATTGATTGTATTTGCATAGGTTAAAATGTTTGTTTGATATCCAGCATTGTATTGCATAGCCAAATCGCAGATAATTGTCTCTCCATTCTCATTTGTGTAAGAGTCGCTTATGTCAATAATGTCATTGTGTAATGGCTGTTTATCTTTATTTAAGTATGAAATAAATTCTTTAATGCCTCCTTCGTAGTGAAATTCTTCCTTTTCATCATCAAATTTATTATTAATTTCAAATCTAGTGTGTGGTGTGAGAAATGCTAACTCTCGCATTCTATTACCAATAAAATGTGCATTAAAAATAGGTTCGTTTGGTTCGAATTCAAAAATTTCTTGATCAGGGTAAAAGGTTATTTTAGTATATGTTTCTTTTGTTTTAGTTTCTGTTACTTCTGGTTCTGATGCTTTTTTTCCCTTAGAAAACTTTTGTGTGTAAAGTTGCCCGTCTCGACAAACCTCAACATGCATCCATTCTGTTAAAGCATTTACAACTGATAAACCAACACCATGTAAGCCCCCTGAAATTTTATAACTTTTACTGTCAAATTTACCTCCAGAATGTAAATATTCCATAATTACTTCGAGGGCAGGCTTTTTAAATTCTGGGTGTGTATCAATTGGAATCCCACGCCCATTATCGAATACTTGAACTGAACTATCTTTAAATAGAATAACTTTTATCTCATCAGCATATCCTCCCATTGCTTCATCAACGGAATTGTCCAAAACCTCGAAAATAAGGTGATGGAGTCCTGTTTTACCTGTCGAGCCAATATACATAGCAGGACGCTTTCTAACGCCGTCAAGTCCTTTCAATACCTTAATATCATCAGCGTCATAAGAATCGGGATTAGAGGTTTTGCCAGGCATAAGAGAACAAGCTTATATAATTTAATTTGTAAAAGTAAAATTATTCAAAAATAAATGAAATTTTAACAATTTACTAAGTAACAAGTGGTAATCCATGCTTTTAAATATTAGTGCTCTTTTTCAACGTTCAATAGAAGAAATCTTTTATGGAGATTTACTTAATTAAGCTAAATATTCGAGATATATAATAGGTATCAATAAAAAGAATTGGAAATTCAAAATTTAAGGTTTGTAAGCTCTATTTTTAATAAAAAATCTTTAATAAAAAAATATGCTATTGCGCACTCTTTTAAATTAGTATGACCAACTTTCCAATTTCTTAAACAAATTTATTCAGATTATAAATTCAAACTAATTTCGAGTTTGAAAAATTAATAATACTAAGATATTTAATTGTTATATTTTTTTTTGAGTAATATTATGGTAGAAACTGAGAAAATTCCAATTAGAATAAATAAATCATACCCAGGTATCTTCTCAAAAAATCCATTAGATACTTCTGGAGGAGTATAAAAGTCTAAAATATTAATAAATAAATCTTTTCCTATTTCGGTCATTGTGTTTGGTGTATTTATAAATCCCCATAGAAAATACCTTTCATCTTCATAAAGATGAGTATAACTCCATTGGGAAGTTCTACCAAAAACCATAATATTACTAGGAATTTCAAGAAGAAATACAGTACAAATTATACAACCTTCATAATCAATTTGTAAATTTCCTTTAGGTAATTCATTTGGTATATTAAATATATAATGTGCTTTATTCACTGTTTCAATATCCATATAAGGAAGAGTTGAATAACTACCAGAACCATAGCCTATTGTAAGATTTAATCCATTAATTCCAAAAAATGCAAAACCACCAACGCCCAATCCTATAATGGGTAATTTTGAACTATTAACAATAAACAACTGTGAAGTATCCCCATACCAAGTATCATTGTACCCTGTATCTGAACCCATTATTATCACATCATAATTGTCAAACATTCCTGTAGTTATATTTGATAAAAATATCAAATCTGTTTGAAATCCGTTATTATTGAATAAAGTTTTGTATGAATATCCACTAGTGTTATCACTATAATAAATATAAGCTACTTTTCCACTATAACCATAGACCTTAGGAATAAAGCTTAGCGTGATTAAAGTGAAAGATAGGAAAAGAAGGAAGATTTTTTTAACTTTCATAATATTTCATCAACTTTTAATTTTTAAATTTGACAAATAACAGTATTTGATGTGTAAAATACAATTGGATAATAATACTAATATTATTCTATTTTAATTAATTCTTTTCTTTTCAAAGAATTGTATTTAATTAGAATTCGTATACCTAGAATAATTGAAATACCTATAAAAATCAGTGTAAAAATACCATTGACTCTATTAATTTCAGATAATTGTTCAAATCCCATAATATTTCACTAAGTATGAACTTAGGTAACTAAAACTAGAGTTTACTCAACTGTTTAACTTAATAGAAAATAGAAATTGTTTATATACCTTACGAAAAGACAAAGTAGATTTATTATTCTGATTAATAAATCGATATTTTAAAATTATTTTTCAGTAAAATCATAAATGGCTTTAGACATTTTTACGAACTCAAACAATTGAAGTGTTACATCATGAGTTCGTACTATATGGGCTCCATTATTAATTGCAATTGATGTAGCTGCAAGGGTTCCATTTAATCTTTTTTCTGGTTCAGAAATATTTAGAGTTGTTCCAATAAATGATTTCCTTGAAATAGCTACTAATATCGGCTTATTGAATTTTTTAAGTTTATGGAGATTCCCTATTATCTTTAAGTCATATATATGAGATTTTTGCTCAATCCAGTGGCCTATTCCTGGATCTAAGATAATCTTATTTTCATCATAACCTTTCTTTCTTAGGTTTTCAATAGTATTATCGAACTCTTTAACAATTTCATCAAGAGTACATAAATCTCCAGGAACTTTTTTCGAAGCCATAATAATTATTGGAAGATCCTTAGCAATTATAAAATCTGTTAAACTGGGATCTGTTTTTAAACAACTAACATCATTTATCATGACTTTTTTTTTCTTTTTAGTGGCAATATCTAAAGCTTTTTCAGCAACTTTGGAATATTGAGTATCAACGGAGATTATTATGTTATCTGGGATGATTTCACATACAATTTCCATGGCACTCTTAACACGATTTATTTCTTCTTCTATCGAAATTTTTTCAGACCATGGAGCAGTAGAACGTCCACCAATATCTAGGATCTGAGCCCCAAATTTTACCATTTTTAAAGCTGCATTTTTAATTTTTTCAGGTTCTTGATAGACAGAACCTTTATAAAATGACTCAGGGCTAAGGTTTATAACTCCTACTATTATAGTAGGAAAATCATCACCAATTTCTAAAAAATCAAATAATTTTGTATATATCTTCTTCATTGTTTATCTATAAAATGAAAAAAATATATCAAATAAGTATTATTCTTTTAACTGCTATGGAGTTATTTTCGATTAGACTTCCTCTCATCAAGAAAAATGATCCCTTATTACAGATTATTATTCAAACTATTAAAGATCAAGGAAAATCCTTAATTGAAGGAGATATCATTGTTATTGCTGAAAAAGTGGTTGCTACCTCTCAGGGAAGAGTAATAAATTTAACTGAAGTTAAAGATGTCTCAAAGAAAGCCAAAAAATTAGCAGAAAATTATGAAATGGATGAGAGATATGTAGAACTAATATTACAAGAGGCATCGATGATTCTGGGAGGAATGAGACATGTTATATTGGCGAAAGTTAACGATTTTCTCATAGCTAATGCGGGAATCGATCAGTCTAATGCGGGTATTGGAAATGTAGTCCTTTTACCAAAAAACCTAAAGAAAGTTGTATGGGATTATTGGAAAAAATTAAGAAGGGAATTTGGAATAGACAATTTTGGAGTCATCATCGCTGATTCAAGAGTACAACCACTTAGAAAAGGAACTATTGGTATAGCTATAGCAACAGCTGGATTTGAACCTATCGAAGATTTACGTGGACATCCTGATCTGTTCAATAGACTTATGGAAATTACTATGAGAGCAGTAGCAGATGATCTTGCGAGTGCTGCTCAATTTCTATTAAGTGAGGCTGATCAGCAGACTCCAGTTGTAATAATAAGGAATAGCAAAGTTGAATTCACTGAAAACCCTCAATTAAC
>JAHQWL010000021.1 GCA_029856155.1 Promethearchaeia archaeon
ATTGTTAAAAAGATAAGAGTTATTCAAATTTAAAATTTTTAATTGTCCTTATTTGGAACTCTTTTTAGTTCCAATAAAATCAAAAAAAAATAGGAATTTAAATTTTGTTAGTGAAAAAAGCCAAAGATGATTAATTGTTTATTTCAAATGTATGGTTAAACTATTTGATTTTATAATTTATTAATATTAATTTTTTTGGAATAAAGAAAATCTAGAAAAAATTTAAAGATGTTAATTTTCATAATTTTTTAAAATAAAAAATTAAATGTGATTTAAATGGGAGATTTTAAAAAGATGGAGCAAGCTTATAAAGCTTCCTCTAAAATACTGGAAAAGAGAATGGAAAAAAAGCGTCCAATGGATCTCGACATATTGAGAAAGGTGAAAGAATCATCTATAATTATAGTTGCTGGTTCTTATGATAAAATTGAGTTAGTTTTAGAACTATTAAACGTTCCATTTATTTTAATTCAACCTTATGAGGTTAGTCAAATTGAATTAAGATCAGATCAAATCTTAATTATTAATTGTCCTGGGAATGTAAATGATGATGCATTGCCCAAAATTAAAGATTTTGTTAAAGATGGAGGATTTCTCTTTACTACTGATTGGGCTTTACAAAATATTCTTGAAAAAATATTTCCTCGTTATTTAAAATACAATCAACGACCCACAGGAGATGATTATGTAAGAGTAGAAATAATAGATAAGAGTAATAAGTTTTTAGTAGGTTTATTTGATGAAAAAGCAGATCCAATTTGGTGGTTAGAGAGTTCTTCATATCCTATTCAAATTTTAGACAAATCTCAAGTTAAACTTTTAATTGTAAGTAAAGAAATGCAAGAAAAATATGGAGAAGCGCCAATCGTTATTACTTTTGAATTTGGTGATGGTACGGTGCTTCATATGACCAGTCATTATTATTTACAGAGAGCTGAATTAAGGACAAAAAGACATAATATGAGTGCTAAAGAATACGCTATGAAAGAGATTGGATTATCTGAAGATGAGGCTGAAATGGACGAATTAAAAGGAGTAAGTCTCGGTGAAGCGGAGTCTGCATATTCTACAACCCAATTTATTAGTAATGTGATTGTAGAGCAGCAAAAAAAAGTTAAAAAGAGGAAAAAAGAGAAGGACAATAAATAGTAATATTTTATTTCTACAAAATTTTTAAAATAAATAACTCTTCTCCTTTCGAAATCAATAAATTAAATTGTGATAAATTGATTATTTTATCATGGTAGAGAGACGACGGGAATTACATGGAAAACGACTCATAGGATATGCTTTAGGAAACTTTGGCTTGATATTGACAAATATGTTCATTGGAATATTTATTTTTCAATATTATGTTTATACAATCAATTTGGACGCGATCCTTACATCGGTAGGAATTTCTTTACAGCTTATTATTTCGGCAATTTCCTCGATTATTTTTGGAATACTTGCAGATAATAAAAAACTGGGGAGATTTGGAAAGCGTCGACCTTTTCTTCTTTATGGATTACCAATATGGGTTTTTACTAGTATTATCATTTGGTTGCCTCCTAAATGTCCACAAAATAATTCATTATTTATACCTACTGCAGTATTTTTATGGAGTGTTTTCATCTTTCAATCAATATCTGGATCTTCAATGTTGACTGTACATCTTTCAATGCTTACAGAACAATCACAAACGCATCAAAATAGAGAAAAAATTGCTGCAGCTATAACGTTTTTTCAAATACTTGCTTCAATTTTAGCTATGTTGCTACCACTAATTGTTGAAAGCATATTACCTAATCCCGAAAATGTAAAATGGTGGGAACCCTCAGGCCAAATAGTATTTGCTTACATGCCTTGGGTAGGAGCCTCATTTACTCTTTTTGGATTAATAGCTATTCTAACAACATTTTTCTCGATAGATGAAAGTTTTCATAAAGTTATAACTCCTAAAATTGAACAACAAAAAGTCTCAATAAGATCATTCATTCTTCATATGAGGGCACCAATATGGGATAAAAAATATAGAAAATATCTATCTGTAAGGTTCTTTAATAGTATTTCAGGTAAAATATTAGGAATAATTGTAATACCTTTTTTAACTTATACACTAATGTTCACGGGGAGTAAGTATTATATTTATGTTATCGTCTCGATTATAAGTAAAATGGTAGGATTTTATATCTGGCGGAAACTACTTAAAAAGAATACAATTCTTAAAACATATATGATATGTATAATATCTTCAATAATCGCTTGCTTTCTCGAGTTGATATTTTTAATTGAATTACTTTCTGCTGAGTTTGAAATTATCCTATTTATATTAACTATGGGGACAATTTTGGGTTCCATGTATGGATTAGGATTGTTCAATCCTCCTTTAGCGAGTGTATTAATCTATGAAGCTGCTGACAAGATTGAAGATTCTGAAATCGATGAATCTGTTTCAAACATATCTGGAGCTTATTTTGGTTTGAGCTCTTTTATAATGGCAGCTGGTCAATCATTGGCTTCATTCATAATAGGATTAGTTCTTACTGGGAATAATGCTGAGAACTCTACAATAATTACTCTTACATTGGTTTCAATGGGTGTATTCTATTTAATAAGCTTAATCTTTCTCAAACGGATTAAATTAGAAAAGAAATTCATAAGTAAAGAAATCTTAAGCTCTGGAGTTTCTGATGAAGCTTTATTTCGTCAGGAATAATTATATGTTAGCCGGATTCCGTATAAAAGTCTCAATTAGCTGGATAGTTTTATATATATCATCAAGTTTTAGCAATGAAGTTGGCGAATGAATGTATCTACATGGAACAGATACAACTGTGCATGGAACACCGCTACGACTAAATTGAATTTTACCTGCATCAGTCCCCCCATACCTTGGCTTCTTAAATTGATATTGAATATTCTCATGCTCAGCGTTATTTATCAATCTTTTATTCACTTTAGGATTTGAGATTACCGATATATCTGCGACAGTAATTGCTGGTCCTTTTCCTATGCTTACTGGGTTTTCAGAATTTTTTATCCCAGGCACATCAGCAGCGGTTGTATTTTCAATTGCAATTGCCATAGTGGGTTTAAGGGTATACGCACCGGTTATCGCACCAAAACCTCCTACCTCTTCCTGTGCTGCAAAATTGAAAAGAACGGTATCAGAATGTTTATTTTCTTTTAAAAGCATCATTACGTGGAGGAGAACATTACAACCTGTACGATCATCAAAAGCTTTACCACGAATCATACCATTAGGAAAATCAACAAATGGACTAAATAATGTACCTATACTTCCAATATTAATATTGTTATTAAGTACCTCATCTTCGGAAGTCATCCCAATATCAATATACATGTTGGGAATATCAACAACTTTTTTCCTTTCTTCAATTGAGGTAAGATGAGGGGGCTTTGACCCAATAATCCCATGAAATACTTGATCATCCCCTGATTTCAAAATAACAGACTGACCTAAAAGAATTCTGTCATCCCACCCACCAATTGATACGAAATGTAAAAAGCCTTTCTTATCAATGTGAGATATCATAAATCCAATCTCATCGATATGAGCATCTAATAAAATCCTATTTTGTCCAGTTGTTCCTTCTTTTACTGCTAAAACATTTCCAAGTGGGTCTATCCACGACTTATCAGCTAAACCTCTATTTTCAATTTCTTCAAGAATAAAAGTTCTTACTTCCTCTTCATGTCCCGATACGCCAAGTAGATTAGATAACTTTTTCTGTAATTCCTTAATACTTTCAATATTCAAATTGCTTCTACTCATTAGTAAATGTCTTTTAAATTAATAATTAAACTATTAACGATTCACATAAAAAGTTTAAGATAATTTAAAAAAAATTAGTTAAAACAACCAAAATCATAAAAGAAAAGAACCTAAAAGATTATAGTAATAATAATATAAAATAAAATTATTTTTTTCGCTTTTTTAGTTCAACTATTGATTTCTCAGCTAAGATTATAGCATTATCGTATTTTGATTTATATTTTTTAACCTGTGCGTCTAGTTCTATTATTCTATTATTCAAATCTAATACCATTTCGCTGTTATCATCTAAGGGGGCCATATCTTCTCCACCTTTCTCTGCCATTTCTTTTAGAAAGTTGTATTTCTCCTTCCATACATTTATTTCGGTTTGTAATTCTTCTATAGTCTCATCAGTAGCAACAAGTGGTATACCTTTTCCTTCTTTTACATCAGCTACTTTTTGTTTTAAACGATTAACTTCATCCTCTAATTCCCGAATTCTCACTTTTAGTGCTGTAATTTCATCTAGATAATCAGCGGCTCCTTTTGGTTCTAGCATTTCTTCAAACATAGATTTTCCAGTTTCTAATTCATCAGCAGATTTTCCTCCTAGAAGCCTCTCTTTTCGCCTCTTTAGTTCTTCAACCGTTTGATCCGAAAGGAAATCTAACGGATTAAAACTGACACCTCCATGTTTTGTTCTCCTTTTTCTTATTTTCACAAAGAGGGGAATTCCCTTAACAGCCTCCCCGCATAATATTGCTTGCCCTTTATCTAATCCAGAAATGTCTGATTTATTTTCATTACTTAAATCTTCAGCACTGGAAATAGTAATTCCAATATCTCTTATATCTGATAAATTATGAACAACCCAAGTTCCTGCTTGAGCTCTTATTGTAGTATCTAATAATTGTGGACGTTGTGTCCCTATGACAATATTTGCACCAAATTTTCTTCCCTCTTGAGCAAATAGTTTAACAACTTCGCAAGTTTCTGTCTGCTTCTTTCCCGCAAATAAGTGAGCTTCATCTAAAAATAAGTAGAATGGAGGTATACCTCTAGTTGTGCTAGCTTCATATAATTTTTTCAGTAATTTACCAGCTATGGCTTCTTGAACTTCTAAAGCCATACCATTTAAATTCACTATAGTACACAGATTCGGCGCAACAATATCTGTAGGTTTTAATGAAAAAAGGTATTCTATATCAACGTCTCCCCCTTTATTTTTCTTTAAATCAGAAAATTCGATTATACCATCAACAAATTCACTTTCACCTTCGGGTAGATCTTCACCAGCAACCTTTAAACTACCATATTCTCCGTGTCTATCTAAAATTACAAGAGGAATTCCCTTCTTAAGAAATTCCTCACATAATACTCCCATTGTATAAGATTTACCAGAACCAGATTTTCCAGTAATGAAAATCCTACCAAAATTTTTAATTAATAAATACACTTCATAAGGATATCCAATTAAATTCCCTATAGAAAGAGATTCTTCCGGGGGGTTAAATATACCTAAGATTTTTGCGATTTGTTCTTCTTTTGCCATATAAACATCGAGACCTATTTCAAATGGTCTTTTTGGTCTTTCACCCAAAACCGCTAATTTCGCCATGCGTCCCTTATCTTCAGTCCACATATCAGTAATATAAAGTACAAAATATTCTCTATTTCCTTCTTCATCTCTCTCTCCATAGATAGTTAAATAGTTATTTCTTTCAACCGGAGGACCCTCAAATACAACCGTAACTGTATGAGTTGTGGTCTTACCAGTCAGTCTGCCAACAGGTTTTTCTTCTTGTGAACTTTCTTCTGTCATTAATACCACATAAATTAATATAAGTTATAATGATCTTAGAAATTTTAAAAATATAAATCTAAGCGATTTCAATTTTTAATTCTTACTTAAATTTGATTTCTAATTCTTAATTCTTTCATAATTAGATATCTAAAGTAGAATCACCAAATTAAGAAAAATATTCAAAAAATAAAAAAAAAATTTAATATTTATTACTAAAATTTTACTAATTCTTCCTGCATTAATTTTCTTATATTGTCGATCGCCCATAGAACGTACTTATAACATTTTTTTCCCCATGTACCGTCTTTAACGTATTCCATCATTGCATTGGGATCACTGAAATCATACCCAGATAAATTTGGGCAAATTACTGAACCAAATTTCTTCTCGAATTCTTTCGCAAATTGTGCCGATTTCATATAAGCAACGGGAATTAAATCATTCGACATCTTTTCTCTTCCTTTTCCTCCTAAAATTGCTCCTACTGCAGCACAACCCCCAACTACCGCCCCACATGGACCACACCAGTCTTTTTCAGACTTATATCCCCCTAATCCCCCAGATAGGGGAATCATAATGTTGTTGATTAATCCATCTTGGATTCCTAGTATATTTAAAATACCTGTTAATGTTGCTTCCGCACAACCTCCTTCAGTAGGATTTATTTTAGGAAATATTTCTTCAAATTGCTTAAGTGCTTCATCAAACTTTGTATCAATCTCTCTATTCATTACTTTTTGTTCCATAATTTTTTTCATCTCTTTTTTTTGAATACTTAATCTCACATTAAATATATAATATCTAATGAATTCATTTTGTTTTGTTTTCTACACTTCTCTTATAAATAATATTCTTTTTAACCATTTGAATAGGTTTATAGGACTCTTTTGCTCTTCTTAAACCTTCAATACCTAAATCTTGTTCTCTATTGACATAAATCGTATCTACACAGCAATTTTTTAAGAAAAAATTGTTAACTGCTTGGTAAGCACCATCATACTCCATGTGTGCTTTCTCAATATGAATCACTAAGGTTCCATTATTCAACATTTCACCAAATGTATAAGCAGCACATTTATCATCTACACATAATAATCCACCATTAAAACCAAGTTTCTCAAAATTGTTTAATGCTTCATATATTGCATCGTGTTCTGCTTCTAAACTTTCATCTTCAGTACACGCTCGCATTACGCACCACTCTAACTGAAGTTCTTTACATTTTTCAACAAGATCTCCTGTTAATAATTGGAAATCATAGTTATAATTATCTAAGAACTTTTTTAGCCATCTTCTATTTTGCCTATACTTGTTTCCCGCTAAATTTAGAATCTCTTCTTTGTTATAAATATAATCCCAATTATTACGATCTTCAAGGCAATCCAAATTTAATTTAGAAAATTTCTCATTTTCCCTTAAGCTAATACATATATCCTCTGGAACTCTATGAACTTCTATATTTTCAATATCCTCAAATAATTCAATAATTATTTTATCAGGAGAAGGACCAATCGGAGGAAAGAAATAAATATACTCTATAGAGGCTGTATTAATTGGTTTTTTTCTATTTTTCAAATAATCAACAGAAAATAGGATTAAATGCTCCTTAAATTCAATAAATAAGAAATTATAATAATTTCTCCACATAAAAAGGTTAGTAAATGTAAATTCAGAAATTTCTGGAGGATATTTTTGAAAATACTCGTCAAATAGCTTTTTATGAGTTATTTCAATTGGTTTTCCCTTGCTAAGATCCATGGTTATTTTATTATTCAAAGAACTTTAAAAGGATTATCCTTTTAGATGAGAAGCTTGAAATAAATCGTTTTTTATAGACATTTTAAAAAAGAATTAGTTTTAAATCAATATTATTATTTTAAAAAAATGATATTTCATTCAATTACACACTTTTTAATAATTATATTTATAATTTTGAAAACTACTTATTGAATTGAGTTATAAATTTTTTTATCTTAAGAAATTTTATTTAAGGATGGATTAATATCAATAGTCTCGGATATGAAGAGTATTCCACAAGTTAAATCTAGAAAGGATGTAAAAGATAAATATAAAGCTCTAAAGGCACTTGCTTTAGCTGTCTTAATTCTTGTTTCTATTGAAGGATTTTTATGGATTCTTGAAGAGAATGAGTATTTTGGTGAACCATATTTATGGGGGTGTCAACAAATAGTTGCTTATAAAATAAATCATTGTAAAGAACTTTTTTCTCAACCAGAGCATATAGGTAAATTAAAAATTGTTTCAATGGGGGATTCTTTCTGTGTTACAGGCTTTAACCCATTTAGATTTGATAAATATTTCAATGAAAGTACAATAACCTATAATTTCGGAATAGTCGGTAGTGCTATAAGATCCCAATCTTTTTACATTGAAAAGGTAATCATCCCCCAAATTGCACCTGATGCTATTATATGGGTGTTAAATACACCTAGTGACTTTTCTTCTCATGAGAATACACTTACACAAGAATTGTTAATTTTGAATTCGTCAATGGTTAGGTACTATAGCGGTGATATAAATAATATGAATTTAGAAGAAATTTTTAACATGTTATTCTTAAAATTTTCTCGATTATACAAATATCGTATAACATTTATACCTGAATGGCTAAATCCTGAATTGAAAGCAGAAATCGAAAGCTATGATAAAATGTACTCTAGAGGATTTAGATACACTTATAAAATTTATGAGGAAGACCCACCTGATTTTCGCATACTTATAAGTAAAATAGAATATGATACATTTGCAGGAAATAAATTTATGGAGATTATAAATTTATGTGAAGAAAAGGAAATAAAGTACCTGGTTGTAAACAACCCCCATTATTATAAATATATAGGATATAATTATACTAATCAATTATTTAAGCAACTCCCAAAAGAGAACTATGTAAACTTTAACAATCTCAACTCAACTTTTTGTAATAATAAATTCTATAACGATGTATTACATCTGAATCTCTATGGTGCTCTAATTTATACTAATCTTGTAGCAAAAAAGTTTAAGGCAATTTTATCTCACTAATATCCAATAAAACATGATTTAATAGTTTGATTTTAATATAACCCTTAAATTGTACTTTAAATTATTAAACACATTTTAAACCTTAAAATATATTATTTTAAGAAGAATTTTATTAACAAATTAGTTTTGCCCCTTTCATAAAATAGGAAAAGATAGAACTTAATTTATAATCAAACTTATTTTTTATTAAACTTGTTTGAATTTTTAAAAAAGACAAAAAATGAAGAGTTTAAAATTAGCAACGGTAAATAAAGTAAGTTTTATAATCGAATTGTCTATATTATTGATTATCTGTTCATTTCTTTTAAATATAAAATCTCAAACTAACACTTTTATATATAATTCCGTTGATGATACTAACTTAAATCAATTTAATCTTACAAATAGTCTGCTAAGAATTCAAAACAATGAGATTTTTAAGGCGTTTAATGTAACTAATTACGGTGGAGCTTTTGAAGGATATAATCTTTTTATTATAATTGAGTACAATATAGATACAATAAGAAAACAAATGGAATTAATAATTACAGATATGGAGGGAAATATAATAATGCAACGAAATGATGTTAATCAGATGTCTGTTGAATTTTTAAATTCAACCACTTTAATGTTCGGAGAAGGGTATAAATGTACTCTATGGAATATTTACGATAATAGTACTGAGACCTTAAATTTTTTCGGACATCACGATTATGAATATAATCCTCTAAATGATACTTTTTTCACAATTGTGCCAAAAACTGTAATATTTAACAACATCTCCTATGGATTTGACACTATTTATGAATACAATCGAGCGGGACAAGCTGTATGGTTCTTAGACACATGGTCATTCATAAATTATACACAATGGTGCCCTTTCCATGATGTATGTCGTTCGGAGGGTAAAATTATTCCAGAGATTACTCATTCAAATACTCTCTTTTTCGATGTAGAAGAAAATGTAATTTATTATAACCCAAGAAATGTAAATACATTTTATAAAATTAATCATACCAATAAAGAAGTAATTTGGGGACTTGGGGAGTATGGTAATTTTACCCTTTTTGATCAATATGGAAATCAAAAGCAAAATCTTTTTTATCATGCACACGCTATAGAGAAAGTTGATGATAATACTTTTATCTTGTTTGATAATGATCTTCATAATCAAACGAATCCTCTTCACCAGAGATCACGACTACTTGAGATTACAATAAATGAAACCACAATGACTGCTAATGAAACGTGGTCATGGACAGGTTCATCAGATTATTATAGTCGTGCATTTGGAGATGCAGATCGGTTACCAAATAAAAATCGTCTTGGAACCTTCGGAACAAATTCACATGGATCGAATGTGAGTATTGGGGCAAGATTGGTTGAAGTAAACAATTCTGGTCAAATAGTTTGGGAGATGAATATTCCTCATATAAATGATAGTAGTTGTGCAGTTTATTGCATGGATCGTTTTCATTTTACACCTATACTTAGTTCTCCTAAAGATCTCAACATATTTGAACATGAAAGTATTTCAATTAAATGGGATGCTTGGTATAATTTTCGATCAAAACAAAAAATTAATGGATCTTATGTAATTTACCTCAATAGTACCCCAATTCAATCGAGAATCCATGAATTTGATAAATTTTGGCATTCCACGAATTTAACATGTAGTTCAGATAAACTTGAAATCTTAGAAAACCTTGAACCAGGAATTTATAATCTCACCCTAGAACTTGCTGACGAAGCAGGTCATAAAACAACTGATAGTGTATATCTCTATATTTTACATGTAGATAATGGTAAAAAAATAGATGGTTATCCTTTAATTTTATTAATTAATTTCTTATTAATCATTTGGTTAATTTTTATTTTTAGATTAAAAAATTTAAAAATTAAAAACTAATATAACAATAATTATAATTTAAAATTCTAGGGTATTCTAGAGGGTTTGCATTTACTTATCAGATAATATAAGAAGAAATTAAATTTAAAAATTTGATATTAATCTAAACCATATACCATTTTTAAATTATTAGAAGTTTTTTAATAGTTACAATACATTATTTCATAAAAAATAATATATCCGAATTTGTTTTGTCACTAACTTTCACTGATTTTAGTTTCGTAATTATACTTTTTACAGGTATATTAATCTATTGGGCTTTTAGTAAATATATTAAGATTCAAAATACAATTTTTTTAGTTTTATGTTATTTTATTTATGGTTTTGGAAGTTATTGGCTATTAATTATAATATTGTCATCAACTATTTTTAATTATTTTAGCGGTGTTCTTCTAGGAAAAGAGTATAATAATAAAATAAAAAAAGCTATTATAACACTAACCATATTGATAAATCTATCGGCCCTTTTTATATTTAAATATTTTAACTTTTTTTCTGAAAGCATTGCTCATCTATTAAATATTTTCGGATTAAATATTGAACCTTTATTGTTAAATCTTATTTTACCTATAGGAATCTCTTTCTTCACATTACAAGTGATAGCTTATAATATTGATGTGTATCGAGAAGATATTCTTCCTATTAAAAGGTTTATTGATTTAGCCATTTTTATTGCTTATTTTCCAAAACTTACATCTGGGCCTATTGAACACCCTAAAATTTTTATTCCTGAAATTGAAAAAAGAAAAAAACTCTCAAATTGCGATTTTTCTGGAGCAATTCAATTGATCCTTTTGGGCTATTTTAGTAAAATTGTCATAGCAGATTTGATTTCTTATCACATAGGTGATTTTTATTTAAATCCTACTGTATTTAACTCTACAGATGCTTTAATTATTACTTTTTTATATACCATTCAAATTTATGCAGATTTTTCTGCCTATTCTAATATCGCTCGAGGGGTAAGTAAATTATTTGGTATAAACTTAATGATCAATTTTAATCAACCATACTTATCAACAAATATTCGAACTTTTTGGCGAAATTGGCATATATCATTAACAGAGTGGCTTCGAGACTATCTTTACAAACCTTTGGGTGGAGATCGAAAAGGCTCAAAAAGATTAATATTAAACATTATGGTAGTGTTTGTGATAAGTGGTCTTTGGCATGGCGCTGCTTTAACCTTCATAATATGGGGATTCATTCATGGAATCTTTATTATTGTCTATAGACTTAATTATATTACTTTAAATAAAAGGAATAAGAATCCTCTAAACTTAATTGAAAATTTAAGTGGAAGAAAGAAAAAAGTATCTTATGGTTGTTACAAATTTATAGGCCTTATTATTACTTTTCAGTTTGTGAACTTTGCTTGGATATTCTTTCGCTCAGATGATCTTAATACTGCCTTTTTAATTATTAGACTAGCATATTCGTTTGATCGTCTTTTTGTTGATCACATTATTCATAATTATTTCCTCTATATATTGTTATTTTCTTATTTTTTCATTTTCTTAATTGATATATTCCAATTTAAATTGAAAAGACACGATATTATCACAAATCTGCATTGGTCACTTCAAGGAATAATTTATGCTTTCTTAATTTTTATGATAATTATTTTTACAAACAGTTTTGTAAAATATACGCCTTTTATATATGCTGGATTTTAGAAAATTAATAATATTTCAAAATTTATGGGATCGTATAGTCTTGTTTGGAAATTGGTTTATTTATCAGTTAAATTTTAAATAAAGGGAAATTTAAACATGAAAATTAACGGATTAAAATTACATAGGAAAATATCTTGGTTGGTTGCTTTTTTTTCTTTAGTTGTGCTAATTATAGTGAGTTCACATAAATTTCTTGAAATTTATGATTTCTACCCTATTCTTCACTTGAGTCTTGAATGGGCTTTAATAGGATTACTTATTATACATTGTATTCTCTCACAAAAATATTTGAAACTTTGGTTCCCTCGTATCTTTAAAGGTCTTAAAAATGAGAGGACTCGCACCATATATATTTTTAGGCTGATACAACTAATTACGAATAGAGTAATAATTATATTAGCCGCGCTAGTCGTAATATCTGGTTTAGGATATTATGAGTGGTACGTCGAAAGCATTGGAATAGTAATACCATTTGGTTTGCATGTATATTATGATTTTTTCATGATGATATGCATCATAATTCATATTGCGGTAGGATTTAAATTCATGTTTATAAGAAGAAGAATAAGAAGTCAGAATTCTAATCTATTCATAGTTCTATTTAGTAGTATCTTAATAGTTATAATTACAATCTTAAATTTTATACTATAGAAAAAAATAAAAAAAGGATTAAATAAATTAAATATTCATAATTTCTTTACGATTAAATCAGCTAAACGGTTGGAATAACCCCATTCATTATCATACCAACTAACGACACCACAGAAAGTACCACCAATTACTTTGGTCCACAAGCTAGAGAAAATAGAACTTGCGGGATTGCCAACAATATCGGTAGTTACTATTGCATCATCGGTATATTCTAAAATTCCTTTTAGATAACCAGATGCAGCTTCTTTCATTTTAGCGTTAACATCTTCTACTGTTGTAGATTTCTCTAGATTTACTTTTAAATCAACAACGCTCCCGTTTGGGGTTGGAACACGCATTGCGATACCATCCATTTTACCGTTTAATTCTGGAAACACGACACCAATCGCTTTTGCTGCACCAGTGGATGTCGGAACAATGTTTGCTGCACAAGCTCGACCACGAATCATTTTTATGGGATCTGCTGCTCTTGCTGTATCGACCGGTTTTTGATCGCCTGTATATGAATGAACTGTAGTCATTATTCCGTTAACAATTCCATAATTGTCCAGTAATACTTTTACTACTGGTCCAAGACAATTCGTTGTACAAGAAGCATTCGAGATGATTTTATGCTCGTTAGTTAATTTATCGTCATTACAACCTATTACAACGGTAAAATCAGGATTTACCGCAGGTGCACTAATCAACACTTTCTTAGCTCCAGCCTCTAAATGCTTTGCGGCGCCCTCTCTATTTGTAAAAAATCCAGTAGACTCGAGAGCAATGTCAATATTATTACTAGCATGCGGCAAGTTTGATGGGTCTCGTTCTGCAGTAATAGGAATGTCCTTTCCATTTATTACTAAAGATTTTTCTCTAGCCTCTATAGTACCTTTAAACTTACCAAATACAGTATCATATTTTAAGACATAAGCTAAGTATTTTGGTTCAAATAAGTCATTAATTGAGACGACATCGATATCATTAGGATATTTTTCAGACAGTGCTCTAAAGAAGTTCCTTCCAATACGCCCGAAACCATTTATCGCGACTCTTTTTGCCATTTGTTATCACTTTATTAATTTTTCATTTTGGTTATTCATATTAGAAATGACAATCTAAATATGTGGTAGATAGTTTTTTAATTTTATAGTTTTAAAATTTTCCATATCTAAGAATGGTATATTGGAAATTTAATACGGACAAAAATAGAAGAGATAGAAATAGGACTTTTAAGAAATTTAAAATTTTTATTTTAAAAGACTCTTGACAAAAGAAAATAAAGAGTTTTCCTCTTACATTTTTTCTTTAGCATGTTCGATATTTCTCATAATTGTTTGTGCTAGTGGACTTTCACTTAAACCTAATTGTTGTAAAATCTGTAATGCTTCTTCATATTTTTGTACTGCTGCACCATAATTTTTTTGATAAAAATCAATAGTTCCAATATTGTGGATAACTCCTGCCATTCCTACAGGATCACCTATTTGTTTATATATTGCCAGCGCATTTTCATACATCATAAGGGCTTCAGATAAATTTCTCTGATCTTCTAAAATCATCCCAATATCTTCTAAACATTTAGCTTGTAAATTTGGTTGATTCATCTTTGCACTTAATTCTGAAGCCTCTTCGAAAGCTTTTAAAGCCTTTTTAAGATCTCCTTTCTCACGATATACTTTTCCTAAATTTATAAGTGTATTTGTCTTTCCAAGTTGATATCCTACACGTTCGAAAATTTTTAAAACTTTTTCCCAAATTTTCATCGCATTTGATTGATCTCCTTTATAGAAATATACTAACGCCATATTACTGAGGTTTGTACCCTCGAGTAAAGGATCACTCAACTGTTCTCCTAATTTTAAAGCCTCTTCAAAATAGTTCAATGCTTCATTAAAGTTGCTAAGAGTTGTATATATTAATCCAATGTTATTAAGAGTAGATACTCTTTTTGATAAAGATCCTATTTTTATTGAGATATCAAGCGCTTGCTTGAAATATTCGAGTGCTTCATAAAATTTTCCAATAGCACGGAACAATTCACCAATTGTATTTAAACATGCAACTTTACCGTCAAGATCAGATAGAAGATCATTAATATGAAGTGATTCTTCATAGCTCTTATAAGCAGCATCAACATTACCTAAGCTTAATTGAATCATCCCTATAATCATAAGCATATCTGCTTTATCAGACAACTTTCCTAATTGATCAAAGATTTGAAGTGCTTCAGTGGCTTTTTCTAAAGCCTCAACATTGTTTCCCATATTTTTAATAATTGAACTAATATTTCTGAGAGTTATAGCCTTGGAAAAATAATCATTTGTTTGTTCAAATAATGGAAGTGCTACCTTAAAATAGTTTAACGCATCAGAATACTTCCCCCATGCATTATAAATATTTGCAATATTATTATAACAAGCAGCTTTCCATTCTTTAGGTTCTATTTTTTCTGCAGATTTTAATGCTTGATTATATAATTTTAGAGCTTCAGAGTAATTTCCTTGCTCATAATGAATTTTTCCTATTAGATTGAGTGATTTTATAATCATAACTTCATCTTTAGTTTGTTCTGAAATCTTAAGTAATTTTTGCGCACATCGGAGTGAATCATCCATTAAATTAAAATCGAAATATATTGTTTGTGGAATAAAGTATCTCATTAGCTCATTTGGTGGGGTAATATTTTCTTTTAGCCATTCTAAGGGTGAGATTGAAAAATTATCTTGACTTAAGTTTGGGGGACCACTTAATAATTTATTGGCTAATCTTGATGTATTCACATCAACCCTATAAATATTCTTTACATTATTCATTTGTTTTATATCTGTAAGAATTTGATCTACTTTTTCCTTGCTTTCTGACATACCAATATCAGTGGATTCAACTTCATAGATTATCTCCTTTCCCTTATCATCCCCGACAAAATTAATCCATGCAATACTATCGATATTTTGGAGTTTCTTTAAGGTAGGAACAACATCAAAATCATCACTCCCAGAATACCCCATAACGATTATTGTGCGTCCTTTTGAGATATTATCAAATAAAGGGCGTTTATAAGGTTCTACTTGAAAAACACTCATTCCTTCTTTATTAGATCCAAATGCTTGTATAGTTGCTACTAAGGTATCTCTTGTACTTTCATTTGTAATTATATTTTTCGTAGAGCCATGAATTTTATAAACTGTCTTTAGACCATTTAAAAATAAGTCTGAGGGAACAGCGTAATTTTCGAAGTCTTTTCGTGTAATAATAATTTTTATTTTTTCCTTAGGTATATTTAACTGGAGTAGAGCATGTTCTATTAAAAAATCAAAATTAGTGGTCATGACGAAGTGTCCTTGATTTATCTTCTCTGCAAGATAAAAATGTTGAGTGTTTGGTTTATCACTTAGTCCATAATAATCAATAATTTTTAGGTTTGAATCAAGATTATCTCTAATGATTTCTACCAATCCTTCAAACCTAAGTTCTTCTATTTTAAGGATTTTATCTACTTCTGATTCTGCACATGTAAACTTTATCAAAGCTTCCATCATTGAACGCCCAGCAGGCTGACAAGAGGGAGCATCTACAGAACAACCAGCACCAACCAAAAATGTTAATTTTTGGTCATTTCCTAAAAGATCCTCTATTTTCAAATTAGCTTTTTTCATATTATTCATTTAAACTTCTTCTGTTATTTAAGATTTTTTAACTAAAAACCAGAGTTAAATCTTGAGAATTGGAATCTCAATAAGCACAACAGAAAGCTTTCTTTTACATTTCTAATATGCTTTAATTAATAAGGAAAAATATGGATTCTTCTTTTTATAATCATTTTTGTAAAAATTGTAATGCTATCTCAGTTACATCTCTTGTTTCTTCACGTTGCACCATACCAATTGCGATTGCGCATACATTATGTTTAGAAATGTATTCAAATGCCTTTTTTGGTTCTAAATTGCCAGCTGCCAAAGTTTTCATCTCAATAAATGCAGTATTTTTGTGATTATCTACAATTTTTTCCAGTTTGGATTGATTTCCCATCATTATTCCATTTACATTAAAGGGAACTAAAACAGCTTTTACATTGAGATTATTTGCATATATATACTCTAAGGTTTGAACAGGGTTATGAGTAGCAATCCCTGGAATAACTCCACGAGACGAAATGTCATCCAATAATTCAATTAATTTCTCTCCTTTACTATCAGATATTGATGCAAATATAAAAATAATCTTTGCTTCTGCATTAATCAAATCTTCAATTAGAGGATCAGGGCCGAGAAAATTCGGTAAAGTAGAACCTGTGATAATGAAATCATCATGCGTTTGTTTCATTATTTTAGCTGCTTCACAGATCTTGCCAAAGGGAATTATTTCAAACCCCCGACCACCAACTTCATAACTAGCCTCTAAAATTTCATTCATCGCATCAGGATCATTCAAAAACTTTTTTCTGTAAATTAGTGAATTCTTTCCAAATTGTGGAGAACCAATGAATGGTGATGATCCAGTCGATACAAGGGGAATATCTATTCCTTCAAATTTAGAAAATAATTGTTTACCCATTTATGTTTCCGCCTTAATTTGATAATCGAAATTGTTTTAATGCTTTAAAAACATATCTATTGAAATAATAATAAAAGTAAGATAAAATTGAGATTATTTAGGCTTCCTCTTCTTCCTCAAATTCTTTTCCCATTAACCTCATAACGGCATCAGCAAGCTTATTTTGACTTCGACTCAAAATTCCTTTAACTTTACCTTCTTTTCCAAGGACTCTTAACATGATGCCATTCCAAATAGAAGAAGGCTCTCCTTTTATGTTTTTAAACCTATCGCGATGGACCTCAACACTAATGTTATCATAATTCTCAGCAGCTTCAGTACATTTAAAGCATAGAATGCATTTATCTCGGTCTACTTCAATTGCTTTACCCTTTCTTTCCATTGCGCTCACAGAGCATTCATCACAAAAAGCATCTAACACTTTAGCATCTTTCTCATTACAAGTTATTGTTATAGAACCTTCTACAACCTTACGTACTTTTTGTCCATTCTCCAGAGTTCGAACTTCTTCGTCAAATTCTGGAAGAGAACCATTTTCTACAAGATTTAATTTCTTTTCTCCATTAATATAGAGTTCCAAGGTGTATCCTGGGCAAATCCAAGAGCATGAACCACACCATACACACTTATCTGTATCAACTACAATCTTTTTATCAGAATCTATCTTCATTTCTTTTGGTGTTCCAATTGCGGTTCTTTTCAAGACCTTATCGTATATAGAAACAGTAACAGGGCATACTCTATGGCAAAAACCACACTCTATGCATTTATCTTCATGGTAGACAAGCGACATTACATGGTTCAACATTTTAAACTCGTAATTTACAGTATTCTCATCAACTTGAATGGCTTTTTTAGATGGCAGACTCATTTTCTCTCTTATTCCTTATGAATTTTAGATTAATTATTTATAATTCATATAAGATAATAAACGTTTCAATTAAGAACATCTGATAAGAACTGCTGAGATCTGTAATTATGTATGTATTTATATAAGACTATCTTTTTTTATTATAATTCAATGTTTTAAAGATACTGATATGAATTGCTTTCTTCTAAATTAAACAGATTTTCCCAAAAATTTTTGCATATTTTTATCATTATACTGTTAGTATTTAGTATTGCTTATTTTCAAGTGATATCTAATGGACAATCTGTAAAAAATAATACAATTAAAAGTTCCAATTTAGATTATGACAATGAAATTGAGTTAAAATATGGTATTCCAACCTTAATTTCGGAGGTATCCGTTCCCTCTGGCAATATTTTTGGAGGGCAAATTATTGAAGGATTATATTTAAAAGCTAACTTCACTGAAAATAATGGTTCAATATGGATAAATGACCAGAATAACGATACAATATGGAGAGATTATTTTAATAAAACAATTGAAAGATATATAAATATAAATTCATCTTCTATTCTAGGATACGGTCTATGGGCGAATTCTTCGACATTAGGAAATTGTACAGTATATTATACTTTCTCAGCAAGGATAATTCATGCAGAAAATTTTGGTTTAGGTATTCTCATTGTTTTATTACCCATCATTATTATAGGGATTATTATCTATTCTGTAACTTATGGGAGAAAAAAGGAACCACATTCAGTTAGAGTAGCTACAAGAATAGTAGATAGAATGAGGTTAAAATATGAAGCATTACATCAAGAAAGGACAACTAAAAAAGAGACAATAATTTGCCCAAAATGTGGTTCTAAAGTGCAAGACTATAGTGAAAATTTCTGCAGAGAATGTGGTTTTAAATTAAAAAGGTAAAAATGATAAAAATAAATAAAAATTAGTTTTAGAAATGAAATCCTCTTAAAACATCAAAGAAATTGCGATATCTAGAATAAAATACAAGGCAAGGCTAAATAAATATGTCCAGTAGATGATTCGAAAATATTTCCATATTGTCCACTTATTCTCTTTTATTGATTCCCATAATTCTTTACGATTCATTCTTTTAGACCTCCGTTTAAATGAAGAAATGATATTTCCATAATATAAATGGAACAATAACGAGAAGACCCACAATTATCATGATAATAAGCTCGATGATAAATTTTTGAATTTGAGTTAATTCTTTTTCCTTTACTTTTTCTTCAGTCATATTAACTACCTCCAAATTGATTTGCATATTGAATTAATCCAGTAGCACTAAATCTAGCCATCCTTATCTCCGTTGCTGTAAATAGCATTATCCCAACAATCCATGGATAGTCGTGATTGATAGGACATGTATAGTAGCTAACATAAATGTCATCACCTCTTATTACAACTCCCGTATAAGCGGTGTCACCATTGCTAGGGAGATCAAAAAGATGGATAAGTCTATCTTGGTTAACTTCATAAATTGAAGTTCGTTTTTTACTTATGTGATTGCCAAGATCGATACTTGGACCGAGGTGATTACGTCCTGCAGCAAAAATTCTTTTTCCATCTTCCAACGCGAAAAGGGTTGCCCCATCTAATCGTGTTTGGAAATCTGTAGCATATGACCAGTTTAAGAGATTGTTATATGATGTAGCTATGATAGTACAAGCATGAGGAGTACCAAATAAATAATCTTCCCAACTACTCACAGAACTCACGCGTAAGGTTGCAATTAATTCACCATTTGGTAAGAACATCAAGCAAGGTTCATCACTAAAATAAGTATCGTAAACTACAGATACTTCTGTCCAATTTACACCGTCATTAGTTTCTAATAAAATTGTTTCGGGGTTGTCTTCTTCTTCATTGCTAGCCATAACATACCAAGTATTATTATCATTAGTTATTGGTTCTTGTCTTCCAAAATGCCACCCACCTTCCAGTTGCCATGATGTTCCATGAGAAACGTTGACAAATATTTGTTCTGGAATTGACCAAGTTTCACCATCTATACTTGAGCAATAAAAAGTCCAATTTGGACTAGGATCAAACTCAAAATTAGGTAAGAAGTATAAAAATAGTGTTCCTTTAATCTCCGTTAATAATGGATCTCTTACATCATTTTGTCCAGGACCTTTAATAGTAGCTACTGTCTGCCAACTTCCAGCAGAAGCATTAGAGGATTTAGCTACAACTAATTCACCATTTAGATCCTGAAGGTGCCACTTAGAAGACTGATAAACTAGATAAAATTCATCATTCCAATAGAATAGTTCAGTATTAGATTTATGATGCTTTTCTAAATTATTACCCGAAGGGATTGCTGTCCAAGTTTCCAATTGGAGAATAGGATCTACATTAAAGGAAGGAGGAAGACGAAGAGAATAATATGTAAGCATAGCTCCAAATAATGAAACAAGCGATATCATTAAAGTGAATAAAACAACGATACATTTTTTACCACCATTTAGAACTTTATCTTTAAATTGTCTTGTTTCTTTTTTGATAAAAAACACATCTGTAAGAACAAGATATATAGTTTCAAAAATCCCAATAAATAAGAAAATTGCTATAACGATTCCAAAGAAGAAAGTGAAATTCCTTGTTCCTCTCCCAAATGGTTCTAATGTTCCAATCGTACCAATTATAATCATCAATACCACAGCGATTAATATTGAATATAATGGGATTTTAACTTTTGTGATTAGTTTAAATTTTAATTTCAGCATTATTTTTTCTCTTTTTTCTCGATTTTATATTGATTTATGAATAGATTTTAATTAATATTTATCTAGAACTAATATTTAAAGATTAAATACATAGATTTTACATTCTTTATCTTAAATGTAGAAAATTAATTGATTATGAATTAGTGAACTTCGCAAATCTTTTCAATTAACCATAAAATAGTTGATATAACTCCTTATAAAGTTCAGCAAGTCGAGAAATTCTATATTGGTCATTTTGTTGTAAAATGTAGGAGATATAACCCGCTAGTCCTGTAGGATTATTAACCCATTGCAAAAAACCTTCAATTTCTGCTTTAAGATACGGATCAATCTTAGGTTGAGTTGATGCAACTTGGTTCGCTACAGCTTGTCCTGATGATTTCTCATATGCTATCTCTTCCTTAGTTTCACTAGTTAATTCAACTTTAGATTCAATAAATTCTGAGTGGGAGTCTTTTTCTAACATAGCTGCTGCTCTTGCTACAGCAGGATATGCCATATGAAACCAACCTTTGGCTTTAGGTTTAATATGAGCCAACATATATTTATCTCCATCTGGAGTCGCAGCACCAATTAAATGTCCTTTCTTATGACGATTTGTGCTTATAAAACGTTCAGGTTCCATCTGCAAAATGGAGTACCTAATTCCATTAAGAGTGACAAATTGTGCATTCCCGCTAGACCATTTAGCTAAAATTTCATTTATATCTTTCTTAACATCCCATTTACCTGTAGAAAATAAAACTTTTCCTTTTTTATCCACTAATGCTACATCTGATGCATCAGGATAGTGTTTTTGCAATTTACTCACAACAGATTTGATACTAACCATGATCAGGAAAGCTTTTGTTATTCTTTTCAATTACTAAATTTTTGTTTGGTTATCTTAATCCAATTATCAATGTCTCTTAAAAGTTCCGCCTTCTCTTTCGAACTTAATCCTATATTAGGTTCGGCTCGTTGATATACATTTATGTATTTACTGAGCTCCCATAAATAATTTACATGTAGAATTTTTTGCTTGATATTATTTCTTACAATTTCAAGAGCTCTTCCAATTGTCTGGATATCATAATCTTCTTCAACTATTTTTCTTAATGTTATAAGTATTTCTAAAGGATTTTCATGCGGAATTAGGGGAAGTGGTTTAATTTCTATAAAAGGGCGTTTCATGGTCCTTAGTTCAAAGTTTTCTTCTTTTTTAATAAGTTTCATGACAGCGGGTTTTTCAAGTGTCTCCTGTTGATGAGGCTGATAAAGTTTAGTTTTCTTTTCTATACTTGCTTTCTCTAATTCTTCTTTAGTCTGTCTTTTAAGATTTAATGGCCATTCATTGAAAGAGTTCATTCTATCTTCAGCAGATATAAATATTGACTCTTTGGGCATTTTCTTATCCATTTGATCACCCTCTGGATTAAAGGTAAATGGTCTACCAGATCTAAGGAAAGGTGCTGATTTTTCAATTATAGAAAATAGATACATAGGATCATATTGAATAGAAGAATAAATATCTTTAAATCTTAGAATTGTATCTCTAATTATCTGTAATTCTGGAGGAGTGAAATTTTCAGTGAGATGTTTAACAGCCCCTAAAGTAATTCCAAATAATCCTGCTGTAGCTTCTAAGAATTTTGCTTTAGCATTATATTCCATATCTCCTGAAATCATTATTTTATTGTAGGAATCCCTAGAAGTACTTAATAGCATATGCCCATTTTTATCTATTTGAAAAGATTTTGGATCTCGTAAAAGTTCTATAAACTCTAGAAAAATATCTTTGTAAGGAATAAACAAATTTCTCATAATTGTTCCTTGAATAAACGTAATCTTATTTTCTGATTTGAATGACATATCAATTGGTACTTTGAACAATTTTTCACCAATAATTACATCTCTATCATTTTCCAATGTAATATTTATTGATGTAGCTAAATGGTCATACACAAAATCAGATAAAATTAAACCTGTTAATTGGCGATTATCTGTAATATATCTTCCAGATTGCAATTCAAACTTTGTGTAATAATATCCTAGACCAAATAAGTAATATAATGTTCCCATTTCAGTTGTAATTGCACACTCAGTACCAGCTAAAAAGATAACGAGATCTTGAGAAATTTTGGACACTTTATGATTAGCATATTCACCTAGAGTTGGATAACCAAGTAAATTTCCCCAACTTGGTATCACAAAAAAAATATTATGTGGAATAAGTCTGCTTTTGTTAATTTGATTTGACATATGTTTTTTTAATATATTAATTGAATTCCCATTTTAAATTGTGAATTCTTATTATTTAATTCTTTCTTGAACTCTTGATTATTTATTCTAATATTATCAAGTAAAAGACTTGATCTATTATTTTTAATGTTAACTGTGTAAAAAGTGCAATTGTTACATAAATCATTAAGCTTTTGTTATTTAGGTATGCTTTTTTGCATAAACTTTATTTATGCACTTTATTTATTTTATCACGCTCTATCCACACAGTCATTTGGCTTTTGCCACGATTAGCCCAAGCATAATAGGGGATAAGTTGTATTCTTTCCAAATTCTTATTATTAGTATGAATAGAACCTGTAATAATAACAATCCCATTTAGTAAATCTCTCTGAAATTTCTCTTGGAGTACATCATTATCGTTCAATTTTATATTAAATATTGATTCGACTTCATTATCTACACTTTCAATACAATAAACAAGTGGACCTCGTTCAATTGCTACTTTATTGGTATTCTCTTTAACCTTTGGATTACTTAATACTCTTCGAATTGGCATTGGTAATTTTATTTCAATAACATCATTATTATCCCACAATCGTTGGATTTTAGTAAACCCATTGTGTATCTGATAGTCTATTTGATCACCATTAACTTTTAAAATTGCTGTCAAACTATTAGGTTTTAAATAATGATATAAATCACTTGGAACTGGTCTATTCTGTGCCCAGCCAGGAATTCGAATTGCAATGGTAAATTCTGATGGTTGGTTAAGAGAAACTATAATTTTCACATCTTCATTCCAAGGATAATGAGTTTCTTGAGTAAGTAATATTTTGTAGTTTTCAAGATTAATTGATGCCTTACTTCCAACGAAAAGATTAACAAAAATACAATTATTTACTTGTGCATAAATATAACTCGAAATTTGGGGAAGAAATCGTACGATATTTGTAGGACAACAAGGAATTTTCCACCAAGATTTTCTTCTAGTATTTTCCTTTGAAGCAAGTGGATTTATATAAAAGAATTTCTTTCCATCAATAGAGATTCCTGAGAGGAACCCGTTATATAATATTCGCTCTAAAATATCAATATATTTAGCATTCCTATGTAGTAAAAAGAGGCGGTGATTCCAAAAGATATTCCCAATAGCTGCGCAAGTTTCATTATATGCTTCAAAATTTGGTAATTTATAATTATCCCAGAAACTTTCACCAAATTCGTGTGATCTCGATCCGATACCACCTGTTATATACATTTTCTTCGATACAACATTATTCCAAATTTTATTAACAGCAGATTCATATTCTGAATCATTAAAAAGATTAATAATATCTGTTACAGCGGAATACATATACATAGCTCTTACAGCATGACCTACTGCTTCATCTTGATCAATAATTTTTTTATGAGTTTGGTTGTATTCAAGAGCATTTGTTTCTTGTAATTTAGGATTATCACTTTTTAGTTGAGTTAAATAATTTGGATACTTAAGTAAATCAATAGAACCACGTATATCGAGAAAATACTTGGCTAACTTCAAATATTTATCATTATTAGTTAGTTTAAATAACTTTATAAGTGCCAATTCAATCTCTTGATGTCCCGGAATCCCTTCAATTCTTCCTGAACCAAAATCTTTCTCGATTAAATCTGCAGCTTTAAGTGCTACATTTAACAATTTTTGTTTATGTGTAGCTTGAGAATATCCTATTCCTGCTTCAATAAGATGTCCCATATTATATAATTCATGACTTAATATTGAAACTAATTCCCAACGTTTTTTACCAGCCCATATATGAGGGTCTTCCGGATTTATTGTCCGTGCTGTATATAAATACCCATCATCTTCTTGAGCGGCTGCAATTTTTTCAATTAAATTATCAACATATTCTTCGAGTTTAGGATCAGGTTTTATAATTAATGAATATGCTGCTCCCTCAATAACTTTAAAAACATCTGAATCATCAAAAGGAAATATCGGTCTTTTTCCGTCATTCAATAATCCGGCGGCTCTAGAAAAATTGGCAATACGTCCGGTTTTCTCACAATTTTTAAATACATGAGGAATTGTTATCTCATGATTAGCTCTTATTCTTGGAGCCCAAAAATTATCATCAGCTTTAACGCGATTAAGTGGGATTGGGTGAATAACTTTTTCTGAAGAATCCAAAATATCCCCCCTTTAAAAAAAATTAAAATTTCTCAATATTCTTTCTTAAACTCGTAAGTAGAGTAAAATTAGAAAATTTAAAAAAATTAGGATTATGATTATATGAACAATTCAGATAAAATCAAAATATTTTGAATTATCGAATTAATCAGACTATATAGATGTTTAATTAAATTAACTTAAAAAATAAAGAATTTTTAGTCTATCCAACTAATTTATTTAAATTAATAATCTTATACCAATAAATTGAATGGGTAATGGATTTTGAAAGAAAAAGAATTCTTAAAATATCTCTCCAATAATAATATTACTCAAGAACAGGCGACACTATACATTTCTAGATTAAATGAATTTAACAAATTTCTGGAAAAAGAGAATAGTGATGTTGATTCATTTCCTAGTGGAGAAATTGTTAAGTACTCAGATATTTTGGTTGAAAAAAAAAGTGACATCGTATTAGATTTTCTGAGGGCTTTAATTAATTATGCTAATTTTACTAAAAGTTATGATTATATTATTGAGATTATCGACATCTCAGAATCTTATAATGCAATGGATAATATTTATCAAAGAATTGCTGAACAACATGGTGAGAAACTTCGAGATGAAATATTTGAAAATATATCAATTCCCCCTTTAGGAATTCATCCAGAGAAAAAACCTGAATTCACTAAAGTAATTATGAAAAGATTGGTAGAAAAAATTGGTGAGGAAAAAACAATAGGGTTATTAAAACCGTGTTTGCATGGTCGCCCTGGAGATATCAAGAAGGATAGAGAAGATTTCTTAAGATTAAATGATATTGATGAATTTTTAAAACTAAAAAAGCAAGAATTAATTGAAAGACTCCAAAAACATCAAAAGGAAGGAACTCTGGAATTTGCACAGTATATTGATGATGAAGTTATAGAATTCATAAAAAATACTCCGTCAATTTCTCCTGGAATTAGAGATGGGAATAAAATTATCACATCAAAAATGCCTTATCAAACAAAGAAACATATACAAGCAAATGATAAGAGATTGAAAGGCTTCTATAGTTGTTATTGTCCATGGATACGAGGTGCCATCAAAAATGGGACTGATAAAGAACTTTTTTCTCACTTCTGCTATTGCAGTGCAGGATATACTAAGAAATACTGGGATGTAATATTCGATCAACCAACCAGAGTAGAACCAATCGAAACACCTCTTACAGGAGGATTACTCTGTAAGTTTACTGTTTATATTCCAAAAGAATATCAAAAATAAGTATTAGATACTCTAATTAATATGCTTTTTGTATCAATTCTTCTATTTGAGCGGAATTGAAGATTCTTAATGTAATATTTATATTATTAAAAAACATCTATTTTCTTGTTATGCATAAAAAGATAGAAATGTCTTTCTTAGTTTTTATTATTACATTTTCTGCAATTATCACCAGTAAATTTGTGGAAATTTATTATGAGAATTCTCCAAAGTTATCATTAGTAATAGAAATTGAAATTAGAAAATTTAATCCTATGTTATTTCTAATTCCATCTGGGAAATAGCTTTTCCAGATCGAAATGGAATATCTTCAAGAGGCGTACCGGCTTCATAACCGAATCTTTTTAAAAATTTCACTCAAAGGCTCATTTCCTTTCTCATGATCTAGAATCTGGATATGGTTTTTGAATAGCTTTAATACTTCGGGATTTTGAGATTTATTATAGTATGCTCCTTGGGTCTTAGAAACCTTAAATGAAATGCCTTGTATTGCCGTAATTAAGACCCAAAATATTAAAAGAGCTCCCACTATCCATTGTAATATTGAATATTGTACGATGAGAAATATTACTGATAAAATTCCAGTAAAAATACCAAAATACACTAAGTATTTTTTAAATATTTGACCATTAGAATTTATAGACTTAGAACTTTGGTGCATCATTATACTGTAAAATACAATATGGATTGAAGTTCCTATAAAGCCAACTACAGCTACAAATGCATGAAATGTTTGAAAAGCTTCTATATTTATAGGATCTGGAGGTATTCCGACAAGAGCAACACATGCATTAGTAAAAATAGCTATAGCCGTAGTAAGTCGTCTAACACTTTCTTTTATATTTAATAATTCTCTTTCCAAATAGATATAAAAAGGGATTAACAATGAACCCCCCATTATTAATCCAATACCATATAACGAATTTGCAGTGCTATATCCTAAAGAGCTTATGGGATTTCTTAAAGGGGTAAATCCCGGGGTAAGAAAGGCTGTTAATAGAAGAAAAATTATAATAAATAACGCGCCAAAAAAACCAAATACTACTCCAATTCTAATATCCTTCATTACTATCGAAATAAGCTATCACAATGGTAAGTTATATATTAAAAACATTTGATACTAATAAATCGTTCTATTATTTATTTATAAAGTGATTAAGGAGAATAAGCAAATCACTTGATAATAAATTTTCTCTCTGTTTTTAATCATTGCAGTATCGGCTATACTAAGAAATAATGGGATGTAATATTCAACCAACCAACCAAAGTCGAACCAATCGAAAGACCTCTTACAAGAAGATTATTATATAAGTCTGCTTTTTATATTCCTAAGGAAGTTCAAAAATAAATTGCATAATTACTTAATACCGAATAAAATAATAAAAGTTCATTTTATTACAAACCAGATTAGTTAACAATCTTTTTTTTAAATTAATGATCGTCAAGAATTCTTTTAATTAAAAACTAAAAGCCTCTTTATTAGATTTGTTTTCACCTCAGACCGGTCTTTCGGTGGATCAACTCACATTAATCGGTTATTTTAAGAGCCCCGCTACCTATACAAAGTACGGAATTTGTATGTTGCAAATTTAACTCCTTTAAATTGACGTATAATACCACCAATTATAATCAATTTATTCCAAAAATAGATTAGATTTTAATTTAATATTGAATAAAACTATAAAATAAAGAATTTAAAAAAAATTTGGGTTACGTTTTTTCTAATTCCATCTGGGAAATTGCTTTTCCAGATCGAAATGGAATATCCTCAAGAGACATACCTGCTTCAGATTTAAACTTCTTTTTAAAGCTTTCATTTAATGATTGAAAATATAATGATAACGGTAAGTTTTGAGGGCAATTATTATCGCAATTGCCACATTCTACACATCTATCAGCAACATGAGCTATACGTGTTAATTGGTACGTAGCCTTATCTATATTTTTGTCTTTTCTCTTTTTCTGTAGAATGCAGTCTACACAGTAGCAAACAGGGCATCCTCTTATACAAGTGTTGCACATAGTGCATTTAAGAAGTTCTGCTATTTTTTCTTTTTGTGAAAGCTTCTCCCATTCTTCCAAATCTTTTGCTCGCTTTTCTTTTGCTTTTTCGATTATTTCATTATATTTATCTGTGTGTGCTTTTTTCTCCTTATCTGGAAGTGTTTTTTTCTTGATTCCTGATTTATCCAATATATCACTTCCCTTATCAGAATACACTTTTAAGATAATCTCATCTGAATCAACTGGAATTCCAAGATCGCTTACAGTTAAATCAGCGACTACCGGAATTTTGCGATAGCATCTCAAACAATTCTCCGCAACAGTAAGATTAAGTTCTTTTGTGCTTCCATCTTCCATTTTGACAATAAGTCCTTTGTCTCCTACTTTTTCTTTAATAATTTTCGTAGCATCAACATCCTTAATTGATCTCATTTCTCTTGCTGCTTTAGGAAGCATCCCTCGATCTTCTATTCCAATTATAAAAAGATTATTGAGATTTACTTGTTTTATTTTAGCAAGTTCAATTAATGCTCTGGTATCACACGGTCGTGCAATAAGACCCACCTTCTCTTTCATTGCACCCGCTACGGACTTATGTAAATATTTTGAAGCTGAATCTGTTCTTGCATATCCAAATGCAATTAAAGGAGTTAATGGAAAATCTTTCACATCTTCTTCTTTTTCTGCTAATTTAGGCTGAACAGTAAATCTATCTATATTCCCGGATTTCTTGTCAACTTTCAATTCAGCACCAATTATTTTGTCTACTGCTTTTTCTTTTAATAAAGTTGTTAAGATTTTCGGAAAATCTTCAATCTTTATTAAATATTCTGCCATTGCTTCCATGTAATTCCAACTCTAATTATATACTAATTTTAAATATTTTTCTTAAATTTTTTCAAACTATTTTATGTGTTATATGGTGCACCCATTTCTTCAACTGAGTTCTCATTTTTTTAACTCAGCCTCATCAGTAAACACATTATTTTTTAAGCCTTAGCTTTCGCTTTAGCTTTTTCTTGTGTATCGCTTTTTTTTCGTAAAATACTTGGTCCTAGTTCTCGAATTACTTTATCGAATTCTGTGGCTACTTTCTGGAACTTTGCACCTTCTGCAGAACTACAAAATTCCATTATTAACCTCTTTGGGTTTATTCCTACTGTTTTAATGACTGCTTTCAGATATTCAACTAGACGATAAGCAAAATAATTACCACTCTCGTAATCACATTCTCCCGGATATCATCCAACAATCATAACTCCATCAGCGCCTCTACCAAAAGCTCTCATTACTAGATCTGCTCCTACTCTACCTGTACATGGAACTAAGACGGTTCTTAAGGATGGTGGATACTGTGCTCTAATAGTTCCTGCCATATCAGCACCACCATATCCTCATTTTAAACATAAAAACGATAAAATTTTTATTTCATTATTTTTCATTGTATCCACCTCTTTACTCCTCAATAGGTAATAATTCATCAATATATGCAACATACTGATTATCTTTATAATGAGCTAGCTCTATAGCTTTTGAGGGACAAAGTGATTCGCAAATTCCACATCCTCTACAGCTAATAATATCCACTTGAATTAATCCATTTTCATTGATTGAAATCGCACCATATGGACACGCTTCAATACATTTATAACATTTAGCACAACGTTCATCTAATGGTTGAGCACGGATTAATTCCATTGTATATTTCTCATTTTTCATAGGTATATTAGCTGAGGAAGCAGCCCCCTTCGCTTGACTAACAGTGAGATCTATAGATTTTTGTCCTTGACAAGAACCCGCTAAATAGATACCTGGGACTTTTGTATTAATTGGATCGAGCCGTGCATGCCTTTCTTTTAAGAATCCATCCGGTGTTTTTTCGATATTCATTACCGAAGCTATTTCATTTGTACCTTGAGAAGGCAAAGAAGCTGATGATAATACTACCATATGGAATTCCATTTCTACGATAGAATCTGTACCAACTGGTTCAAATTGTATTTTTAGATTTTTAGTGAGAGGATCTTCTTCTATTTTTCCAATTAAACCTTTGATAAATAATATTCCCGCATCTCGAGCTCTTCTATAGTATTCTTCATACATTTTTCCAGCACATCTCATATCGATATAACTTACAACAATCTCTGAATCAGGGTATTCTGACATTATTAACTTAGAATTCTTTACAGATAAATTACAACATACCACACTGCAATACTCATTTGTTTTTAAAGATCTTGATCCTACACAATTTATAAATAAAACCTTTGTAGGACGCTTTCCATCGGAGGGACGTTTCAAATGTCCAAAAGTTGGACCATTTGGCGCAATTATCCTCTCTAACTGGATTTGTGTAATTACATTCTCATAGCTTCCATAACCATAATCATCACCTTGATAAAGATCCCAGCCTGTAGCGACTATTATTGTACCTACTTCCAATTCTAAGATCTTCTCTTGTTGACTAAAATCTATTGCTTCAGTATCACATGCATCTACACATGCAAAACATTCAATGCAAGAATCTCTTTCAATATCTGAGATTGCAGGAACTGCTTGAGCAAATGCTATATCTATGCATTTTCGTGCGGAGAGATTTTCATCAAAGTAATTTGGTATATATACTGGGCATACTTCAGTACATGCACCACACCCAGTACATTTGTCTTCATGAACAAAACGTGGTCTTCTCTTTACTTTTACCCTAAAATTACCGATATATCCTTCAACACTAATTACTTCACTATAAGATAAAATTTCGATATTTTCATGTCTATCCGCTTCAAGCATTTTTGGACCAAGAATTCATATACTACAATCATCGGTGGGAAATGTTCGATCAAGTTGGGACATTCTTCCTCCGATTGTAGTTTTCTTTTCTACTAAATATACTTTATAGCCTGCATCACCTAAGTCAATAGCTGCACTTAATCCCGCAATTCCTCCTCCAATAACTAGTGAAGTTGTTTTTATTGGAACCGTTTTTGTAGGAATATCCTCTAATAATTGTGCTCTTGAGATGCCTGCCTTAATTAATTCAATTGCTTTTACATTTGCTTTATCTCGAATTTCTTTTGCTTGATGAACATAACTACAATGTTCTCTAATATTAGTAAATTCTAAATATCTCTGTGGTATTCCTGCTTCTTTTAAGATTCCATGAAAAACAGGCTCATGGGTTAAAGGAGTTCAAGCAGCAACAACTACACGATTGAATCCCTTTTCTTCTATTTGTTCCTTTATATATTCAGCTCCACCAGATGTACACATATTTAAATATTCATAACTATACACGTTAGGTAGTTTACCAATTTCATCTACAATTTTTGGAACATCTAAAATACCTGCAACATTGATACCTCAGCGACACACAAATACGCCAACAACTGGCTTTTCATCGTTACTATTTTCATTGGTCTGTTTTCCAGACAAATATATCACCTTAGTTAAACCTAACCTCCTAATTTTTAACGATCATATTTCCTCTTAGTTTCTTAGAGTAAACATAAGAAATGTATTATGATCATGTAAATAGTCTATATTATTAAAATTAAATTATTATAACATGTCAATTCTCTTTTAGTAATATTTCATGAGTTTATAATCAATGTTTAATTCAAAGGACTCATTAAATTGAAACTTATAGAGGAAATTGTTTAATAATTATATTAAGTGAAATTTTAAAAATTTAGAATAAAAAATAAAGGAAATTGAAAATAAAAAATTTAAGCTTCTGTTTCTTTTAGGATATCTCCAAATAGTCGTTTTACAGCATCAATTCGTTTCTCTTCACCAATTTGTTCTACGTCTTTTAAAGATATGGCTTCTTTTGGGCAAACATCAATACATGCAGGATATCTTTCTCCCCTTTCAGGATCTATATATTCTTCCTTCATTGTTTCACAAAGATCACAGATAATAGCCTTCTGGGATTGTAAATGTAAGCTTAGAACCCCAAAATCACATGCACGGATACAAAAAGCACATCCATTGCATTTATCATCATTTACTATAATTGATCCAGTTTCTTTATCTTGCTCTAAAGCTTTTTCTGGACAACTACGAACACATGGAGCATTATCACACTTTTGGCATGCTAATGCGACATTTAAGATAGGTTCAATCCTTACTCTATGAATTCTTGTATTAATTGGGTTAAATTCACCATCATGCACGAATGAACAAACAGATTCACATGTCTCGCAACCTGTACAAAGATTTGGGTCTACAATAATAAATTGGTGGACTATACCGCCTCTTTTTTTCGTTCCACTTTTTGACATTTACTATTTACCTCCAGCAGCTTTTAATTTACCAATTACAAAATCTAATCCAAGAGACTTTAATGTTTCATCAGTTGGAATTCCTGTCTTAGTATCCCAGCCACGAGCTTCATAATAACCACTTAATAACGTTTGATATCCTTCTTCCTTTAAAGTAACTCCTTTAGCTGGTCCTTTTGTATGTGATTCCTTAAAGAACCTCTCAGGAGGGTGATCATCATCTCTTGTCCATCCTTCTCGAATGTTAAAGCATTTTGAAAGATTAACTATGGCATCTCCTCTCTTTTGTATAAATTTATCAGTTACCGGAATTCCAGTTACAAGTTCAAAGACTTTAGCCATTTCAGCATCATTTTCATAAATTCCTCGAGTAAATTTACATACTATATATGAATCAATAATTCCATAGATGTCTTCTAATTCCTTAATAGCTTTTCCTCTTTCAAGGGGTTTATCATAGGCAAATCTATCAAATTTACCTTTTGCGTCTAATCCATATGCTCCATTTCTTAAATGGCATGCTCCTCTAATGGAAACACTTTCTCCAACGGCAAATGAGGACATTCCATGAAGATCAAATGCCGGCATTTCCAAGCCTTTAATGTGCATACCGTAAAAGCTAGCATTTTTTATTCCTTTTTCCTCTAATCTGATGCCTGCTTGTTTAGTACCATCGCCAAAAATCTCCCCAGCAAAGCCCTTACCAAGTATCATTTCTTCTGTGAATTTCACGAGATTTACCGTTGATCCAAAGGGTAATTCATAGCCTAAATCCTTTTTAGTAATTAAACCGAGATCATATAATTCACAGGCCATTGCGGCAGTTACACCTCCTGAAATTGCGTCAATCCCTAAATCATCGCATAATTGAACGCATTTAAATACGGTAGGCCAATCTGAACACCCCGTAGCACTGCCAAACGAATAACAAATTTCTACATCTATGCTTGCATATAAATTAGGCCAATTAGGATGTGTTTTTGGTACATGTGCGATGTGATCGCATGCAATAGAGCATTGAGAGCATCCAACCTTTTTCACTACCCAATCTTCATTAAGAGTATCACCTGTAAAAGTTCCATCGTCAATCTTTTCCCATGTTCCCTCACGATGGTTACAAATTGGGAACATCCCTAACTTATTGTAGCTTGTTATCCCTGCAGGCGTACCTAAATCACGATATTTAGCAGTAGCAGGACCATTAGCAACCTTAATTAATTTTCTCGCTAGCTTATAAAATTCAACTGGTTGAGCAACTTTTACGCCTTTTGTGCCTCTAAAGCATATTGCTTTTAGATTCTTAGACCCCATAACTGTACCCATGCCAGTTCTACCTGCTTGTCTGTTACGATCATTAGTTATACACGCCATTCGGCTCATTCGTTCTCCAGCAGGACCAATTGCCATGACTGCCAATCTCTGATCTTGAAATTCTTCTCTTACAAGTTCTTCTGTATCCCAACAACCTTTTCCCGCAAGGTCTGGGCATGGTACAATATAATAATCATCATCATCCACAACCATATATGAAAGTTCAGATGCTTTCCCTTTGAATACAACCATATTGATACCAGCGCGGCGAGCTTGAGCTCCAATGGATCCAGAGGATATTGACATACCAAACATACCGGTTAATGGAGATTTAGCAAATACTCCATATTTAGAACTTGTTGGTAGTATAGTAGCTGGAAATGGGCCATGTGCATACAAAAATACGTTCTCTGGGCTTAGGGGATCAACTCCCGCAGGACATTCGTCCCATAGGATTTTAGCAGCAAAACCATATCCACCAATCCAATCGCGACAGAATTCATTAGATAGTGTAGATTTACTAATCTTTCCATCGGTTAGATCTACATCAAGTCTAAGTTGTGTATAACCCGAAATCTTATCAGGAATAGTTATTTCTTTAGTTTTACTCATGTTTTTCACTATTATTTATGAGTTATTTTTTGTAGAAAATAATTATGAAAAAATAAAGTATCAAAATTTTAAAGGTTATTTGTTAATTATAGAAATCTCTTCCTTTAAAATTATTTAATAGATTTTTTTTCTAATTAAGCGAATATTAAACAAAATGATTTTACAAATTTGTAAGTATTAAGATAGAATAGTTATAAATAAACGAGTAGAATTATTGCGATGAATTTTGTTCCCATAAAAACGGATTGAAATTTTATAAACAAGAGGCGGTATAAAAATGCTTAATTTTTTAAGAAAAGGATAAGAAATATGATTAAATTACTTAAACTACATGTGTTTCGCTCCTAAGATTTTCTCATGGGAGAAAAAGTATAAATAAAAAATAAGCATACCATTCATAATCCAATAATATATAAAAACGTAAGGAATGATAATGAGATATATTAAATTCTATTTATTAGGATTTATTGTATTCTTGAGTTTTAGTTATATATTACTAGGAACTAAAACTGTTAGTAATAAACAAGATGATCAGTATGATAGGAATATTGTATCCCCTCTAACCGCAGAAAGCCCCTTTGTTTGTGAATGGTATCGCATGTGGAGCGGACAAACTCATTCTCCGTGGGAGAATTATAGGGATTGTAGCAATTGAGTGGTAGTAGATTCGTCGGGTAATGTGTACATTGTGGGAACAATGACGCCAATGTATCATCCACACACTAATATACTACTGCTAAAATACAACAGTATCGGAACATTGCAATGGGAATACACATGGGGAATAGATGATTGGGATGATGAGGGCATTGGAGTGGCAGTAGATTCATCGGATAATGTGTATATTACAGGATATGTATCAGGTCAAGGAGCAGGAGGTTGGGATATGATATTGAAAAAATTTGGGACGAATCCTTGGATTCGCATTTGGGGTGGAGTTTATAATAATGTAGGTACAGGAGTGGCGGTGGATTCATCGGATAACGTGTATGTTGCGGGACCTACAGCGAGTTTTGGGGCGGGAGGTTCGGATATGTTTTTGAGAAAATATAATGGAAACGGGGTAAAACAATGGAATTGCACATGGGGTGGAACTGGTTGGGATTGGGGCAGTGGAGTGGTAGTGGATTCATCAAACAATGTGTATCTTATGGGAACAACAGAAAGTTTTGGGGTGGGAGGTCGGAATATAGCTTTGGTAAAATATAACGGAAGTGGGGTGCAGCAATGGAATTGCACATGGGGCGGAGGTTTTGATGACTATGGCTGTGGAGTGGCGGTGGATTCATCAGATAATGTGTATCTTACGGGATATACAGGGAGTTTTGGGGCAGGAGGTTCGGATATGTTTTTGGTAAAATATAACGGAAGCGGGGTGCAACAATGGAATTGCACATGGGGCGGAATTTTTGATGACTATGGCTATGGAGTAGTGGTGGATTCATTAAATAATGTGTATGTTACAGGAGAAGCGGATCCATACTATGAATCATGTGCATTTTTAGTTTTGGTAAAGTATGATGAAAATGGCGTGCAGCAATGGAATTGCACGTGGAGTATGGGGGGTACCTATGGGACGGAGGGTAGAGGAGTGGCAGCAGATTCTTTGGATCATTTGTTCGTTGCAGGTACACATTATGATAATGATATAATTTTGGCGAAATTTGGTCCAGATATTTACGATCCAATAATAAATGTAAGCAATCCAGAGCGAAATAACGCATTTGGAACGAACGCACCTGATTTTGATATTTCTATTATAGAGCCAAATTTAGATTCGACTTGGTATACCATTGATAATGGAATTACTAATATTACCTTTAATAGTTTAACTGGAACAATTAATCAAACAGAATGGGATAAGAAGAGTGACTATGAAGAGATTACACTTACATTTTATGCAAATGATACCGAAGGACATATTGGATCAAAGAATGTTATAATTTGGAAAGATATAATTGCTCCAAAAATTACGATTCATTCTCCCATAGCTAATAAAAAATTTGGGGAAAATGCTCCTAATTTCAATATTTCTATAATTGAAGAAGATTTACTATCTTCATGGTATACTATTGAAGGCGTATCGAGCAATTTTAATATTACTGAATCGACTGGAACAATAAATCAAGACGCATGGAGTGGTTTACCTCAAGGAGAAATTATGATTACTTTTTATGCCCAAGATCGAGCAGGAAATATAGAGAGTGAAAGTGTTGATATTATAAAAAGCATCCCTACAGAACAAGCGATTCCAGGGTATAATGGGTTCCTTCTGCTTGGTATTTTAGCCGTTGGATCAATACTTATGATCAAAAAATTAAGGAAATCTTAGATTTTAACTTTGTTTTCGATATTTTTTTTTTATCTCTTTTTATGATTCTTCAATATCTCTATTGTAATATTGGAGTAAAATTGCACTCTTGGATAAGAAAAATAATAAAATTTAATTACACTAAAAAGAGTAGTCTTCCGAGAAAACTTACGATATCGATAACCTTTATTTTATTTTTTAATTCTCTGTTTTCATTTAGATAACAATTTAAATGGGCAATACATTTAGGGCATGCAGTAATAAGGTATTCTGCTCCAGTTTCAATTGCTTGTAATATTTTTTTTTCTTGTAATTTTTTTGAATCTTGATTGCAAGAAACATAAGCCGAAACACCACAACAATCTGCATCTTGCTTATTATCTTCCATTTCTATTAATTCTAAAGATGGTATAAGTTTCAATACCTCACGTGGTGCATCGAAAACGTTACTCATCCTCCCAAGCCTACATGGATCATGGTAGGTTACTTTAATTTTGTCAAAACCAGGAAAAGTTATATCTTTTAATAGATTTTCTTTAAGAATATATTCACTGATATGATAAATATCAAAATCAAACTCGTCATTACCTTCAAATAATTTTTTATACTCATTTTTCCATGTATAATATCCTTCAGCACAACTAAAAATAAGAGTTTTCACTCCTGCATCTTTAAATAATTTTATATTATATTCCGCCAAAGTCTTAAATGTATCAACGTCTCCACGCCAAAGACTATCATGGCCACAACATTTTTCTTTTGGTAGAACAACTGGAGTTATGTTATTTTGATTTAATAAACCAATTACACTCTTGGGGATCTCATAATAATTAGGTGCATTTATTGAAGGCCAAATATCTTGACTCCCATAATCACAGATCATAACACCTGAATCATCAAGTGCTTTTTCAAAATCCTCTGGCATCTGGTCAGTATTACAACAACAATTACAATTCAAACATCGATTAGCTTCTTTCTTTGCTTGTTCTTCAGTAAATCCTAATTCAATTTCCTCGAAACATACTAATCTCTCAGATCCAGGCATAAAATTCATGTCTTGACATGTTTGAGTTTGAATGTATTTTTTAGGTATTGTAGATCGCTTAAGATCATTCTTTCTTATTCTTCCTTCCTTTAAGTCAAGTCCACGGAGATATCTATTAATCGAATAAGCTGCTTCTCTACCATCTCCAATCGCATCAACAGCGCACATTAATGAGTTATAAATGATATCACCACCAGCAAAAACTCCTGGAATTCCTGTTTCATAAGTTAAATCATCAACTACAATTTTACCTCTTTCAATGTCTAATTTATTTTCTGTAGCAGCATTAATGGGTTCTGGATCAAGCCCTTGACCGATAGCTATGACAATATAATCAACTACAATTTTAAACTCTGAACCTTCAATTTTACTTAATGGTCTTCTCCCTGTTTTAGGATCTGGATCTCCCCATTTTATTTTATAACAATTTAAGGCTAATTTACCATCAGATTCTTGTGTAATGTTTGCGGTTGATGTCTCAAAATGATACTCCATTACTTCTCGTTCAGCTTCATGTAAATCTTTAATTACATTCTTTAGAGCCTCTTCGGTTAAAATATCTACGAGATCAACTTTAGTTGCTCCTAACCGAAGTGCAGTTTCACCAACATCTACAGCAACTGCACCCCCTCCTATAATTCCAAAAGTTTTTCCTTTAAATTCTTCTGGATTTTCTGAACACTTATATTTTCGATCTAAAAGGAAATCAAGTGCCACATGGACATTTGGTAAATTCTCACCTTCAAGTCTAAGAGTTTTTGGAACATATAAACCTACAGCTATAAAGATTGCCTTATATCCCTGTTTCCATATATCTTCTATAGTAAAATCTGGACCGAATTCTTTATTTAAAACAATTTCTACACCCATACTTTTTATAAATTCTACATCCTGATCTAAAGCCTTGTCAGAAAGTCTGTATTGTGGCACACCATATCTTACTACTCCACCAGTCTTATCACCTTTCTCGAAAATAGTCGGTTTATATCCCATTCTTGCAAGAAAATATCCTGCTGATAACCCACCTGGTCCGGCACCAATAATGGCAATCTTTTCTTTAGTTTGTGGTACGGGTTTTATTTTACTTTGGTTAGGATGTTCAACTTCCCAGTCGCAAACAAACCTTTTAAGTTCGCGTATCGCTATTGGATCATCAAAATGTTGACGGTTACAATTTAAGGCACATTGAGCTGTACAAATTCTCCCACATAAATATGGTAATGGATTTGTTTCTCTTATCAAATCGAGAGCTTCTTGATACTTACCTTCTGCTATTAGTGATACATAACCTTGAACATCTACTCCAGCGGGACATCCTACAACACATGGAGCCGCACCTGTTAAAAAGGGAACACATCCCATAAAATAACCAATTTCTCCCTTATCAGTTGTTTTTAATCCCGTTCCATCAAGGAAACCTATTTTATTAGTAAATTTAATTTTGTCTTCAGCCATTAATTTTGGTAGACTTGAATATACCCTCTCGTAATTACAACTTAATAATCCATCTTGTAATGGCTTATAGTTTGAAGCAAGAGAGCGAAGGTCCTTAATAATTTGGTTGAAATTTACTCCAGTATTCTCTTTAGTCATTGGACAGTAAATGGAACATAACCCGCATGTAAGGCATTTCCATATATCATTATTTTTTAAAGCTTCTTCTGGTGTTAGAAAAGTTAAATCAGTTATTAGGCTACGTGGGTAAAAAATGTTGAGAAAAGCAGTTGGGCATACATTATTACAACGATTACAATTATAGCAATAGTTAGCAGCAGAATTTACTTTTTTAAGCAACTCTATTGAAGTTGTTCCCTTGATTTTATCATCAGCTATTTTATTGTTAGATTCAGTCATTTTTTATCAAGAAAATAGGTTTATTACAGTTTATTAAAAAGGTTGGGTTAATTTGAATATAATTGTTATAATTTGATTATGTAAATTTTATATTAATTATTTTTTAGGATGACCTTGAAGGCATACAAATCCTTAAGCAGTAGCTGCAATAATTATTGTCTAATATGCTTTGTATACACTTGGATCGATCTATATGTGTGATTACACCATTTTCTTTTTCAATTGGAGTTTCAAGAACAGAACCTCCTTTACATTCCCTCACACAAGCACCACACTTTTCACAGAAATCTTTTAGGTCACTAAAATCTCTTTCTTTTGTTTCAGGAATTTCTGCATCGGTAGTAATGATACTCCATCTTTGTCTGGGACCAAATTCCGGGGATAAAATTAATCCAATTCTACCCATAATACCTAAATTTGCTGCAGTAGCATGTGGACCATATAGAAGTTTTCCTCCAAAAGGATGGTGAGCTTCACTTTTGTAGCCTTGTTCTTTTAAAAATTCAGTCAATTCCATTGTTACATCACCTAATATTTTATAGACTCGAAATACTTCTATTTCACAAACCGCTCCTGGAGCTTCCTTGATTTTATCCCATTTCATTTCCATTCCGAGGACTATAGCATTTTTACCATATACTTTTAGGTCTTTAAAAATATAATTTTCATTAACAGGCGTATATCCTATGAGATCCACATCAAGTTCTTTAGCTTTTTTTTCAAACTTCTCCCAAAAATCAGTTGGAACCTCTGTTTTCTTATTGTTTTCATTTCCATATTTTGTTTTTCTTGCTTGTTCGAACCCCTTAAAAGTTCCTCTAAGATACTTACTGAATAGTTTAGCAGTTTCTCGATCTAAGACTTCTGCCGGACCTAAACTCATGCTAAATAGTTCTTTAGGAACAATAAAAACAAGATTTTCATTTTTTCCAGTATAAGTTGGCTCAATCCCTGCGTCTGACATTTATTATCACTTTTAATTCAAAATACTAAAATTTTTACTTGTCTTCATATTAAATACAATATAAAGATAATGGTTTTAAAGATAAATTCTCTTAAGTATAGTTGCCCTTTCTGCGCTAAAATAATTCTTGGAAAGTGTTCCTCAAATAAACGATATATCACATTGATCTGTGTGGTTTCAACTCCAATAATAAAGGTCAGGAAAAAATCTCTTAAAAAGGAGTAATTTGGACATAACCTATTAATTAAATTTTGATAATAAAATGAAAAAAACAAATTTAAAATTAAGATTTTCTAAAGAAAGTCGTTATAACTATGATATCGAAGATAATTATTTTTGAAAAATAATCTCACTTGATGTCAAAATGGGGTTAGTACATAATTTATCATTCATTTATAATATTAGTCGTTATCTCTTTTTTTTTCAATCTTTTAACTATCAAAAAGCTAATTATTATTAATGCTGGATAACCTAAACCTATAGATAACCTCAAGATTACTCTACCTATAAAGACTTTTGGTATTGGTGTATTTATAGCGTGAAATGGTAATTCTGAAGGATAAGGGTCATACGATTTAGCAGAACCATCAACCTTATATGAACCAAAGCCCCACCAATCCGACCAATAATTTCCTTCTCGTAAAGATTCATTATACCAAACATTGTTTAAACCATCGTCTTTCGCCTGGCTTTTGCCTTCAAGGTGATTATTTACAAAAGAATTATGAAATATGGTATTATCGTTACTATCTATTAATAAACCATACCATTTTGTACCCTCTATCAGATTATATATAATTGAGCAAGAGTCTGGATAATATGGGCCAGGAGTAATTGTCAATAGAATGCCAAAATTGTTATTTACGATTAAATTGTCTTTTATTAAAAAATATCCTCCTGAATTTGCTAACCAAATCACTTCATAATTGTTGGTAATATTATTTTCAAGAATTCGTGAATATGGTGATCTATATTCAACTCTGATACAACATATATTATCAAATAATGTGTTATTTGCTACTAAGGCAAAAGGACAATCATTGAACTCTATAGCTTGTTCACAATTATAAATTACATTTTTTAAGATCTTAATATAAGGTGATTTACCAATGAATATGCCAAAATAATTGTCTGAAGTACAAGTATTATTTGTTATTGTTATAGTATTTTCAGTTGTATTGTAAATTTCTATTGCTCGATAATGAGCATAAATGTAGCAATTTTGGATTAAGACATATTTGGTGGTATTTTCTAAATAAATACCATAATCTTTAGTAGTCGATATAACAAGATTTTCTATACGGTAAGGGTCGTTTTCGCTTCCTGAACCTGGGAAACTATAATTAATCAAATCTTGGTCTGAATTTATAAACATAAAGCAATCGCTAGGATCTGACGAATATTTCGTATTCAAATTAATATCTTTTAAATAATTTTGCATACTATGCTCTTGTGATAGAGGAAATCCTTCAGATTTGGTAAAACACAATATAAAAATGAATAAACATATAAGTACTAAATGTGATTTAAATCGTTGAATTTGGATCAATTCCCAAAAAGGATTGTATTGATTAAATAATAATGTATTTAATATTTAAAATTTTCTCTAAGGTCTATTAGGGCTTTTATCATTAAACTAATGTTACGATCTAATACTTCTAATGACCTAAACTCAAATTAAGGAGTTCTAAGGGAAGAATAAAAATAAGATTTTCATTTGTGCAAATATAAGTAGGGATAATCCTAAAATTTGACATCTTTTATCATTTCTCGTCTAAAATGCTAAAATTTTTAGTTCTCCTCATATTAAATACAATATAAAGATAATGGTTTTTAACTGTTACTTCTGCGGAAAAGCTTTAGAATCAAGATTTTCTAAATGTTTTAATATATATTGTCAAGGACAAAAGTTCAATATAGGTAATCTAGTCATATATAGGTTAAACCCAGATTTAGGAATAGGGCGTATAATTAAAAAGTTAGAAATTCCTACCTCAAAGTCTTTAGATGAAGAGGATACTTATTTTATAACTAAATTTAAAGTGTCTTTTAAAAATAATACAATCAAAATTATCCATCCGATTGATCTTGTCCATCTTATTTTTGAGATTAATGACAAAATTGTGACTAAACAAGGAATAGGGTTCATTAATTCAAAGGACTTTCTTATTAAAGATGGAGTAATTTCCTATGAATTTTTAACGGAAAATGGTAAAGTAGCTCAAATTTTTGAAAATGAAATTTATTCTAAATATGAAACACCGATAAAAAATTTGATTTCAAAGGGGTTAATTGATCCTCCTAAGAATTTCTTGATTAAGTACTGGGCAAATTTATTCTATTCTTATTATAAATCATATCAAATCAAGTGTATTACTAATTCTCGGTTATCATTAATGCCCCATCAAATAAATGTCACTCATCGTTTATCTGAGGAACATTTTCCCAGGATCATCTTAGCAGATGAAGTTGGTCTTGGAAAAACAATAGAAGCAGGTATTTATATCAAGGAAATGATGGCAAGAGATCTAGCAGAACGCATCTTAATTATTGTTCCTGCTTCATTACTTAGACAATGGCAATTTGAAATGGAAAATAAGTTTAATATTAAATTTACTATTTATGATGGAAAAAAAATCAAAGAATTGAAAAGAAAAGGGAGTTATAAGCATCCAGAAATTCTGCAAAATCCTTTCTATTATGATAATTTAATAATTTGTTCACTTCAATTTGCGAGGAATAGAAACTATATTGAATTACTTTCAAATATATCATGGGATATTGTAATTTTTGACGAAGCGCATCATTTAAGAAGATATTTAATCAATGCAACAACTGGTAATTACCGAGAAACTCTTAATTATGAGTTAGCGAGAAATCTAAGTGCAAAATCAGAAAGTATTTTATTATTGACAGCTACTCCTCTACAACTTCATTCTTTTGAATTATTCTCTTTAATTGAATTAATCCATCCAGAAATATTCCAAAACTTTAGTGGTTGTGAACATTTCCGTAAGAACATGCCATTCATAAATTTATTAACTACAAACTTGAATAATATTGAGAAATTAAACAATTTTGAAGTGAAAAACACAATAAAACTTCTGAAAGACCTTAGATACGTAGAAAAAGACAAAAATATTAATGAAATTCTTTTAAAACTCAAAGATGACCCTTTTAAATTGAATTTATTGAGAAAAATTGCAGAAGATCACACATTATCAAAATTCTTAATTAGAAACCGCAAGAAAAACGTGTTTACTGAAGATATGCTCAATAGAAGAATTGTAAACACAATTATGGTGAATCCTACTAGAGAAGAATTAGAAGTCTATAATGAAATTCGTCTCTATTTAGCAAAAATATATAATTCTTCAATAAGTAAAGAAAATGTCGGGATTGGATTTGTAATAACCACCCTACAAAAATTATTAACTAGTTCGAAATATGCATTTCTGAAGAGTCTTGAACGGAGACTAGACCAGATTGATAGATATAAAGATATATTACTTGATACTGATATCATAAAAGAAGGAAATCCTGAATATTATGAATCAGAATTAGAAGAAGAGTTATTAGATGCTGATGATATCTTTGAAAGTAAAGCAGAGAAGGAAAAAAAAAATGAAGAGATAGACCTTCTTAATCAAGAAAAGATATTGAAAGAATTTTATAGCAAATTAAAGGCATTACCTTATGATTCAAAATCAGATAAATTATTGGAATTATTAAATAATATTTACACTCAAAATCCAAATGAAAAAATAATAATTTTTACCCAGTTTGTTGATACCTTAAATCATTTAAAATCCCTAATAGAGAATCTTAATCATCAACTTAGTGTAGAATTGTTTTTTGGAGGATTAGATAATATACAAAAAGATGAGGCTGTTGAGAGATTTAGGAACAGTATGGCGTTTTCTATCTTAATATCTACTGAAATTGGCGGTGAGGGTCGAAATTTCCAATTTTGCCGTGTTCTTATCAATTATGATCTTCCTTGGAACCCTATGAAACTTGAACAACGTATTGGTCGGCTAGATCGAATTGGACAAGAATCTCAAGAAATTTATATCTACAATTTCTTTATGGAAGGAACAGTCGAAACAGATGTAATTCATGCATTAATAAAAAGAATTAATCTCTTTGAAGAATCTATTGGAATTTTAGAACCTATTATCGGGAGAGTTGAACAGGATTTTAAAAGCATAATTTTTGCTCAAGAAGATGGTAAAAAGCGAAAAAGATTAAATGAATTTTATCGAACTCTCGATGATGAAATAAGAAAAGCAAGAGAAATTGAGATGCAGTTAGATGATTTAATGATAGATAAAAGGTCTTTTCAAATGGAGGGGCTTGTGGGGTCATTAGCGTCATGTCTAGAAGTAAAACTTTCTCATAATGAATTATATTTGTTGATGAAACAATTTTTTAATACAAATGATAAAAAATATGGAAATCTAGAAGATTTTCATGATGAATTGGGAGAAATTTCACCAGATTTTTCTTTTCAATCAAAATTCAAATTATCCGATTATCTGTTAAATAAACTTAATTATAAACTTCAAGACGAATATAAAGGGACTTTTAATTTAGAACTTGCTAATAAAAGAGAGGAAATAGATTTTTTTGCTTTGGGGCATCCCTTAATAAATAACATTTTAGATTATATTTTACATGATGAATTTCAAGGAAATTTGAGTGTTTTAAATCTAAATAAGAATGAATTAAAGAAATATCATGATATAAAATTAATTCAAGAAAATGAATTGTATTTATTTATTTTCTCAGTTAAATTTCAAGGTTATATTATTGAAAATCAAATTCTTAGGACCATTGTAGATAGAAATGGAAATGAAATTGAAAATTTATCTGATATAATATTAGATATCAATATGTTCAATAAAATAATTAACTTCAATCGAACTGAAAATAAAATCACTATAGATTATAATTCTATTAATGATATTCAACAGAAAGCCAAAAAAATCATTAAATCAAAAACAACAAGCTGGAAAAGAGAGATTAAAATCCTAAATGATAAGATTTTTAATCAAGAAAAGAACAAAAAAGACAAGATATATTCTCATAAAAAAAGAAATTTGAATCTTAAATTAGAATCATTAAATAGGGCATTAGAGAGAAATGAAAATAGACGCCCTAGTCCACGACAACTTCAAAATATTGAAAAAATAACTGAATCAAAAAAAAAGCACGAACGTTTAGAAAATATTAAAAAATTGGAGGAAGAAATTAAATTTCTTAAGAGAGATATACAATCAATAAGTAAAAAATTAGATGACTTAGCATTCGAAAATGAAGATTTAAGGAATGAAATGAATAGAAGGAATATAGCAAAATTTTATACTAATCTCCTATCATTTGCAGTAGTGAAAATAATTAGTTAATAGGAGATTTTACTTAGAATTTACATTTTTTAACATTCGAGTAGTTAAATTTAAGAAAGCTTCTTCGACATTTTCGCCTGTTTTTGCGGAAGTCTCAACATAATATGTTTTTTCTTTTTTAGCAAAAACTTGAGCACTTTCTCGTTCGTACAGTTCATCACTTTTTTCAATTAAATCTGCCTTATTACCAATTAACACAAATGGTATGTTTTCACCAGCATATTCATGCAAATCTTTTAACCAATCTTCAAGTTCTTCAAATGTATGCCATCGCGACAGATCAAAAACGATTAATGCTCCATTTGCGCCATCAAAAAAGCTTGATCGTAGAAATTTATATCTATCTTGACCACCAATGTCCCAAATCTGCAATTTTATTGTTGTCCCTGGTTTATATTCAATAATTTTTGATAAAAAGTCAGCACCAATAGTTAATTTATACCTAAAGGAGAATTTATTATCAACAAACCGGTGCAAGAGTGATGTTTTACCGACAGCCCCAGGCCCTATTATTATGACCTTGAATACATAAAGTGACATAATGGATGATCAATTACTTATACAGTTCTAATAAATAATCTCCATTAGATATTTAAACATTTTCGAAACCATCGAGTTTAAATAGAAAAAATTTTGGAAAAAAAGGCAAAAAAAGATTATGTAGAATTAATATATTTTATAATCTTCCTTGTGAGTTCGATGAATGCATTTTCTACATTATCACCTTCTTTGGCTGAAGTTTCAATATATAAACAATTCTCTTCCTTAGCATATTTAGATGGTTCATTTCGGTCGATTACCTCACCTATTTCAGAAATTAAGTCCGATTTATTTCCTATTATTACTACTGGAATCTTTTTTCCAATTAATTGTTTCATATCAGAGAGCCATTCTTTCATTCTGGGAAAAGTTTGAGCTCTTGAAAGATCAAAAACTACTAATGCTCCATTAGTTCCATTATAAAAACTAGGAAGCAATGATTTAAAGCGATCTTGTCCTCCAATATCCCATATAAGTAACCTTACTTTTTGTTTTTTTTCATATTCTACATATTTACTAAAAAAATCTACTCCGATCGTAAATTTATAGTTAAAAACAAACTTATCTTCTACAAATCGGCGTATAAGAGAAGATTTACCTACTGCTGCTGGTCCAATAACGATAATTTTAAATGAATAATCTTCCATTTCATTGAAATTTAAGAACTTTCTTAATATAAAAATATATAAAAGTCAACTAATTTATATTGTTTCATTTTAAAAACTTTAATGAGCGGAGAAATCACAAAAAGCGTAAAAAAAAATAATGATAAAAATAAGCAAAGAATTAATTTTTTTTAATACTTATTTTAAGAATATTTTTCTATCATCTTTCGAGTAAGATCGAGAAAAGCTTTGTCAACATTTTCTCCTGTTTTGGCGGAAGTTTCAATATAAATACTATCTTCTTTTTGTGCAAATTGAAGAGGCTCATTCCGGTCAATTATTTCTCCAATCTCTGGGATTAAATCAGATTTATTTCCAATTATTATAACTGGAAAATCTTTCTCAATCGCTTGGCGAGCATCTGAAATCCACTCCTTCATTTTCTCAAAAGTATTTGCTCGTGAAAGATCAAAAACTACTAAAGCACCATTAGTCCCTTCGTAAAAACTCCTACGTAATACTTTAAACCGTTCTTGTCCACCGATATCCCATAATGTAAGCTTAGCAGCTTTCCCCGTCTCATAGTCCACCGTTTTTGTCATAAAGTCTACCCCAATTGTAAACTTGTAATGTAGGGAAAACTCATTTTCTACAAATCTACGTATAAGGCTTGACTTGCCTACTGCTGCTGGACCAATTACGATCAATTTAAACGAATATACTTGTTCGGACATTTTTTATTAACCATCTCTAATACTATTGATTTTTTAAGAGTATCAACTCTTTAAGCAAATAGGATTATAATTTTAAACTTGTTATTTTGCTAAATAAAACTTGTTTACTTCAATATAATTCTAATATACCAAGTAATTTTCTAATATTAAAAACAACTTAATCCTTAATTAAGTTATATTTTTTTCCATATTTTCTGAATAATTTAGTGCCCCCTCCCTCTTGTAAAACCTGTAGCGTTGCTTCTGAATCAAAGATTTCCATTCCGCCAACTATATCCACACCATAATCAAATAAGATGTCAGGTATCATACTAGCAGTAGGACCAATTAAAATTATTTTTCGAGCCTTCTTCTTGAATATTTCTAAAATAGATTCAAGAGTATTATTGATTAAAGTAGTTCCGGTACAAACTAATATATCAGTTGAAATTTCTTCTTGTTTTAGGTGATCAATACTACGTTTGAGCTTAATATCCTTGAATTCTGGAGAAATTGAAAGACTATCCTCTATTACTGTAATTGAAGGAGATATTTTATAAATCTCTCTTATTAATGGTTTAATTAATCCTATAAATGTAACTTTAGTATCTCCATTAATTTTTACAAGCTTTAATAAATTCTTTTCTTCGAATTTTTTGTAAGGATTTACAATTTTTAATATATGCTGTGAAACACCATTTAAAGTGGCGATTCCAATAATTTTTTTAAGACTTGGTGGTTCAAAAGCCCAATTCAAAAGCTTACTGATAGGTTGATCTGTCAGTTTACCAGCAAAACTGATTTTACTACATTCAGTTTTAGTAATAATACTTTGTAAGGTCGATGCTAAACCTAAAAAGGGTTCATACGCATATGCAGTAACTTCTACTCCAGTATAGCCTAATCCAATTATAACTTTTGTAATTTTGGGTGGTATAATTTTGTGAATTTTGTATATTTTTTTAACAAGATCAACAGTTTTTTCCAAAATCATAGTTTATAATATTCCTAAGATATTAATTACCCTTTTACTTCATAAATAGTATCACAATAAGGGTCTCCTCCTGCAACAGTTTTAACAATCTTGAGTTCGATCTTATCATTAACCGCTTCACGGAAATATTCATGATCAATAGCCATAACGGCTTCACATAATTCTCTAGACGTATTTTCAAGACCAAATGGGCACTTGGTACCTTGAATCTGAAATTTTTTATCCGAGATCGAAATTACCTTTATGGATTTTTGGTCAAAACTCTTCGAGAACGCTTTAGCTACAGAAGTTAAATTGTTCATTGGAAGTTTTTTTTTAACTTTTAGACCCAATGACTTACCTTGCTTTAAACAAACATTTTTTATAATGGGTAATGCTTCTCTTCCAAACTTTTTATACACAGCTTTAATTAACAAACCTTGAGCTTCAATTGGATTTACTGGTAATTTATCATCATTATTTTGTTCCATTTTCTAAAACTTTTTTATTTATTTATTATGTCTAAAATATTATTGTTTAACAAAATTATACTTGGTTTTTTAGTTTTATTTGCTTGTTTTTTTTATTCTGTTTAAATACTAATGATTCTTATATATTGTTAAAACCCTAATTTATGAGGTTTTACCATGAAATATGTAATAATTGAAAATGAAAAAATCGGAGAAGTAAAAGCAAAATTGTTAATTGATAAAAATCCCAAAACATATCAAGTAATATGGGATGCTCTTCCATTTAAAGTTAATTTATCGAGATGGGGTGAAGAACTATATGGTGATTGCCCTGTCGTAATTCCTGCAGAAAATTCTCAAAAAGAATGTGATGTTGGAGATGTGGGGTATTGGATGCGTGGCTAAGGATTCTGTATTTTTTGGGGTCCTACACCAGCGAGTTCAAGCGACAAGCCTATTGCTGCGACTCCTGTTAATATATTCGCTAAAATTGAAGGTGATTCTAAAATGATTTTTAATCCATTTTCCTCTTTCCAGGGAACGATTAAAAAAGGAGAATAGTCAAGATGTTCCCATTTTTTAATATTATTATTGTAAGCTAATGAGAATAGTGATTTTTTAATGAAAAAGAAATGGTATAAAAGTAAAGTATTTGTAATTACGGGAGCTAGTGGTGATATTGGAAGTGAAGTGTGTCGTAAATTTGCTCCCTTAGGAATGAGAATGTACTTACTAGATCTACCAAATACACCATTAGATAAGTTGAAGGAGGAGCTTAGAGATTTAGGGGCGGAATATGTTGAAAGCTTCGATTTTGATGTTACCAATCGAAAGCAGATTGAAGAAGTTATTAAGAAAATTGGTGAAAAAGAAAATTATATCGATATTTTATATAATAATGCTGGTATAGGAACCACTTGCTCAATAACTAATGGTGGGACCTTTGAAGAATATCGAAAAATCATGTCTATTAACATTGATGGTATATGGTTGGTGCTTCAAACAGCACTACCATTTATTGGACGTCCCGCTCCAACTAAAAAATTCCCTGATCGAAAAGAAGGGCAACTCATATTCACTTCAAGTTCAGCGGGAAAAACGGGGATTCCTAATATGGCAGCTTATTCAATGAGTAAATTCGCTATTGTAGGTTTAGCAAATTCTATTCGATTAGAGTATAAGATGCAAAACCACAATATTCAAGTAATAACAATCTGCCCCGCTCCAGTAAAAACTAAATTTTGGGAGTCTACTGCTGAAATGAAGGAGTGGGTTGAGAATTATCAAAAACGGGGTATTTTATACAAATTTGTGGATATTAAAGATGTTGCAAAAACAGTTTTGAAAGCTTCCCGCAAATACAAAAGGGAAGTTTTTGTACCGAGATGGTGGTGGTTATTGGCTTGGTTGCAACTTACAAGTCATAAAGCGGTGGGAAAACTCTTAATAAAAATTGAAAAAAGTAAAAAAAAAATACAGCAAGATTAAAAATATTATCTTTCTAGATATTCTATTATGACAAAAAAAGCATTTGAACCTTTTGGTATAGCTCTTGAGGATTTTTATAATGGTAAAAAAGGAGTTGAGGTCACATTATGTCGAGATGATGGAATAGAATGGAAAGTACCTATTGAATATTTCTTTCGAGGTCCTGAAAATTTTTCAAATATAGAAAAACAAGCATTACAATTATGTAAAGGTAGAGTATTAGATATCGGAGCAGGGGTAGGGCCACATACCTTGGAACTTCAAAAATTAGGTCTTGAAGTTTATGCTATTGATATATCCTCTCATGCGTGTCAGATAATGAAAAAAAGAGGGATAAAAAATGTTCAATGTATAGATTGTTATAATTTAAAAATGGGTTCATTTGATACCATTCTTTTATTAGGACGTTCAATCGGGTTTGTAGAGAATTTAAATGGTATGAAAAAATTCTTATTTTACTGTAAAACTCTCCTTAATCCAGAGGGAATTATAATTCTTGATTCAATAGATTTTCCTTCAATTAAAGAACAAATTCTTCTTAAATATCAGGAAAGAAACCGAAAATTAGGAAAGTATAGTGGTGTGATGGTGTATCAGATAAAATACAAAAATATCTTGGGAGATAAAATCCAAAATTTACAAATAGATCCCGATACACTTAAAGAAATAACCCAGGAACTAGGATTCTCTTGCAAGATCCTTGGTAAGGAAGAAGATGGAATGTATTTAGCGAAGATTTCTACATAATGCTTAAAAAGTATTAAATAAAAAATTTCTCTTTTGTTAACAATCTATTTATACAGGATGGACTTAACTAATTTTATTAAAATCTAAATCGAAAATAAAAAGATATGGTTTTGCATTATATGCGATTTAAAGATAAAGTAAAAAATTTTTATAAGATGTTAATTCATCCCAAGGTTGTGAAATTTTCATGTATTGGGGCCACATTTGTTTGGATTTCCAGTGTAGTGTTAGCAATTCTAATTGGGCAATTAGATCCTGCTGGTCCTTCTTATGATCCAGCTGGTTTTAATATCTTAATCAATTATATAAGTGACTTGGGTAATCTTGACTTAACACCAATGCCTATAATCATTGATTTTGGAATGATGCAAACATCAATCTTAATGATACCCGCTACTTTCTATTTACGAGTTATTTTAATAGGAGACGGATCGAAAAAGTTAAGAAAAGTATTAGCTAATTTAACGTTAATATCTATGGTCATTGCAATGTGTGGTCTATTTCTAACAGGTGTAATTTCTGAGGATGTCGGAGCAAAATTAGACAGTATTATTGGACCCCCTATACCTAATTATTTCTGGCATGATATTGTCGCAGATTTCGCTTTTACTTTTTTCATGATTAGTGGGATTCTTGTTGCTTCGCAATTTATCATTTTTCCAGATATATTAGAAGTACAAATTGGATTAAAACATATAAAGACAGCTAGGGTTTTATTAGCGATTAACACATGGATTTTAACTCCAATATTCTTTGGCTTCTTTTATACAGTACCATATTTATGGTATACTGAAGCATTTTGGACCACTTTACCACTTTGGCAATGGGCTCCTTTTTGGGAATGGCTTCTTATGTTTTCACTCTCGTCATGGATATTAGTCGTATTAAATCTGATGTTATTAAAACCAATAAATAGAGAGTTAAAAAGAAAATAACTTAGTTTTTCTTAGTAATGAAAACCTAATTCTTTCTTTTTTGTTTTTTCCTTTTATATGTAAGATACCTTTTAAAAATTAAAACTCCGAAACTTAAGATTATCATTACTGTAAAAATAATCATAATACCTATATTTTGAAAATCTGTGCCTATAAGCACTCCGTGAATATAAGCTAAAAGTAAAGCAACATAATTGAGAATGTGAAGAATTCTCCAATTCTTAATGAATTTCTTTCGTAAAAGTGCTCCCAAAATAGCTAAATATATAAAAATAAGTGCCAAACGACCCCCTAAGGACCAGAATCCATACCATGAACTAAAATCTGGTAAAAATACAGTAATATCTAATCTTAAAATTGCGAATGCGACAGGATGAAGTGTTATTAATATTAACCCTGTAATTGAATATATATGATGCATCTTTACAAAGGATTTCCCAAAAATTTTGTATAATTGGACAACAAAAGGGGTCATCATAGTTGCTATAAACATCGATGTAAATCCAAATAAGGCACCAAACCTGATAATAAAGTTAAATGCATCTGAGAATGGTGTTAAAAAGAAATAAACTAAGACAAGAATATATAAACTAAGCGTTGCTGTTATTATAATTATTGCTTCTTTTTTAAATGGCATATTTCTATCCTAATTTTATTAATTATTTATTTTTTACATTTATAATTTAAAAATTCTGCATAAAATAAGATATCATTACAATAATACCAGGGAATTCTTGTAGTAAGATTGTGGTAACTATAGATTATAGTGAAATGCGGGTTTCACGTATAAATTATGTTTAAATATAAAATTGATTTTTCTTTAAAAATGTGGGTTCTAATATTTAGTTTAGATAAGTTATAGTTTATTCTACAAGGTTTAAATATTTATCTCCATTAATTTCAAATAAGGCTGAATCTATTTTATTATAAGTCAAATTTATAATTTAGATGTACTGATTATGGATGAGAACCAAAAATTCGAAGAAATAGTCAATAAAGGAATGGAGGAATATTTTAAGCGTAATCCGAGAATTGCTGTTTATTTTGGGAAAGAAGAATATGAAAAAGAAGTAGAATCTGGAACAAAGGAGCATATTGAGGAGAATTTAACGTGGTTCGGTCAATGGATTAATGAGCTTAAACAATTAGATGGTGAAAAATTAAATTTCGAAAATAAAATTTCATTAAAAGTTATGGAATACAATCATAACATCAATTTATTTATGCATGAGGCTTTTCCTTCATGGAAAAGATTCCCTAATGGATTAGCCTTTTTTCAAGAGATTGTCTACCTTTTATTCCAGCGAAAAGGACCAACTACAGATTTAGCAGAAACTATCATCATATATATAAAAAATTTACCAAAATATTTAGAGGAATTTCAATCGCGTTTTGATGAAACTCCAATTCCAATTGTATGGAGAGATTTAGCATTAGAAATAATTCAAACAACTCCTAAAATTTTAAAAAGTGTTGCTGAAGCTTACACTGAAACATCAGAAGTAAACCCTTCTCTTAAAAACAAACTTTTAGAAGCCTTTAAAGATGTTGAATCAGTTATCCAAAGCCATGTAAAATGGATAAAAAGCTTACCTGTGGATACTGATGAATTTGCCTGGGCTTTAGGACCTGAAAAATTCGATAAGCTACTGAGTCTACGGAAACTTCCTTGGGATCGAAAGGCACTAATCTCAAAAGGGAATAAGATATTCAGCTTAGGATTAAAAAAAATAAAACGAATTCTTAAAGAATTGTATCCTAACAAAACTCTTATTGAGGGAATTAAAGAATTTTTCAAAGAAGACCTAATCCCCACTTTTCAAGAAGTACTTGAATACACTCGAAGTGAAGCAGAAAGGGCAAAAGAGTTCTTAAAAGTCCATGATCTTGCTACAATCCCACAAGAGAAGTTAGTGATTATCGAAACACCTCCCCATCTTGTCCCAATCATCACTAGTGCTGCGTATGATCAGGTTCCTTATTTTAAGAGAGAACAACCAGGAATTTTTATGATTAGTCCTACACAAAAAGAATTTCAATCTTATACAAATATATCTCATTTCATGGTTCATGAAGCTTTTCCTGGGCATCATTTGGATTTCACTAGCAATAACATTTATGCACCTCTTGTTCGATTTTTAGGATTAAATAACTTTACATCGATGGAAACTGCTGAAGGATGGGCTATTTATTGTGAGGAAATGATGTTACAACAAGGCTTTTATAAAGATACTCAAAAAACTCAACATTTAATTTCAGGAATACAGATGCAATACGCGATGATTACTTTATTGGATATCCAATTACATTGTAGACAACGATCAATTATAGAAGCTTGTGAAACTTTGATGAATATCTTGTCATATGGAGAGACAGCTGCCAAAGACACAGTTTTGGATTACACACGTACCCCCGGTTATCCATTATCTTATCTCACTGGAAAGCTCCTTATTGATAACTTACGTCGGGAAGTGGAAGAAAAAATGGGAGACAAATTTAGTTTAAAGTTCTTTCATGATACCATTCTTAGAAGCGGGGATTTACCTTATTTCTTATTAAAAGAATATTTTGAAGAAAAAATAAAAAATCTATAATTTGGCACCATTTAAAAGCAAAAATGTACAAAGTTTATTTTTTTTCAATTATAG
>JAHQWL010000022.1 GCA_029856155.1 Promethearchaeia archaeon
CAATTAAAGCAAATAAAGATATTAAGGTTATTCTTGTAGTTGCCTCAGATACAAGAGCTCCAGAGCCATCAACAATGTGGGAATATGGATTTGCTGATGGTGCAGCTGCCTTACTCATAGCTGAAGAGGATAATCTACCGTTATCTATAGATGATTACTATTCCGTCTCTGCTAATGTTACTGGACCTTGGAAAAGAGCAGGCACAGATAAATTCATAAGAACCTATGAAGTAAAAATGGATACAAAATTTTACTTTGAGAGTATCACAAAAGTAATGGCAGAAATTTTAAAGAGAAATAATTTGAAGCCAGAAGAGATCGGTGCTGCAGCATATTATTATAATAACCCTCGACTGCATGGCAGAGTTTCAAAAATAATGAAGTTCACGGGAGGAGTTGCTCAAAACAGTGTGTTTTTCCAACTTGGTGATTTAGGAACCCCAATGCCATTTATACTATTAATCGGTGCTTTAAGAAGACCTAAACCTGATGCAAAAATAATCATGGCAGGGTTCGGCGATGGAGCAGATGCAATATTAATGCAAGTTCAGAATAGAGATGCTCTAAGAGATCTTGGAAAAACTCGAATGGGATTCTTAGGACATCAAAAATCGATGATATCATTAAAAAATTATAACAAATTTCTTGACTTTAAAGAAATCCTTGAAAAAGATAGATATACCAGGAAAAGTTCTGCTGTTTTGATATGGCGTGATAGAGCATCAGTATATAAGTGGTACGGCTTAAAATGTAAAAGTTGTGGAGCAATTCAGTATCCAGATATGCTTAGATCTTGTTATATTTGTCGAGCTGATGATCAACTTGAACGGGTAAAGCTTGGATTAAAAGGTACGATTTTTACATATACATTAGATCATTTGGTTGGAGGTATGTATCTTAATACTCCAGTGCCTCGTTGTGTAGTTGATTTAGATGGTGGCGGAAGAGTTCTGCTAAATATGACTGAAATCGAGAATCCTGAAGAGAATGTTCAAATTGGCATGAGAGTTGAATTAACATTTAGAAAAGAACATGAAGGTGCTGAATTTAAAAATTATTATTGGAAATGTCGTCCCGAAAGGGGGAGACCATAAAGGAGGTTATTAAAAATGGGAAGAAAAGGAATTAAGGATAAAGTTGCTATTATTGGCTGCGAGATGACGAAATATGGAGAATTATGGGATAAAAATCAATATGATCTTCTCTTTGAAGCCTTTCAAGGAGCAATTAAAGATGCTGGAATAAAAAAAGATGAGGTTGATGCTAGTTGGGTTGGAATATTTTATTACTTTACTGGTCTTTCCGGTGCTATGGTTGAAGATATTCTTAGGTTAGACGGAAAACCGTCAACTAGAGTTGAAAACTATTGCGCGAGTGGAATGGATGCGTTTAGAAATGCATCATTTGCTATTGCTTCTGGAGCATATGATGTTGCACTTGCTTGTGGAGTAGAGAAACTAATGGACGAGGGAGGTAGTGGACTTCCAGGTTTTAAACAGTTTGGACACCCATTATATCCAACACCATCTGCACCAGCGATGTTTTCTATGGCAGCAACAAGAAGTTTTCATGAGTATGGCTGGACAAAAGAAGATTTAGCACGAGTAGCAGTAAAAAATCATGATAATGGTGCAGATCATCCAAAAGCTCATTTTAGGAGTAGAATAACAATTGACCAGGTAATGAAAGCACCGATGATTGCAGACCCACTTGGTCGCTTTGATTGTTGTGCTATGAGTGATGGTTCTGCGGCTCTTATATTGACAACACCCGAATTAGCTGAAAGTTATGCTCATGCTGATGATTATATCTTAGTTAAAGCCAATGCTATTTCATGTCAGACTAATTTTCCATGGTACGTTCCTAAGGGAGGGCCCGGTGCAGAATTTACGCACTTTCCTGCAACTGAGAAAGCTGGACAATTTGCTTACAAAGAAGCAGGAATTACAGATCCGCGAAAAGAAATTGACTGTGCTGAAGTTCATGATTGCTTTACAATCACTGAGCTATTAAATTGCCAAGATTTACAATTCTGTGAAAGGGGAAAGGCTGCTGAAGAATTAAAAAATGGTACATTTAATTGGGATGGTGAAATTGCAGTCAATCCATCTGGAGGATTGAAAAGTTTTGGGCATCCTATCGGGAGTACGGGATGTAGGATGCTGACAGAAATAACAAAACAACTCCAAGGAAGAGCTGAAGGAAGACAAGTGCCTGATGCAAAAGTTGGGTTATGCCACAATTTGGGTGGAGCATTTACTGTCTGTTCTGTAACCGTTTTAGGTCAGAGAGATTAAAATAAAAAATTTTTTTTTTTAAATTTTTTGAATTGATGAATTATTTACTCAATTCCCATTCGTTTAGTAAGCTTTACTAAGATGAAGATAACGAATGCTACTATTATAAAAGTGATTAATTCACCAATGAATAATGTAGGGTTGAGGTTTAAGGGATACGATGATGGGTCTGCAGCAGCTACCGCTGAATCTAGAAATCCAATTAGTAAGAAGAGATTGTTGAGAAGTGGTGAGATGAATGCAGTTACTATGGATTGGACAAGTCGACCAAGATAAAGAGCCATGATGAATGCGACAGCAATCCCCATTACTTTATACTTTTTGATAAAGTCTTTAAATTCTTGAACTAAATTTTTGGGAGGTGGAGGTGTTGGTGGAGGACTGAGAAATTCTCTAATTTTTTTTAATTCTTCTAACATTTCATTTTCTTTTGACATATTAATTTCTCTTTTTATTGATTAATGATTTTTCATATAATTAAAAAAAGGTGATTTATAATTCTTACAAGAATATTTAAAACTTATTTATATTTTTTATAAAAGAGATTTTTCTAGAGTTATCAATTAAAAAAACAAATCCATTATGTCATATAATTCGATAAGTTTTTCTACAGTAAGGTTGGCTTCTGCTTTTAAATCGTCTAAAGACTTGTTTAAAAGGGGTCTTTGATCTTTCCAGAACATAATGTATATCAATCCAAGGTATTTACCGTAAATTAGAACCCCTCCTTCAAAACTGCAATCTCTCTCAATTGTGATTGCTCCAAAAGTATTGTCTTCTTCATATTCAGTTAAAAAGTCAACTAAGGATTTATAAAATTTAGAACTCATGAAAGGTCTATCAGAAACACTAGATACTTTGTGTTCAAATCCTCTTCCGCCTCTTCGAGGCACTTTTAAGTGATAAAATCTAATGTCCTTTTTCAGTTCATCAATTCTATTTCGAGCTGCTTCAAGTAATTGTTCATTTAGGGAAATATTTTCTTCATCTTCAATATTATCAATCTTTTGGGACCCTCTATGTTTTCCATTATTATCTATAAAAGCAATAAAAGGAGGGCATTCGCTATTATCAGAATGATTTTTTATCAAAATTGTGAAAAGACCCTGTTTCTTTTGATAATCTACTTGCTTTCTGAAACTTACCTTACAGTAAGGACATATCATGTTTATTAATGTTGTTTCTTCAGTACCAGTCACTTCTTCTCACAACCATAATCAAGTGAGAGTTTTTAAATTTTAGTAAATAGATAATTTTTTTTCAAACCCTAATATAAAAAGAGATGAAATTCCATTAAATAATGAAAAACTATTGAATAATTAGAAAATATTCAAAAATTATTTAATTTTAAATTAATTTCTTTTAATTATGAGTAATACTGGTTTTAATAAATTCCAAGGAGATGTTAAAACTCAGAATGTGAAATATCTCGCTGATCCTCAACTTAGAAATATCGTGAACGTTGCAATAGCTCTCGGACGACCTTTATTAGTAAAAGGTGAGCCAGGAACTGGAAAAACAATGCTTGCACATGCTATAGCTGAAAGTTTAAATAAGAGATTAATAGTATGGAACATTAAAAGTACAACTGAAGCTATTGACGGATGTTATATGTATGACACAGTTCAGAGATTGAATGATAGTAGGTTTGGTTGCGAAGACCGAGATGTTGACAATATAATTGATTATATAACACTTGGACCTCTAGGGGATGCATTTGACTCTGAAGAACAAGTTGTTCTTTTATTGGATGAGATTGATAAAGCTGATATTGAATTTCCTAATGACTTATTACAAGAATTAGATGTTATGGAGTTTTACATTAAAGAGACCAAAGAATTCGTGAAAGCTAAAACTAGACCAATTGTAGTAATTACTTCAAATAATGAAAAAGAACTTCCCGATGCATTTCTAAGAAGATGTGTATTTCACTGGATTGAATTCCCCTCTAAAACATTTATGGCAGAAATTTGCCGACTACATTACCCTAATTTAAAGCAAAACCTCTTAGATCAATGTTTACAACATTTTTATGCATTAAGAGCTATAACAAAACTTCGAAAAATGCCCTCTACTTCTGAACTCCTAGATTGGATTGGAGTGTTATTAAAAAGTGGTATCTCTATTGAAGAATTAAAGAAAGAAATTCCATTTTTAGGCGTATTGATTAAAAAGGAAAAAGATTTTGAAATAGCTATAGATAAAATAAAATTTCCAACTTAATATGTCAAAAACAGTTCTACTCTAAATGTCTTACTTCTAATGAAATAAATTAATCCATTTTGTTATGTGTACTTCTAATATACTTCGAGTTTATTTTATACAACTTCCATTTAATGAATTAAATTATGATTTTAAAATTCATTAATAATATTAGAACAAGACTAGAAATTTAAACAAAAGAAGAAAATTCAGTAAAATTTAAAATTATACTTTATCATTAGTATTTTTAATTTCTAAAATTACATTTTTAGATTTAAAAAGAAGGTAATCATGTACAACGGCATTAATCTAAATTTTGAATATAAATATCGTACCATTTCTGTGGACCATTTAGGAGAACTTCAAGAAGACATCGATAAATTGCGTCGTGCAGGCACACTCAGTGATAATGAAGTCTATAGGAGTTATATTGATAGTAAAAAGTTTGAAATTCCAGAAAGTCTTCCTAATGCTAAATCGATAATAATACTTGCGATATTTAGCAGGTTAGCATTAGTAAGGTTTCATATAGATGGCAAGAACCATGAAATTATGATACCTCCCAATTATTATGATGATGGAACAACATTCGAAGACTTCGAGAATTTAATAGTGAAAGAGATAATAAAGGAATCAGGATATAAAGTTGAATTTACTAACAAACTACATATGAAATTATTAGCTGTTAGAAGTGGGCTTGGAAAATACGGCAGAAATAATATTTGTTATGTCGATAAATGGGGGAGTATGATAAATCTATTTGTCTATTTTACAGATTTTCAGTTTGAAGAAGACCATTGGACAGAGCTTAAAATGATGGATCAGTGTGAAAAATGTAGTATTTGCATAAAAAGTTGTCCTACTAACGCAATCCCCTCTCCCTCTGATGAGAATTTTGTAATAAATGCAGGAAAATGCATTTCTGTGTATAATGAAATAAACGGTATAATTCCAAACTGGATTCCCTCTAATGCACATAACGCTTTGATGGGTTGTATGAAATGTCAAAATATTTGTCCAAGTAATCGCGATGTAATCAAGCTAACAACACAACTTGAAGATATCACAGAAGATGAAACTAAAATGATTTTGGATGGAATTATTAATGAAAAATTTACAGATTCTTTATCAAAAAAGCTCAAGATGTTCTCTCCTTCTGATGGAGTAGGAGCACTTCCTGTGATTAAAAGAAACTTAGGATTTCTAATAAAATAAGCGGTTCAAAATACCAAAAAAAGTATAATTGCAATTATATATATTATACACACCGCAGAGGAACCTATAATCATCCTTGCAATCCACTTAGGACTCAATTCTTTCATGAAGGAAAAAGTCTATTTATTATTTAATAAAAAAAAAGAAGGGAATCATGAAAATGAAAATTTTTTTAGTAACCATATATAATACTGCTCCACTTCGATTTAAGAAAAATAATTGCTATAGCAAAGAAATCTAAAATATTTATTTTTTCATGATTTCCTTCCAAAATTAATTGGTTTTTACCATCAGATGTATATAATTCTCTCTTTTCTTCTGAAAACTCAAAAGTAGGTTCCTCTCTAAAGTAGATTTTAGAATTAAGTATAAACCCTACTTGTTCCTTTTTAGCCCATATATCATCATGCTCGTCAAGTTGCAGGAGTGTATGACCATTTTTGGATTTCACAGTATTCTCATCTAAATAACCTACTAGTCTATGCTTCTTGTCGAAATATTTCCCACCCTCAATAAGTCCCACTTTTTTCTTTTTTTTATTAATTATTTCAATCATCAGACACACACTTTATTATCAACTATATAAATATATTATGGATATAAACCAATTTCTTTTAGATATACTTTAAAGCTTGAAATTAACCAGCATAAAGTATCATAATCTAGGTCTGAATCAAGAATTTTCTCAGCTCTTTTTATAACATCACTTTCAGAATATTTTTTAGCACCTTTTTCAAAAATTAATTCTAGTTCTGCAAGAGCCCAACATAATGCATCAAAAGGAAAATAACTATTTGATAAATATTGATAAAATTGTTCAATCTTTAACTTTCGGTCTTCAGTCATTTCAATAATTTCCAATGATTTAACTTCATTTTTAGGTAAAAACTCAAGATATACTACAGATTCTGCTTTTACCATTTTTTATACCACCTCTTTTATTTTTATTAAAAATAAATTTTATATAAAATTTCAATAAATTAACAATCTTGGAAAATTGACCTACTAAAACGTTAAATTGAGCAATAAAGATTTAAATTGTACAGAAAATTCATATTTTATTCTGCAACTTTCTTAACAGTTTATCTATTTTTTTTTTAGATTGCCATTGAGCAATAGAGTATTTAAAATCTTCTTTTATACTATTTTTATTTCTGTTTTCTTTTTGTTTATCCTGCTCAATTCCTTTTTCTGTCGCTCTTAGTGAATTTGATGATTTATCTATCGCAAGTAAAATTTTATTATACAAAAATTCCACCTCATATTTTATTTTTTATTGAATAAATTTCATTATGAATCTTTTTATTAGATTGATTTTTTTCTTCTCTTCTCATATAATATTTATAAAATATAATATTTAAATGCTTTGTATAAAAATCGGAAAAAAGTGGGAATGCCTGGATGAAATTCGTTGGAAACTAGTTAATGTTGAAAAACCATAATCTTTAAATAATAAACCATTATTACATTTAATTATATTTAATGATAACTAATGAATCCTAATTAAAAAGATTGAGAAGTTAAAAATGTCAAAAAGTTGGGAAATCGGAAAAGAAGCACGTGAATTAGATGAAAAACCAATTTCAGAAAGATTGAAAATTGAAAAAAGTTCTAAAAAAAAAATAGGCGTTGCTTTTATATTTTATTCAATTATTATGGTAATATTGTACTTCTTTTTATAGAGCTGCAGAATAATGGAATTAATCTTAATTATAATCTTATTAGCATTTTTATTTGAGTCTATGGATTCTATGGCAGGAATGGGCTTTGGTACCGCATTATCACCCTTATTATTCTTATTAGGTTACGCTCCTCTTCAAGTCGTTCCCGTTATATTAATTTCAGAGGCAGTAACTGGTATAATTGATACATTTTTTGATCATGAATTCAAGAATGTCCATTATTCTTTTCGTCCCTTAAATGATGCCACTAGAATTGCTTTGATAATGGCATTTTTTGGATGTTTAGCTATATGTGCGTCGGTACTTCTTGGTTATTATGCAATTAAATTCCCTGATATAATAATTAAGACTTATGTTGCAATACTAATCATTTTTATGGGTATATCAGGTTTTATAAGAGTGAAATTAAGGAAAATAGAATTTTCTAATACACATCCAAAGATGTTAATAGGCTTTTCAGCATTAGCAGGATTTAATAAAGGGATTGGAGGAGGAGGATATGGACCCATAATTACTATGGGACAAATCTTTTCAGGAGTTTATGAAAAAAGTGCTACCGCAATTGTTTCTTTTGCAGAATCATTAGTTTCAATTGTAGGGATATTGACTTTCTTTTTGATTAGTTTTGCGGGTGTGAATATAGATCTTGTTCTACTTCCATCATTATTAACAGGAGGATTCTTCGCTGCTATTTCTGCGCCTTATTTAGTAAGAATAATTCCAAATAAAGTCTGGAAATATTTCATTCCATTCTATGCTATTGGTATTGGATTCTTTTGTTTAGTAAAAATATTCTTACTATAAGATGCGATTTATTTTAAAGTGTCAAGTTTAATTTTAACGATTGTAAAGGCTTATTTTCTTTATTAAAAATATTTAAAACTATTTATTTACCTCTATTAATAGCTTTGAAATAACTCTGTAAAGTCATATCTTATTTATCGTCATATAAAGAAAAGAAATCATTTTTATTACTAAATTCCTTCAGTTCAGTAATATCATGAAATAAGAATTCCCCCTGCGTACAACAAAAATCTATATTTTTGCCGCTTTTATTAATTCGTTTCCAATTTTCTATATTTTTTTTAATAAGCATCACCATTTGGATAAATAATTTTTTTTTTCACAATTGAGTAAAAATGTATATTTAGTTAGGTTAAACTTTTCTATTTTGATCTCTTTTTTTTTATTTTTACTCTTAAATCTGTAGATCGGTATTTTTATTACGAATTTAACATCCTTTGAATATAAATTATAATAAAATACTTCATTATTCTTATCAAAATCAATGTATTTATTCATATCCATAAAACTAATATTAATTTTAGTAGGATTTTAAAAATTTGATTTTAATATATCCAAATTGATAAAATAAGATATTAAAGATTATGATTAATAAATTAAAATAAAATGTATAATCTATTTATAAAGTATAAATTAATGATTTGATCTTTTAAGAAGCAGATTTTAGATGAAATAATTATAATATTTTTTTTTCATAAAACTATAAATCTCACATGAATTATCTTTTATTGTGTTTAAATTATGTTTATCTGCACAAAATGTAAAAAAAAAAGAGAATTATCAAATTTGGAGATAGTAGATGATTCTTATATATGTCATTCATGCTTATATTCGAATTGTGAGCCCTTTGAGATTTTTCCTATTGGATTTGTAGAGAATCAATTAGAAAGAGGTAAAGGCTTTGGACTGAAAGGCAATAGAGCAGAAATTTCAAAATTACATCTCTTTTCTGCCCAATCACCCTTTCTTTATAAATTAGAAGATGAGAAATGGATTACTGTATTATATTATTTTCATAAACCACATAATATTCGATCAGTTTTATCAAGAGGAATTGATGGTAAAAAAGTAGGAATATTTGCTTCTCGAACACCAGATCGCTTATCTCGCATTGGAATTTCTAATGTAGAGCTTATAAAAATTGAAAACACGACCTTATATGTAAAAAATCTTGATGCGATTAATGGAACTCCCGTTTTAGATATTAAATTAGGTCAAAAATCGAGATGGTAACTAGAAAAAGTAAATTAAATAACATAAGTTAAAATTCTTTAAATAAACTTCTTAAAAATCTCTTTAACGCTTTTGTAAGCAGGGTTTTCATTTGACAAATTCAATAGATTTTTAGCGAATAAATTATAATTCATTATTTCTTTATCTTCCGGGATAAAGCCTAATAATTTAATTTCAACCTTATCTAAGAAATTTAGTTTCTTAATCAATATTTCTTTATTATCTGTTGAAAATCTATTACCTAAAACCCAATAATTCTTAAATTTCAAGCTTACTTCTTTTGATATCTCTAATATTCTTTTCAACGTATGGAATGCCATTTTACTTGGATCAACAATGATCATCAAATCTGATACATCTTTTCCGGTCTTTCGAGCAAAATGTTCTAGACCCGCAGGTGTATCTACTAAAACAAGATCATAATTCTCGGAGATAATGTCAAGAGCATTTTTTAAAACATTATTTACGCTACAATAGCAGCCCTCTCCTTCTGTTCTTCCCATCTCTATTACATCAAAAGCTTCTACATGAAGAAAACAATTAAAAATTTCTGCTTCCATTGCTTGCTTTTTATCCTTATAAGGATATAATATGTTCTTTTCAATTTTTATTCTGAGATTAGTCATTTTACCTGCAATAGTATCTTTAAAATGGATTTTTTTACCGATAACATCTGCAATATTTGCATCTGGATCTGCATCTATAACAAGAATCCTATAATCTTTTTTATTTTCAATCAGAAATTTTAGAAAAAGAATTAAGCATGTAGTTTTTCCAACGCCACCCTTTCCTGTAAATGCTATTGATTTATTCATTTTGCTCCATGTTTCTGTTAAATTTAATTTCTGTTTCCTTAATAATTGACAAGTTAATTGGCATTATACTTATGATCAATTAATTTAAGTAATTTTTTTTGTTATTTATGGAAAAAGAATAAAGTTTAAATCTTCGACTACTTCAATTAATGGGCCAAAACCTATCAAATCTTCTAATTTATAGAAGTTGATTAATAGTTTCACTCTTATTCTGATTTAAACTAATGATTTGACTACTTAGTCTTTGAATATTTTTCAATGCTTCTTCATCTTTTAAAACATCCCCTTCATAGAAGCCGAAACCTAAAACGCCCGCAATCTTATTCACTTGAAGTCTTGATAAATACTCTTCCATTTCATTTGTTCCAGAGCCAATATCTCGCCGACCAACGATAATATAGCTACCCGTTTTACCTTTTAATTGCCCTTTCCTTAAATGCCAAGTCCTTTCCATAAAAGCTCTCATATATGAATTAACTCCCCCCATAAAGATAGGACTCGATAAAATAATGACTTGGGCCTCCTTAAGTTTAGGGTATAGAACCTGCATGTCATCCTTAATGGAACATTCTTCATTTTCCATGCAATGATAACACTCTTCGCATGGATTTATATTCAAATCTTTTAAAAATATCTTCTCAATTTCAAAACTATCTTTTAATAAATCCAAGAGTTCATTGGTTAAAAGTGTCGTATTCCCATTTTTTCGCGGGGACCCTATAATCCCAATTGCTTTTTTCTTTTCCATCATTATTCATAGATTTTTTTCTTTTAATTCTACTAATATTTCTATAGTTTTTCTACTAATGAGGTGTTTTTTAATTTTAAAATATTGATACAAAATTGTTTTAAATGATCATATCTTCCCATAACTTACTGGGTAATTAGTTTCCACTCTCTTTTTCTTATAATCTTCATTGTTAGATTCAATAATTTTTCTCTTTATCAGACTTGATGAATTTAGTTTAAATTTATCATAATATGTTTTTAATCTCTTTACTTTGATATTTTCGAGATTTATTTTTTTTAAGTTTTTTTTTAAAGTATTTATGTCAAACTTTTGATTTGGACCTAATAAAATGATATCAGGTTTAATTTCTGATATTGTTAATAATGTTTTCTTATCTTTTCTTCCTAATTTAGCTTCTTTTACATTTTTCAGATTCTTTATTACTTCTAGCCTCTGTTCCTCAGGGACAATTGGCAGTTTACCTGAAAATCTTTTTCGATTTTTATCTGTAGCTACAATTACATAAACATCACCTAGTTTTGCTGCTTGATTAATTAAAAATGTATGACCTGGATGTAAAATATCAAAAGTTCCAGCCACAATTACTTTCCTAATGATTAATCACCATCATATTGAACATAAAGTTCATAATAATTAAAAAATAAAGTTTATATCTGCTTAATTATTTCTTTCAAAATTGGTTCACCGAAAGTTCCAATCATAACTCCTTTATTCACAAATATTTCCTCGTTAATCTTGATGTTTTTATTTAAAAGTTTACCATTCTTGAAAAATAATAAAGCAGGTACCGCATGGATATGCAATTTTCGAACTAAATCGCTATTTTCATCAATATCAATTTCTTTAAACATAATAGAACCATTCTCTCTAAATTTTTCTAAGATAGGTGAGAATAATTTACAAGACTTACACCATTTAGAACATAAAACAATTATAAATATACCCTCATCAGGAGCTTGGATTCCAAACTCTTTCAAATAATCACTATTGATATAATTACCTCTTGAATGATATATTTTAAATTTATTTTCTTAAATTGATCCCCAATTAAAGTTCAATACTTTCATTGACTACGATAATTCAACTTTTTTGTTTTTTTTTAAATTGATTAACTACTAAGGTTAAGCTTTCAACTTCGCGTAGCAATCTTTACAAAAAAAAATTCTTCGCATTTTACTCGAGTCCCAAACCATATGGCCCGACTTATGCTTCGTTTCGCAACCCCAACACATCTTATATAGTTTAGTATCAACAAAATATTCATCTTCTGCTTTAAAAATATCGTCTTTTATTATCTCTTTATAACTTTTCAATTTTTTAACAACTCCATTCAAATATTAATTCTGAATAAATATTCATTATTACAGACTATGTAATAGTTATTAATATAGTAATTTAAGAGTTATGAATAATTATTCTTAAAACTAAAATTTAATTATCCCTTTGAGATTCATATTTATTAATTGCTCGTTGTAATGTTCTTACAGCTAATTCAGTACAATGTTTATGATCTTCTGGTAAACCTTTTAAACCCTCATCAATATCCTCTGGTTTTAATGTTTTTGCATAATCTAAAGAGTGACTTTCAATTAGAAGAGTTGTTTGGCTTGCTGTTGCGATACATGCTATACAACCATCTGATATAAAATTTGCTTTTTCAATTATTTTTCCATTTATTTTAAAAAAGAATTGAATTGTATCCCCGCATGGACCAGTATAAGATTGTGAAACTGAAATTTCTTCTTTAGGTGGTTCACCCCAATTTTTAGGATTGTGAGATAAGTTAATAATATATTCATTGTATTCAGTAATCCCATTCTCTACTTTATCTTTTTGAGAATTTTCTGATAATTTATTAGAATCCCTTTTATTCAATTTGCACTCTTATATCTTTAAGTTTAAAATATATAAATTTTAACTTGTATCAAATAATAATAATTAAATTTAAGTTTTAAGAATAATTATTCACCAATCATAATTGCTTTTTTATTTTTAAAAAAGCAATAAGAAGATTTTGTGTGAGATTTATGAATAGAATTATTGGAATTCCTTCTGATGGTCCTGAAACCTCTGATAACGTATCACCCCATTTTGGACATTGTAACTATTTCGTTGGAATGGAAATCTATGATGCTGGTAAGTTCAAAAAGGTTTTTGCATTGCCTAATGGTGGTCATTCTAACTGTATGGAACCTGTTATCAATATGAAACAGAGAAATGTTACTGATATGATTCTAACCGGTATTGGGATGCGTCCATTTATGGGTTTTCAACAAGTTAACATAAATTTATTTCAAGGTATCAATGGAAGCATAGAAAAAAATATAAGAATGTTAATAGAAGGACAATTAACCTCATTAAATAATTCTAGCTGTGGAGATAATTCAGAGCATGCTCACACTCATTAAATTGAAAATAAAATACAATAAATTTTAAAAAAGTTGAATTAAAATGCCAAGTTTTAAAGAAACATATGAAGCCATAAAGGCAGATTGGAATACCGGTGAGAAGAATTTCAATGTTAAGTGTTCAATGCTTAATGAGGGAATGCAGTGTGAAGTTACTATGGGAGCGAAGCCACATGTCATGATTATTGATGCTCCTGGTGGATTGGATGGTACAGATGAGGGACCATCTCCATTATTAGCAATTTTAGGATCCATTGGTGCTTGCATTATAGCAGTAACAAAATTTTGGGCAAAAATAATGGATATTAAAATTAATGAACTTGAAGTTTTTTCTCGAGGACATATCAACCTAGGTGCTCTCTTTGGGATTGATGATTCAAAATTACCAGGCTATGATAAACTTGAACCTGTCATTAGGATTAAAGCAGATGCTCCTGAAGAAAAAATCAACGAATTAATGGATAAAGTTTTGACCCATTGCCCTGTTATTACTAATTTTGGTGGAGCTTCTCCAATTAAACCTAAGGTCCAGATTAGAAAATAAATTCTTTTCATTTTTTTTTTTATATCTTATTTTTAATTTGAAATTAATTACTTTACTTCATTAAATTTGCCACAAATTATCATGGAAAAAGAGAAACTATTTCCTATATATATAAATCCAAATTTATGTGTATTATGTCAACGATGTATGTACAGTTGTCCGAAAAAAGCGATATTTTTTAGAAATTCACTTCGATATGTGAATTATGATAAATGTCAAGGATGTTTAAAATGCGTGGATGTTTGTGAGCATGGAGCCATTGAGGTTATCTCAATAGAAGAAGGAAAATTGAAGGGTTTTTGCATAGATCAAGAAAAATGCACTTTATGTAAAGCCTGCTTGGAGGAGGACTTTTGCTTTCAAAATTTATTTGAACTGAAAAAAGATGAAAATACTAATAAGGAGTGGATTGAATTTCGGAAAGAAAATCTTTCAAATTGCTTCAAATGTTTAAAATGTTTTAAAAATTGTCCAAACAATGCAATAATACCTGAAATTGATTAATTTTAAAAAATATTTCTTTTATTCTCGAGGATTATAGATACTTTTTAAAAATATAATTACAATAAAAATATTTATTTAAAATAATGATGTAATAGAAAAAAGAGATAAAACTCATCTAAAATTGATTTACAAAGTTAGAGGAATAGGATTTATTATACTGAATTCATAATAAGTAATTGATAGAAAACAAAAAAAGAAAAAAAAGAGGTGAAAATATTGAGCCGAAGAGGTGGTGGTAGAAGAGGACAGAGTGGAGGTAGAGGAATGATGGGAGGTCCTAAATCTGCAGGTCCTAGTGGTCAATGTATATGTCCTAATTGTAATACAACAGTTCCTCATCAAGTGGGTGTTCCCTGCTATAATCGAACGTGCCCGAATTGTGGTGCTAAAATGACTAGAAAGTAAAATGATAACTATCTACAGCTTTAATTTAACATATTATTCAATTTTTTTAATACATACGAAGCTTTACCTTCCAAAAAGATATCAACTATAGAATTTGTATATTTTGATTTTTCAATATTAATTTCTATAAATTTCGCTCCATTTTCTTTAGCGATAAAAGGAATAGTAGATGCAGGTATTATCTCTCCAGTTGTTCCAATTAAGATAAATAAATCTGCTAATGATGTTTCTTTAATCGATTTATTATATATATCTTGAGGGATTGGCTCTCCGAAAAATACAAAATCTGGTTTTAATAAACCATTACATTTAGGACAATAAGGGGGAGATTCTTTAATAAACTCAGTACTATTATAGTTATTATTACAGTCTAAACATGTTAATCTTCGTGAGGTGCCATGAAATTCTATAACATTTTTACTTCCTGCCTTTTGATGTAAATTATCTATATTTTGAGTTATGATTGACTTGATATATCCATTCTTTTCCATTTCTGCTAGTGTATAGTGAGCATCGTTAGGGGTTGCTTTTCCAAAAAAATCATAAAAAATTTCCTTAATTAAACACCAGGATTTTTTTGGGTGTGCCAAAAAATAATTTGTATCTAAAAAAATAGGATTATATTTACTCCATAATCCATTTTCTCCACGAAATGGTGGAATCCCGCTTTCTACAGAAATACCTGCTCCAGTAAAAACTACTGAATATCTTGATTCTGAAATCCATTCACTTGCTAAACGATATAAATTCTCATCCATTTATTATCCCTATTTAATAAAAGTAATAACTTTGATAAAAATATAAATAATATGAAAAAACATTTCTGTTGCTGGTATGATGAAACATCTGCTATGAAACGAGCTTATGATAAAGGCTTAATTGATAAAAAATGGGTAGAAAATTATTGTTGGAATGAAGGAAAAAATTGTATTAGAAAAAAAAGATTTGAAGTGGAACGATTTGTATCACCTGATTATGTCCTTCCCGATGGAACAGAAGATCTTAAATTGAAAAAGCTATATAAGAATAGATATGAGTAATATTTTTCAAATTATTTACATGGTTTTTGAAATCCACTTACTTCCAATTCTCTTTTTCCAAATCTAAGAATTTTTGTCGTTCTTCTTGCGTCATTATTGTTATTTTCACCTCAAGTTTCGCACCAAGCTCCTCTAGAGCTTTTTTTATGCTCATAATGAGATTATCTTTGATAGGAATATTCGGGAACGGAAGTGCAAAATTAACAATAACATTACTACCGTTAATCATTATATTCTTAACTATTCCTAGTTCTTTTAAAGTGCTATCGATAAAAGGATGCTTTATTTCTGCCAACTTATTGAGAACTTCTTTTTCTGAAAAATTCACTTCATAATCACCTAAACTATTGATTTTTTTAATTCTACCTTTTTATTTTTCAATGTTAATTTGTATTTTATTTCATTTATTTTTAAAGTATCTATCATATAATTTAAAGCTGATAAAGACTAAGAAATCATCTCATTCGTCTATTTCCTACATATCCGCCAATTGTGAAATAAGAATGCTTTTCATAATATAGAGGTTTCATAAGACCTTTTTGTTTACATAAGTTTTTCAAAAAAATATTTTGATCTAAGGATAATGCAACTACTTCTGCAGTAATAATAACTCTATTATTACAAATCTTTGAAATATCTTTTATCCAAATTGTTTTACATTCTAAATGGGAGTTACATTCTTCAATTCTGGGAGGGCTAACTATCTCTGATTCAATTGGAGTGAGTTGTGCATAAATAAATTCATCTTCAGATGAGGGTATTGGATCAGCAGTTCTATTTACTTTTTTTAAAAGTTCTACACTTGGTACATTCAGAACAAACTCATTTATTTGTAAGATATTTCTATAAGTATCTCTATTTTTCGCCGAACCAACACTAATTATCAGAGGATTATAAGAAACAGGCATAACCATCCCATATGGAGCAATATTACAAATTTTATTTTCATCTATAGTAGAAATCAAATAAACGGGCACCGGAATGAAGCATAAAGCATAATTTTCAAAATCTATACTTATTTTACTTTTCATATTCTAGCAATATAACTTACTTTATCTAAAACTTACTGATAAAGTTATTCTTCTATTTCAAATCATTTTTTAATTCAAAGAAAATTGTAAATTCTTTCCTATATTATAAGTAAATTGTTTCATTCTATAGCTAAATCAAAAAGTCTAATAGATTAATTAAATATCCTTCAAAAAGAATGATACGTTTTTCAGTCCATAGTTAGTAAAATTATTATTCTCTATATTATATTAATAAATAAATTTGACTGAGGACAATATTCAAAATTGAAAACCAAAAACAAAATATGTAAATGGTATCCAGTTTGCCCAATTAAGTATTTTGTTGATCATGGCAAACTTGACCGAAAATGGGTTGAGAACTATTGTTTAATTGGAAATAAAGATTGTATTAGATATAAACTAGAAGAAAGTGGAGAATATCATCCTGATAATATGTTACCTAATGGTGAAATTAAGGAAGAACTTTATTACTAACCAATTTATTTCTAACTTTTTAATTTAAAAAGGATATAAATTTTAAATTTTCTTTTCAAAACAATTCTATATTCTACAAGAACTATTAATTCTCGAAATGATGGTGTTCATGATTGTCATCAGCGTCAGTATGAATCTTTTCAACACCAAATCCTTTACCCACTCCTGGAGAGCAAAGACTTTCTCCTCCTTCTAAAGTTCCGTCTAATATCTTTTTGATAACATCATCAATTTTACCAGTTACTCCTACAATTACTTCAATTCCATATTGATTAAAAAAAGCTTCAGCTCTGCGACCCATACCTCCCGCAATCATATATTTCGCTCCTTGTTGATTTACAAACTGAGGTATACTCCCTACAGAATGTCCTGGGTTTTGAAGTATTTCTATTTTTAACACATGATTATCTTCAATTGTAACAAAAGTAAAATCTGGCGCTCGGCCAAAGTGAGCGCAAACATTTCCTGATTCTGTACTAATAGCTATTTTCATTCTTTTCAACTCGTTAATGAATTTTGTTTTATATTATATTATAAGAAATTATAAAATTTAAATTTAATGAATAATTATTCATAATATATATTACGTGTATTCTTTAGTTTCACATTAAAATCGAGGTATAATAATTAAAAATAAAGATGTAAAGAATTAAGATATTTCTTAATAAATATTTTTCTAGAATTTTGAATAATTAATAATAAAAATCTGCTTTAATAATTTTATATAATGTATCAATTGGAAATAATGTTATAATCATTTTTTTGGTGATTCGATATAGGAAGAAACAGACATCGACGGTGGGTTAATCAAACACCTAATAATATTTATTTCCCTGGAGATTCACCTAAAACCGAAGAATCAATAATAATAAATGTCGCTGAATTTGAAGCAATGAGATTAAAACATTATTTAGGCTTGAATCAGAAAGCAGCTGCTGAAAGAATGGGCGTAAGTCAACCTACATTTTCAAGAATTCTTGAAAGTGCTCATCAAAAAAATACTTTAGCACTGCTTGAGGGGAAAGAAATTAAAGTCTATGGTGGCAAATATGATTATAAGTTAAGCTTTAAAGGATATGGATGTTTAAATTGTAATCATGAATGGGAAGATCCTAATGCGTCAAAGGATGGAAAAGTTAATTGCATTAAATGTAATTCAAAAAATGTATATTTTTTCGTTAGAGAACTTATTTAAATTCTTATTTTATGTGAAATAGATTAATACAAGACATTCGGTTTTATTGAATATTATTCCATAAAATTCCTTTTAAATTTTTATAAATATTTTTAAGAGATAAACTTGCTTTAGAATCAGGGGCAAAATCTACAACTGTTTCAGCAAAAGACATTGCTTTCGGGATCGATAAATCAAATGGAATTTTTCCTAAGATGTCAAACCCCGTATTGTCGATGTAATCCTTGAATTTATCTTGAAAAGGGCTTTTCAAATCAGATTTATTAATTATTATCCCAAACGGAATTTTAAATTGCTGCACGACTTCTATCGCCCGTATTAGGTCGTGTAATCCAGAAGGAGTAGGTTCGGTTACGGTAATGACATAATCCAAGCCTGAAACGGTCGCAATTACGGGGCAGCCAATTCCCGGAGGGCCATCTATTAATGTTAAATTGCTTTCCTCGAATTCTTTTAAATTCTTCACAAATTCTTTAACATCCGAGACTAACTTTCCGGATGTTGAGCTTCCTAAAATAGTCTTACCATAAACTAGCGGTGAGCCCATCTCTGAAATGTAAGAAACGATAACTCCGCTTTTAACGTATTTTATTTCAAAAGCGTGCTCAGGACATAAAAACTTACAAGCTCCACATCCCTCACACGCTAAATAATCCACTACTGGAACTTGATTATCATCGTCCCATCCTAACGCGTGAAACTCACAAAAATGCTCGTCAATGCATTTCTTACAATTAACACATTTTTCTTCGAGGAATGTAGCTTTTAGAGTAGTATAAATGTCTTGACTCTTTATTGTATCTTCAGCCATCGCCGGAAGTATTAAAGAGAGATTAGGAGCGTCTACATCACAATCAAGTACGATTGTTTTTAAATCCGGATCCTTATTGGCTAAGCTTGCCAAGGATGCAGTCAGAGAAGTTTTACCTACTCCACCTTTCCCCGAAATGATTCCAACATTCTTTTTCTCCATTACTTTAGCTCCTCTCACCTTGTTCTTTAGTTTCCATCCATTCGATTAAATTCTCAAATATCCTTTTAAATGCTTTATACCCCTTTCCATTCTTGTCAGTTTCGCTATTTCCATCCATTAGAGGCACACCTATACAATACGAATGCACGATGTCGTCATCTAAAGGAATGTCGCCAAGAATCGTTATATTCTTTTCTTTTATCTCCTTTAGGAATTCATCTCTGAAGCCCAATAACGAAGATCTATTAACAATAACTCGATAATCTTTATCCAATAATTCAATTAAATCTATTATCCGGATCAAGTCTAACTTGCCAAACCTAGTTGGTTCTGTAACGGGAATTACTAAATCGCCCTTATTGATTAAGGCTTCTACATCACAATGCGCCCCTGGAGAGGTATCTAGAATGACTACATCGAACCTATCCGGGTCATTCTTTATAATATCGTCAAATTCTTCGAGGAGCGTTTCTACAATTGCTACTGAACGAGCCTCTGTCGGTTTTAACTCACCAATTAAAAGAGAAATCCCGTTTACTTTTGTCGAATAAGTCCAGCCTATTATTTTTGAATCAGCTTCAATTGCCTCTTCCGGACAAATCTTATAACATAATTGGCATCCAGAACATAAGGCTAATATTGGAATGGGAAATGAATCCGTTATGTGTAATAAAGCATGCGGCGCACAATTTTGAGCACATAATCCACATTTAGAGCATTTACTTTCAATAATTTTAGGTTTGAAAAATGGAACATCTCTTTTATTTTCAAGTTTTCCATTTAATAATAAATATGTATTAGGATTCTCTACATCACCATCTATAAGAAGAACTTTATTTCCTTCATTTTTGAACATTATAGCAAGATTAACAGCACATAAAGTTTTACCAGTTCCTCCTTTTCCCCCTGTAACACAAATTATTTTAGATTTCTTCCTACTCATAAGGGATGTATTTATTTTCTAATTAATTCATAGATTTTCTAAGGTTGATTCCCTCTTCCCATGCCTCGACCGCCTCCACCCATGCCTCGACCGCCTCCACCCATGCCTCGACCACCTCCACCCATGCCATAGTGTGATGCGACATTTGAGGTACTAACTGTTTGTAACTTTCCTTTTATATAGAGATTCATAACTTCTTTTATCGTCATTGCTTCATTAGGAGCTTGAACAATTTTTATATTTAAAGAATTAAGTCCATTAGAAGCATTTGGACCTAAAAACCCAACAATTACAATATTAGCACCATTATTACCAATAATTTGAGTTGCTTGCACACCAGCTCCCCCCATTGCATTTGCAGCAGGATTTGGAACTGTTTTAACGGCTTTAATCTCATCATTTTGCACTTCAACAAATGTAAAACTTGCACATCTTCCAAAACGAGGACTCATTTGATCATTTAAGCCTCCATTTCCCATTGAAGGAATTGCAATAATACTCATTCTTTTTTACACCATTTTTTTTAACTTAATATAATTATGAATATATATTCATAATTCTTTAAAAAGTTTTGGAGTTTTAAAAAAAAACCAAAACTGAACTTTAACAACTTTAATGGTAATCTTATGTTCCTATCAGAAAGGATAATAAAGGAGTATGACACATACTTAGCCCTTTTAAAATCGCTCTATTTTAAAAATGATAGAAATAAAGAAAAAATAAAATTGATCTTGAAATGAGTCTAGAACTCTATCGAGATATTTCTAGTACGGATATCTTGTTTGAATCCCATATTATTCATCCCTAGAACTTCCTGTAAATTATATAAAATAGAAGAAAGGTTTGGATAAAATATATCTAATAAGGGAAAAACTTAAGAAATAATCCATTCTATATCTTTTATAAAAAGAAAGCATTATAATAGCCTAAATACCATATCTCCAAAAAACAATTTTATCATTATGTCAAAAAAGAAAGAGAAGATCTCTGAAGATGAATTGGAGGATCTACTCGATCAAGCTTTTGAGAATCAAGATTTGATCCACCATAAGTGTCAGATAAGAGACGACCCAACAAAAAAACAGACAGAATGGAAAAAAAAATATAGCAAGTAATTCTTTTTTTTACTGATAATTAATCAAGAAAGCCAGATTTTCTTTATCCAATGATATTTTCATATTCTTAATAACTTTATAACTGAGTGGATTAATTTTCTAAAAAGTGATAAATTAAAAGATTATTAAAAAAGATATTATGCCGAGAATTGAACCCTTTGATAAATATCCTTTCAGATATGATGAATGGTTCATCAGAAATAAATACGCTTACAAATCTGAATTACTAGCAATAAAAATGCAACTTCCAAAAAGTAAAAATGGTGTTGAAATTGGCGTAGGTAGTGGTAGATTTGCGTTTCCTCTTGGTATTAAACTTGGGGTGGAACCATCTAGTAAGATGAGAATGCTCTCTAAAAAGAGAATGATAGATTTAATTGATTCTCTTGCTGAAAACCTGCCATTTAGGAGTGCTATATTTGATTTCGTGTTAATGGTTACTTCAATCTGTTTCATTGATGATATAGATATATCATTTAAAGAAATATTCAAAATTTTAAGACCAGAAGGTAAATTTATAATTGGGTTTATTGATCGAAATAGTGCAATTGGAGAATTGTACGAACAGCATAAAAAATCGAGTGTTTTTTACAATATAGCAGATTTTTACTCTGTTGAAAAGGTTGTATTTTTTCTAAAAAAAGCTAAATTCAAAAATTTTAATTTTAGTCAAACGATTTTTCATCCTTTATCAGATATAAATAAAATTGAACAAGTAAAAAAGGGATATGGAAAAGGTTCGTTTGTGGTAATTAAAGCAAAAAAATAAAAAAAACATTAGAACCGATAATAATATTTTTAATTAAAATAAGATCTTTAATGTATGCATAATTTTTACTTAAATTTTTAATATAATCTTTTAATAGTCATGAGGAACCCCTTTGATATGCAAAAGTAGGTGTTTATATCCCTTTAAATCTTCAATCCAACCATAATTTGCATCACATTTTGAATCTAAATCTTTAATATAAGGTTTAATATCAAGTAATGGCGTTCTGTCAAATACATCTAATCCTGTTGTGAAAATCTTGTTCTTTGAAATCTGTTTTATCCGAACAATGCTAAGTCCTATAAGATTTGGGCGAACTGGAGATCTACTAGCGAATGTTCCTACTTCAATTCCTCCAGTCCAAGGTGGTGACACAATATTCTTTACTTCCCGCGATACTCGATGAATATAATAAATCACATAAATATAATGAAATTGGTCGAGTTTTTGAAGGCTTTCAGTATATTGGGGATCAACTATAATTTGAAAATCGCCCTGATCTTTTTCAATTGGTTGAAATGGTGCATTATTTTTATATGGTGTTCGAATTACTCCAATCTGTTTTAATTCAAAAGTTTTTGGTGATTTTAACCAACTAGGAATTGATATTTTTTTAACTTTTGCATCTGAACTTTCATATTTAACTTTACATGCTCGTTTTTTTATGGATTCAAATAATTTATTCATTTTATCAAAATATTGAATTGCATTTGTCAAATCTAGAGCTATTTCTTCAGAGATTGATCTTTTAATTTTTACAATCCATTTTTTAATATCTTTTACATGTTGATTATTATGCATAATCCAGAAAGACAAAAGCTTAGTTAACTTCTCAATATCTAAAATATCTATTCATATCACCTATTTTTATAACAACCAACCTAACTGAACAAAGTTATGAAAAATTAATTTATGCAAATAAATATTAGATTTATATTACCTATACCAGATAAAAGTTTTGTTATTTCGAGAGAATTAAGATTCTAATAAAAAAGTTGTCATAAGTTATCATAATTAAAATTTTTTTTCTGAATTAAAGTAATATCAAAACTCGAAGAATTTAGTTTTTAAGATATTAAAATCTATCATTGAGGGACGATTCAAAACTTTTTTAAATTTTGAATAATTATTCATTAATAGTTTTATATAATTAAATAAAATTTAACTACAATTAAGAGGTAAATGACTATTCAAGAAAAAGAAATTCCAGATATTGATTTGAAGAAGACAGTCGAGCAAGGAAAGAAAGAAAAGATGGATGAATTAGAAGAAAATATAAAAAAAAACATGGAAAAAATTAAACATAAAATAGTTGTTATATCTGGTAAAGGTGGAGTGGGCAAAACAACAGTAGCTGTAAACCTCGCTATGAGTTTAGTAAGCGTTGGACTGAGAGTTGGAATCTTAGATGTGGATATAACAGGGCCAAATGTATTAAAAATGTTGGGTATAGATCCTAACCTTAAACCAAGGGTCGATCCTGAAAAAAAAAGATTTTATCCTGTAAATGGACCTTTAAATCTTAAGACAATGAGTATGGCATTTCTCATTGAAAGTTCAGATTCACCAGTTATTTGGAGAGGGCCAATGAAGATGAGTGCAGTAAGACAATTTTTAGGAGAAGCAATTTGGGGAGAATTGGATTATTTAATATGTGATTTACCACCAGGAACTTCTGATGAAACACTAGACATCTTACAACTTATTCCTGATGAGAATGTTATCGTAGTTTCAACCCCTCAGGAAGTTGCTTTAATGGATGCCCGAAAAACCATTAGAATGGCTCAGATAATGGAAAGAAAAGTATTAGGTTTAATTGAAAACATGTCTGGTTTTAATTGTCCCCACTGTGGAGAATATATTGATCTTTATCCTCCGGGAGGAGTTAAAAAGGCAGCTCATGATTTTGAAATTCAACTATTAGGGAAAATTCCTTTCGAAATAGAAGTAAGTCAGCAAGGAGATCAAGGAATGCCCTTTGTAATAAAATATCCTGAGAGTGACTCTACAAAAGCTTTTAAACAAACGGTTAAAAAGATTCGAGAAGTATTAGAAAAATAAAAGACAAATTTTTTTAATTTTAAACATTATTTTATCAAAAGTAATATTTTGCATAAAAAATCTAAATTAGTAATAAAAAAATGCCATTAGATGATTTGGATAAATGGGTAGCGGAAATTCAGAAAGAAATTAATGAAGAGGAAATTAAAAGATATAATAAATATATTGTAGAATTATTTCAAAATCCAAGAAACTGGGGCAAACCAAAAGATAATGAAATAAGTGTATGGCATGCCTATGAGGGATCCTGTGGCGATACAATGCAATTTTTTCTGAAGATTAAAGAAGATATTATTGTAAAAGTAAATTTTATTACCGATGGCTGCGGTGCTACTGTAGCAGCAGGGAGTCAAATTACTTTAATGTTGGAAGGCCAAACATTAGAATTTGCTGAAAATTTACAACCCATTGATATAGATAATGCTTTAGGAGGGTTACCAGAAGATCATAGACATTGTGCGGAATTAGCAGTGACTACTATCAAACATGCAATTGAGAAATATAAGATCCAAAATTCTTGATATGGGTTCTCAATAAAAAAACATGAAATATGTATATGGACCTGTTCCTAGCAGGAGATTAGGGAAATCATTAGGGGTTGATCCAATTCCTTCTAAAACGTGTAATTTTCAATGTATCTACTGTCAATTAGGAAAAACAACCAACTTTACTAATATCCGGAAAAATTATTTCCCTAAAAGAGAAATTATAGCTGAAATAGAAAAAGCTATCCAACTAAAGGGAAACAATTTTGACTATATCACATTTGTAGGGAGTGGGGAACCTACATTATATAAAGATTTAAATGATTTGATCATAAGATCTAAAGAGTTATCTGAAAAACCTGTTTGTGTGATTACAAATGGAAGTTTACTTTATGATAAAGAAGTTCAGAATACTTTAATTTCTTCAGATGTAGTCCTACCTAGTTTGGACGCTTGGGATGAAAAATCATTCATAAAAATAAATCGACCTCATCCCTCCATTAGCTTTAATAATCTAATTCAAGGATTTATAGATTTTAGGAAAAAATTCGTGGGTAAATTTTGGATTGAAGTGATGCTAATGAAAGGGATTAATGACACAAAAGAAGAATTATTAAAAATTAAAGAAAAACTAGATTTGATAAAACCAGATAGAATTGATATAAATGTTCCAATAAGGCCCCCAGTAGAAAAATGGGTAAAAATTCCTGATAAGAGCATACTTTCAATTTTGAATGAAATCTTCGTTGATTACACTAATATTAACTTTCCGGAGGTAGGAAAATTCAGTATTTATTCATCAGATTTCGAAAAAGAAGTTTTATCAATACTAGAGAGACATCCAATGAGGCAAGATCAAATTATTGAAACATTTTCTTCTTCTAATTTTGATGAAGATAAAATTATTTCACATTTAAAAAAACTTAAATCTCAAAAAAAGATTATAGATGCTCTCTATAATAAGCAAATCTTTTGGAAATTAAATTTGAATAAGAATAAGAATTGATTTTGTAAATAAAGAGATAATTTCTATTAATATTCAAGGAGTAGCTCTTCTAAAGCATTAGATACTTCTGGAGTTAAGTGATGCTCAATTTCACAAGATAATTTTTTTATTAAATTTCTGTTTTCTATTTTTAAAACATACCTAAAAAAATTACATAAATTCTTATAGCTTTTAATTATATCTTGAGCGATTATTTTTCCTTTTTTCGTTAATCTTAAAGATTTTCTTGGACTCCAGTCTATTAAGTCTCCTGCCTTTAATTTATATAACATGTCAGTTACAGAAGGGGGTTTAACATTTAGGTATTTTGAAATCTCTGAATTGCATACCCACCCACCTTTATTTTTTTTAGATATTAAATATATTGCTTTTAAATAATTTTCATAACTTTCATGAATCTCAATCATTTGCCCATTTACCTCTTAAAAAGTATAAAAAAAATAAAAAAAAATTATTCTTCTTTTTCCAATTCAGCAATTCTTTTAGAGATATCGTCTAACGAGCTTTTAATACCATTCATTTCTGATTCTAGATAATTTTTCTCTTGTTTTAGCATTGATAATTGATTTTCTGGACTAATTTGTGGTGTAATTCCAGGTGTATATGAAGTATAAGCAGGAGCATAAACAGGAGTTCTATAACCCCCACCCCAAGCTCTACCATACCCTAATCCTCTACCACGTCCCCAACCTCTACCACCACCCCAGCCACGACCAAGACCCATTCCAGGGCCTTTTGTATATCCTGGTGTATCATAGCCCGCACAATATCCTAAACCTCTGCCTGTCATTGGACCTAATCCTCTTGGTCCAGTTCTATCTCCCCATGGCATATTGATTCTTTCACCTCTTAAAATTTTTTTATTTTTTCTTAATTAATTATAAGTAATGGTAACTTTTAAATGTTATTGAATGATTATTCATTACTCTCCATTTTTGAATAGAATGCACTTAGAAAGAATTATATTATGAATCATTATTCAGATTTATTTTGTTAAAAAATTCTTTTTATTGACTTATAATAATATGTAGAATAATTTTACGATTTCTTTAATTTTGTTGAATCAAGGATTTCACTCATTATTTTTGGGTTAACAATTTTCTTTATTCTATAAATAGCTACAAGAAACTAAAGAAAAAACCCCTTTTTTTAGGTATAACTAATAACTTTATAAATGAGAAAATACATAATTTAATTGAGAAAAAAAGTTTTTATCAACTAATAATTATTATGGAGTCAAAATTCAAAAAATCTTTTCGAGAGCATAACAAGGGTATACATTTGATAAAACGTTTGATGGATTGTACAATCGGTGAAAAACTTAAAGTATTGAGAGTGAATGCGGGTCATCAAGCTAAAAGAAGACTTGCTAATTTAGGAATTATTCCAGGTGTTACAATCATAAAAAGAAAAGCTGCTCCTTTTCGAGGGCCTATTGAAATAATTGTGAAAGGATCTTTATTAGTAATTGGACGAGGGTTAGCAGCTAGAATAATTGTTATACCTGAAAATTCTAAATAATTTTTAAAATAAACTAATTATTTTTCATTAATATATTGGCTATCTTTTTGTTGAGAGAAATGAGAATCATAAAATCAGTGAAAAAGCAAAATATAGAAACTAAGAAATTTAAAAGTATTATTAATATTGCTTTAGCTGGTAATGCAAATGTTGGAAAATCGGTAATTTTTAATCAACTTACAGGACTTTCTCAAACTATTGGAAATTGGCCGGGAAAAACTGTAGAAAAAATGGAAGGGAATTTAAATTTTTTAGGGTATCGATTTAATATTGTAGATTTACCAGGAATCTATTCCCTGTCAACCTACTCGCTAGAAGAAATTATTAGTAGAGAGTATATAGTCTCTGAAGAAGTAGATGTTATTATTAATGTAATAGATGCTACAAATCTTGAACGCAATTTATTTTTTACATTCCAACTATTAGAACTAAAAGTGCCGATGATACTAGCTATTAATCAGATGGATATCTTATTAAAAAGAAATCTAAAATTAAATTTTAAAAAGCTAGAAGAAATTTTCAAATTGCCCGTTATTCCTGTTGTAGCCGTTCATGGTAAGGGAGTTCACCAATTAATTGAAGAAGCAATAGAATTAGTAGTTTATCATCAGCCTACTTCACATTATAATCATGATGGAAAAAAAATTCATGAAGAACTATCTCATGATGATAAAAAAATTCAAAATAATTTATCTACTAAAAACGCCTTCCAATTTCCAGATTTATATTCAATATTAACGTATGGTAAAGAAGTAGAAATTAGAGTAAATGATTTAATTAAAAACATTGATTTACATTTAGAATATTTTTCAACATTTAATTATCCCTCGCGATTTTTAGCAATCAAAATTTTAGAAAACGATGAAGAAATTGAAAAAATGTTTAAAGCTAAACAAGAAACCACATATATAATTGATTTAGCAGAAAATTATCGAAAAGAATTAGAAGAATTACATGGAGAAGATATCAGTACAATCATCTCTTCTGAAATTTATACAAATATACACAAAATTATTGAAGAAGTTGTCATTGTTAAAGCTCGTGGTGAAAAAAGAATTGTTTGGGCTGAGAAATTAGATCATATAACTACACATTCTGTTTGGGGTTATTTAATATTAATTTCAATCCTTATAGGAATATATCTTTTTACTTCCATTATTGGAGGTTTCCTTGGAGAAAAAATTGAGGAAATTTATAACTTTTTAAGCAGTATTATTTATAATATTTACAGTGAGAACGATTTGGGAGTTAAAATATTTTGGGAAGGTGGTGTAGGAGGTATTTTTGGAGCAATAGGTGGTGTTTTGGTTTATGTCATTCCATTCTTTTTAATTATCGAGATTTTACAAGATTCTGGTTATTTACCACGGGCAGCATATCTCATGGATAGATTCATGCATTTCTTAGGTGTCCATGGGAAAACCATCATCCCTATGATATTAGGGTTTGGATGTAATGTTCCTGCCTGTGCTGGATGTAGAATAATGGAAACTGACCGAGAAAAAAAAATCTCAATTGCATTAACATCATTAATTCCATGTGCCGCGGTAATGACTGTAGTGTTAGGATTAGTAGGACGATACGTAGGTGTAACTTGGGTGTTGATATTGTTTGGTATAAATTTTATTGTAATAATAATTATCGGCAAAATATTGAATAAGATTTTACCTGGTGAATGCACTGAGTTAATTATGGAAATGCATGAATATCGTGTTCCAAATTATTCTGTTATTTTAAAACAAACCTGGGTAAGGACTAAAGAATTCATCTTTAAAGCAATGCCCATTATAATTATAGCAGGAGTTATACTAGAGATTTTATTCATGTTTCGATTATTAGATCCTGTCAATTTGATTTTATCTCCAATTACTGTTTTCTGGTTAGGTTTACCTGCTATTACGGGTATCTTTTTAATATATGGGATCTTAAGAAAGGAACTGACATTAGTTCTTTTAGCTTTATTAGCAAATTCTATGGGTACAACTCTTCTAGGATTACTTACACCATTCCAGATGATTATATTCAGTTTAGTAACGATGCTGTATATTCCTTGCTTCGCAACTATAGTTTTAATTGCTAAAGAGACTAATTGGAAATATGCTTTACAGATAGCTGGTCTGGAAATAGGATTTGCTTTATTAATTGGAGGAATACTCAATTGGGGATTCTTTTTCCTTACAAATTTATAAATTTTAATGTTTAAATCCTTCTAATGCCTTGTATTAAAAATTAGAAATTTGAACTCCTTTCTAGTCTTAAATAACAAAAAGAATTTAAAGATATGAGAGAGAATTTTTCTGATATCCTAAGTGATGTTGGATAGTCTAGTCGGAAAAATAAAAGTGAAAGCTTTTTTCACTTAATCTCTTAATATTGTTTTAGTAAGAGGCACCACGGGGAGGGCAATAAAGGGAATAATAAGTAAATTTTACATTATTAGTAAAATTCAAGAATATTTTATTTTTATAAAAAAGAATTTCTAGATAATTATTAATATGTGTATTCACATATATTCACATAGTAAAAAATATACAAACTAAAATTAAAATGGCAAATCTAACTTTATCAATTCCTAATGAATTAAAAAAAATGATGGAAGGTTTCCCAGAAATTAATTGGTCTGAAGTAGCAAGAGATTCAATCAAAAAAAAGATTGCACAATTAAATTTTATGAAAACTTTTCGAATTGATAGTGAAATATCTCCAGAAGACGCTTTAAATCTTGGAAGAGAAATAAGTGAACTCTTATTAAAACACTATAAGAGTGAGTAAAAAATGAAACTAGTTGTTGATGCTAATATTCTTTTTGCTGCTTTAATAAAAGAGGGATCAACTGCAGAGCTCTTGATTAGCGATAAATTACAACTTTTTGCTCCTGAATTCTTATTCACAGAATTTGCTAAATATGAAGAACCCATTCTCAAGAAGACTCATCGTTCTCGTGAAGAATTCACCCAATTTTTTGATTTATTAAAGGAACAGATCACAATTATTCCGAAAAAGGAGATAATCCCTTTTATAGATAAAGCCGAGAAGATTTCTCCCGATCCTAAAGATACAGTGTATTTAGCTCTTGCATTCGCACTTAAATCTAATATTTGGTCAAATGATAAAAAACTGAAACAAGGTCAAGAAGAAGTTACCGTGTTCTCAACAGAAGAATTAATTGAAAAAACTAATTTTTTAAAAACTTAGAAGTATACCTAATTTCCTACTTTTTTAGGAGGGGGCACCACGGGGGAGGGAGAAAATGGAGGGAAAATGAAGTATTGATTTTATAGAATCAACTTTTTTCTTTAAAATTAAGGTACTTATAGCCCTGTTTCCAACGTATCCATGGACTCTATTCTAATCTTATCATTTTAAATACCTTTTATCTTATATCTGCCTATCTTTTAAAACAGAATATTTTTATAATCTTAATAAGCGACTACCATGGAATACAGTAATTATTTCAACAAAATTATTCATTGTTCTGTAAATTATTCGATAATTTTGGAAAATTATTTCTCTTACAGATGGAATGTTGACTTCAGGTACAATTCTACCCATATTTGGAAATTCCTTTAATTTCTGAACCGTATTATATAACTTCTTAATAAAAAGGGTAGCATAACTTTTGGAGTCTCGAGCTATATAATCATGTATTTGATTTAGGTCTTCTAAAGAACGCTCAGTCCATTCTATTCGAACCATTTTTCGATAACTTCTTTTGCTTTTTCATTTGAGACTTTTCTTCCTTCATCAGCATCCTTTAAACCACGGATTATCTTTTCTCTAGCGTATAAATGATACATGATATCCTCTAATGTAATATCATCAGGGAGCTCTTTTATCATTTGCAAAACATTATCTTTTTCAGTTGCCATAGTAGGTTCTTTTTATAACTATTAAGGTTCTAAGATATATAGAATCATGGACTCTTATTATTTTTTGGTAATTTGATCTAAGATGCCTTAATAATAATTCAAATTAAATTTTCTTTTTTTTAATTCTAACTTATTTAAATATTTGTTTAAATGAATATAGAATTATTTAGTAGATTTTCATCTGCAGTTGTAAGGATTGCTTTAATTCCTTTTCGCCAATAGTATTTCAATAGGGGGCACCACGGGGGAGGGAGAAAATTTTAATAGAGAGTAGGGAAAAAAAAATATTTAGGGAGCCCCTTTAAGTTATAATTATATCTTAAATCTAACTTATTCAGTGTCTACCCTAGTCTTATTTAAAATAGAGAGTTAAATGACCTCATTTTAAATGGAATTTAAATAACACATTATTACATGGCATTGTCATATTTCTCCTTATTCGCCAAATAATCAGCAAGCACGGCTTCATAGAAGGCAATACGTCGAGCCCGAAGGTCATAAATCATTTTGGAAAGCTTGTCGAAAAATTGCTCTTTTGGAAGCGAAAGGAACTCATATTTTTCGAGTTCTTTAATGTGGTTGGTAATTACATTTTCTAAATCGCCGTGCTGTTCAAAATCGTCGCCAAAATCTCGAATGAGAACCGTTAAGATTCTCTCAAACGAGCTCTTATTAGGCTCATCTGGTAGAATAAGGCTCATCTCATCCTTAAAGACGGAAAATAATTCAAAAAAAACTCTCAGATCTTCTGGATCCGCGTGAAGATCACGCGTCCGATAACGAGGAAGTTTTTTGGTGTATCTTTCAATTTCAGGATTATCTAGCTCCAGTAAATCTTTAAGATACCAAGATTGGTTATGAATCTCATAATACAAATCAGGCAATTTGCCTTTATTTTTATTTTCAGAATCAATTCCGAGTTCAAATAACATAGAATCAATGATAAACTCATTTGGTTCTGTTAATGAACTCTTATCCTCACTCTCATAAAATGCTCGTAATTGTTGGTTATATTGGTCTTTTTGTGCCATATATTCCTGTAGGATGCATTCATAAAAAATAATACGTTGCTGACGCATCTTTTTTATCCATTTGAAGATGCGGTCTACAGTTATTTCGAATTCCTTATAATCAAGGGAAGTAGCACTCGATTCTGGCAGAAATGGAAATATTCTTTGAGCTTTAAATTTATATTGCTTTAAATCAGTAATGCGCTGTCTGACGACATCTTCAAGGGTCTTCGCTTCTCCTCTCTTAACATAACCATAAAAATCACTTCTTAAAACATTCGCAAACGTCTTAAAGGTTACATCCTCTGCATCTGATAAAATCCGACCTAAATAGCTCATTTCCCAAGTAAGAAAAGTGCAAATTTGAAAGAACCGATTCATACCTCTCATATATCCCCGAAATGAATATCTACCTAACTCAGTTATACCATCTGGTTGATACACGATGGCAACATGTTCGCATGGATCAATAAAGTAGTAGTTAAATTCTGACAATTTTTGAGCCTATTTTAATTAACTTGTCTTTTATTATAAAAAATAAAGAAAAAAAACTATTTAAATATTAAGTGAGAGGGAATTTATCGATCTAAATTGTCAGGCTTTACAAATCCAAGCCGGAGTAAACTTTCCTCAAAATGTCTGATGTCATCAGGATCTTCCCACCAATATGGAACAGCCCATTCGCCCCTCATCAATTTCTCCATTATCTCCTTGAAATATCCCGCATATCTATCTGCGTGGGCACGATTCGACTTTAACTTGTCTATATTCAGTATTCTCCTGAATATTCTATAGAATTCCTTCAATTCTAAAGGTTTAATTACATAACAATTAGCGTGAAGATTATAGGCTTTTATTAAATCTTCATTTGTGTCAGATACAGTTAAAATTACTACGGGAATTCGCTTTAATTCTTCATCTCGCTTGATTTCTTCTAATACCTCGAATCCATTTCTCTTTGGCAAATTTAAATCTAAAAGAATTAAATTAGGGGTACTGACATTAGAATATTTCCCATTTTTCTTTAGGAAGTCTATTGCTTCAACACCATCTCGAACTACATCTAAGCTACTAACTATTCTCCCCTTCTGAAGGACTTCTTTCGTAAGGCGAATATCTGCGGCATTATCTTCTACGAGTAATATTTTTGCTTTTACTTTTTTATATTCATTCATTATTAACTCTAATTATTCTTTAATTTTTTTTGGAAAAATTGTAAAGAAGAAGGTTGATCCTTTACCTATTTCTGATTCTACCCATATTTTTCCACCATATCGTTGAACTATCTTCTTACATATAGGTAATCCTATCCCTGTACCGGGATATTCTTCTTTAGTATGTAGTCGGTAAAAAATATTAAAAAGCTTATCAAAAAAATTTGACTCAATACCTATACCATTATCTTTTACAGAGAATAACCATTCATCATTGATCTTATTTACCCCGATATGAATTCTAGGGGGTTCTTTTCTTCGGAATTTTATAGCATTGCTAAGTAAATTCTGAAATAATTGAGTAAATTGAGTTTTATCCACTTTCAATGTTGGCATTCTATCATAAGTTATAACCGCACCACTCTCTTTTATTGATTCTTGCAGATTAAATAAAGCATCCTTTAAAATATTTTCAAGATTTGTCAATTTAGAAGGTTTAGCATGGGTTGTGATTCTTGAATATGATAATAGGTCTTTTATAAGCGTATTCATTATTTTTGCACCGTCTGTAATGAAATGTATAAATTCTTTACCATCTTTGTCCATTTTTTCTTTATATTTATCTTCTAAAAGTTGAGAAAAGCTTACAATTGCTCGTAAAGGTTCTTGTAGGTCATGAGATGCTACGTAAGCAAATTGTTGTAAATCTTCATTAGAACGCCTTAAATCCTCCGTTATTTCATTAAATTCAATTTCTCTTCTTGAAATATGTTCTGATAAGAATGATACAACTATTCCCACTACTATTAAGGAGATTGCTCTAACAAAATTATTAATAGTGTCTAGAGTAAAAAATTGATCATCTAGAATGAGATGAATAATAATCAATATTGCAGCTAAAAATGTGGGAATGACTAATCCTTTTCTTTTCCACCATAAACACGCTTAAATTGAAGGGAAATAGAAAAAATGTGCAACTAAGATTGAAGTATTAAGAATTACCTCGAAGTAATAAATTAATAAACATGAAACAATAATTAAAATTAAAATAATCAAAAATCTTATTTTCTGTTCTTTAAACTTCAAATTCATTACAATCATTTCCTATCTTTTATTTATATTTGCAAATTTAAGGTTTTTAAAAAGATTCATACAAAATCTTAAATTTTAAGATCCTCGGAAAAATTATTACTTAATAAGAATATTGTCCAATATAAAATAAATTTTATCGAATAAAAATATCACATTTTTTAGATAAGAATTTGAGCTTTCAGATTAAAATTTATAGAAATAATTATAAATTGTAGTATACTCTTAAAAATTTTATAACTTATATTACCCTGCTTGATTTATAAATAAAATAATTATTTATATTAAATTGAATATTATTCAGAATAAGGAAAAAAGAATTGAAGAAGATTTTAATTTTAATATTACTTATAAAAAAATATTGGGTGAAGAAATATAGAGAATAAAAAGCGTGACATACTACTAATTGAAGATAATTCTGCTGATGTACGTCTTATTGAAGAATTATTAAAAACTTCTAAAGACTTTAAGTTTAATCTAGAATCACATCCTCGTCTTTCCGATAGTTTAAATAATCTAAGAACTAAACAATTTGATATTATTTTATTAGATTTAACTTTACCAGATAGCGATAGAGAATCCACCTTAGAAAGAGTTTTGAGTGTAACTGATAGGATTCCTATAATAGTCTTAACGGGGTTAGATGATAAGGAATTTGCATTGCAATCTCTTCAAAAAGGAGCTCAAGATTATTTAGTAAAAGGTGAGCTTAATGGACCAAGTCTAATACGATCAGTAATATATGCTATTGAACGACATAGATTTGAAAGTGAAAAGACAAGAGATAAAGCTCTAAAAATGCAATTCGATGAAAAAGATAAAGAAATTCTTAATTTTTTACAGGAAAATTATAGAATCTCTTATAAAGATTTAAGTAAAAAAGTAGATCTAGCCGCTAGTACTATACATAATCGAGTGCAAAATATGATAAAACAGGGAATAATAAGAAAATTTGATACACTCGTAGATCCATTTAAAGTTGGATATGAATCTATAGCTATTCTTGGTCTCTCTGTTGATCCACTGAAATTGGATGATGTCGCAAAAAAGTTGGCCAGTTATGATGAGATTCAATTAGTTGCTTCTTCAACTGGAGATCATAATTTATTAGTAAAAATTATTGCTATAGATGAGAAAAATCTTTGGAGATTTGTTAATGAAGAAATTAAAACTATGAATGGAATACAATTACCTATGCATGTTTCAAGTTTTATAGATATTTTTAAAATGACTCATAAGATAAATTTTGATATGGAAAAAAAAAAATAAAACCTAAGGAAAAATTCCTCTCAATTCAATTGCTTTAGCTAATCTCGAAATAGCAATAATATAAGAGGCTATTTGTAAGGTGACATTCTTTTCTTTTGATGATTTATAAACATTCTCGAATGCATTAACAAGAATATTCTTTAATTCATGATTAATTCTTTCTAATTTCCAAAAATAACTATGATTATCTTGAATATATTCAAAATACGAGACACAAACACCTCCAGCATTAGCAAGAATATCAGGAACTACTGTTATCCCTTTTTTCTTCAAGATCTTATCGGCTTCTGGAGTAGTTGGGCCATTAGCTCCTTCTAATACAATTTTACATTTTACATTATTAACATTTGCTATGGTTATCTGGTTTTCCATTGCTGCAGGAATTGGAAGGTTTGAAATTTAAAAATATTATATAAAAATTTAGAGATTAAAGATAAAAAAAATTGATTTTGATTTAGTTATTCTTATCCTTAATTCAAATTTTTGGTCTTTTAAAAATAATCATCTAATAATATGTTATTTTTTATATATTTGAGATTATTTTTTATATAAATTGTTTCTAACTCCTTGAAAGCTCCTAATTTGAATTCTTTTAAGTTCTTCTCAAAAGTTTCTTTTAAATTTTGAAATTCTTCTTTAAATACATTTACGAGATTATTTGGTTTGTAAAATTCATTTATAGAAGATATCCATTTTCTTTGTTTTAAAAAATTAAGGGCAAGATTAATCTCACTAGACTCTTTTTTCATTACGGCACTTAACATAGATAAATCCGCATTTTCTAAAGAAAGAAGTGTGAGATAAGTTTTTGCTTCCAGTTCAGGAATATTAAATAATTTCAATGCCGAAATCAATTTTTCATTCATATCATTGACTTTTAATTTCTTTCTTAAACAAGCATTCTTAATTTGTGAAATATCTATATGATTATTAGAAATTATATTCTTAGATTTTAAAGTATCTTTAAAAATTTTCATACCAATGTCAGAACGAATGATAACGCTATTCCATGTATTCTCTTCAGAACCAATATTTCCTACAGATATATCTGAATATTCAGCAGTATAATCTTTACAATATTGACAACTTGACCAACTATATTTTTTAATAGACTTAATGGGAATATTCTTCATACTTCCATCTTTAGTATAGGCAATGAAATGACCGTGAGATACTTCAAGTTTTTTCACTTCATTTAATTTAATTCCAAGTTCTTTTTGAATTATATCTTTCATTGAATCATAGCTATAATTTGACGTACAATAAAGTCCAATTATTAAAGAAAATTTGCCATATTTATCTGAAAGTGGAGGAAAAAATTGTAGTTTGCGTACTGCGTGAATTTGACATGGCATACCTACAAATGCAATTTTTTTTAGTTTGTATTTATTAATAGCATCTCTATAAATTGATAATGTAGGTGCTAATGCATATACAGAACCTGTTGCTTCTAATATTTCTTTTGAGGTCCTTGCTATAATTGGTTTTGGCATCCAATTTTCATCTTTACTTGTAAGAAGAGCTCCATCAATTAATCCTTCATCAAGAGCATGAATAAGTATTGAAGATACAATTCCACCATTTTGAGATAGCTTTAAAATATTCTCATTAGTACTTTTAGCAAGCATAACTTTTTGATAATGCCCAATTAAAGGATCTTTAGTAGTATGCTCAGGAAAAATTTCCTTCTCAAAGAATTTTTCTGGAAAATAAGTTTTTGCACAATATTTGTAACATAACGAACATTCAGGATCATAATCTAAAAGTAATGGTTCATTTTCATTTATTCCAATGCGGGGGCAAATTGACATACAAGTTCCACATAAAACACAATTCTTATTGCTAATAACTAAGTCATATAAATCTTGGAATCCATACTCAGAAATATCACAATGAAAATAATCCTTAATTATTTCCCTAGGTATCATTTTTAAATATTCACCTTTTAGAATATTTCTATTATTATTAATTTTAATAATGATAGTATCAGGAATACCATATAATATATATTAATTTAGGCATATAAATGATCCATTTTGATATATTAGTATAGAAATAGTTTCATAATAAATATTAATTAAAAAAAAAACCCAAAGATAATATTTTATAAATAGATTATGATTTTAGAAATACTCATTCACTAGATTATTCATGGCATTAATTTACAAAAGGCTCTTTTGAAGAATAAATAGATTTTTTAAAATATTTCTAAGATAAAATTTTAAAAATAAAAAAAAATTAATGAGAAATTTTTAATTCCCTTCCAAATAGTATATTTTTAGCCTTTTCAAATGCTTCATTATAATCAAAAATTCTTTTTCCCTTAGTAATTGCAGCTTCTTTTAAAATAGAGGCCTCAACTTCTGATTTAAGCCTACCAACAGCTAATGCTCCTGTACCATTTATAGTCGGATAAATTTCTTTATTATTATCTTTAGGTTTTAATCCCTCAATTCCATAAGGTGGTACTAAATTTATGTCTATAACAATTTTGTTATTCAATTTGTTCAGGAGTTCTTTTGATAATACTTGAACTCCCACTGCTGCTAAGGACCATATAATATCGGCACTTTTTACTATTTCTAATTTCTTTTCATCATTAGGTGCAAAAACACCAATAATTTCATTTTCTCCAACTTCCTCATTTAATTCTTTAACTAGCTGATTTATAAATTCTCCATTCGATTTTTCCCAAGTTTCTACTAAATACGTTTTACAATTTAATTTTGCCGCAATTATGGCTGCAATTCTCCCGACTGGACCTGCTCCTAAAATAACTACTTTTTTGCCTTTTAAGTCATATAAATCATGTTCTCTAGCAAATTCCATTGTCTTCGCAACTACAGAAGAAGCGGTGGTGTGTGAACCACGAGGATCTATTATCACGGGGCATTCAAATGGGGGTACTAAAGACTCAATAACTTTTTTGGCAATTTTTTCTCCTTCTTTTACATTTGAACCACCAATAAAGAAAGTTGTAGGTGCTTTTGGTTTACGGGAAAAAATTGCATCTTGTACGAGTTTTGGTACTTGATCAGCAGTCATCTTGCTAATAGGTATAACTACATCAAAATTTGCATCATAAGCCATATTTATATCGAAAGGAGAGGCATTATCATCAGTATCAAAAAAATAACATATTTTTTCTAATGACTCTTTCTTTTTGATTTTAATCGGTGATAATTCGAGTATACTTTTTCCAATTATATTTTTGATTGAATTAGAACCAGGATTATTTATTATTTTTGCAGACCTTTTAATTTTAATTTCTTCAGTTTGGATGCCTAATTCTGCTGTTAAATTTCTTATTCCTTCAAAGTGTCTTGAATCACAGATAAAGAATGCTGTTAACTTTTTTTCTATCATCTGTTTCGCAAATTGTAGAATTCCCATCATCATCCAAGCTTCTCGAACACTATATCTTATCTCATTTTCTTGAGAATCGTACTCTTGCTGTAAATATTCCTTCCATAAAACCATTCGATGAAATTCTAAATCATCTTTTAGAATTTTTTTCTCACTATTCTTTTTAGTCTCTTCAATTGATTTTATTAATTGTTTTACAAGCATTCTCTGGTCCTCTAAATTTGAGGAAAGATAATTTTCTGCGTTTTCTGAAATATCTACCATCTTATATGGGACTTTATTTTCTCTAAATTTTGTTTCTAATGGATCTTCGTTGGATATTGTATCTTCCCATCGACTACCTTTCTCTTCGATTGCAAAATCAGGATTATATTTACCTATAAGATTTTCAATTAAACTAAGATATTCCCTGGAAATTAGGTGCAAATTCCATACTAAGTCATGCTTTTTCTGGGCTGTGGGTTCAAACCACCAATCTATTGGAAACTCACTTTCTATTAAGACCAATTTTAAACTTTTTTTTTTTAAAGGTTTTAATTCTAAAACTTCCATTAATTATTCCCCTCTTGTTTTATAATTATATTTTGGATATTATGAAAATTATTCAATTCATAAACTATTACTTCTATATGAAGTTCTCTTAATTGTTTAGTTATTTCTGATAGAGTTCTTTCATGGAAAAAATGTATAAGAGACAAATCTTCATTTTCATGCAATCTTGCTAAATCTAGAATTTTTTTAACAATCCATTGTGGTCTTGTTTTTGTTTCTAAAATTTTATTATCATGATTGACTTCCTTTTTAAGAACATCAATCCAGGATTTTAAATTTAGCCCTTTAAAAGAGTTTTTATCATCTAAATTTCTATATTCTGTTAATAACTCTCCAATTTGCTCTTCTTTCTTGTTTATCTCTTCAAAAAGGTATCCATATGCATACTCAGGCATATCTAATAAGTGAAATTCTAAATCTAGAGCATTTAAAACAATTGAAAGATTAGAATTTTTAAAATCTTTAAAGTTTTCATTATTTATTTCAAGTGTAATAAAAGAAACTTCATTATTACTAACCAATTCCTTTAATGTATCAATATCATTAAGTTTAGGGTTAATTCTAATTTTGTCTATTAAATATATAGTAATTTTTTTGTTGGTTATTGGTTTTAATTCTAACACTTCCATTTTAATTCCCTTCCTTTTTTTTTTTTATTAATCTTTTTTAATATAACTATCATAACCTTACAAGATAAACCCGTTCTATCTTTCTGAGCTATGATGTTAATTCTAATTATATTATAATCTGATTAGAATTTAAATAGTTTGATAAGAAAAATTTTTATCCTTTTGACAAATTTAATTTTCAAAATCATTTTTTAGTGATTTTTATTTTCATTGAGAATATTGAATATTTCGACTTTCTCCAAAAATAACCTCTTTTTAAAAATTTAAATTGAAAATAAAATTTGTCAAATTTTTTGATAAATAAATAATTTCAACATTTTGACTACTTTTTGATCATAGGTAATAAGAATAGAATAGCTAATTTCAACTTATATGGTATTTTTTACTCAAAAAGGCGATTCTTTACAATAAATTTATAATTTTTCATTAGCAGATATAGACAAATCTGTCAAGTATAACATAACAAATCTGTAAAATTACCGAAATATTTTACATATTTCTATAATAATGTTAATTAATATTTATAAATCAAAAATAGAATTATCTAATTCTATCAATATTCTTTCTCTAATTGAATAATTCTCCTATCAATAAAACCGAAATATTCGTTTTTCTAGCATAAGAGTATTATATCCAATCAATGAAGTGACTGAAAAAGAAAATTCAGAGCAAGGATTTTTAAGTATGAATTACCTTTTCTATCTTAGAAATAGATCATTTTGAAAATTTATTATAATTAAGAGGAAACGAAATTTTTAAACTCATTTAATTAATCCTGTTCAATAAAAAAAGGTGATATACGCATTTTAGTAGAAAAGGGAGAGATAAAAGAATTTTGTAATAAATGTGGGGCAATGCTGGAAAATAATGACTATGTATACAGACGCACAGCGCCTAATGTTAGAACATATGTCTGTTCTAAATGCGGGTATTTTGAATGGTATGTCGAGGAATAATTTTCGATGTCATCTTATCTTAATCATGAAATTGAAACTGATAATTCAGACTGCCAAATTTTAGGCGAAAGCATCAAAAATGTTATTGCAACATCAAATTTTTGTTATGCTTGCAATCGATGTGTAAATGTGTGTCCACTTTCGCACTTAAACTTGTTTTTTCCACGAAAGTTAGTAGGGGATTTAATTTTTTCTTCGGTGGGAGAAGTGGTAAATAAACATAACATATGGAATTGTCTTACTTGTGGTCAATGTACAGTTTATTGTCCAATGAGTCAAGAAAATGAGGGCATAAATATACCTAAATTAATTTTAGAATTGAGAAAGATTTCTAGAAATGATCAATTACAAAAGAATAGAATTATTCAGTGTGAAACACATAATCAAATTTTTCCACTAATCTGGAATATAATGGCAGATAATCTGATAAATCCAAATAAATTAGAATTTTTAAAGGAGAACAATTTAAAAACAACGGAATCTGGAGAGATTGCTTGCTTTATTGGATGTTTACCTTTAATGGAAGAAGTATTTTATAATTTAAATTTTAAATATACTAATATACCTATTACAATAATAGGTTTACTTAATGAAGTCGATATTGTGCCAGTGGTTTTAAATGAAAAATGCTGTGGACATGACGTTCTATGGGGTAAGGGAGATATTGAAACTTTTAAAAAATTTGCTGAATATAACACTCAGATTTATAGAAACGCCGGTGTAAAAACTGTTATTGTTGGTTGTGCTGAAGGATATAGAACTTGGAAATTTGATTATCCAAAAATAATAGACGATTTTGATTTTAAAGTGATGCATTTTTCTGAATTTTTTCTTAAAGAAAAAATTCTCAAAAATGTAAGATTCCCTTATCTATCTGATATCAAGGTGACCTATCATGACTCTTGTCGGATGGGGCGGTTAGCGGATAAGTTATATGATGTCCCAAGAGAATTAATTAAACAAATTCCAGGAGTAGAGTTAATTGAAATGGAAAATATTAAAGATGATGCTAACTGTTGTGGCGTTTCAGCATTTTCAAATTGCAACGAATATACACATATTTTAAGGAGAAATCGTATTAATGAAGCTATTAATACTAATGCAGATTACTTATTAGTTCCTTGCCCTAAATGCTTAACACATTTTAATTGTTATATAAATGAGCTTTCTTTAAATAAAGAATATAATGAATTAAGAAATAAAATCGAAGTAATTGATTTAGCAAGTTTTATTGGAAAGTTGTTGATGCTTTTTTAAATTACTATTTAAAAAGAAGAATTTAAAGTTAAAGTTTTATTGGGGCTTTGACAAATGTCAAGTTTATGGAGTAGTGTTTTGGTTATTGGAGGAGGAATCTCAGGGATACAAGCGTCCTTAGATCTAACCAAGTTAGGTTTTAAAGTATATTTAGTTGAAATTAAACCAACAATTGGGGGAACTATGGCCCAATTAGATAAGATATATCCTACTCTTGATTGTAGTTTATGCATCTTAGCTCCAAAAATGGTTGATGTATATAGAAATCCAAATATTGAATTATTTACTTATTCTTATGTTAAAAACATTAGAGGGACTCCTGGTGATTACACAATAACAATTATTAAAAAGCCAAGATATTTAAAAGAAGATCTCTGTAAAGGATGTGGGGATTGTGAAGAAATTTGTCCCGTTAGAGGAATTCCTAGTGAATTTGATACTCATTTAAAAACTCGAGGTGCTATATATATTCCTTTTCCATCTTCAGTACCCCCAATATATCTCATTGATGAATCAAAATGCATATATTTAAATTATAGAATATGTGGACTTTGCGCTAAAGCTTGTAATTCCGAAGCAATAGATTTTTTACAAAAACCAGAAGAAATTAAGGTGAAAGTAGGGGCTATTATTATTGCAACAGGATATAATCAAGAAATGCCAGAAGTTTATAATTCTTTTGCTGGTTCTTCCCCTAATGTTTTATCTAATATGCAATTTGAGCGTCTTTTATCAGCAAATGGGCCTACTGGTGGTAAAATTATAAGATTAGATGATAAGAAACATCCTCATTCAATTGGTTTTATACAATGTGTAGGTTCTAGAAACGTTCATCATCCTGAATGTAAAAAATATTGTTCTGCCATATGTTGTATGAATTCGGCTAAAGAAGCAATAGTTGTCAAAGAACATGATCCAAGCATTGATTGTTATATTTTTAATACAGAAATCAGAGCAAAAGGTAAAAATTTTTATGAATTTATCGAAAAAAGTAAGATTGAATATGATGTCAAATATGTAAACGGTCATGTTTCATATATTAAAGAAAATTTAGATAACGGAAAATTAAAGTTATATTTCGAAGATATTGATACAGGAAAAGTTGGAACTTTTGAAGTTGATATGGCCATATTAGCTAGTGCACTATCTCCCCCTCCTTCTTATTATAAGCTATTAAGGAAACTCAGTTTGGATTGTGATGATTTAGGTTACATTAGTGAAAGGGACATAATTTTACTTGAAAAAAAGAATATTTTCGTAACTGGCTATTCTAGAAAACCCAATGATATTCAAATGGCTGTTGCTGAAGGTTCTGCTTGTGCAGCTAAAATTAGTGAGAAATTGTCTCCTGTCAGATTTCAAAATATTATACAATTGAAATATCCTCCAGAAATACCAGTAAAACCGGAAGATGAGCCTCGTGTAGGTATTTTAGTTTGTCGGTGTGGTATTAATATCGGGGGTATCGTTAATGTTCCCGAAGTAGTAGATTATGTTTCTAAATTACCATATGTTGTCCATGTTGAAGAAAACATGTATTCTTGTAGTTCTGATTCACAAGAGCGGATTAAAGAACTAATTATAAAATACAATCTTAATAGATTTATAGTTGCTTCTTGTACCCCGCGAACTCATGAACAACTTTTTAAAAATACTCTAAGAGAAGTAGGATTAAATCCATTTTTATTTGAACTAGTAAACATAAGAAATCAAGATTCATGGGTCCATCAAAATGAACCTGAAAAGGCTACTAAAAAAGCATGTGATTTAATAAGAATGCACTTAGCGAAGGTAATTAATTTAAAGCCATTAGAAACTATTAAAGAAAAAGTTGATAAATCATCTTTAATAATTGGTGGTGGAATTGCAGGAATAACCACTGCACATAATTTGGCAAATCAAGGATTTGAAATATACCTTGTAGAGAAGAAATCCTCTCTTGGAGGTAACGCTCTTGAGTTTATTGATTTATACTATATACCTATTACGAAAAATGAAATTTTACAGAAAATTTATGATTTGAAAAACAAATCTGGTATTCATATTTTATTAAATTCAGAAATAGATGATATTCAAGGTTATGTTGGAAATTATCAAGTAAAAGTTAAAAATGTTCATGATAGTTCAAAATATACAAAATTCAATGTAGGTACAATAATAGTATCTACGGGAACTAAACAAATAAAAACGAATAGATGGATGGATTTATCGGAAAAATATCCTAATCGTTTACTTACTCAAACAGAATTAACTGCATTAAATGATGAAGATGTCCCTGTATTTAAAGATGCTACAATAATATTGTGCGTAGATCAAAGAAGTGACGAATTTAATAGGGGAGATAATATAAAACCTTATTGCTCAAATATCTGTTGCGGTGTAGCATTAAAGAATATTGAAAAATTATTGAATATCAATCCTAAAGCACATATTCACATTTTATATAGAGAATTTCAATTCTCAGATTTAAATGCTGAAAATCTATGGCGAGGTCTTCGAAAGAAAGTAACTTATGAAAGATATCGTTCAATTGATGATATCAAAATTAGTGATGAAAATCATAACTTCCATATCTTATATAATAATATTGGCGCACAAACAAATATAGAATATGATACTGATTTATTAATATTAGCTACTCCAAAAGTTCCTACTGATGATACAAAACAATTAGCAAAAATGTTAAAAGTATCAACAAATGTAGATGGCTTTTTCTTAGAAGCTGATGCAAAACTTAGACCAATTGATTTTGCTACAGAAGGAATTTTCCTTTGTGGAGGAGCTCATTGGCCAAAATGGATTGGTGAAAGTATAATTCAAGCTTATGCTGCTGCTGGAAGAGCAGCAATAATAATGGTTAAAGGGGAAATAGAAACTGAATGCATTACTTCTTATGTAAATGAAGAAAAATGTATAGGATGCGGTAATTGTACTGAGATTTGCCCCTATAATGCAATTGAATTGGTTGAAATCTGTAAAGAGATCGGTTTGTATAATATATCTATGAAAAAGGCTCATATAATTAGTGCTGTTTGTAAGGGGTGCGGAGCTTGTGTTGTGGAATGTTCAGTGGGGGCTATTAACCAAAATCATTTTAGTAAATTTCAAATTAACAAAATGATTGATTTATTACCAAGCTTAGATATAATTGATTATGAAATTGTTTAATTGGGGGGATTTATCCTGTTAAAAATAAAAAAAAAGCTAAAAAATGGATTTGAACCCAATATTTTAGTTTTTTGCTGTAATTGGTGTAGTTATGCTGGTGCAGACTTAGCAGGTGTTTCGAGGTTCCAATATCCCCCAAATATTAGAATTATTAGGGTCATGTGTTCTAGTAGGGTTGATCCTACATTCATTCTACGAGCTTTTAATAATGGAATAGATGGAGTATTAATTATTGGATGCCATATGGGTGATTGTCATTATATGAAAGGATTTGAATACACTCAAGTTAGAATGGATCATTTAAAAAAATTAATAAAATATATTGGAATTGAAGCAGATCGATTTGAACTGCACTCTATTTCTGCCAGTGAGGGAAAGCAATTTTCTGAATTAATTAAAAATTTTACAAAGACAATTAAAGAATTTGGAGAATTAAGAATCCCTAAAAAACCTGGTATATTTGAATTCGAATATAATTGTAAAAAGAATTAATAAAAAGGAATTATAATGACCGAATTAGCTTATAAGAAACTTTTACAAAACGAAGTAAAAACATTTGAAGATCTTAAAAATGAAATAATTGATGGTAATAAATGCTGTGCATGTGCTGCTTGCATAGCATATTGCGAAAGTCAAGGTTTTGATGTTATTGAAATGAAGGGAGATAATCCTGAGTTTAAATCAGAAAAAAGTGTTGAAAATTGTACTAAATGTGGTGTCTGTTATTATATTTGTCCTCAAACTAAAGTATTATTAAAACAATTAAATGAAATTTATGGTATTGAAGATAATATTGGAAAAGTTGTTAAAATTCTTGCTGCTAAAACAACAAATACTGGATTAGAAAAAGTTGGACAAGATGGAGGGGTTGTTTCAGCAATTCTAACATATTTATTTGAAAAACATAAAATTGATGCCGCTATTGTTTCGGAATTTGACCAAAATTTTAAGCCCGTTCCAAAAATTATATTTGATAAAGAGGATTTATTTAAATCCGCAGGTACACGTTATTCTATTTCTCCTCAAATATTCCCTTTAAAAAATTTATACACCATACCGAAAAAAATTCTTATCAAGAAGGAGATATTTGATATTGATGAGCTAAGAATAGCATTTATTGGAACTCCTTGTCAATGTAGGGCTGTTAATAAAATGAAATTTTTACATGTTAAACCAGCTCATGTCATTAAATATATTATAGGCCTTTTCTGTTTTGAGAATTTTATTTATGACAAATTATATGATATTTTAAAAAGAGAAATAAAAGTTGATCCTACTAATATCAAGAAAACTTGGATAAAAAAGAATTTCTTTATCCAAACCAAAGATAATAAAGAATTCGAAATCGATATAAGAACTCTTAATCCCGCAGTAAGAAATAATTGCCATGAATGTGATGAATTCACGGGAAGATTTACAGATATTAGTGTTGGGGCATCCGGAGCACCAGAAGGATATTCTATGATACTAATTAGAACTGATAATGGTAAGAAGGTAATAAATAATATGCTTTCAAAAGGGATAATTGAGCAATTTATTGTTCCATCTAACAGAACTATTGAGTGGAAGAATAAAAAATTGGAGTGGTATAATAAATTAATTTCCTTAAAGATCCGAAATCAAACTAATATGAACTAAAGATATAAATTCATCTTAATTATTATTTTTATTTTTCTGAAATCCCATGCAATGGGTAAGTTTCCTCTTAACTAACATTTTTTTAAGAGGATCATTCTTTTTCAGATTATGTTGTAAAAGGAGCTAACGCTTCGATCTTTTTCCAAATAAGTTCAATGGATTCAATATATTCTTCCTTATATTCAAGTTCAGTACTACAAATTCCTTTTATCTCTTCAGTAATTTGCTTATCTCTATAATATTTAAGATCAATTGCTCTGGCGGGGCATGATGATACACAAACTCCACAACCTTTACATTTTAAATCGTCTACTTCAGCTATATTCCTTCCATTAACTTTTATTGCTTTATAATTGCAGAGTTTTTCACATCTATGACATCCCATACATAGATTTTCATTTATTTCAGCTATGATTAATTCTTGAGTTATTTTATCTTTAGAAAGTAAAGTAGATGCTTTACTTGCTGCAGCTAATGCAGTTGATACGGTGTAAGGGATATTTTTAGGTCCCGCAGCACAACCACATATATAAATACCCAAATTATTTGTCTCTTGAGGTTTTAGGCATCCATGAACTTCAGTTAAAAACCCATTTATATCTTTAGCAATACCTAAAGTCTCAACAATTTGTGTTATTTTCTTAGAAGGAACCATACCAGTAGATAATACAACTAAATCGGTATTCATTGTTATAAAATCATTTGTTAATGTCGAAGAAGCTGTAACTTTTATTTTTTTTAAGTCAGGAACTTCTCGAACATTCCCTACTTTTCCTCGAATCATTATTATCCCCGCTTCTCTCGCTTTTCTATAATATTCTTCATTCCCTTTATCCCATGTCCGCATGTCTATATAAAAGATAACAATTTCAATCTCAGGATATTCTTGTTTTAACAATTGAGCATTTTTGAGTGCAACATTACAACATACTCCTGAGCAATAGGGATTTCCGTGTAAGGATCTTGAACCTACGCATTGAATCATTGCGACTGATTTTGGGATTTTTCCATCAGAAATTCTACATACATGGCCCCCAGTTGGTCCCACTGGACTTAACATACGTTCTAATTCTATTTGGGTAATTACATCAGGATAAATACCATATTTATATTCATTATTTTTCAAAACTGGATATTCATCCCAGCCCGTGGCGATAATTACTGCTCCAACTTTTATATTTATATATTCTGAGGTCTGTTCTAAATCAATAGCGTCTGCAGGACAAATTCTTTGACAACTTTTGCAATCAATACAAACACTCTTATCTATTAAAGCAATTTTAGGAACTGCTTGGGGAAAAGGTATGTAAATTGCTCCTCGTTCCCCCATACCTCTGTCAAATTCGTTAGGTACTTTTATTGGACATTTAGTTGTACATAATCCACAACCCGTACACTTACTTTCATTAATATATCGAGCTTTTTTGTGTATTTTAACATTATAATTTCCAGGGTTGCCACTAAATTTACTTACCTCACTATAAGTAAGTAATGTTATATTTGGATGTTTTGACGTACTAACCATAATAGGTGCTAAAACTCATATAGCGCAATCGTCTGTAGGATAAATTCGATCTAATTGTGCCATTTTTCCCCCAATAGTGGCTTCTTTTTCAACTAAATAGACGGGAATTCCTTGATTGGCTAAATCTAATGCTGCATTCATCCCTGCAATACCAGCGCCGATAATTAATACCGATTTTTCTACTGATAGTTTTTTAAAAGGTATTATTTCTAATTCTCTAGCACGATTTATTCCTGCTTGCACTAACCTTATAGCTTTTTCAGTAGTTTTTCTCTTATTTCCCGAATAAGTAAATGAGCAATGTTCACGAAGATTAACCATTTGGAAGTAATATGGGTTTAATCCTGCTTCAACTAAGACTAATCGATACGTGGATTCATGAATTTTAGGTGTGCAAGCTGCAACAACCACCCGATTTAAGTCTAAATCTAAAATATCGTTTTTGATAATTTTTTGTCCTGGATCGCTACAAGTAAAATCATTTACTCTAGAAACAATAACGTTTGGAAGGGCTTCAACATAATCTCTAATAAGATCACAATCGATAGAAGCACTAATATTAACTCCTCATCTACAGATATACACTCCAATTCTTACCATGGTCTGTATCTCAGACATTTAATTCACCTATTAAAATATCACCAACTATTAATAATGACATACTAAATTCATAAAATTGAAAGAACTGAAAATTTGAAAATGAATAAAATGCATTTTATTTTGTGCTATTCAGATTAAATGATGATTTTAAGTAAATTTAAAAAATATGATAAGAGGAATTTTAATTATTTGACAAAATTTTTAGTCTTTTTTTGACTTAATGTACGAATCTGAACTTTGCATAATTATTTTCTTACAGAGAGTTTATCACTTTCATGATAGATATTAGGACTTTTCTAACACCTTTCTGACTATATCCGAATACATAAAATGGGAAAAAGATCATACTTATATACTTTGACAATAATATTTATCATAGAGATCATAAAGTTAATCAAAATAGTCATAGTTATTTTTGAATTTAAAATTAGTTTTTCTATTAAAAGTATATAATATAATTTATTTGAAAAAAAGGGAATTGAATTATGGATATATACTCGATATTATCTCATCCGTTTAGAAGAAAAATCTTGCTCCTTTTAGAAAAAGAGGGTTATATTCCCTATACAGATTTAATGGAAAAATTGGGTTTAGATACAACAGGACAGTTAAATTTCCATCTCAAAAAAATTGGTACATTAATCAATAAAGATAAAAAATCATACTTTCTTACGGAAGATGGTAAACGTGTATTAAAGATCTTAAATCTTAACAAAAGAATTTTATCAGGAGAAAATATTGATGAATATTTAGATTCTCAGGGAAGTGAAATAAGCCGAATTGGAGTAATAATTTGTAATTGCAATACAGAAATTTCAAATGTAATTAATATAATTGCACTTGAAAAATATGTACATAAGCTAAGAAAGGTTGTGTCTATAAAAATCTTCGAAAATTTATGCCAACAAAAAAACTTCGATAAAATTACCCATTGGGTAAAAGATAATTTTTTAAACAAGATTGTAATAGCAGCATGCTCTCCAAAAACTCATCAACATCTTTTTAAACGAATTTTTGATGGTGTTATTGAACACGTTAACATAGAAATTGCAAACATTAGAGAACAATGTTGTTGGGTACATCAATTCGGAATAAATGAAATCGATCCCTCTCTTCCATTAGAAAAGGCAGAATTATTAATTGAAGCAGCAATTGAACGCGTTAGTCTTCAAAAGAAAGTAAAAGTAAAGAGAGTTGAAATTGAAAAGAGTGTTGCAATTTTAGGGGGCGGAATAGCGGGTATAACACTTGCATTAAATTTAGCTCGAGCAGGAATTAAAGTATATGTTATTGAAAAATCACCAACTTTGGGAGGTAAAGTAGCTAGATGGGATCGAATTCATAATATGGGCGATTGTTCTATATGTTTCATTTCAGAATTAATAGGTGAGTTGGTGAATGAAAAAAATGTAAAAATACTTACTAATACTGAAATAGAAAGTGTTTCAGGAGAAGTTGGAAATTTTACTCTTAACTTGATTAAAAAACCGCGATATGTAGATACAAAAAAATGTACTGGTTGTAAACAATGCATAGAAGTATGCAGTATTGAAAAACAAAATCAGTATGAATTTGGATTAAATAGTAGAAAAATTATTTATATCCCATTTATTCATTCTTTTCCCTATGTTCCTTTAATTGATGAATCAGATATCAAAAATTGTCTTAACTGTAGAATCTGTGAGCGTGCTTGCGTGAATAAAGCAATAGATTTGACACAAAAACCAGAAAAAATTGAAATTAAAGTAGGTACTAAAGTTATCGCTATTGGTTCTGATCTTTTTTCAGATTTAGACGAATATGGTTATAACCCACAAAAAGATATAATTACATCATCAGAGTTTGAAAGAATGTTATCTTCTGATGGATTCACAGAAGGTAAAATAGTAAAAATTTCTGATAAAACACCTCCAAAGACAATTTCAATTATTCAAAATGCTGGATCACCTGATCATCAAGATAAACTTCAAGATATCCTTGCGTTAAAATATTTAAATTATATTGAAGTTAAAAATCCTGAATGTAAAGTCAATATTTTCTACGATTTAAGTAAGATAAAAAAACCCGATGACTTTTTGCTAAGATCCACGGATTCTAGAATACACTACATTAATAAAATAAAACTAATTGAAAAAAACGGTCAAAAAATAGTAAAAGGTAATTCAAAAGAATATCCAAGTGATTTAGTTATATTAAATCAAACACTGGTACCAAATAAAGATTTAAAAGCATTTCGAAAAACAATGGATTTCACATTGGATGATTATGGTTTTATGAGTGAAGAAACATTGGCATCTGGAATATATGGGGTTGGAACTATATTTGGTCCATTAGATTATAATTCTACCATCTCAACAGCTAATAATACTGCTATTAAAATCATTTCACTACTCTCTAATGATTATTTGATAGCGGAGTTTAGTGGTATTGAAATCGATGATAACAAGTGTGGTTTATGCGGATTATGTTCTAAAATTTGTCCTTATAATGCCATTACAATCGAATCAGAAAAAGTAAGTATAGATAAATTTAAATGCAAAGGTTGTGGTACATGCGCTAGTATATGCCCTACTAATGCGATAGATTTAAATATAGATAATTCTGAGAAGATTTTAAAATCAATTGAAATTTTTTCGAAATTTAGAAAAAAACCTAAAATTATTGCCTTTTGTTGTCGTTCGTGTGGATATGCTGCTGCTGATGATGCTGGACTTAAAAAGATCTCATATCATCCAAATATTTTTATTTTAAGTGTCCCTTGCACAGGTCGTATAGATACCAATTTCATAATTAAATCATTTGAGTTAGGTTTTGATGGAGTAATGATTATCGGTTGTAGAAAAAATGCATGTCGATATATTGATGGAGTAGAAAAAGTAGAAAAAAAAATAACGATCTTAAAGAATATTATCCCTACAAAATACCGTGAACGAATAATTCTTAAACATATGAATGCTGTTGAAGGTAATAAGTTTGCTGAAGTTGCTAATAAATTTTATAAAAAATTACTAGAGGAGGTTAAATTTGAAGCGTAAATTTGTGATAATATCTTTAACTTCTTGTAGTGGATGCATTTCTTCTCTTATATCGTTAGATATTTTTCCACAATTCCTTGAAAGGACTAAAGTAATTTATTTTCCGTTTATTTCCGAAGAAAAAGAAATTGAAGATTGCGATATTTGTTTAGTCGAAGGATGTGTTTCTGAAGAAAATCAAATCCCAATCCTTCGAAAAATCAGAAAACAAGCAAAAAAAATATATGCATTAGGAACTTGTGCTTGTTTTGGAGGAATTTTAAGCCTATCCGATAAAAAAATGGCAGAACCAATTTCAAGTTATATTGAAATTGATGGTATTATCCCCGGTTGTCCACCACCTATGAAACTTTTTGGTAATTGTCTAATTCGATTGGTCGAAAATAAAGAAATAGAACTCTCTGAAAAAAATATGTGTGGTAGCTGCCCATTAAGAGGGAACATGGAAATAAATTCTAATATAAATATCTCAAAAATTACACCAAATCCAGAAGATATTAAACTTGATGAGGAAAACTCTGAATGTTTTTTAGCAAGGGGTATTTTATGTTTAGGACCCATAACACGAGATGGGTGTGAACATAAGTGCATTAAGATGGGGCTTCCTTGTGAAGGATGTATAGGATCAGTATCAAAAGATTTTACTTCTAATATTGTTAACTATTTGAGTTTGATAAATTTATCTCAAGAACTCAAAAACTACACTGGTATTTTTTATCGATTCTCGAAACCAAAATTGGAGTGGTGATAAAACTGTTAAAAGTAATTGATGTTTGTAAACGTGTTGAAGGGCATGGTGAAGTAAAAATTTTAATCCAAAATGATGAAATTTCGTTAGTAAATTTTGAATTTAATATTTATAGAGGTTTTGAAAATTTCTTAATAGGAAAGAAATTATTAGATATACCAAAAATAGTTCCTAGGATATGTGGATTATGTTATGCTTCTCAGGCAATCGCTAGTTGTAAAGCAATTGAGGATATATATAATATCAAGGTTTCAGAACAAGCAAAACTTTTAAGGCGGATTTTAATGACTGGAGAATTAATCAAATCCCATTCTATGAATTTCTTTTTCCAAGCTTTACCAGATCTATTAAATATTTTTAATATTACTCAAAAAACTACAACTGCTTATGATTTAATTAATTATGACCCTCAATTAACTTCAAATATATATGAACTAATTAAAATTGGCAATGAAATTAATAATTTGTTTGGGGGTAGATCAGTTCATTTAATTTCAATCATTCCTGGAGGAATTATTTATTCTCCTTCTAAAAAAATTATTTCAATAGCTAAAAAAAGATTTCAAAATGCTTTAATCAGTTTAGAATGGATTATAGAAAAATTTATTGAGTTATTTTCTCATCAATTACCACCTAAAGAATTTGATCCTCCAAATCTTATCTATCTTGGTCTCTCGAATTTAATGAATTATAATCGATATTCAGGTAGTTTATCATTCAAAGAAGCTAATAAAAATATGATAGAATTTGAAAAGTATAATTATTCTTCTTATTTTGGAAAGGAGCCTGAGTTACGTGGAATTGATTTTTACTTTGATAATATAAAAAATGTCATAGTAGGGCCTTTATCCAGATACAATATCAACGAGAATTATGGTACAGATGAAATTCAAACTTATCTTGAATATTTTGATAAACCATGGAAAAATAGTATTCTATTTGCTAATTTTATTAGATTATTGGAAATGTATATGGAAAGTATCCAGAGTATACAAATTTTAGATGATCATAATTTAAATATTAAACAAGAACTCCCTTCTATGAATTCCGTAAAAAGGGTTGATGGAATCGGGGTTATTGAAGCCCCCAGAGGGACACTTTTACATCATTATTACGTTAATAATCATAATTCTCTTGATCGAATAAAATTATTTGTTGCTACTGAGTTTAATATTCCAATAATAAATGAAATGATTACGAATTATGCAAAAGAATTATTTGAAAGAAAGGGAGATATTAATTTAGTGAAAAATAATGTTCAGAGGATAATTAGAGCATTCGATCCATGTATTTCATGTGCAACTCATTAAGTCAGTACAATTTTTTTTTAATACTTACTACTATTAATGAATATTTTATAACTCAATTGAAATCTATATTAACATTTCTAATATAAAATGCATCCTTTAATTTTGAAATATAAAAGCGATATTTAATAAATTTGGTCATCCCATAATCATTGTTCTAAATTATTAAAAATTAATAGAAAAAATAAGGTGATGAATTATATCTGAAAATGAAAAGACTATTTTATATGTACAAACCTCACATGACCCAGAACGGCAATATTCTCCATTAATATTAGCTCAAACAGCAAAAGCTATGGATATTAAAGCTATTGTATACTATTTGGGCAGTGCATTAAGAATTTTAAAACCGGGAGAAGCTGAAAAAATTAAGTTAGGTGGTTTTCCAAGTGTAAAGGAAATGATTGATAAAACACTAAAAATGGGGATCGAAATCCTAGTGTGTGAAGCGTCTAAACGAATGCTAGGTTGGGAAAAAGTGGATCTAATACCGGGAGTTAAAATTGTTGGAGCTGCGACTTTAAATGATTTAGTATTAGAAGTAGATGCGACGCAATGGTTTTAAAATTATTGGCATTTTTAGAATTGTAAGATAAAAAATTAAAAATTAAATATGAAATAATTTTTATTATAACAAGATTGTATAAATAC